>CALMZP010000171.1 GCA_937870635.1 uncultured Acidobacteriota bacterium | reverse complement strand
CCCCACAGGGGGAACGTCCGGACAAGTACTTACAATCGTAGGGGGGGTTCCTACATTCTTCAACCTTCCCCCTGATGATGTTGGTCCTATCCTCTATTCTTCGGGAACAACACCAGTATCAATAGTGTCAGGACCCACAGGAGCCATTGCTATTTTGAGCAGAGGTGACAGTGCATCTGGTGTTGTCCTATCTGGATTAAACTTCACTATTGATGGAACCATCAATCCTTTCTCTCTCCTTGGTCTGAAGGATGTCTTCCCTGATGGTTATATTGTTAGAATTATGAGAGCAGAATTCTCAGCTTCAGCACCAATCACACTCACGCCAGGGCAAACTGAAACTATCACCTTCCAACTCTACACGGCTTCGATGAACCAGCGGGTGGCCGAGCGGCTGCGGGGCGCGGAGGTGCCGGTCCGCGGCCTGCTCTCCAAGGCGTACGCGAAGGCGCGGTTCGAGCAGATCGACGAGATTCACATCCGCGTCGGAGGTCTGCCGCAGAATCCGAAGCCTCCGCTCGACTATCAGATGGTCTTCTCGGTCGAAGGCCTGATCAACGAGTACATCGAACGCGCCCGCGTGGTGCGGGGCGGAAAGATCACCGAGGTCGAGTCGATGACGGAGATCGAGACGCTGGAGTTTCCGGCACCGTTCGGGCGCATGGAAGCGTTCCAGACCTCGGGCGGCACGTCCACGCTCCCCGATACCTTCCTCGGCAAGGTGAGGGAGCTCGATTACAAGACCATCCGGTACCCGGGCCACTGCGAAAAATTCAAGACCATGATCGACCTCGGTCTCTGTTCGAGCGATGTGATCCAGGCCGGGGACGTCGCGGTGGCACCGCGCCGCGTTCTGGGCGAGCTCCTCGTAGCCAGCCTCCCGCATGACGAGCCGGACGTGGTTCTCGTGCGCGTCGAGTTCGCCGGAGGAGGGAAGCGGCTCACGTACGACATCATCGACCGGTATGATCCGAAGACGGGGCTGTCGGCCATGATGCGGACGACGGCGTTCCCGGCGTCGATCGTGGCGCTGATGATGGCGAGGGGCCAGACCTCGCCGAAGGGAGCGCTGCCGCAGGAGCGATGCGTTCCGGCGGAGCTCTTCATGAAGGAACTGGCCGGACGGAAGATCGACGTGACGGAGAAGTGGCAGTGAAACTGATCCTCCGGTGGCTGCTGAACACCGTGGCCCTGTTCGTGGTCGCGTACTTCGTTCCGAATTTCTACTATCGCGATCTCGTGAGCCTGGCCATCGCCGCGCTGGTGCTGGGCCTGCTCAATGCTCTGGTGCGGCCGATCCTGTTCGTCCTCACGTTGCCGCTGACGGTGCTGACTCTGGGGCTGTTCCTCTTCGTCCTGAACGCGATCATGCTCGAGCTGACGGCCTGGCTGGTCCCGGGGTTCGACATCGGCGGCTTCGGGTGGGCCATCGTGGGGGCGATCGTCCTGACCCTCGTCAGTCTGGTGACGGACCGGATCGGTAGGATAAACTCTGAAAAATGAACATCATCAAGAACCGCGTCAGCGATGTGACAGTGCTCGACATCCAGGGCGTGATCAAGCTCGGTGAGAGCGCGCGCGAGTTCTCCAGTTTCCTCGAGAAGGTTCTGAACGACGAGACCGGACCGGTGATGATCAACTTCGAGGCCATCAACTACATGGACTCGACGGGGCTCGGCGAGTTGATCGGCTATCTGCAGAAGTTCGAGGACCGGCAGCGGAAGATGGCGCTGGTGAAGCCGTCGCATCGCATCCTGGCGCTGCTGAAGATCACCAAGCTGGACACCATCTTCCGGATCTTCGATACGAGAGAGTCGGCGATGTCGTATCTGACGGACAACGCGGCTTAGTTCATCCGAGCGAAGCCCGGTTGTCATGGTGTCAGGTCTGGAAAAGCAACTTTTCTTCCCTTTTTGATTAGGACCGTCATCCCGGCAAGAACGGAAGAAAAGTTGCTTTTCCAGACCTGACACCATGACAACCTCGTGTTAGCATTCGCGCCGTTTCTGCAGCGCCCCTCATCATGACCTACAGTTTCGTTCCCATCCTGCTCATGATCCTTGCCGCGGCGATCCTCGGCGCGGTGTTCCTCGGTTTGAACACGATCATCGGGAAGAAGCAGCGGAATCCGTCGAAGCTCGCGCCATACGAGAGCGGTGTGCCGCTGCTCGACGAGAGCCGCAAGCGCGTGAACGTGAAGTTCTACCAGATCGCGATGCTGTTCATTCTGTTCGACATCGAAGCGGCATTCCTCTATCCGTGGGCCGTCATTTATCGCAACGCCACCCTCACACCTGCCGGCATCTCCTGGTTCGTATTCGGCGAGATGCTGGTATTCGTCCTTCTGCTGGGCATCGGTTACATCTATGTCTGGAAGAAGAGAGCTTTCGACTGGACGTAGTGCCTCATGGCCGACCTTCATCCCGACAACCCGTACGCCAAAGACCGCTTCGCCGATCCTTCGAAGAAGGTTGAGTTCTCACCTGAAGCGAAGAAGAAGTTCGACTGGATCCTGACGCGCTATCCGACGAAGGAAGCGGCGCTCCTGCCGGCGCTGCACCTGGCGCAGGAGCAGTGGGGCTGGATCTCCCCGGAGACCGTGCACTACGTCAGCGAGCTGCTCGATCTGTCGCCGGCCACGGTGTTCGGTGTCGTTTCCTTCTACAACATGTACAACCAGAAACCCGTGGGTAAATACCACCTGCAGGTCTGCACGAACCTGAGCTGCATGGTCACGCGCGCGTACGACATCTACGAGCATCTCTGCGAGAAGCTCGACTTGAAGCCGGGGGAGACGACTCCCGACGGCCGTTTCACCGTCGGCGAAGTGGAATGCCTCGGCTCGTGCAACACGGCGCCGGTCGTGCAGGTCAACAACGACTACCACGAGAACATGTCGGTCGAGAAGATCGAGCAGTTGCTCACGAACCTGAAGTGACCGTCATGGAACCGATCAAAGTACTCACCGCAAACGTAGACAAGCCGAACTCGAAGTCGATCGAGGTGTATCTCGAAGGCGGCGGATACGAAGCGGCGCGCAAGGCGCTGCAGATGAAGCCGGAAGAGATCGTCCAGCTCGTCAAGGATTCCGAGCTGCGCGGCCGGGGCGGTGCCGGATTTCCCACCGGCAACAAGTGGGGTTTCGTCCCGAAGAATGCGCCGAAGCCGACGTACCTTCTCTGCAACGCGGACGAGGCGGAGCCGGGAACGTTCAAGGACCGGGTCATCATCGAGAAGGATCCGCATCTTCTTCTCGAGGGGATGATCATCGCCGCGTACGCGATCGCCAGCAATCCGATGGCGTACATCTACATCCGCGGCGAGTTCCACTACGGCTCGACGGTGCTCAACAAAGCGATCGAAGAAGCCCAGGCAAAGGGCTTTCTCGGCAAGAACATCTTCGGCAGCGGATTCGACTTCGACATCACCGTGCATCGAGGGGCCGGCGCGTACATCTGCGGCGAAGAGACCGGTCTGATCGAGTCCGTCGAGGGCCATCGCGGCCAGCCGCGCGTGAAGCCTCCGTTCCCGGCGGTCGTCGGCGTGTTCGGCGGACCGACGGTCGTCCAGAACGTCGAGACGCTTTCCTGCGTGCCGTTCATCATCAGCAAGGGTCCCGACTGGTTCAAGTCGTTCGGCACCCCGAAGAACACCGGCCCGAAGCTCTATTGCGTGTCCGGACGGGTGAAGAAGCCCGGCGTGTACGAGTTCCCGATGGGCGTGAACCTCAAGGAGCTCATTTACGACCACTGCGGCGGAATCGTCGGAGACAGGAAGCTGAAGGCGGTGATCCCCGGCGGCGCGTCGGCGCCGATGCTGAAGCCCGACGAGATCGACCTGCCGCTGAACTTCGATGCGGTCATGAAGGCCGGCTCCATGCTCGGTTCGGCGGGCGTGATCGTGCTCGACGAGACCGTGTGCATCGTCGACGCGGTGTGGCGCCTGTCGAAATTCTTCGCGCATGAATCGTGCGGTCAGTGCACGCCCTGCCGCGAAGGCACGAACTGGATGGAGTCGATCCTCGATCGCCTCGAGCGTGGGGAAGGGCGGCAGCAGGATGCCGACCTGCTGCTCGACATGGCCGACAACATCGGCGGCAAATCGCTCTGCGCGCTGGGAGATGCCGCCATCGGCCCGGTCATCTCGTCCGTCAAGAAGTTCCGGGACGAATACCTCTATCACGTGACGAACAAGAGCTGCATGCCGGGAACGACGCGTTATCGCCGTCTCGACATGCCCGTCGCCGCACACTGAGCGCGCCGTGCCGCTACTCCCAGCTGACGTCGTCGATCGCAAAAAACGCTGCTGCGGTCGGAATGATGCTGAAACGGGCGACACCTGTTTCAGGCAGGTCGATGATCCTTTGTTCATGAGGTTGAAGCTTATCGCTCGGCTCATCTAGGGCTCCGTTCCAAAGGCTGCGTTCCAGTCATCTTCAGGATTTCCGAAACCTGTGTAGCGAAATTCTCGAGGTAGGCTTCGGTACCCGGTTATCGCGGCTCTCCACAGGTTTGGGTGCGCACGCGGCTCGAGGTCGGCGGCGCTGGCGATTGATAAAATCCTCTCGAGTGCATGGGCCTGTTCCTTCACCGTTGTTGCGGGCTGCAGGGGAATCGTCTTGCCGTTCCAGTACGAATGACGCTTGAACGCATAAAAGCGGCATGGTCCCGTGTAGCCGTATGGGTGTCTTGGTGTGTTGTTGAGTCGCGAAATGTGATAACCGGGCTTGTAGAGCCAGATCTCCGGATCGTTCATGCAGAGTAACGTCAAGGGCCGGCGGAGCCGGGGCCACATGGCGGGAATCACAAACTCTCCGTTCGCATCCGTTACCGCTTCATCGGCATAGAGTGGCTCGGCGCTTGCCCACCCCCGGTCGGCGACCCAGAGCGCGACAGCGACCACGCCCCCGTTCGGGCTACCGGTGTGCTCGTCGATCACACGCGTCCGGATCGGCGCGCTGTAATAGAAGGGCGGCCCGGTGGCGATGTGACAACTTCCAAGCACTGCCAGGCCGATGAACAGCACACGTGTCTGCGGCGGCAGACGCCGGAACCAGCCATCTTCACGGTCCTCCTTTAAAACTGAACGATCTTCCATAGGCCGTTCTCATTACGGGCAAAATAGATGTGATAGTCCCTGATTCGCCCTTCTTCGGGCGGTACAGTCCAACCCACCGCTGGACATAGCTGCTGATTTTCCGCCAGACCGCTACCACGACAGCCTCGCGGACGGGCTCGCCGGTGCTCGAATCGAGTACGCGCGCTTCCAGCCGCGCACTCCAATAAAGTTCCGGCGTCGAAACCTCCCGCGGGCGGTGGTCACATGCGCTCGAGAGCAGCCAGGAGGAGAACCCCGGCATGAAGGGTCTTTGTCATTGCCTGCGCGATCATGGTCGGCAGGCCGTGCCCGTCGCTGGGTGGCGTGGGGAAGTCGAGAAGAGCGAATGCCCGCGCGCGGAGGGGACGGAGCAGGGCGGCGGGGGCTTCAACGATCTCGGCGGCGGGTCGCCCTTTATCAACCCTCGCTATCATGGTCCGATGCGCGCGACCCTCCTCATCGCCTCGACGATGCTCCTCCTTTCCTGCGCCAACATTCAGCAGCAGAAGGCCCAGCCGCCTGCGACCGACGATCTGCAGTTTCACAACCTCCAGGTCCTGCCGCCGAACATCTCCCGCGATCAGCTCATCAACGCGATGAAGCGTTTCACCCAGGCGCTGGGCGTGGGCTGCGACTACTGTCACGCGCCGGCGCCGGTCGCCGTCCCCGGCGCCGCCGAACCGGAGCTCGACTTCCCCTCGGATGCGAAGCCGACGAAGCTCGCCGCCCGCACGATGATCCGCATGACCCACCAGATCAACGACGACTACGTCTCGACCATCCCCGATGCGCACACGGTCGTCACCTGCTGGACCTGCCACCGCGGCGAAGCGCAGCCCGCGGTCGTGCCGTCGCTGCCTGCGCCAGCGAATTGAGAATTGAGGATTGAGAATTGGGCCAGAGAGCCTTTCTCAATCCTCAATTCTCAATTCTCAATTCTGAAATCGGCCCCCCGCCGAGGTGTAGAATCGGGCCTCCAAGCCCCCCATGGCCCGCTTCGAAGAACGAGAAGAGAAGGATCTTCTCAGCCAGTATCTGCAGGAGATCGCGCAATACCCGCTCCTGACGCCGGAGCGGGAGCGTGAGCTCGGCAAGCGCGTTCAGGAGAACGACAAGGCCGCGCTCGAGGAACTGGTCAAGGCAAACCTGCGGTTCGTCGTCCAGTACGCCAAGCGTTACCGCAACACGCACGTTCTCTTCCTCGATCTCATCAACGAGGGAAACATCGGACTGATCCACGCCGCGAGGAAGTTCGATCCCGAGAAGAACGTCAAGTTCATCACCTACGCCGTCTGGTGGATTCGCCAGGCGATTCTGCACGCGCTCTCCGAGCAGGGCGGCGCGTTCCGCCTTCCTCCGAAACGAGCGAACATGATGTACCGTCTCGAAAAAGCGATCTCCACGGCGATGAACGAAGGCCTCCAGATCCCCACACCCGAGGAGCTGGCGACCTCTCTTGGCGTCACCGTGCGCGAAGTGCAGACGCTCATGCAGGCCAGCACGGACAACTTCTCGCTCAGCTCGGAGCTGGACGAGGAGTCGCACACCGAGCTGGCGGACGTCATCGAACAGACCAGCATCCCGTCCGCTGAAGACGAGATGCAGGTCGCTTCACGTCGCGAGGAGCTACTCGCTCACATGTCCGAGCTCTCACCGAAGGAGCGGCTCGTGCTGACGCTCCGCCACGGTGTGACCGACAACGTGCCGAAGCGCATCAGCGAAGTGGCGAGCTTTCTGAACCGCTCGACGGACAACGTGGCCACTCTGGTGGCGAGCGGGACGCGGAGAATCGCGGAAAAACTCGCGATCAGTGAAAGCGAGCTCGCCGCTCTGCTCCTGAATACGAATCCCAACACCGACGCCTGGGAAGTGTTCTGGGAGCTCGACGACCTCACGCCGGGCATGTCCCAGCAGATCGACGGCCGGCGTATCGAGCACCTCACGAACCTCCGCCAGCAGGGCGCCGTCCAGAGATCGATCGAAGAGCTTCCGCTGGACGAGCGCACGATCCTGAAGCTGCGCTACGGCGTGCTCCAGGACGAGGAGCTGACCCTTCGCGACATCGGCGAGATCCTCGGCCTGTCTCGCGAGCGCGTCCGGCAGATCGAATCACGCGCCGAAGCAAAATGCCGGCGCAGCGTGAGGAGAGGCTGATGACGGAACCAAGCAGCTCCCCGATGGGCCGCCTCGATGCGTTCGACATCGGATCGAAGAAGCTCACCGTCCAGACCGAGTTTCTGTCACGGCCGGCGTGGCGGTTCGAAACCAAGGTCTATCTCGGCGGCGAGCTGAAGAAGGTCTACACGGAAGATGTCGCCGAAATGGCCGAGTCGGAGCTGCAGCGTGAGCTGAACGAGTTTCATCAGAAGAAGATGGACGAGATCGTCGAAGGTCTCCGCCGCAAACAGCAGCAATGACCGCCGATGCGCAGCGCGGCGTCCGCGTGCGCGGCCTCCACAAGACCTTCCGTTCGCTGACGCGCCGCCACAAGGTCCTCCATGGCGTCGATCTCGACCTCGCCCCCGGCGAGGTGGTTGGACTGATCGGCCCCAACGGCGCCGGCAAGACCACGCTGATGTCGTGTCTCCTCGGGTTTCTGCACCCGGATGAAGGTGAGGTCGTGGTCGACGGCCTGCCGAACGATCATCTCGCCGTGCGGCGGCGCACCGGGTTCGTGCCCGAGCGGATGAACTTCGATCGCCGCGCCACCGGGTGGGCGTTCCTTCGCTACATGGCCCGGCTCTCGGGTGTGCCGCGCGGCGAGGCGAACGCGAGGATGTGGACCATCCTCGAGCGGCTGCAGATCGACGACGCCGCCGGCCAGCCGCTCGCGCAGTACTCGCGCGGGATGCTGCAGAGGATCGGCATGTGTCAGGCGCTCATCCACGAGCCCGACTATCTGTTTCTCGATGAGCCGACGTCCGGACTCGACCCGAATGGCGTGCTGCTCGTCCGCGACCTGATCGAGGAGCAGAAGAGCCGCGGCGCGGCCGTGCTCCTCAATTCGCATCAGCTGGCCGAGGTGGAGAAGGTTTGTGACCGGGTGCTGTTTCTCAATGGGGGAGTCATCGCGCGCGCGGAGACGCTGCGCCATGCGGGACGCGTCGTCGTTGCCATCCGGCTTCTGCCGGGGTTCGATGCGGCGGTGGTGGAGCGGATCGCGGGCGCGGCCCCGCAGGAGAATACCGTCGTCGCCGCCGTGGAGACGGAAAACGACGTCGCGGAAGTGGTGAGAGAGCTCGCGGCCGCGGGTGCCGGTGTCGTGGAAGTGCGCGCGCATCGCGCCGATCTGGAAGGCATTTTTCGAGGGACGTCATGAGCGCGGTGGTCATCGGCGAGACTGTTCGGCGCCACGTGACGAACGTGTTTTACGTCGCCCTGCTGCTGCTCCTGGTGATGATCGGGTTCGGCGTGGCGAGCTTCAACACCCCGGGTGCGGTCTGGCCATCGCTCGTGGGTCTGCTGGCGCTGGTCGCGGGCTCCGGCGTGGTCGGACCGGAGTTCTCGAGCGGAACGTTGCAGCTCGTCGTGTCGCGGCCTCTGCGGCGCTGGACCTATCTGCTCTCGCGGGTTGCTGGCGTTCTCGCCGCCGTGGGCATCGCCGGAACGCTCGCGTTTCTGGCGGAGAGCGTGACCCGCCTCCTGCGCGGGACGGATCTCGTACCGTGGCCGCTCCTTCTCAACGTCCTCGTCGTCGCGCTGACGACGTGTGCGCTGCTCGTGTTGTTCGCGAGCTTCACGCGCGCCTACTTCAACATCGCAATCTATTTCCTGCTCCAGGTCGGATTCTCGGCAACGGAGGGGATCCTCGCGCTGGTGCGAGGACGGGGAGGGGCGATGGGGGAGTTCCTTCGCGTCCACCCGGAGATCGAGATGGGAGTGACGGCCGCGAGCCAGACGCTGTTCCCGGAGGTCGTCCCTCATTTCGACGCTGTGTGGATCGCCAAGGCGCTCGTGGTTGCCGCGATCGCGCTCGCGCAGGCGTGTGTCCTCTTCAGCCGGAGAGAAGTGCCCTACGGCGCGGACTGAGTGGAGCCGCGGGCGATCCCGCCCGCCGGAGTGTGGCAGCTTGCTGCGCCCGGTGATGCCCCGACAAACGCGGGCGAGGTCGCCCGCGCTCCACCGTGCTCCCGAGCGCGGCGACAAACGCGGGCGAGATCGCCCGCGCTCCACGCCGCAGCGAGCTGTCGCTCTCCAGTGCGACAATGCGCGTCCCATGCGTCTCGAGCACCTCACCGAGGAGGAAGAAGATTTCTGGCGCGGCGAATTCGCCCAGCTGAACTGGATCTTCGGCTCCATCCGCCTCAGCGTCACGCTGCCGGAGTTCGCCGGGGGAACGCCCGCGCTGCGGAACATGCACTTCGGCTACTACCTCCAGCCCCTTCATTTGAACGCGGATGACCGAGAGGATCTCCCGCGCAAACTCCTCTTCGTGCTGGCGCGCCGCCGCCCTCCGCTCGACTTTCTGGAATTGAGCGGTGCCGGCATCCGCATCCCTCATTGTTTTCCAACTGGTTTCACCCTCGGCTCCGTGCTCCGGATCACGCTGCAGGAGATGAAGCGGCTGCCACTCCGCGAGGAGTAGCTACAATGTCCGCCCGTGACTCCGGCGAAGCGGCTTCTGCATTACTTTGGTCTCTACAAATTCCCGCTCCTCCTCGGCGCCTCCTGCGTCGTCGGGTCGGCGGCGTTCAAGCTCATCCAGCCGCTCATCATCGGCAACGCCGTTAACGAGCTGGGCGTCGCGGTCACGCGCGGCACGCTCGTGCGCTACGGACTTCTCATCGTCGGCGCCGCGGCCGTGGAGGGGGTCTTTCTCTATCTGCAGCGCTGGATCATCATCGGAGCGTCGCGGCGCATCGAGTACGACATGCGCAACGACTTCTACCAGCACCTGCAGCGCCTGCCGCTCTCGTACTACCAGGACCAGCGCACCGGCGACCTGATGTCGCGAGCCACGAACGACCTCTCGTCGGTCCGGATGCTCATCGGCCCGGCCACGATGCATTCGCTCTCGTCGATCCTCGTCGTGGGCGGCGCCTTCGTGATGATGCTGCGCATCGATCCCGACATGGCGCTCATCTCGCTGGTCGCCGTGCCCGTCGTCGCCGGCCTCGTCTCCTACTTCGGCCAGCGGATCCACGTCCGCTTCCGCTCCGTGCAGGACTACTTCGGTGACATCTCCGCGCGCGTGCAGGAGAACCTGGCTGGCGTCCGTGTCGTGCGAGCATTCACCCAGGAAGAGAATGAGATCGAGACGTTCAAGCGGATGAACCGCGAGTACGTCGATCGCAACCGGACTCTGATCCGCCTCACCGCGACGTTCTATCCGATGCTTCACGCCCTCATCGGCGTGATGTTCGTCGTGATCTTCTTCCTTGGCAGCCGGCGGATCATCGCCGGCCAGCTGACCATCGGAGCATTCGTCGCTTTTCAGTTCTACCTCGGCCGGATGATCTGGCCGCTCATCGCGCTCGGCTGGGTCATCAATCTCTTCCAGCGCGGCATGGCTTCCATGAAGCGCCTGCACGAGGTCTGGATCGTTCCCGCCGGCCCGGGCGCCGAGAAAGGGTCGGCTCGCGAGGAGCTGAAGGTGCGCGGCGATCTGGCCATCCGCGACCTCACCTTTTCGTATGACGGACGTCCTGTCCTTCGCAACGTGAATCTGGAGATTGGTTCGGGACAGACGATCGGTATCGTAGGGCGGACGGGGAGCGGCAAGTCGACTCTGCTGTCGCTCATCACCCGGACGTTCGAGCCGCCCTCGGGGACGATCTTCATCGACGGCATCCCGATCGAAGCGGTCTCGATCCATCAGCTGCGCGAATGGATCGGTGTGGTGCCCCAGGAGAGCTTCCTGTTTTCCGAATCGATCGCGGAGAACATCCGTTTCGGCCGGGCGGAAGCCACGGATGAGGAGATCGCGCACGCCGCGTCGCTCGCCGGTTTGTCCGGCGACGTCGCCACGTTTCCTCAGGGTCTCGGAACCGTGATCGGCGAGCGCGGCATCACGCTCTCGGGCGGGCAGAAGCAGCGGACGGCGATCGCGCGGGCGCTTGTCCGTGAGCCGGCCATCCTGATCCTCGATGACTCGCTGAGCGCCGTCGACACGGCGACCGAGGAACGCATTCTCGATGCGTTGCGCACGGTTCGCGAGGGACGGACGGTGCTGATCGTCTCGCACCGCGTATCGTCGGTGAAGGACGCGGACCACATCGTGGTTCTCGAGGACGGAGTCATCGTCGAGAGGGGCACGCATGAATCCCTGCTCGAGCGCGATGGCTATTACGCCGATCTCTACCGCCGCCAGACCATCGAGGCTGAGCTGGAGGAGACCGCGTGAGTGACGCGATCGAACGGCAGGAGGAAGAAGGCGCGAGAGCCTTCGACAAGACGCTCACGCGCCGGCTCTTCCGCTACCTTCGGCCGTACCGCGTGCGGGCGGGGATGTCGGTCGGCCTGGTGATCCTGTCGTCGATCCTCGAGCTGGCCGGCCCGGCGATCACCGCCGTCGCGATCGACCTCTACGTCAAGCCGGCCGCCGGTGCTGAGGCGGGAGGGGTGAGCGTCCGCATCGGCCAGTGGCTGCAGTCGTACGGATGGGCGCTCGATCCGATCAGCGGCATCAACCTCGCCGCTGCGCTTTATCTGGCGACGCTCGTCGGCGGATTCGCGGTGCTCTACACGCAGATGGTCCTCATGAACCTCATGGGGCAGTACATCATGTACGACCTGCGCAAGCAGATCTTCGGTCATCTGCAGCGGCTGGATGTGCAGTTCTTCGACCGCAATCCGGTGGGCCGTCTCATGACCCGTGTGACGACCGACGTCGATGCGCTCAACGAGCTGTTCACCGCCGGCTTCGTCGCCATCTTCGGCGACATCTTCGTCCTCCTCGGCATCGTCGGTGTGCTGTTCTGGATGGACTGGCGCCTTGCTCTGGTCCTGTTCTCGATCACCCCGTTCATCGTGGTCGTGTCGATGTGGTTCCGCCGCGGCGCGCGGATCACCTACCGCGCCGTGCGCGCGCGCATCGCGGCGATCAACGCATTCCTGCAGGAGCACATCTCCGGGATGGCCACCGTGCAGCTGTTCAACCGAGAAGAGCGGGAGGCGGCGAAGTTCGATGAGCTCAATCTGCGGCATCGCGACGCGAACATCGACTCGATCTTCTATTACGCGGTCTTCTACCCGGTCATCGAGCTCATTCAGACCATCGGGATCGCCCTCATCGTCTGGTACGGCGGCGGCGAAGTCATCCGGGGAACGATGTCGCTCGGGGTCCTCGTGGCGTTCTTCCAGTACGCGCAGCGTTTCTACGAGCCGATCTCGGATCTGTCGGAAAAATACAACATCCTGCAGGCGGCGATGGCGGCGAGCGAGCGCATCTTCAAGCTGCTCGATACACCGGTGAAGATCGTCGACGACGGGACGCGGGAGATCGAGAAGTTCGAGTCGATCGAGTTCCGGAACGTCTGGTTCGCGTATCACGACGAGGAGTGGGTGCTGAAGAACGTGTCGTTCCGCGTGGAAGCGGGCGACCGCGTCGCTCTGGTCGGACATACCGGCGCCGGCAAGACGACCGTCACCGCGCTGCTGATGCGCTTCTACGAGGTGCAGAAGGGGGAGATCCTCATCAACGGGATCTCCATCCGCGAATACCGGATGGCATCGCTGCGCCGTCTCTTTGCCGTCGTGCAGCAGGACTTCTTCCTCTTCTCCGGCAACGTTGCACAGAACATCTCGCTCGGCGATCCGGCCATCAGCGATGAATCCGTGCGCTCAGCGGCCGCACGCGTTCAGGCCGACCGCTTCATCTCCCGGTTGCCCGAGGGTTACGAGGCGCAGGTGCGGGAGCGGGGGGCGGGATTCGCGGTGGGCGAGAAGCAGCTCCTCTCCTTCGCCCGCGCGCTGGCCTTCAATCCGCCGGTGCTCATCCTCGACGAAGCAACCTCCTCGATCGACACGGAGACCGAGCAGCTGATCCAGCAGGGAATCCAGACCCTCCTGGCGGGCCGCACCTCCATCGTCATCGCTCACCGCCTCTCCACGATCCGCTCGGCCGACACGATCCTCGTCTTCCACCACGGCGAGATCCGGGAAAGAGGCACCCACGACGAGCTGATGGGGATTGCCGGGCTCTACCGCAAGCTGTACGAGATCCAGTACCGGGAGACTGCCGTGGCTTAGCCGGAGAAAGGGGTTATTTGACAGTTGGCAGATTCAGGCTTACCGTTTGCGTTTCACCCACAAGTGAGGGAAAGGGAGGGGGAAGAATGACCGTACGGTTTCTACCCGGAAGCAGGAAGCAGAAGACCAGCCTCATCGCAGGCTTTTTGAAACGATTCAAGATCGCTCACGAGCTCGTCAGGCCGGAGCAGATCAACACGCGGAACACCGTCCATCTCGGCACGGATCCGGCCGTCGAAGTCGATGGCAAGCTCTTCGTCGATCCGAACGAAGACGCGCTCAAGAAGATCCTGCACGTCGAGTAGTGGAGCGCTAAGCCGTTCGGAACATCGACTCCGCCTCCCGCTCCACGCTGTGGCGGATCTTCGACTCGAATGGCTTCGCCAGCAGAGGGAGTTTTCCGTCGACGATCACCGTCGTATCGGTCACCTCGAGCGTCCCCTTCAGGTGCATCCCCTTCGCCTTCACATTGACGTGAAGCGTGTCGCCATGCCACTCCCAGTCGAGATCGCTGGCCATCTGTCCGTACTGTTTCTCGGCATCGCGCAGACGCTTCTCCACGATCTTCCGAGCCTTCTCGCGCGTAGTGTGGTGCTCGATCGCAATCCGCATTCAAGTTCTCCTTGGAATGTCATGGTGTCAGGTCTGGAAAAACAACTTTTCTTCCAATAGTGATGTGCGCAACGCGCACATCACTATTGGAAGAAAAGTTGTTTTTCCAGACCTGACACCATGACATTTTTCACTGCTTGTCTC
>CALMZP010000170.1 GCA_937870635.1 uncultured Acidobacteriota bacterium | reverse complement strand
CGCCGGATGCGCATCCGTGGCGATGTCGAAGTCCTTCGGCGTGCGGTTCATCAGCAGATCGCGCACGCTTCCGCCGCAGAGATACGCGCGGTATCCGCTGCGGTGCAGCCGGTATAGGACCTTCAGTACGTTTTCCGGGATCCGGCGCCGGGAAATCGAATGCTCGCTGCGGTCGACCACGACCGCCTCGGCTTCATCGATTGCCGTCGTCGTCGGCGCTCCCGCGTCCTCACTCGAAACCATAGGGGGTACTTCTCTCGCCCGGTGGATCAGGCGTGTAGTGGTATTTGCTGTCGACAATGAAAAAGGTCCGTTGCCACCTGGTCCGGTCGAAGAAGTGGATGACCACTCCGACCAGCTCTTTGAAACGCTCGATGGGCGGGCTGCCCGGTGGCGGAGGCTCGCTCGCGAAGGACCAGTACACCATGAATGCCCGCCCTTTGATCATCGAGCGAGGCACCGTTCCCCAGTACCGCGAATCGCTCGAACGGTCTCGATTGTCGCCCATGGCGAAATACGAGTCGGGCGGCACGGTGTAGGGGCCGAACTGATCGCGCGACCGGTACGGCTCCGGCAACGCGGGCTGATTCGGGTACACCTGCGGGTCCTCGTGGAGAACGTACGGTTCGTCGAGCCGCTTCCCGTTCACGGAAACCTTCTTGTCCCGGATCTCGATCTCGTCCCCCGGCATGCCGATCACCCGCTTCACGAAATCCGTGTCCGGCTGCAGCGGATATCTGAAAACGATGATGTCGCCGCGCCGCACCTCGCGGATCGGCGCCACCGCGGAAAGAGGTCCGAGGCCGTTGGGGCCGTAGATGAATTTATTGACGATGATGTGATCGCCGATCTTCAGGTTGTCTTCCATCGAGCCGGTGGGGATCTTGAAGGCCTGAAAGACGAAGATGCGCGCGAAATTGACGAAAATGACGGCGATCAGCAGCGCTTCGTAGTACTCCCGCGCCGTCGACTTCTTTACGGTTTCATCTGTGGCCAAAGAACCCTCGCAAATCCGGTTTGTCATGGTGTCAGGTCTGGAAAAACAACTTTTCTTCCAGAATTGGTGTGCCACGCGTGGCACACCAATTCTGGAAGAAAAGTTGTTTTTCCAGACCTGACACCATGACGGCTACTGCTGGGCGCGAATCCACCCCGCCGCAAGAGATTCTACGCCAGAGGGATGCACGGAAATGACTTCGGGTGTGGTTCGGTAGAAACCGGCTGGCACCAACGCATCGCCGACGATCGAGACCGTCCCGGGGACCGTGGCGCCGACCGCGAACATCCGCCTGGGGTCGATCCATGCCGTCTCCGCGATCGCGTTCATCACGGTGGCATCAGGTGGACCGTCGAGGACCAGCACCGCGATCCCCCCATCTTTCATCAGTTCGCCCCGAGCGTCGTTCCAGCTGTTTTTCTGGCCGTTCGTGACCCAGATGACCAGGGGCAGGCGCTCGTTGTAGACCATCGATTCCGGTCTCAGCATCAGTCCGCCGCCGAAGGGAGTGACGTTGACGGCCAGGTCGATCGCGGGCGGAACGGCGATCCTGCGCCCCACCCCGTCGTACTTCATGGTCTCGATGCGCTGCGACGCATCGGCCGTTTCCCACGACACGGCGAAGCGTTCACCTGCGTCGTCCCACGCCAGTCCTCGCACAATGCCGAACGGAAAATCGACGATCAACTGGAAGGCCGTGGGAATGTGGACCGTGCGGATCAGGTCGCCAGCCTTGTTCCGGACGATGAAAGAGGCTTTGTTGCCACGAGGCGCCCAGCGCGGGGCGACTTCATCGGCCGGCTCCTCCGGAATCCAGTTGACCTGACTCCCGTCGAGTGACACCAGGCCGACGTCGAAGTTCGCGTCACGTTTTGCGGAAAAAACGATCTCCCGGCGATCGAGAGAGACGTCGAAGGATTCGATCTCTCGATACTGCGGCGTCAGCGGCGTGCTCCCGCGGTAGATCCGCGCGCCTTCCGCATCGGTAACGACCCCCACCTCAGCGGCCTCGGCCACATCCCGCGGGCTCCTCGCCACCGGCGACGTGTCGATGACGGTTCGACGCAGTTCAGCCCGCGTGAATGCGCGGGCGGCAGGCGGACTCTTCCATGCCTCAGGGATCGGGGCAAGGCTGCTGGCGCAGCCTCCCAGCAGCACTAGAAATGGAGCCGGATTCCATGGCAGGAATTTCATATCAATGCCATTGTAAATGATTGATCTGAAAGAAGAAAAGGCTTGGTATCGGATCTGCTAATAATAGATGCAGACAGGAGAAAATAAATGGATCTCCAGAAGCAGCTTATCGAGTCTGACAAAAAGAGACAAAAGGGTGGCTGGAAGGCCTCCATTGCCTCTTTCGCGCTCCATGGAGTTCTCGTTGGATCCATCATCGTAGTCGGCGCGACCGCTTCGCATCAGGTCGACGCCGAGGCGAAACCAATCAGTGCGTTCGTGACGCAGGGCGCGGCTCCTCCGCCGCCTCCTCCTCCCCCGCCCCCTCCGCCAGCGGCTACGAACAGCGCGCCCCAGACCCCAAGGGTTCAGCCGCGGGTCGAGCCGACGCCTGTCCAGCAGACGTTCGTCCAGCCGCGTGAGGTTCCGAAGGAAGTACCAGTCGTTGACCCCATTCCAGTGACTTCGGCCGGCGTCTCAGACCTGGCCCCCTCGTCCGAGCCTTCTCAGGGTTCAGCGCCGGCGGCAGTTGATGGCGGCGTGCCGGGCGGTGTCGTCGGTGGCGTGCCTGGCGGCCAGCACGGCGGCGTCGTCGGTGGCGAAATTGGCGGCGTTGTCGGCGGTCAGATCGGTGGGGTGGTCGGCGGCGAGATCGGCGGAGTCGTCGGTGGCAAGGTCGGCGGTACCGGCACGGGCAAGGAAGGCGACGGCACGGGCGGCGTGGAAGCTCCTGTTGCTCCTCCCAGCGGACCGCTTCGTGTCGGCGGCGACGTCAAGGCGCCAAAGGTCACGAACCGAGTCGAACCGGAGTACACGGAGATCGCGCGGAATGCGCGCGTGTCGGGTGTGGTCATCGTCGAAGCGACGATCGACAAGAACGGTAACGTCGATCGCGTCAGAGTCATCAAGGGATTGCCGATGGGTCTCGCGGAAGCGGCCGAGCGGGCAGTGCGCCAGTGGAAGTTCAAACCAGGCACGCTCAACGGCCAGCCGGTCGACGTCATCTTCAACCTGACCGTCAACTTCAAGCTGGATAACTAGCCACAGTGTGGAGCCGCGGGCGATCCCGCCCGCGGTCCCACGCATGACCGTGTCACCCCCGGCGGGCGGATCGCCCGCGGCTCCACTTCTAGGATTTCTTGATCTTCTTTGCGATCGACTTCGCCTGCAGGAAGAGTCCGAGGTAATCGCGCCCTCCGGCTTTGGAATCGGTGCCGGACATGTTGAACCCGCCGAACGGATGCACGCCGACCAGCGCGCCCGTGCACTTGCGATTCAGATAGAGGTTTCCCACGAAAAACTCTTCGCTGGCGCGCTCGAGTTTCTCCTCGTTGTCAGTAAAGACGGCTCCGGTGAGCCCATACTGCGTGTCGTTCGCGATGCGCAGCGCGTCGTCAAAGTCCTTCGCCTTCATCACAGCCAGGACAGGTCCGAAGATCTCTTCCTGCGCGATTGTGGCGTGCGGATCGACGTCCGCGATGACCGTCGGCTCGACGTAAAACCCATCCTTCGCCTGCACGTTTCCGCCAGCGACCAGGCGTCCTTCCTTCGAGCCCTTGTCGATGTACTCCTTGATCTTCTTCATCGCCTTTTCGTTGACGACGGGGCCGACCTGCGAATCCGCCGCCTCGGGCGGCCCGATCTTCAGCTTCTTCGTCTTCTCGACCACCATCGGCACGAACTTGTCGTAAATCGCCTCGTCGACGATGAGCCGCGAGCACGCCGAGCACTTCTGCCCCTGAAACCCGAACGCCGACGCGACGACTGCCGCCGCCGCCTCATCGAGATTCGACGTCTCGCGGTCGACAATGATCGCGTCCTTGCCGCCCATCTCCGCGATCACGCGCTTGATCCACAGCTGACCCTTCGGAACCTTCGCCGCTTCTTCGTTGATGTGGAGGCCGACTTCCTTCGATCCCGTGAAGGCGATGAAGCGGACCTTCGGGCTCTGCGTGAGCGGATCGCCGACTTCGCCGCCCGAACCGCTGACGAAGTTGCCGACCCCCGGCGGCATGCCAGCCTCTTCGAGCAGCGCGAAGAATCGATAGGCGATCCACGGCGCATCGGAGGAGGGCTTGAGAACGACCGTGTTGCCGGTGACGATCGCCGCGGTGGTCATTCCGGCCATGATGGCCAGCGGGAAGTTCCACGGCGGAATGACCGCTCCGACACCGAGCGGGATGTAAACGAGCCTGTTGTGTTCCGATTCGATGCGCGTCGTGGGATGGTCGGCGCCCCAGCGCAACGCCTCTCTCGCGTAAAACTCCAGGAAATCGATCGCCTCGGCCGTATCGGCGTCAGCCTCGGGCCAGGTCTTGCCCACCTCGTAGACCATCGTGGCGGAGAATTCGTGTTTCCTCTCGCGGAGGAGCTTCGCGGCCTTGAGCAGGAGTCCGGCGCGGGTTGCAGCCGGCTCGCGCTTCCATTTCTCGAATGCGGCGGCCGCGGCGTCGATCGCCTCCTCGACGTGGGCCTTCGTTCCTTTCTGGAACCGGCCCAGAATCTCGTCCTTGTGCGATGGGTTGATGGAGTCGAAGGTCTTGAGACCGGTGACTTTTCTTCCGTTGATGACCAGCGGATATTCCCGTCCCAGCTCTCCTTTGACCTTCTGAAGAGCGCGCTCCATGGCGGAGCGGTGTTCGGGTTTGCTGAAGTCTGTGAGCGCTTCGTTCTTGAATTCCGGGAGATTTGTCATTGAATGGTGTCCTTTAGCACCTCGTTTGCACGAGGGCGCGTGGCGAGACGGCGAATGTTATCCAAAACGATGAAGAGAGCAAGGACAGCAGCCACAATGTGCTGCATTCTGCTGGCAGGGTGTCAGTCCGCCATTTCACGCGGCGTGGAGGCTCGTGAGAGGAACAAGGAGGTCAATCTCTCGTTCACCATCGAGAACAATCTCCTGCGTCTCGACACGGTCACCCTCGACAACCGCGCCGGGCGTTACTTCCTCGGATCGGCCCATCCGCGGACCATGGTCAACCCTTCGTTTCTCCCTGGACAACCGCGCCACGCCACCCTGTCGCTGACGAATGCGCGGGAAGCGGTCTCCCTCGATCCGATCTACGTCGATCTCTCGAAGGTCGGCGATGCCATCATCGGGTTCGACGCGTGGTCGGAGCACGCCATCACCATCAACTATGTCGAAGGCCTCATCACGTATCAGAAGGAAGGCATCCACACCGACGGGATGACGATTTACCGGTTCGAGGACGAACCGGCGATCGCCGTGATCGTCGACGGACGGAGGCTGCCCGCGGCGCTCGACACGGCCATCCCCGACACGCTCATCCTTCCGAGGGGAACGTCGGCAGCGGGCCGCGCCGTTGCCGCGCGCGTCGAGATCGCCGGCACGGTGTTCGAGAAAGTCGACGTGACACTGGCCGATGTCAGCCGCGCCCGGATCGGCAACCGGCTTCTGTCGAAGTTCCTCGTATCGATCGACTACGCGCAGCGGCACGCCGGCTTGTGGAGAGACCCGCGCGTGCCCATAAAATGACCCTGGACCCTCGGAAAATGGACCTTGGACCTTGGACCTTGGACCCTGGACCCTGGGAGTGACGAGTGACGAGTGACGAGTCGCGGTCGGTCCCTGCACGTCATCCTGAGGCGCGGAGACGCCGAAGGATCTCAAGTTGCGCAACCTGAGATCCTTCGCCGCGCTTCGCCGGCTTCAGGATGACGTGAACTTCGTCACTCCCAAGGTCCAGGGTCCAGGGTCCAATGCCCTCGGAGGCTCGAACGAGATATTCACTCCTCTTCCTGCTGCTCGTCACGGCCACAGCTTCGACCCAGACACTCGACCTTTGCGGCTTCCTGACGGGAATTCAATGGACGCACGTCGACAACCGCGGCGACCACGAGCTGTATGGCGACGAATACTTCAATGGTAAATGGTGAAGCGGTGAAGCGGTGAAGCGGTTCACTTTCACCATTCACCACTCAACATTGACCATTCACCATTCCCGTCGAAACCCTCTTCCCTCTCCGCTGTTCTCTCTTCTCTTCGCTACTCTCTCCGCCGCCCGGCCGCCCCGTCGACACTCCAGATCCCGGCGCCGCGCGTGGCGATATACAGGAACAGAAAGCAGTAGATGACCGCGAGCTCGCCTTGGTTGAGCAGCGGATTCAATCCGTTCGGCGCGTGGGCCATGAAGAACGCGACGGCCATCTCGCCGCTGGCGATGAACGCCGCAATTCCTGTGAAGAAGCCGATCGCGATCATCACGCCGCATACGACTTCGATGATCCCCGCCAGGCCTGGGACCGACGCATACGCGACCGGCGTTCCGCTGCCAGGCCACCCGAAAAGCTTCTGCGTTCCGTGCATCATGAACATGATTCCGGCGACGATCCGGAGCAGCGCGAACGCCTGAGGATTGAACTGGGGTAATACTGTCTTCATTGCAGACCTCCGTCTGCATTCATCACTCTTGCCAGGCCCGGGGGTCACAGCTTCCGGTAGTCCTCTTCGCTGTCGACGTCGATTGCCGCGGCCTCGAACGGGATCACGACCGCCCCATGCGTCTCGATCACCGCGCGCGCGCCGCGGTCGCCGCGCAGCGCCAGCAGTTCGTCACGAAACTCCGGGCCGAAAACGGCGGGTACACCGGCGATTCCCCGATAGCCGGTCGCAACGATCGGCGCATTCGTCTCCACAAGCGTCCGGAGATGTCCGGCAGTGACGAGCGGTTGGTCGACGAGAGTCAGGAGCAGCCGCCCTCCCTCCCCCGCCGCGCGAACCGCGGCGCGAATGGAGCTGCTGATTCCTTCGGCCCAGTCAGGGTTTTCGATGAGCTCGACGTCCGGCAGCGGAGGTGGGGGTGCAGCCTGGCTCCAGACCACGAGCGTCCGCTCGCACTGAACCCCCAGCGCGACGCGCACCGCGTGAACGATGAGCGGTTCGCCGTGGAAATCGAGCAGCTGCTTCGGCCGGCCCAGTCGCGACGAACCGCCGGCCGCGAGGACCACCGCGATCGTCATTCGGGACGGCCGGGCAATTTTGGATTCTGGATTTTGGATTTTGGATTTTCTCGATTTCGGGCCAATCCAAAATCCAAAATCGAAAATCCAAAATCCTTTTCGGCCGGGTCATGAATCGGTCCATCCTTCTCGCGCAACGGCTCGGCGGTCGAATCGTGAAAGATCGCCTGGATCTCCGCCACGATCGAGAGCGCAATGGCCTCGGGTGTCTCGCCGCCGAGGTCGAGGCCGGCGGGGCCGTGGAGGCGGTGGCGCATGTCGGGGGTCACGACGCCGATCTGCGTGAGAATCTCTTCGCCCCTCGATTTCGGACCCAGGAGTCCGATGTATTCGGCGTCCGATGCGAACGCTGCCTGCACCAGCGCCACATCGTGCAGGAAGTTGTGCGTCATGATCACGACGGCATGGAAGCCGCGAAGATCGGGCTCATCCCACGACTGGAAGATCTCCGCGCGCCAGCCGATGGCGTTGGCCACGTTGGCCACCGGCTCGGTATCGGGGCCGCGGCCGAAGACCGCCACCGCGCGCTGCGGCTCGATTTCTTCTTCGAGCACGACCCGTCCTTCGAACGCCGTTGTCCACATGAGCCGCTCGTGCCGCGGAATCGGAGGCAGCGCCGGCGGATGCGCGGCATCGAACGGCTGCACGAGCATCTCGATCTTCCCCCGACATCCGAGGCCGAGCCCGAACACGATGTCCTCGGTGCTGGAGGAGTCGTACGTCACCACGCGCGGCTGGAAATCAGCGACCCACGCTTTGGCGCGAAGGGCGATGTCGCGCTCGACGCAGCCGCCCGAGATTGCCCCCGTCACGGAACCGTCCTCGCCGATCACCGATCGTGCCCCCGGCCGGCGGTAAGTCGATCCGCGCGTGCCGATGACCGTCACGAGAAGCCCTGCTTTGTGCGCTCCCAGGAGCGCACCGACGGCCTCGTGAATTCTCTGCAGCTCGTGCATGTCAGGTCAGCTTGAACGGCAATGATCGTAAGCGTTTCCCGGTCACGTCGAAGATTGCGTTCGCGACGGCCGGAGCCACCGGTGGCAGCCCCGGTTCGCCGACACCGGTCGGGGCCGCGTTGCTCGGGACGATGTGCACCTCGACTTTCGGCATCTCGTTGATCCGAAGCAGCGGAAAATCGTGGAAGTTCGTCTGCTGAACCGCGCCGCCCTCGATCGTGATCTCTTCATGCAGCGCAGCGCTGAGCCCGTAGACGATGGCGCCCTCGACCTGCGCGCGGATGCCGTCCGGATTGACCGGCGTACCGCAATCTACCGCGCAGATGATCCGCTCGACTTGCACCTCACCGTCCTTCATCGAGACTTCCGCGACCTGCGCCGCGTAGCTGAGGAACGACCATTGCGCCGCGAAGCCGCGGCCGCGGCCTTCACCGGCCCGCGCGCCTCCCCAGCCCGACTGATCGCGGACGATCTCGATCACGCGGCGGAGGCGGTCCGCTTCGAAAGGAAAGTCACCCGTTCCCATCTTCTTTCCTGCTGGCAGCAGGGAAAGCTGCAGCTCGATCGGATCGCGGCCGGTCTCGCGCGCGATCTCGTCGAGGAACGAGTTGATGACGAACGAGTTGATGGAGTGCTCGACGGATCGCCACCATCCGCGCGGGACCACCGACGGCACCAGCGCGAAATCGACGCCGATGTTCTCGATCGCGTACGGCAGATCGTCGAGCCCGCCCGATTCGCTGTCCCACGGCTTGCGCGACTTTGAATCGAAGTACGCGCTGATCGACGGCGCCGCAAAACGGTGATGCCAGGCAACGAGTTTGTTGTCCTTGTCGATCCCGGCGCGCACGTGGTGATGGCTGGCAGGCCGGTAAAAGTCGTGCTGCATGTCGTCTTCGCGGGTCCACGTCACTTTCACCGGCGCACCCACAGCTTTCGACACCAGAGCCGCTTCCAGTGCGAAGTCGGGGTTGGCGCGGCGCCCGAAGCCGCCGCCGAGCATCATCACATTGACCTTCACCTGCTCGGACTTCAGCTTCAGGGCGTCGGCGACGGAGCTGTTCACCCAGTTCGGGAATTGCGTGCCGAGCCACAGCTCCGCGCCGTTCGCCGTCACACTGGCCACGGCGTTGAGCGGCTCCATCGTCGCGTGCGCGAGATACGGCAGCTCGTACGTGGCTTCGATGGTCTTCGCGGGCGCTGACATCGCGCGATCGACGTTGCCGGCATCGTGAATGCTGCGCGCGGACTTCACGTCCTCGTCGAGGCGCTTGCGCAGAGTAGCCGTCGATTCGGCGGTTGCGGCGCCGGCATCCCACGTCACGTCGAGAGCTTCGCGCCCTTTCATCGCCGCCCACGTCGAGTCGGCGACGACGGCGACACCGTTCCACGGGAGATCCGTCCCGATCGAGTCGATCTTCACGACATGGCGAACGCCCGGCACACTCTTCGCCTTCGTGTCATCGAGCCGAGCCACTTTGCCGCCGAATGCCGGCGATCGGAGAATCGACGCGTACAGCATCCCGGGTACGCGCACGTCGAGACCGTACTTCGCCTTGCCCGTGACGATGTCCCGGTTGTCGATACGATCGACTTTCTTTCCGATCAGCTTGAAGTCGGCGTTCTCCTTGAGCTTCACATCCTTCGGCACCTCGAGCTTCGACGCCGGCTCGGCAAGCCGCGCGAACGTGAGGGTCCGTTTCGATTTCGGATCGGTGACGACGCCATCCTTCACGGTCAGCGTCGCGGCGTCGGCTCCGAACTTCGCGGCGGCCGCCGTCAGCAGCATCGAACGCGCGGCGGCGCCGGCCTGCCGCAGCGGTTTCCACATCGAGCGAATGCTGCCGCTGCCGCCGGTGCCCATCGCTCCGAACTTCCTGTCGTAATGCGCCTGGCGGATCCGGACGCGGCTCCAGTCCGCATCGAGTTCTTCGGCGACGATCATCGGCAGCGCGGTGCGGACCCCCTGCCCCATGTCCGACTTCGTGACCCAGACCGTCACCAGGCCGTCGGTGCCGATCTCGATGAACGGTCCGACCTCGAGCACGGTCGGTTTTTTCTTCTGTCCGAGCGCCGGAGCGGAGACGCCGAGGATAAGACCCGCGGAGGCGGTGGAAGAGATCTTGACGAAGTCACGGCGTGAAACCTTGATGATCGCCATGGCTACACCTCCTCCGCCGCGCGATGGATCGCGCCGCGAATCCGGTTGTACGTACCGCAGCGGCAAAGATTGCCCGACATCGCTTCGTTGATGTCTTCGTCGGTCGGATTGGGATGCTTCGCCAGGAGGACCACGGCGGACATGATCTGCCCGGCCTGGCAGTAGCCGCACTGCGCGACGTTCTCCGCCATCCACGCTTTCTGCACGGGATGGGACGCGTCGGCGGACAGACCTTCGATCGTGGTGATCTTCTGCCCGCTCACCTCGGCGACTGTCGTGCTGCACGAGCGGATGGCCTCGCCGTTGGCGATCACGGTGCAGGCGCCACAGAGGCCCATCCCGCAGCCGAATTTGGTCCCGGTCAACGCAAGCTCATCGCGAAGAACCCAGAGAAGTGGAGTGTCGGGGGAAGCGGTGATCGCCTTCACCTTCCCGTTCACATTGAGTCTGATGTCAGCCATAGGAGCCTCCGGAGTGGAGCGATAGTTTACGTCTTGTCGAGGTCGCGAAACTGTGTCATCCCATCTCGCGCCCGACTCTTGCTTGTATGCGCGCGCTTCTACTGATCTCCCTCGCCCTGGCCTGCAGTCAGCAAAACCCTCAGCCGGTCACCGCGCCCGACTATTCGCTCCTGATCCGTAACGGAAATGTCATCGACGGGACCGGTTCCCCGGCGCGGCGCGCGGACGTTGGCGTGCGCGGCGACACGATTGCCGCGGTCGGCGACCTGAGCTCCGCGACCGCGCGGACGACGATCGACGCCACCGGCCTCACCGTCGCTCCCGGCTTCATCGACCTCCTCGGCGCAGAAGCAGGGCATCGACGTGGGTGCGAACATCTATCCGTTCACGGCCACGTCCACGGAGCTGACGTCGACAGTCCCGGCGTGGGCGCTGGAAGGCGGCTATGCGCAGTTCCAGGAGCGCCTTCGCGATGGCGAGACGCGACAAAAGATCGTAGACGCTCTGCGAAGCGGACGTCTCACCCGGGAAGGAGCGTCGACGGTGCTCGTACGAGGCACAGGCAAACGGCTGAATGTGCTCGCGAAGGAGATGGGGGTCGATCCGGCCGAAGCAGCGGTCCGCCTCTTCGAGAAGAGCGAGCGCAGCTCGCCGGTAGCGATCTTTTTCTCCCTGAGCGAAGAAGACATGAAGCTCGCGCTGAAGCAGCCTTGGGTTGCGGTCGGATCCGATTCAGGGGCGGTCGTGGGAGCGATGAGGAACCGTGGAGCACATCCGCGCGCGTACGCGACCTTCTCGCGCATCCTCCGATACGTTCGCGAAGAGCAGCTGCTCACACTCGAGGAAGCGATCCGCAAGTTCACGTCACTGCCCGCATCGCGGGCGGGACTCTCCGATCGCGGAACACTGGCGGCCGGGAAGAAGGCGGACATCGTCATCTTCGATCCGAAGACCGTCCGTGACCCCTCCACCTACGAAGATCCGCATCAGTTCTCCACCGGAGTCCGCGACGTGATCGTGAACGGCGAATTCACGCTGCGAGACGGGGAGATGACGGGGAAATTGCCGGGAAGGGTGTTGAGAAACGAACGATGAACGATGAAAAGCGTGTCATCCCTGTAGCGTAGCGAGGGACCTGGGTGTGAAGGGGGGCGAAGATCGGGCCTCGTGCCGCCCGCTCCCCAGGTCCCTCGCTCACGCTCGGGATGACAGGTGGATAGCTACTGGTTCATCGTTCATCGTTCATTTCATCGTTCTAGGGTCACCGCCGGACGGCCCGCCGTCTCCTTGCCGGGGGCGTCGCATCCCCGAACCTGAACGCCGTCGCGGCGGTGGCGCTCTGCCCGTCCGGGTTCGTCACGGTGATCAGGACGGTGCCCGCGGCGTGCGCGGGCGTGAAAGCGGTGAGGCTCGATGACGAATTGAAGATCGTCGATACGGCATTCACCGCGCCGAACCTCACCACCGCATCGTTCTGAAAACCGCTGCCGCTGATGAGCACGACCGTGCCTCCGGCCGTCGGTGCGCTTGACGGCGTGAACTTGTCGATCGACGGCGCAGCCGCCGTCACGGCATTGACGGTCATGCGGCCGAACATGCTTCCGTGTCCCGATCCGCAGAAGAAGTTGCAGAAGAACGTGAACGTGCCGGGGCTGTGCGCCACGAAGTTCACCGTCGCAGGCTTGCCCGGCTCGACGATCACACCCTGCACCATGTATTCCTCGAGCGCAAAGCCGTGAGTGACATCGGCCGCGGTGATGTTCAGCGTGACCGAATCGCCCTGATCGACGACCAGATCGGGCGTGAATACGAATTCAAACTGCTTCGCCGTGACATTGAAGACTTTCGCGGCCGCCGGCCTGAAGTCAGCCGGCGCCGGCGGGATCACCGACGAGAACGTCGTGCAGCGATGCAGCTCTTCGAATGGTGTCGCCACATGCAGCTGCGCAACCAGAAGGACGATGGCTCCGAACATGGATCGGGGTCTCCCGGGCAATTGAGATCAGACGCGAAGGAACCACTTCCGCCGGTACAGAATCCACAGCACGCCGAGCCAGAAGAGCACGAACGTCAGCCCCCACAGAAGCGAGGCGACCTTCGGCGGGAAGTAGGGCTCGTACACCAACTGATAGGTGAAGGTCTTGAAGGAGACAGGGCCGATCTTCCACATGTCGATGATCTTCGCCATGAGACCGGAACCGACGAACGCTACGAGCGGGTTCACGCCGTATATGACGAATGGCTTCGTCCATCCGCTTACGTGGTGGATGTCGATGACCCAGATGCAGAGCGCCAGCATCACGCAGGCGAAACCGGCCGTGAAGACGACGTAGGAGCTCGTCCACAAAGCCTTGTTGATCGGAAAGAGGAAGTCCCAGAGCAATCCCGCCAGCAGGCCCATCGCGCCATAGAGAGCGAGCTCACGCACCCGCTTCTCGCGGACCCACGGCGCGACGAGAATGCCCAGCATGCCGGTGGCAACCGCGGGGATCGTCGACAGCGGTCCTTCCGGATCCCACGTCTTCGACTGCGACCAGAGATGCTTCTCACCGAAGACGGCGCGATCGACGGTCGCCGCCACGGTCTCCGGAGCGGGTTCCAGCGGCCCGCGGGTGATGATCGCCCAGTAGCCCAGAAGAATGGCCACGACGATGACGATCTGCTGCCTGCGCGTGGTCTTGAGCGCGATCAGCGCGGCGACCATGTAAACGACGCCGATCCGCTGCAGCACTCCCGGGATCCGCAGATGGTCGATCTTCCACATGATCCGGTCGAGCATCGTCGGGTTGTCGATCCCCGCGAGCTCCCCGCGTGAATAGAACGGGAACCAGCTCAGGAGAACCCCGAAGAGGATAATCAGGAATCCACGCTTCAGGATCCTGCGAACAGCATCACCGGTCGGACGTCCGCGCAGCGAGAGATCCGTGGTCACACCTACGATGAAGAGGAAGAACGGAAAGATCAGATCGGTCGGCGTCCAGCCGTGCCACTCGGCGTGTCCGAGGGGCCAGAAGATCGCGCTCCACGTGCCGGGGTTGTTGACCAGCAGCATCGACGCGATCGTGATGCCGCGAAACACGTCGAGCGAGACGAGCCGCTCGCGGGTGGCAGGAGAAGGCGGAGGCGCGACCGTCACGCGGGAAGAATAGCGCGTTAAGCGTTCAACCGTTAACCGTTAACCGTTAACCGTTAACCGTTAACCGTTAACCGTTAACCGTTAACCGTGAAGAGCGTAACCACGCCCACGTCATCCTGAGCCGCGAAGACGGCGAAGGATCTCAGGTTACGCATCCTGAGACTCTTCGCCGTCTTCGCGGCTCAGAGTGACGTGTGGGAGACTCGCGGCCCAAGGCCACGGTTAACGGTGAACGGTTAACGGTGAACGGTGAACGGTGAACGGTGAACGGTCAACGGTGAACGGTCAGCCTCTTGTACGCGCCCAGATGTTGGAGCGCGCCGGCCTTGTCTCCCCTCTTCTCGAGGATCCCGGCCAGGTTGTAGTGCGCGTCGGCATGCTGCGGATTGATTCGCAACGCCAGCTCGTAGGCCTCGACCGCTTCCCGCAGCCGTCCCAGATCCTCGAACGCCACGCCGAGGTTGAAGGCGGCGGTGTCGTGATCGGGATCGGCCTCGAGGGCAGCCCGGTAATGCTTCTCCGCCGCCACCGGCGCACGGCGCTCGTGGAGGAGCCGGCCGAGGTTCACGTGGGCGTCGGCATGATCGGGCTCGAGGGCGATGACGCGGCGATACGCTTCGATCGCTTCATCGACATCCGTCAACTCCAGCTCGCAGGCCAGCTCGTACCACTCTTCGGCTCCAGTCTCCTGCGCCTTCGCCTCTTCGGCAGCCCGTGTGACGAAAGGCGCCGCGCCGGCCGCCAGCTCGGAAACGGCAAAGTCGAAGAGCGACTGTCCCGACTCCGGATTCCAGACCGATTCGCCATCCCGCACGATCACGCGGTCACCGTCCGCGGCGATCCGAACGGCCGCGAGTGAGCGTCCTTCCGGCAGCTGTTCGCGAAGCCGTTCCAGCACGCGGCGCACCTTCCGCCGCGGGATCTTCGACGACGACAGCTCGCCCGCCGTACGGAGGATGACCAGGTCGTGGAAGCCGAAGCGCATCTCCCCGCGCGCACCGCGCTCCGGCGTCAGAAACCCTTTGGTGGCGTAGCCGCGAATCTGCGCGGCCGAGAGGCCGAGCATCTGGGACACTTCCCGGACTGTGAAGGACATCCGCGGTTATTTTAACCGCTCACAGGTCGATCAGCGGGCCCTTGTTTTCGCCGCGGCAGGTTTTCGCGCATCCGCGGCTTTGGCCGGCTTTCGCTTCTGTTCGGCGCGAACGGGTATCTTCGCGTCCTTCGAGGCCGCGGCTTTCGGTCTCGCTGATCCGCCACCTAGGCTGGCGCGGAGCGCTTCCATCAGATCGATGACCTGTGCCTTCGGCTCGTCGAGAAGTGCGCCGATGATCTCTTCGCCCTCGATCTTCTTCTGAATGAGTCCGCGAATGCGCTCCCGCACTTCGTCGCGATAGTTCTCGGGGTGGAACTCTTCGGCGGCGCCCATCTCCGCGAGCTGGATCGCCATCTTCAGCTCGTTGTCCTTGATCTCCGCCTCGCCGAGATCGAGATCTTCCATGGAACGGATTTCGTTGGGGTAGTAGAGCTGCTGCATCACGAGGCCCTTGCCGAGCGGCCGGATCACGACGAGATAGCCTTTGCCACGCGCCGCGTACTTGGCGAGCGCCCAGCGATTGGTCTCCTGCAGCGCTTTGGACAACAGCGCGTAGGCGCGATCGCCACCTTTGTCGGGCGCCAGATAAAAGGCTTTCGAGAAATAGATCGGATCGATCTCGGAGCTGGGAAGGAACTCGGCGATGTCGATCTGCTGGGTCGCCTTTTCCTCCATCGCCTTCAGCTCCTCCTCGGAGAAGAGGACGTACTGGCCCTTCGAGAATTCGTACCCTTTGGCGATCTCGGTACGATCGACGTTGCGCTCGTCCTTGGGACAGAAGAGCTGCTGCTGGACGCGGCTTCCGCAATCCTTATGCAGCATGTTGAAGCTGATCCGTTCCGTCGCCTCGGCGGCAGAGAACAGCTTGACGGGAATCGACACGAGGCCGAAAGCGATCTGACCGGACGCGAATGCTCTTGCCATAGGGACCTCGAAGTGTACCGAAGGAAAAAGTGACGCACAAGTTCTTGTGCACTCAACACTTTCAGTGGACTACAAAATAATCTACGAGCTGGTACGCCAAATTCCACGGGGCCGTGTCGCCACTTACGGGCAGATCGCCCGCCTGGCCAGGTGGGGCCGGCGCGCGCGGCACGTCGGCTGGGCCATGCACGCCTGCCCCGACGACGTACCGTGGCACCGGGTCATCAACTCGAAGGGCGAGATCAGCCGCCGGGCTTCCTCCGATCACCACGAGTTGCAGAGGCTGCTCCTGGAGGCGGAAGGGGTGCGGTTCGATCACCGGAGTCGTGTGGATCTCGAGCGATTCTCGTGGGAGCGGTGATTCGATTTTGGATTTTGGATTTTAGATTTTGGATTTTGGATTGAAGCGGATTTTGGACTTTGGACTTGGGACCGGCCGAATGCCAATCCAAAATCCAAAATCCAAAATCCAAAATCCCCTAGATCCCCGACGGCGGCGGCGGAACCACCACCCGTTCGACCGGATTCTTCTTCAGCTCTTCGAGGAGGACTTCGATCGCCTTCTCCAGCGACGGGTCGTGACCCGCGGCAACGAGATCGGGACGGTCGACGACCTCGATATCCGGCGCCACGCCCACCCCTTCCACCATCCATACACCTTCGGTATCGAGGAAGCGGAACTGAGGTACGGTCACGCGGCCGCCATCCATGAGCGAGGGGTTGCCGGAAATGCCGATGAGGCCACCCCAGGTTCGCGTTCCAATGAGCGGACCGATGCCGCGCTTGCGGAAGTAGTACGGCAGCGCGTCGCCGCCGGACGATGAATACCCGTTGATGAGCATCGCCTTGGGGCCGACGTGCGCGTAACCGGGCGTCGACGTCGGCTTCGCGTTGCGCCGTACGATGTAGTTGAGGACGTCGCGGTCGATGAGCTCGATCATGCGGTCCGGGATGAACCCGCCGCCGTTGTAGCGGTCGTCGATGATGAGGGCTTCCTTGCCGATCTGGGGATAGAACGCGCGGAACAGTTCTTCATTGCCTTCGCGCGCGGTGTTCGGCAGATGGATGTAACCGATGCGGCCTCCGGAGAGGCGCTCGACCATGTCGCGCCGCGACTGCACCCAGTCGAGGTAGCGAACGTTGTTCTCCTTCGCGATCGGCTTGACGCGTTCCTGCCGCGCCCCGGCCGCCGAAGGCGTCGAGTTGACCAGAAGCGTGACCACGCGATTGGCCTTGTTCTCGAGCAGACGGTAGAAGTTCTCCACTCCTTTGGACGAGACGCCATCCACGGCCAGGATGTAATCGCCCTTGTTGACCTTCACGCCCGCCTCGGTCAGCGGCGAGCGGTAGCGGTCATCCCAGTTCTGTCCGGGAAAGATCTTGTCGATGCGGTAGTAGCCGGAGGGGTCCTGCACGATTTCGGCACCCAGGAGGCCGTTGTCGACGCGCTTGACGGTGCTGTTGCTGGGAGACTCCACGTAGACGTGGCCGGCATTGAGCTCACCACCGAGCTCGCCGAGGATGTAGTCGAGGTCGTCGCGGTGGGCGACGTGGGGGACGAGCTGCCCGTACTTCTCTCGCATCGCGTTCCAGTCCAGACCGTGCATGTTGGGGTCGTAGAACCAGTCGCGAAGAATCCGCCAGGCGTCGGTGAACTCCTGAGTCCACTCCGCGCGCGGATCGATCTTCATCTCCATCCGGTCGAGAGCGATCGTGGCCTCCCCCGGCTTCTGGGCCGGCTTCGCGTTCACGATGGCGTAATCGCTTCCGACCTGGACGATGAGCTTTTCGCGGTTCGCGGAAAGCTCATAGCCGCGAAGAGAGTCGAGGATCGTCTCTTCCTTGCGGTCGTCGATGTTGTAGAACTTGAGCGCCTGCTTGCCGGAGGCGCCGGTCATGTAGAGGACACCGTTGGCGAGCGCGTCGAGGTTCGAGTAGTTGCCGGGCGATCCGGGAATGGCCCGCACGCGATTCTCGAAACCGGGCGGATCGATCCTGACGGTGACCTTCGCGTCGCTCTTCTTCTCTTCCGACTTCTTCTCCTCCGCCTTCTTCTCGTCCGGCTTCGCAGCATCGGCCGACGCTGCTTTCTCGGCGGCGGCTTTCTCTTCGTCGGACTGCGGAAGGAGCAGCGGCGGGCCGTCAGCCGCCAGGATCCCGACATAGATGCGCGTCGGATCGGTGTAGACGTAGTTGAATTCCCACGCGCTGAACGTCAGGTTGAAGTCGCGCGCCGAGCGGAAGTAGAGATAGCGGCCCTTCGGATCGAAGACCGGCTCCAGGTCATCGGTCATCCCGCTGGTGAGGCGGTACGACTTCTTCTCCGGGACGGAGTAAACGTAGATCGACCCGAACTGCGCCTCGTTGAGCTTCGTGTACGTGATCCAGCGGCTGTCCGGCGACCAGCGATAGTGATTGATGTCGCCATACTCGTCGCGGTCGACTGTGCTCACGGTTCCGGATGCGGCGTCGACCACATGCAGCGTGCGGTCTTTGTCTGCAAAAGCAAGGTACTTGCTGTCCGGCGACCAGTACGGCGTGAACTTCCACGCTTTGCCGCCACGCGTCAGCTGTCGCTCCGCTCCTTCGTTGTCGGCGGGACGGATGTAGATCTCGTAACCCTCGCCGTTCCGATCGCTGAGATACGACACCCATCGGCCGTCGGGCGACCACACCGGATTCATCTCGCGGATGCCCGGCGTCCGCGTGAGATTGCGGATCTCGCCGTGCTTGGCAGGGGCGGTGAAGATGTCGCCGCGCGCGGCGAAGAGAGCACGCGCGCCCGTCGGCGAAACCGTGTACCACTCGATGTTCGACTTCACATTCTGGAAACGGGGCAACGTGTTGTTGAAGTCGCCCGAAACGCGAACCGGCACGCGCTCGCTCTTCCCGCTGGCTGGATCGAATCGCCAGAGGTAACCGCCGCTCTCGTAAACGATCTGCGAGCGGTCGGCGCTCGGCCAGAGAACGTCGTAGTCGCTGTGCGCCGTGACCCTGCGCGACTGCTTCGTGCGCGTGTCGTAGGCCCAGAGGTTCAGCTTTCCATCCTCGCGGTCGGACGTGAAGTAGATCGTGTCGCCGATCCACATCGGCTGGTTGTCCGTCGCCGGGTCTTTCGTGATCTGTTCGGCAGTGTTGCGGATCAGGTCGTAGGTCCAGACGTCCTGGGCGCGGCCACCGCGGTAACGCTTCCACGTGCGGAACTCGCGCTCGATCGGCGTGTAGACGATCTTCGTGCCGTCGGGCGAGTACATGCCGCCACCCGCCTCAGGAATCGCCAGCGCTTTTTCCATCCCCCCTTCGGCGGGGATCACGTAAGGCTGGGCCATGCGGTCGCCCCACGGGAGACGGTGCGGCAGGAAGAGGATGTTCTTCCCATCGGGAGTCCAGTCGAGAATGCGGTTGTCGATGCCTCCACGCGGCGGGAGAGCGCCGACGTCGTTGTAGTACGTCAGCTGCTTGGGGCGCCCACCCTCGACTGGCATGACGAAGACCTGACGCGAGCCGCTGTACTCGCCGGTGAAAGCGATCGAGCGTCCATCGGGCGAGAACTTCGGGAAGTACTCCATCCCTTCGTCGGATGTGAGGCGGCGGGCATCGCCGCCCTGCGCGTCGACGACCCAGATGTCGCCCGCGTACACGAAGGCGATCCTGTTGCCGTGAATGTCCGGCTGCCTGAGCAGCCGCGTGAGATTGTCCTGTGCCGCGGCAGCCGTCGCAACCAGCGCAACGGCGGCGAGAATCCAGTTTTTCATGCGATGTCTCTTCTCCCTGTGAGAGTGGCGTTTGATTTAACAGGCTCGAGCGCCTTACGAAGGCAGCTTTCGTTACGAAACAGTGACGGTAATGCTGGTGCTGGGTGCTGGGTGCTTGGTGCTTGGTCTTGGTCTTGGTGACGAGTGACGAGTGACGGTGCGCTGTGGTCTACCAAGCACCAAGCACCCTCATCCGATCAATCGATCGAAATGCCTCTCCATCGTGTCGTCCTCGCCTGTCGAGCGCAGGCGGACTCGGATCATGTCGGACGGGCTCAGGAAACCGATGACGCGGCGACCTTCGACGACCGGAGCGCGGTCCACGCCGGCATCCCGCATCTTTCGTATGACGTCGAGAAGGAGTTCGGACGGAGCGACGACGAGTTTCGCCGCCTCGATGGCACTCGCGACCAGCTCTTCGGTGCGTCCGTCACGAATGGCGGCGGCGATACTCGATCCTGCCAGCAGCCCGAGGAGAGCGCCCTCCTGATCGACGACGGGATAGAGGCTGTGGCGCTCGGCGACCTTCGCAACGTCCACGAGCTTCGTATCGGCCGTGACCGTCACGAGCTCGCGCGACATCGCATCGGCCACGGAGGTCCGGGCCAGCGGATCGGTGGCCGCCGGCTCGCGCCACCCTTCCTCGAGCATCTGTTTCTCGGTGAACGTGTGCGGGGAGATCGCACGGGAGATCGAGATCGAGACGGCCACCGCGAGCATCAGCGGAAGAATCAGCCCGTAGTCGCCAGTCACTTCGAAGACGATCAGCACCGACGCGATCGGCACGCGCAGAAGGCCGGCGAAAAAGGCGCCCATCCCCACCAGCGCGTAGGCACCGGGATAGATGTTCGCGCCGGGAAATACGAGCAAAGCGGCGTGGCCGACCGCGGCGCCGAGCGCCGCTCCGAGAAACAGCGACGGGGCGAATGTGCCGCCGATGAGGCCCGCCGACAGCGCGATGACGAAGGCAACGACCTTCGCACCGAAGGCGAGACCGGCTTCGCTCGCGGATCCCCCGCCACGGAGGAAAAGGGAAGTGGTCTCGTACCCGACACCGAGAATCGAGGGGACATAGAGGCCGATCAGGCCAACCACCGCGCCGCCGGCCGCGGCGCGGAGAACAGGGCGGCGGAAATGCTTGCGCGCCGATCCGCGCACCTTGACCAGCGCGCGCATGGCGACGCCCGAGACGAGGCCGGCGGTGGCACCGACCACGAGAAAACCGACCAGCTCGAGGGGATCACTCCACGTGCCGCTCGGCGCGCGAAGGATCGGACTGCCGCCGAGGATCATGCGCTCGACGACCGCGGCAGCGACGGCGGCGACGATCGTTCCGCCGAGCACCCCTTTGCTGGCGCTCCCCATCACCTCTTCCATCGCGAAGACGACGCCGGTGATCGGCGTGTTGAAGATCGCGGCGATGCCCGCGGCCGTCCCGACCGGGATCATGCCGCGGATCATCCTTTTCGGGACACGGAGGAGGCGCGCCACTCCCATGGCAATGCCGCTGGAGATCACCACCAGCGGACCCTCCGGACCGAGCGGCGCACCCGAGCCGAGAGAGATGGGAGTGCCGATCGCCGTGGCCGTGACGCTGCGTGCGTCGAGGATGGATGGATCCTGCGAATACGCACGGCGGACGCGCGCGAGGTTCGCGCCCGATGCCATCGGCGCGAAGCGTCCCATCACCACGGCCAGGCCCGCGGCGACGAGCGTCGGGATCAGGACGACCGCGAGGATCCGGACGATCCCCGTCTGTTCGACGGCCCTGTCGATCAGCAGGAAGCCCATGAAATCGACGAACCAGTGGAACGCGACGGCGGCGAACCCGCAAACCAGCCCCGTCGCGATCAGCATGAGCAGAAGAAACCTGCGCGTGACGTTGGCGAACAGCGGTTCCGGCACGGGACCGTTTTACAGCAATTTTGGATTTTGGATTTTGGATTTTGGATTGGAACCCAACCTCAGGCCAAAATCCAGAATCCAAAATCGCCTCACGTCCACTTCAGCAGAAAGTCGATGAAGCGATCCTTCCACGCCGAATACGGCGGGACGATCCACTCGATGGGACTGACCTTCATCCGCTGCTCGAGAATGCCCCGCGGGTTCGAGAAGGCCTGGAAGCCGTGGAAGCCGTGACCGCGACCCATTCCGCTCTCTCCCACTCCGCCGAACGGCAGATTGATCTGGTAGAAGTGAACCATCGTGTGGTTGATCACCGTGCCACCGGCCGATGTGCCGGCGAGAATCGTGTCGATCGCATCGCGATCGTCCGCGAAGACGTAGAGGACGAGCGGCTTCCCGCGCTCGCCGATCATACGCAGCGCTTCGTCGAGCGATGCGAAGGCGAGGATCGGCAGGAGGGGGCCGAAAATCTCCTCCTCCATGGCTGATCCCATGGTTGATCCGGTCACGACCGTGGGCGCCCCATCACGCCCCTCGAAGCAGCCGCCGGTGACGATCGATCCGCCCGCGTTGGTCGCCGACTCGATGAGACGGTTCACGCGTACGGCGTGATCGTCGCTGACCATGATGGCTCGATCCTCGACGTGGCGCCGCTCCACCTCGTGCTTCACGTGCGCCACGAACTCATCGCGCACCGCTTCGTGAACGAGGACGTAATCGGGAGAGATGCAGGCCTGTCCGCTGTTGACGAGCTTGCCCCAGACCACGCGCTTTGCCGCCCGTTTGACGTCGGCGCTTCGATCCACGAGAACCGGCGACTTGCCGCCGAGCTCCAGTGTCACCGACGTCAGGTGTTCGGCCGCCGCTCTCATCACGACGCGTCCCACCGCCGCGCTTCCTGTGAAGAAGATGTGGTCGAAGGGAAGCTCGAGGAGCGTTTCGCCGATTTCGCGGCCGCCTTCGACAACGGCCGCCTCCTCCGGCGGGAAGACCTCTTCGACGATCCGCCGGATGCACGCGCTCGAGGCCGGCGCCATCTCCGACGGTTTCAGGATCGCCGTGTTGCCTGCGGCAATCGCCGACACGAGCGGTCCGAAAGTGAGGTTGAACGGGAAGTTCCAGGGAGAAATGATGAGGATGCAGCCCTTCGGTTCATGAAGGACGGTGGACTTCGAGCCGAAGAGCGTCAGCGGCGTGCGGATCCTCCGCGACCTCATCCAGCGACGGAGGTGGCGCCTCGCATGCCGGGTTTCGGACACGATCGCGTAGATCTCAGTCAGGTCGACTTCCTGCGCAGGTTTGCGGAAGTCGGTATGCATCGCTTCGCGGATCTCTTTGCGCCGCGAAAGAATGACGTGTTCGAGCCGATGGATCTTCGCGATGCGTTCGTCCGCGGCCGTGGCAGCGACGCGGGCTCGATTGTTTTTCTGGAGGTCGAAGATCGCCTGGGGCGTCACAGGTCAACGGTACACCAGGTGGAGCGCGGGCGACCTCGCCCGCGCCCTCCTGATCATTCGCGGGCGGGGTCGCCCGCGCTCCACTTACGGCAGAACCACTTCGCTCACGTCGCCGAGATCGACGATCACCTGCTCCCACGTCTTGTGGTTGCGCGCAAACACCTGCGTGTGCGGGTGCTCGCACGAGTCCATGAAGTAGGCGGTGACCGTCTCGCCGCTGGCGAGAGTGAAAGCGGCGCCCGTCATCGGGCCCCGCGTGCAGCAAGCCGCTTCGGTCGTCGAGACGGCGGGACCCTGGACGCGCTTGACGTCATTGCGATTCAGGTCGAACCGCTGTCCGCCGGCGCGGCACATCTTCGCAACCGGATCGTGGCGGACGCCGAGGAAGGGAATGGCGTAGCCGAACTCGAGGGAGTCGGAATCGATGATGTGCGTGGCGCCAGCGGTGGTCACGATCCGGGCCGTTGGTTTCCCCCGGAGCTGAAACGTTTTGCTCTCCGCGCCGTTGATGGTCAGGTTCTGAGTCAGTGTCTCGTACCCGGTGCGCGAGAACGTCACGGTCGTGGCCAGCCCCTTCGGCAGCTGCAGCGTGAATTTGCCTTCGCCGTCGGTGCGGGCGAACCGATGGGGCCCGGCGGACACTTCGACCTGCACGACCGCGCTTCCATCGGTGGCGTCGAGGACCTGCCCGGTCAGGGTCACCGGCGGCGCGGTGGGGAGATTCACGATCCGATGGCGCTGCGGGGCGGCAGCGGCAAGGGTGGCGGAGGAGAGAAAAATCAGGAAGAGCGATGTGGTCTTACGCATGCATCCAATGATACGTGTGACAGGGCCTGGACGTTGCTCTTCGATATACTTCGCGGCCTTGTCCCATCTGGAGGTGCCATGCGTTTCACGATGCAGTCCCTGGCCGTGCTCGTCACGATCACTCTGACGGCGGCCTGCGCGACGACCACAACCGTTCCCGTGAGCAACACACCGACCTCGACCGAAACCACGCAGACCATGCCCGTACCTGCCACGCCAGCCACGCCCGCGACGCCGACCGCCGAGGACGCGCAAAAATTCGTTGCCGATGCCGAAGCGCGCCTGGCCGCGCTGAACATCGACGCGAACCGCGCCCAGTGGATCGCGTCGAACTTCATCACCGTCGACTCGCAGGCCATCGCCGCGCGGGAAAACGAGCGCTTCATCAGCGCCGGGGTCGAACTGGCGAAAGAGGCGGCCCGCTTCGACAGCGTGCCGAACCTCCCCTACGACGCGCGGCGCAAGCTCGATCTGATCAAGCTGAAGCTCACCTCTCCCGGTCCGGCTGATCCTCAGAAGACCGCGGAGATGACGCGCATCGCCGCCGAGCTCGAGGCGACTTATGGCGCCGGCAAGTACTGCCCTCCCGGCAAGAGCGGCGACGACTGTCTCGACATCAACGAGATCGCGAAGGTCATGCGCGAGAGCCGCGATCCGAAGCGCCAGCTCGAAGTGTGGCGCGGATGGCACACTGTCTCTCCCCCGATGCGCGATGACTACGCGCGCTACGTCTCGCTCATGAATGAAGGAGCGCGCGAGCTCGGATACACCGACGTCGGCGCGATGTGGCGCTCGAAGTACGACATGGCTCCCGACGCGTTCGGGGCCGAGGTCGACCGGCTGTGGGGCCAGGTCAAGCCGCTGTATGACCAGCTCCACTGCTACGTCCGCTCCAGTCTGACGAAGAAATACGGCGCCTCCGTCGTCCCCCCCGGCCAGCCCATCCCCGCCCACCTCCTCGGCAACATCTGGGCGCAGGAGTGGGGAAACATTTACGACATCGTGGAGCCGAAGGGCCTCCCCGGCTCGGGCTACGACGTGACGAAGATTCTCGAGAGCCGCAAGGACATCTCCGAAGTCGACATGGTCCGCATCGGCGAACGCTTCTTCACATCGCTCGGCTTCGATCCGCTGCCGGAGTCGTTCTGGGAACGCTCGCTGTTCGTGAAGCCGCGCGACCGCGAAGTGGTCTGTCACGCCAGCGCGTGGGACATCGATGACGAGAATGACCTGCGCATCAAGATGTGCATCGAGAAGACCGAAGAGGATCTGACGACGATCCATCACGAGCTCGGTCACAACTTCTATCAGCGGGCGTACGCCCGGCAGCCGTTCCTGTACAAAGAGAGCGCGAACGACGGATTCCACGAAGCGATCGGCGACACCATCGCGCTTTCGGTCACGCCGGGCTATCTGAAGGAGATCGGCCTGATCAGGAAGGAGCCGCCTGCGCGGGCGGACATCGCACTGCTGCTTCGCGACGCGATGGACAAGATCGCCTTCCTGCCGTTCGGCGTGCTGATGGACAAGTGGCGCTGGAAAGTCTTCTCCGGCGAAGTCAGCCCCGCCGATTACAACAAGGCATGGTGGGACTTGCGCCGTCAGTACCAGGGCATCGCGCCGGAAGGGACGCGCGGCGAAGAGTTCTTCGATCCCGGCGCCAAATACCACATCCCGGCGAACGTTCCCTACGCGCGTTACTTCCTCGCGCGGATTCTCCAGTTCCAGTTCCACCGCGCGCTCTGCCAGACCGCGGGTTACGACGGTCCGCTCAACCGCTGCTCGATCTACGGCAACAAGGCTGCCGGCGACCGCCTCCGGCGCACGCTGGAGATGGGCGCAAGCCGTCCCTGGCCCGATGCCCTGGAAGCGCTGACCGGTCAGCGCCAGATGGACGCGACCGCGATCGTCGACTACTTCCGCCCCCTCATGACGTGGCTGGAAACGCAGAACCGTGGACAGAGCTGCGGATGGTGAGGGTCACGTCTGCACTTCGCACTTTCTCCACACACAGTAGCGTTTTGAGCAGAACCATGGCCACCGAGGTACGTTCTTGCCATGACAAGAACGTTGCGGCTGGACTTCCCCGGCGCCTTGCTTCACGTCACCGCACGTGGCAATGAGCGCAAAGATATCGTTCTGGATGACTGCGACCGCACTCATTTTGTAGACCTTCTCGGCGGCGTAGTTGAGCGATATCGCTGGTTGCTTTACCAGTGGGTTCTGATGACGAACCACTACCACTTCCTTGTGGGCCTGACGGAGCCGAATCTCTCCGATGGGATGCACGCTTTGAACAGTCGGTATGCGCAGGATTTCAATCGCCGTCACGGCCGGGTCGGGCATCTGTTTCAAGGACGCTTCGACTCGCGTCTCGTGCAGGAAGACTCGTACCTGATTCAGGTCATTCGGTATGACGCACTGAATCCCGTCAGAGCCGGCATCGTGGCCCACGCAAACGACTACCCGTGGAGCAGCCACTCCGACATTGCCGGCCTCCGCGAGCCGCCTTCCTGGCTCGCCGTCGAGCGGACCCTCCAGTGTTTTGCCCCCGATCCGGCCGTTGCGCGCATCTATTACTCCCGGTTTGTCGACGAAGGAATCGGCATCGAGCGATCGCCATGGAAAGATGTGGTCTCGCAGATCTATCTGGGCGATGAGACATGGGTCGAGTCGATGCGCTCAAGGATTGAATCCGAGCCCCGCTGCGATAATTACCCGATCCAACAGCGCGATCCGTCTACAGTCACGATGGCGGACGTCATCAGGATAGTCGCCGATGGCCTGGCGGTCAGCGAAAACGAGGTTCGTTTCGGTCGAGGAGGTCCGGCTCGCATGTTGGCAGCCTGGATCGCCTGGTACGGCCCACGCCTCAACCTGAGATCGATCGCTGCTGGTCTCCGCGTGCGAAGCACCAGCGGAATCTCGAGAATGGTCAGGACCTGCCAGCAGCGACTCGGCGAGGACGTCCAGCTGCGAATGACAGCGGATCGATGCCTTGCCGCTCTACACCAGGTATAGAAAGTGCGAAGTGCAGACGTGACCCTCAAAACAATTCGCGGAGGCGGCGGCGGATCTCGCGGTCGCGGTCGGGGACTTCGATGCGGTCGCGCTCGAGGGCGTCGAGGAGCGAACGCAGCGAGCGGTACGCGTCGCCGCGGTCGGAGGCTTCCTTCAACAGAACGGCAGGATCGATCCCTCGATCTACAAGCGCTGCGTGGACACGTTCCTGAATCCCGTCGCCGGTCATCATCGCGCGGATCTGACGCTCCTGCGATGCGCGGCGGCGCCACCACGGCAGAACGAACAGTAGACACGCGAGCGCGATGACGCCCGCGGCAACGTAAGGCCCGACGTGCATCGCAGGCTTCGCACTCGCTGGCGCGCCGGCCGCAACGCGCGGCCGGTCCGCCGCGGTCACCGCGAGCGTCAACGCGGAGCACTGCAGGAGCCGCCGCGCCTCCGCGGCCGGCGAGAACACCGGCATCTGCAGGCCCGGCATCGCCATCGTTCCTCCTGCTCGCGGAAAGATGAGGTACTGCCAGCGACGGGTCATCGTCGCGTCATCCGTCGATCGCTGCACGCTCACCCCCTGCTCGATGCGCTGCACATCTCCCGCCGGCAGCGTCCTGAACCGTGGGGCCTCGGCCGCGCGCAGATTTCCGCGTCCCGTCACGGTGGCCTCGATCACGACCGGCCCGCCCCCGGTCTGTTTCGGCCGCGAACAGCGCATGGCGAACTCGCCGACCGCCGCGACCGCCGGTCCGGCCGGAAGGGGCCTCGCGTCGATGGAGATCGGCGTCGACGAGAAGCCGGCCTCGATCAGATTTCCTTCGAAAAGCGAGAACGGCCCCCGATTCGTCCGCCTGAGAATGGCCGCCTCCACCTCCAGCGGTCCCACTTCCAGCCTGCCGGATCGCAAGGGATACAGAGCCACGCGCCGCACGGCCATCTTCTGCACGGCCTGATCGCCGATGAAGGCGGTCTGCGCACGCGCGTTGCGCACGTCGAGCTCCTCGACCCAGAAGTCGGCCAGCTTCGGAATCGATCCGATCTGCCATCGCTGCACGGTCGCGGCGTTGTAGAGATACCAGGTGACGATCACCTGCTCGCCCGCGTAGACCGACTGCGCATCCTGTTCGGCCACGACGAACAGGGGCTCGCGTCCGGTGGCGAGCAGTTCGCGAAGGATCACGGCGGGGTCGTTCGAGGAGGCAGCGCGATCGGGGAGCACCTCGATCGCGATCGCCGGCAGCATGTCGCGCTGCGCCCCCGCGGTCAGTGTCAGCGGACCGACCAGCGCCGGTCCCGCTGTCTCTGCTCTCGCGCGATAGCGAAGGACCTTCCGGCGAATGATCTCGCCATTGATCCACGAAAACTCCGATGCGATCGACGGCGGATCGTAGATGGTCAGATTGTGCAGCGGCACTCGCACATCATCGAGCTCGGAGAACTCTCCTTCGAGCGAAACGATGATCGTGAGCTGCTCGCCGAGGCGGATCGTGCGGCGCTCGACCAGAAGGCTGTTCGAAGCGGCGGCGTCATCCACGAAGAGCATCAGAACCGAAATGCAGAATGCAAAATGCATTTGACGTCCGCCCACCCTCACCACCCCACGCGCCGCGACTCGCCCCGCGCGCGTTTCATCCGCGCCAGCTCCTCCTGCTCCTGCTGCTGCACCGATCGCAGGAGAGCCTCGGCGTCCGCCTGTCCCTCTTCTTTCTCGCCGCGATCGGGCTGTTGTCTGGGTTGCCGGCCGGCGGGCTGCTGCTGTTCCTTCTGGCCTCCGCCCTTTTGCTGCCGTTCCATCGACTCCCTGCGTCGCAGCGCAATCTCGAGGTTCCGTTTTACTTCCCGATCGCCGGGGACGAGTCGCAATGCCTCCGTGTAATCGCGAATGGCATGATCGAGGGCGTTCGCCGCAAGTGCGCTGTTGCCGCGATTGAAGAGCGCCTGCGGACGCAGCGACGGCGTTTCCATCGCCTTCGTCAGGGTCGCCGACCCCTCGGTGCGCTGGCCGGCCGCGATCTGAGCGGTGCCAAGGTTGAAGAGTGCCCGGGGCGAAGGATTCGTGGCGGCAGCGGAAGCGAATTCCGAGGCGGCATCGCCGTACTTCTGGCGCTGGTATGAGACTACGCCGCGATCGGCCGCCGCCTTCGAATTCGTCGGCTGCATCATCTGCTGCCACAGCGACGACAGACTGACGGCTGCGACGAAGATCGCGCCCTTCATTCGGCACCCCGGTTGAGTACGGAACCGATGAAGAACGCCGCGAATGCCAAAGCCAGTGGCCACTGATACCGATCGATGGGAACGCGCACCTTCGCGGTCCGCGGTGTACCGGCAACGGGGCGAGTCAGCAGCGGATCGAGCTCATGCTCGGAGAAGGGATTCTCGAGCGACGTCCCGCCGGTACCGCGCGCCAGGCGCTGCATCACATCGGAGCGCGCATACGTCACGACCGGTTCGCCCGATTCATCCCGCAGCACCCCGCCCCGCACCGGGATCGTCGCCCCCTCGGATGCCCCGATGACGATCGTCGAGACCGTGACGCCGCGATCGCGCGCACGGCTGACCGCCTCGTTGACGCGTGTTCCCTGCTCTTCGCCGTCCGAGATGACGACGATGTCCGCCTTCTGTCCCGAGTCTCCTTCGACGAGCTTCAGTGCGGCGAGGACCGCTGCGCCCAGATCCGAACCGGGATGACCGACTTCGCCGGGCTGCAGTGTGTCGGCCAAAGCGACGACAGCATCGCCGTCGTTGGTCAAAGGAGAGATCACTTCCGCGGCCGATTCGAATGCAATCAGTCCGACGCGGCCGTTGTGGCGGCCGATGATGCGCTTGGCGATCGCTTTCGCGGCCGCCAGCCGCGCGGTGCCGACGTCCTCGGCCGCCATGCTGTTCGACACGTCGATGGCGATGACGCGATTCGCTTCGCGTGTCGTGACTTCCACGGTGCGGAAGCCCGCGAGCGGCCCGGCGAGAACCACTGACATGGCCGCAATCGCGATCGAGAGGACCCATGGGCGCAGCGCGCGGCGTGGATCCCCCCCGCCGCGGAGGCGTTCGGACACGAAGCGCCGCGCGACGGACGTCCTGCGCCGCTCCCTGGCCACGAGGAAAGGGATGATGAGCGGAAGCGTCGCGAGAAGCCAGAGCCACTGCGGCGATCGAAAGCTCATGCGATCACCTTCTGCAGGAACGTCTCACCCGTCAGCAGGGCGAAGGCAAGAAGGGCCATGCCGGCGGCGGCCGGCCAGGTATAGAGCTCGTCCACGACATCGTTACGCGGTGCGGTGAGCCGCGATTTCTCGAGTGCGTCGATCCGCTCGAGAACCTGGCTCATCGTGTGGGCGTCCGTGGCGCGGAAGTATTCGCCGCCGGTGCTCTTCGCGATCCCCGACAGCGTCTGTTCGTCGATCTCGCCGCGAATGTGCTGGTAGACGGTTTCGATCTCACCGGTGAAGGGATTCTGACGGCGGACCGGAAGCGGCACGGGGCCTTCGCTGCCGACGCCGACGGTGTAGATCTTGATGCCGAACTTCGTCGCGAGCGATGCGGCAACGAGCGGATCGATTGACCCGGCATTGTTCACGCCGTCGGTGACGAGGATGATCACCCGGCTGCGGCTGCGCGAGCCTCGAAGACGATTCACCGCGGTGGCAACGGCGTGACCGATGGCGGTGCCGTTGCCGTTCTCGCCGATCTCTGAACGGTCGAGGATCAGGCGTGCGATCTCGCGATCGAACGTGATCGGCACCCGCGTGATGGCGCGGGATCCGAACGTGACGATGCCGATCCGGTCGTCGACGCGGCGCTCCACGAATTCGCCGATCAGCTCCTTCGCCACCACGAACCGGTTCCTCGGCCTGAAATCTTCGGCGGCCATGCTCCCGGAAGAGTCGAGGGCGATGACGATGTCGATCCCGTAGCGGTCGTTGTTCGCCGAGCGCGTCACCCGCTGCGGCCGGGCCAGGGCGATCGTGAGCAGCGCGAGCGCGAGAATCTGCAGCGCGAAGGGCAGCCACACGAAACGCGCGCGGAAGGATGTCTTCGGCGACACGAGCGAAAACGACGAGAACTTGAACGAACCGGTGTGCGATCGCCGATCGCGAACCGCCAGGACGATGCGGGCCAGGATGAGGATCACCAGCGCGAACCAGAGAGGCTGAGCGAATCGAATCATGCGGCCACCTGCACGGCGGGCTGTGGAATCAGGTCCAGCGCGCTCGCGGCGACTGCGTCGAAGTCAGCGGCGCGGGCACCCCACGGCGAGAACTTCTCGAGATCGCCCTGGTCGAGGATCAATCCGAGCTGCGAGTATTCACCTTGCGCACGGCGCAGCGCCTCTTCGGTGGTGAGCTCGAGACCGAGCCGCGGGTCGATCGCGGCGAGATAGCGCCGCGTGGCGTCAGCGAGCGCTGCCCATCGCAGTGTCGCCGACGGATCGCGGCGCAGCTGTTCCACGGCCAGCCGGAAACGTTCCGACGCCGGGATCGCCGGCAGCGGCATCGCCGCGGCCGAAACGCGTCTCGCGAGAAGAACCGTAGCCAGCCACGCAAGGGCGGCAACGGCCGACGCGATCCCAATGGCAATCCACGGCCGGCGCGATACCGGCGGGGCCACCGGCGGATCGAGCGGCGCGGGTTTCAGGTCGTCGTCGGGCGCGAGGACCGATCCAACCGGAACCATGAGCTTGCGGAAATGAATCCTGTCGACGCGCCCCGACAGCTCGAAAGGCTGGGGGCGGAAGGTGCGCACGACCACGCGCTTTCCTGTATGTGAGATCACTTCGTACGCGTCCGAGCTGTTGAGGACGACGGGGCGCTCGAACTCGATGGTGATCGGATCGCCGACGGTCGGCGTCGCCGGGCGAAACGAGGCCGTCACGATGAGCAGGATCGCGATCATCGTGTGACCGCCAGGCGGTTGCGGAAGAAGCGGAGGAGATCGCGGTCGTAGGGCATGGCCGTGGAGACGCTCATCCAGTCGACCCCGGTCGTGCGGAAGCGGCGCTCGAGCTGCACTTTCCGATGAACGGCGCGGCGGCCGATGTCGCTGCCCGCCAGGTCGATGGTACGCGCCTGCCCCGATTCGGCGTCAATGAGCTCGACGAGCCCGCTCGCGGGGAAGCGCTCTTCGCGAGGATCGGTCACGGCGAGAGCGATGACATCGTGCTTCCGGTTGAGACGGCGCAGTGATCGCTCGAAGTTCACGTCGAGAAAATCGGAGATCAGGATCACGACCGCCCGCTTGGCGCTGACACGCTCGAGGAAGCGCGTGAGCCCGTCGAGATCGGCGCGGCCGGATCCGCCGCGCATCGCGGCGTCGACAGCGGCTCGAACGATCACCTGCGCGTGCGGCCGGCCGCGCTTCGGCTGCACGTACGAATGAACGCGATCGGAGAAGAGCAGAAGGCCGGCCCGATCCTGGTTCTCGACGGCCGCGAAAGCGAAGACCGAGGTGAGCTCGGCGGCGATGTCCCCCTTGCGCCAGTCGACCGACCCGAATGACATCGAGCCCGAAATGTCGACGGCGATGATGACCGTCAGGTCACGCTCTTCGATGAACTGCTTGACGTGCGGCACGCCGCTCCGGGCGGTCACGTTCCAGTCGATCGTGCGCACGTCGTCGCCCGGCTGATACTCGCGCACCTGGGAGAACTCGATGCCCCGGCCGTGAAAGGCCGAGTGGTAATCGCCCGCAAACCCGGCGCGGATCAGGCGGGCGCTGAGAATCTCGAGGCCCTTCACCCTCCGGCTCACGAGTGTTCTTGGATCGGGCGGCTTTCTCTTGAACCAGCGCATGGTCATTCGGATTTTGGATTTTGGATTTTGGATTTTGGATTTTGGATTTAACCCAGATCACAGATCAATCCAAAATCCAAAATCCAAAATCCAAAATGTCTATGGCACCGCCACCACATTGAGAATCTGATCGATGATGCGATCCGGCGTGACGCCTTCCGCCGCGGCTTCGTAGCTGAGCACGAGACGATGACGGAGGACGTCGTGCGCGACGGCCTTCACATCCTCCGGCACGACGTAGGCTCGGCCCTGAATGAATGCGTAACCCTTTGCGACGTGCGCGAGCGCGAGCGTTGCGCGCGGCGAAGCTCCGTACGCGAGGTGCGGCTCGAGCGAGCCGAGCTTGAACTCAGCCGGTTTTCGAGTGGCGCTCACGATCTGCACGATGTAATGGCTCAGCCGCTCATCGACATGGACCGATGCGGAGAGCCGCGCGATCTTCTCGATCTCTTCGATCGGTACCACGCGCTGGACCGGAACGGCGTCTGCCGTCGGATCGAGATAGAGGCCGAGGATGCGGAGCTCTTCATCGGCGGTCGGATAGTCGACCTTCAGCTTCATCACGAACCGGTCCGTCTGTGCCTCGGGCAGCGCGTACGTTCCTTCGTGCTCGATCGGATTCTGCGTGGCGATGACGACGAAGGGTTCCGGCAGCGGATACGACGTGTCCCCGATCGTGACCTGCCGCTCCTGCATCGCCTCGAGCAGCGCGCTCTGCACCTTCGCCGGGGCACGGTTGATCTCGTCGGCGAGGACGAGGTTCGCGAAGATGGGCCCGAGGCGCGCGTTGAAGGTGCGCCCGGCAGGGTCGAAGATCTGCGTGCCGGTGATGTCCGCGGGCAGCAGGTCGGGCGTGAACTGCACGCGCTTGAACGTGCCGTGGATCGCGGCCGCGAGCGTCTTCACCAGAAGCGTCTTGGCGAGACCCGGCAGCCCTTCGACCAGCACATGTCCGCGGATGAGCAGCGCGATGATCAGGCGGTCGACGATCGTGTGCTGCCCGATGACGACGCGCGCGACTTCCTGTCGCAGCCGCGCGATGGTCTCGTGTGCGGCAGAAATCCGGGCGGAAACTTCAGCTTGATCGAGTGGCATCAGATGAGAATGGTACCGGTAGACTGACGCGAGCGATGAGTCATCCGAAGAAAAAGTGGGGGCAGCATTTCCTTCGCAACCACGCCGCCGTCGAGAAGATTGCCGCGGCCGTCGAGCCGCGCGAGGACGAGATCATCCTCGAGATCGGCCCCGGCGAAGGCGTCCTCACCGGAGACCTCATCGCCCTCGGCCGCCCCGTCGTGGCGCTGGAGATCGATCCCGGCCTCGCCGCCAAACTCCAGCAGCGGTTCGGCGACGGGCTTCAGATCCGGAATGAAGACGCCGTCGACGCCGAGCTGCCCGATCGCCCCTACCGCGCCGTCGGCAATCTTCCCTACAACGCCGGGACCCCGATCCTGCGGCGTGTGATCGCCGATCCGAACTGCCGCCGCGCGGTCTTCATGCTGCAGAAGGAAGTCGCCGACCGCCTGGTCGCCGGCCCCGACACCGACCCGTACGGATTCCTCAGTCTCTATCGGCAGCTGTACTCGAACGCACGGATCCTGTTGAAGCTCGGGCCGAAGTCGTTCCATCCCCGCCCCAAGGTGGACAGTGCCGTGGTCGTGCTCGATCCCAAGCCGCGCGATTACGAGTCGGACCCGCGGAGGCTCCACGATCTCGTGAGCGCGTCGTTCCGCATGCGCCGCAAGAAGCTGGTGAACAACCTGATCGGATGGCAGGGCCGGAAGCGGGAGGAGATCGTCGAAGCAATGGTCGCCGCCGGCATCAACCCCGACGCCCGGGCCGAAACGCTCGACCTGCACGCATTCGACCGGTTACTGCGCGCGCTTTGAGGGTCACGTCTGCACTTCGCACTTTCTCCACGAACGGTAGATCACGAATGGCTCAGCCCGATCTACCGTTCGTGGAGAAAGTGCGAAGTGCAGACGTGACCCTCAAAAGGCGTCACCTGGCTCGTACTTCCACTCCGTCTGCGTCCTGGCGCCCTCGGCGAAGCGGACGTCGATGTACTCCTCGAACGCGATCGGGCGCTCGAGGATCCCTGTCTCGCGCATCAGACTCACGATCAGCTCGAAGTCCCCCCGGTACGGCGTGAGGGGCTGGTACATCACACGATCCAGCGGATTGGTCAGCGCCCACTTGAGCAGTTTCGGGTCCTGCCGGAAGTACTGCCGGCCGACGAACTCCGCGGCATGCTCGCGACGCTCCTTTTTCCGCGGCGGATTGTCGAGCCACAAACCTGACCTTGCGATGCCGTCGACCAGCACCTGCACCGCCTCCGGCCTGGTGTCGATCACGTCCTGGCGCACGACGAGCACGCAGGAGATGTAATCGGGCCAGTATTCGCGCGCGTGAAAGAGGACCCGCCCGAAACCGCTCATCTCGGCCTGCGACGGATACGGCTCCCCCATCGAGAACGCATCGATCGCCTTTGCCGCAAGCGCGCCGGCAACATCCGGCGGCGCCATCTCCACCATCCGGATGTCGCCCCGATCCATCCCGTGCTTCGCCATCGCGCGAAAGAGGATCAGCCGCTCATCGGAGTACCGGCTCGGAATGGCCACGGTCTTCCCTCGAAGATCCTCGAAGGTCTTCACCGGGCCGTCCTTCTGGACGACCACCGCACTCCCGTATCGGTGACCGAGGTAGACGATTTTGATCGGGACGCCCTGAGCACGCAGGGCGATGGCCATCGGCGCGACCATGAATCCCGCCTGCATTCGATTCGACATCAGCGCTTCCTTGATCTCAGGGAAGCCCTGGAACATCCTCGGAACGAAGAGATGTCCCGATTTCGAATTGGCGGAGATGTAGTCGGTGACCGGGCACGCCAGATGTCACGTCACCGGGATGTACGCGACGTTCAGCTTCCGCTTGTCGAGCGGCAGCCGGTCGTTCAGCACGATCGCCCAGTTCACGTTCATCGAAACGTGCGCGATCGTGACGAGCGCCAGCCAGGCCGAGACGCCAATTGCGATCTTTCTCATTCGGTCACCTCCCTTCTCATCAGAGTCCGCGTTCCCCATCGGAAAAGAGCGTCGATCATCAGACCGACGACCCCGATCAGCAGCATCCCGCCGACAACCAGGTCGTATCGCTTCCCCGCATTGCGGGCGTCGATGATGAGGTATCCGAGGCCGGAGTCGACGGCGATCATCTCCGCCGCGACGAGGACCAGCCACGCGATGCCGAACGCGATTCGGAGCGAGACCAGGATCGGGGGGAACGTCGCCGGAACGATCACTTTCGCCATCAGACGCGGCGTGGAGAGGCCGAAGTTCCGTCCAGCCTGAAGGTACATGGGAGGAATGTTGTGCACCGCGTTCATCGACGCGACCACGATCGGAAAGAAGGCGGCCAGAAAGATCAGGAAGATCGGCGCCGTATTCGAGACGCCGAACCAGATCACCGCCAGGGGCATCCAGGCGAGCGGTGAGATGGGCCGGAGCAGCTGGATGATCGGATTCACGATACGCTCGAGAATGGGGAACCATCCCAGAGCCATGCCGAAAGGAATGCCGATGATGACGGCGGCGAGGTAACCCGACACGACGCGAACGAGCGAGTCGCCGATGTACGACCAGAGGATGCCGCGGCCGGCGAGCTCGCCCAGCCCCCGCGCCACGTCACCGGGCGAGGGAAAGATCGTCGTGCCGGTCGCCATCACGGCGAGCTGCCACGCGCCGGCGAGCACGAGAACCGCCGCAAGCGGAAGCAGGATCAATTCTCCTCGTCGCATCGATGTCAGACCTGGTGGGCCAATCCGATCTCGCTGAAGATGATGTCGCGCAGCTGAATGTATCGAGGCGCGCTCAGGTCGCGCGGATGAGCGATGTCGATGTCGAGAATGCGCCGGATGCGTCCCGGCCGCGCGGACATGATGACGACGCGGTCGGCGAGTTGCACCGACTCTTCGATGTCGTGAGTCACGAACAGGATCGTCTTCTTCTCCGCCTGCCAGATCCGCAGCAGCTCACGGCGCATCTGCAGGCGGGTGATGGAGTCGAGTGCGCCGAACGGTTCGTCGAGGTAAAGAACGTCGGGATTCACGGCGAGCGCGCGAGCCACCTCGAGCCGCTGCTTCATGCCGCCCGACAATTCACGGGGATACGCGTTCTCGAAGCCGGCCAGCCCGACCAGCTGCACATAGCGGGTCACGCGGTCGCGCTTCTCCGCCTCACTGAGCCGGAACAGCCCGAACGCGACGTTCTCGTCCACCGTGAGCCAGGGAAAGACACCTCGCTCCTGAAAGACGAAGATGCGACGCGGATCCGGGCGGGTGACGGGCACGCCGTCGATCGATGCGGTCCCCGCCGACGGCTGAATGAATCCGCCGACGATGTTGAGCAGCGTCGACTTGCCGCAGCCCGATGGGCCGAGGATGCAGACGAATTCGCCCTCGCGGACGGAGAGGTTGATGTCGCGCAGGACATCCGTCGAGCCGAATCGCATCGAGAGGTTGCTGATCTCGACCTTGCTCATCCCTCCACGTACCCCCAGCGGACGAAGTCGAGCTTTTCCAGGCGGCGCATCGCCAGATCGAGCACGATGCCGATGACACCGATCATCACCATCCCTGCAACGACGAGGTCGTATCGGTTGCCCGCATTGCGTGCATCGACGATGAGGAACCCGAGGCCTGAGCTCACCGCGATCATCTCCGCGGCCACGACCACGAGCCACGCGATACCGAGCGCGATGCGCATACCGACGATGAGCTGCGGAACGATGGCCGGGAGCACCACGTGCGCGATCAGCTCGCCGCGGGACATGCCGAAGTTCTCGCCGGCGCGCAGATGGACCGGATCGACATCGTGGACCGCGTGCATGGCAGTCACGGCCAGCGGGAAAAACGACGCGAGAAAGATCAGGAACACCGCGGAGAAATCGCCGACACCGAACCACAGGATGGCAATCGGGATCCAGGCCAGCGGCGAGATCGGACGGAGGACCTGCAGGAGCGGATTGATCGTGGCCTGTGCGCGAGGGGACATGCCCACGGCGATCCCGAACGGCACGGCGAACACCAGGGCGAGGAGATAGCCCCACGTCACGCGGAACAGCGACGCGACCACATACTTGACGAGCAGGCCGCGCGCGGTGAGCTCACCGATACCGCGAAACGCTTCCCACGGCGAAGGGACGAGCGGCGCCCCGGTCAACCGGACCGCCAGATCCCAGGCCGCGATGAAGACGAAAAGACCGAGAAAGGGAGTCAGCCGACGCAATGCGGGCGGAGGGTAGCACGGCGCGCGAAAGCGCGCCCGTACCGTTCGCCGTTCGCCGTTAACGGTTAATTAACGTTTAACGACCCGAACCGTATACTTGCCCCCGAATGTATTGCACCCAGTGTGGCGTCAACAACGACCGGGGTGAGAGTGCCTGTTACATCTGCGGGGCGGCGATGCCGACCTCGCTCGCGTTCGTAACCGACACGCCGGGTCGGCCGGCGCCGCGCAGCAAGGCCGCACCGGCGGCCGAAAAGGTGGCCTCCGTCGGAGATCGCACGCTCGCTCTGATCTTCGACCGCGCCCTCCTCGCCTCGGCACTGATGGTCTTCGCGGCGTGGCAGACCAGCACCGCCGGGCGAATCGATCCGACCGGCATCTGGTTCTTCGCATCGGCGGCTGGGCTCACGTTCCTGCTGATGCTGCTCTACCACGTCATCCTCGAAGGCGCCTTCGGCACGACTCTCGGCAAAGCCATGATGGCGCTTCGCGTGCGCACCAGCGGCGACCGCGGCCGATTCGTCGCGGTCGTGATCCGCAACGTGTTCCGCCTCATCGATTCGATCGGGCTTTACCTGATCGGGTTCCTCTTCGCCATGTTCACCACACGCACGCAGCGCATCGGCGACCTCGTCGGCGGGACGGTTGTCATGGAGGGCCGCGGATCGAACGTCCTGCGCGCCGGCCTGATGGTTCTCTGGCTGATCCTCGTCGGCGCGGCCATCTTCGCTGCCTGGTCGATCTGCCCTGACTGCCGCGGGGAGGTTGTCATGGTGTCAGGTCTGGAAAAACAACTTTTCTTCCGATAGTGGTGTGCCTCAGCGCATCACTATCGGAAGAAAAGTTGTTTTTCCAGACCTGACACCATGACAACTAGACCGATGGAGATGAGCATCGCCGCCGGCACGCCGAGCGACGCACCGGCCTCCGCAAATCCACCGACGTCCAGATCGCGCAGCGAGAACGACACGATCGCCGCGATCACGATCGCCATCGCGCCGCGCCGTTCGCGTCTCTCCAAAATCACCCGCATGGTCTGCCGCGGGGCCACGCAGATCGCGGCGAGAGAGGGCATCCCCGCGAGCGGAGTCATCACCTTGATATGGAACAATTGGAGCGCTCCACCCGTCACTCGAAAAGCGTATCTACATACGCCCCCGGATCGAACGGAATCAGATCCTCGGCTGACTCACCCACCCCGACGAACTTCACCGGGATGTCGAACTGGCGCATGATCGAGAGGATCACACCGCCCTTCGCCGTGCCGTCGAGCTTCGTGACGACGATGCCGGTCACGCTCGCCGCCTCGAGAAACGCCGCCGCCTGGCTGACGCCGTTCTGACCCGTCGTTCCATCGAGGACGAGAAGCGTCTCGTGTGGCGCACCGGGCAGCTCCTTCTCGATCACACGGCGAACCTTCGACAGCTCCTGCATGAGGTGAGATTTGTTGTGAAGCCGGCCCGCCGTGTCGATGAGAACCACATCGGCATTGCGCGATTTCGCGGCAGTCACGGTGTCGTGCGCGACCGCTGCCGGATCGGATCCCGCTTTGTGCTTCACCATCGGGACGCCGACGCGGTCGGCCCACATCTGCAACTGCTCGATCGCCGCAGCGCGAAACGTGTCGGCAGCGCCGAGGATCACGCTCCTGCCTTCGTTCTTCCAGCGGGAGGCGAGCTTCGCGATCGTGGTGGTCTTCCCTGTCCCGTTGACGCCGACCACGAGAATCACGAACGGCTTCGCCTGGCCGAGGTCGATCGACGACGGCTTCCGCGCAGGGATGAGCGCGCGCGTCTCCTCGCGCAGGACCTGCGTCAGGCGGTCCATCGACGAGATCTTTTCGTTGCGTACGCGCTCCTCCATCCGGTCGACCAGACGGGTGGTCAGCTCCGCGCCAATGTCGGCTCCGAGCAGCCCTTCCTCGAGGCCGTCGATGGCGCTCTTGTCGATGGGCAGATCAGGAGTCATCGACTCCTTGACCTTCTCGATGATCTCGGTGTGAGTCATGAAAAGGCCGCGCTTCAACTTATCGAAGAACGTTTTCTCTGTTTTTGGCAAGTCAGTCATTTTGGGCTGAGTCTATTTTGGATTTTGGATTTTGGATTTTGGATTTGACCCAATCCAAAATCCAAAATCCAAAATCGACTCATCTCTCCCGGCGTCCGGAATCCCGGCTGGTAATTGCTTTCTTCACCATCTGCTCGTCGATGGTCACGACGCCGGCGGTCGGCTCGAACTCGAGGTTGCGGATGACGCGCCGGAAGATCTCCCGCAGCGCCCGCGCGCCCAGCCGTTTCTGCCGCGAGGCATCCCAGGCGATGTTGATGAGCGCGCCGCGCGTGATCTGCAGGTCGACGCCGAACCGTTTGAAGTAATCGCGCGACGTCCGGAAGATCGACCCTTCCGGCTCGACGAAAATCTTCGCCAGGTCGGCCTCGGCCAGGTCGTTGAGCACCACGATCGATTCGAAACGCGAAACGAACTGCGGTGTCATCCCGTAACGGAAAAGATCTTCGTATTTCAGGTAGTCGCGCAGATGGAAAGGCAACTCCTCGCGTACTTCGCCGGATGCCGACACGACGACGACCGGCTGCAGCGGAGTGACGTCCTGCCCGATGGTCGCGCGGCGCAGCACGTTCTCGTACAACTCCTCGAACGCGCCGCCCGCGACGAACAGGATTCCCGACGAGTTCACCTCGTGCTCGGCGCCGTCCGCGCCGAAGGTGACGTGCTCGTTCTCCATCAGCGTGAGCAGCGCCTCCTGCGCCACGATGCCGCGCACGTTCGGGGCTCCGCTCACCTGCGCCCGGATCTTGTCCACTTCGTCGATGAAGACGATCGCATGCTCGACCGAACGGATGATCTTCTCCATTTCCGCATCGGCCCCGAGCTTGCGCCGCGCGTTCTCATAAAGCCGCGCCAGCACCGCCCGCCCGTACCCCGAATGCTCCTCGGCCAGCACGTTGGCGTTCATGCGGATGACGTTCGCGAAGTCGCCGAGGCCGGCAGTGGTGGTGAGGTACTGCTCGACGGCGCGCATCAGCGTCGTCTTCCCTGATCCGGAGTTCCCGATCAGAAGAATGTTCGGCGCGGGCTGGCCGACCAGATGCTTGACGAGCGCGACCGAGATCTCCCGGATCGCGTCATCCTGCCCGACGACGATCTTGCGAAGCTCCTCGAAGATGTCGCGAGGACGGAGGGGAAACGTCATCGGGGGAGTTTATCGTGTCGTCCCGGCAGGGGGAGACCATTTTGGATTTTAGATTTTGGATTTTGGATTTTGGATTTCAGTTCAATCCAAAATCCAAAATCCAAAATCCAAAATCTCCTCAGGCAAAGGCCGAGAACACGATCGCCACCAGAACCACGGCCAGGACGGCCATCGAGATGTAAAACGCCTGGACGGTCCCTTTGTGCATGTTGACCGCGTCGCGGCGCTCGTTCAGCAGGTACTGGAGGTACTCGATGCGGGGCCGGACGGTACCGACCCGTTCCTCGAGGCTCGGGTACAGGACCTGATTGATCGCCGGCACCATGACGACAGGGATGAAGGTCGCTCCGCCGCCGCGGGTGATGAACTGGTTGAGGAGCTCGTTGTGGGGCTGTTCATTCTCGGTGACCAGGCAGTGATAGATGGTCGTGGACTGGAGAACCGAGAGCAGTTTGTCGATCGGCTTCTTGGCCCTGTAGAGATTGACGACGGATTCCGAGGTCTGGCGGAGGATGCGTTCGTTGAGCTCGGGAATCCTGGTGAAGATGACGACCGTCTCTCCGTTGGCGAACGAGATCTTCTCGTCGCGCCGGTAGATGACCTCGAAGTGTTCCTGCCACCCCTCATCGGGGTTCACGTCGGAGGAGAAGCCCTCCTCCCTCAACCTCTGCATCAGTCGAACGACGCAATCGACCCCCTCGGGTGACTCGGGAGGTTTTTCAGCCTTGAGTTCTTGCATATTTCTTCACGAGACGGACCAGGTCGTCGAATTCAAAAGGTTTGCCCATGTAGTCGTCCGCCCCGCAGATCCGGGCTTTCTCGGCGATATCGCGGTCACCCGACACGACCACGAAGGGGATCCCCTTCGTCTCCGGCTGCCCCTTGAGAGCACTGCACAGGGCCTGCCCTCCCATGCCCTCGATGCTGAGGTCGGCGAAAATCATCTCCGGTTTGGCCGCCCTGGCACGCGACATCGCCGTCTGGCCATCGGCCACGACTTCCGACTCGTAGCCATTGCGGCCGAGCACGAGCGCGATCAGGCGCGCCACCTGCGGATCATCTTCAACGACGAGAATCAATGGTTCCTCAATGCTCGAAGCGGACGTGGATTTCCTTGCGGAGATGTCCGCCGATGGCTCCCACAAACGCCCCAAGTGTATTCGCGATCGCGTCGACCGGGCTGGTGACGCGAGTCGGCAGAAACACCTGCCAGACCGACATCGCCGCGGCGAGAATCGCCGCCGCGACAATTGTGATCAGATACGAACGCAAGCGCGGCCGCTTCGGCGAGTCGATGGCGATGAAGGCCAGGAAACCCCAGGGCACGTACGCCACGACGTTGACGAAGATCGGCATGATCGCGACGAGAATCGCGTCGCGCGGCGGATCGTCGCGGCGCAGAAGCCTCAGGAAAAGCTCCGTCGCCGGGTGCGAATCGCGGACGTAGGTACGCCCCGACAGGAAATAGAGGAGCGCGGCCATCGCCGCCGTCACGAGGACGAGGAGCGCAATCGTGACCGCCTTCGGGACCACGATCACCCGCACTTCCCTCTTTCCCATGGGAGCGCATTATGTCGAATGAGTTCAGATTCGCCAGCATCGGACAAACGGGCCCAAGTGCCAGAATCGTGCTAGATCCCGGAACACAGGTGGAGCCGCGGGCGATCTCGCCCGCGGGCGGGATCGCCCGCGCTCCACTCTTTCTCCCGTACAATTCCAATAACTAATGCCCGGTTCTCCCCTTTTTCTCCAGACATACGACGACCTCGCCCGCTCGATCGCCGAGCGGCTCGCCACATCGCGAGCGGGAGCCGATCCGCTCGCGCCGTGGCAGCTGGAAGTGATCGTCGCGTCGAGTGGCGTCGCGCGCGCGATCCAGGCAGAGCTGGCCGTGCGCGCGCCGAACGGCATCGCCGCGCTGCGGCTGCACACGGTCGAATCGCTCGCCCAGCGCATCCTCAACGACCGTGGTGAATATCCAAGGGTCGCGACGCCGGCGGAGCGGCGTTTGGCCATGCGCGCGGCCGCGCGCACCGTGGATCATCCGATGATGGAGACCCGCGGGACGCCGGCGATGCTCGAGCGTTCCTATCGCGACGTTCGCGACGCGGGGCAGACCGTGAGCGGCATCGCCGCGCGCTCGAAATCGGACGCGCTGCGCAACCGCGACCGCCTTCGCGCCATCGTCAAAGCGTGGGAGGAGTATGAACGGCTGATCGCGAAGCTCGGCGCGATCGATCCCGCCGACCTTCTCGCCACGGCGGCGAAGGCCGTTCGCTCCGGCGCGGCCGTCCCGCCCCAGATCGTCGCGGGCTTTTACGACATGACCGGAGCGCAGTTTGCGGTCATTGAAGCTCTACAGGCAGTAGAGAAGGTGGAAGCGATCCACGTCCCGGTCGATCCCCACCGCGCCGCCGCCTATACCTTCGCCACCCCGTTCCTGCAGCGTTTTGCCGGCGCGCCGCTCTCTCCGCGCGACAAGTCGATCGAGATCCGCAAACTCTCCTGGTCGATCGACGAACATCGCACACGCGAGGACGAAGCCCGCTCGACCACCGTGGCCATCGCCGCGCGCCTCGCCGCCGGCGTCGATCCCTCGTCGATCGGCGTCGCGGCCCGATCTCTCGAGCCGTACGACGTCGCCCTCCTCGACCGCTTCGCCCGCGCGCATGGCTTCGCCTTTTCCACCCGCCCTTCCATCCCGCTCATCGCCCATCGCTTCGGCCGCGGCCTCGTCACGCTGCTGTCGCTGCGCGAGCGCGACTTTCCGCGCGCAGAGGTTCTGGAGCTCGTCCGCGGCGGCCTGCGAACGCAGACCCGCGTCAATCCCGACAAAGCCGACTACGAGACGCGCCGCGCCCACATCGCCGGCGGCCGCGGCGCCACGCTCGAGCACCGCGCGGCGACCTCCTTCGTCATCAGGGATTACGTGGCCCTCGTCGCGGAGCTCGAGAAGCTCACCGAGCGCATCGACGCGTCCGCGCTCTCGCGGATCGTCGAGCAATTTCGGATCGAGGATGCGAGCGACCTCGCCGCCGTGCAGGCACTCGACGAGATTGCGCGGATGTTCGCCCGTGCCGAGCGGTGGAACCGCCCGCTCGACACCCGCTTCGTCGTCGACGCGATCGAGCAGGTCACGCTCGACGCTCCCGCCGTTTCCGATCTCCCCACCGTATGGCTCGGCGACGTCATGCGCCTCCGCGGCCGCACGTTTGCGGAGCTGTTCGTCATCCGCATGCAGGACGACGTGCTGCCGCAGCGCCGGACCGAAGATCCCCTCCTCCCCGACTCCGACCGCCGCACCCTCGGCATCCGCGAGATCGGCAACGGTCGCGACGAAGAAACGCTGCTCTTCGAACTGATGCGAGGCCGCACGACCACCCATTTCAGCTACGCCTCGAGCGACGGCTTCGGCAAACCGCTCCGCCCCTCGGCGGCTCTCAAGGCCTTCGCCATTCTGGAAGTTCCCGCTGAGAAGACGGCGATCCTCAAGCGGTTCTCGGCGTTTGCAAGTGGAGCGCGGGCGACCTCGCCCGCGTCGCAGGAGGGAAGTCACGATCGCGGGCGAGGTCGCCCGCGCTCCACTCGCTCACTGCAGCTGTTCGCGCTGGCCGGCTCCGGCTCCCCCTTCGACGGCTACGTGGACACGCCCCTCCTCCACGAGCGCACGCGGGCGGCGCTGCAATCCATCTCGCCGACGCAGCTGGAAGACTTCGGCGAATGCCCGCAGAAGTTCCTCCTCAAACATCTCCTCGGCGTTTCGGACATCGACAATCCCGATCGCGAGGTGCAGATCAATCATCGCGAGAAGGGCATCCTCGACCATCAGGTGCTCGAGCGCTTCTATCGATCCGTTCCCGAATCGGAGATCCGGGAAGCGGCGCACGACCTGCCCCGCCTGACCGAAGTCCTTCGCGAGCGCCTCGACCAGATCATCGACGAGGAGTTCGACAGGTTCGAGGAAACGATCCCGGCCTTCAACCGCTCGATGCGCGCCATGGAGCGCCGGGCCACCAAACGAGTGCTGCGCGCGTTCGTGGCCGCCGACCTGGCCGACATCCTCGAGCGGGAGCTCATGCCGGCTCACTTCGAATACAGGTTCGGCGCAAAGCACAAGCGCCGCGCACCCGACCACCCGGAGCCGTTCATCGTGGAGACGAACGGCGTTGCGATTCGCGTCGAAGGAACAATCGATCGCATCGACATCGGCCACGGCCACTACCGCATCGTCGACTACAAATCGGGCAAAGCCCTCCGCCACGAAGGACTCGGTCCCAGGATCGATCGTGGCGTGCGGCTGCAACTGCCGCTTTACGCGATGGCGGTGGCGTCGTTCTTCGAGCTGCCGCCCGCCGCGGTGTCGGGCACGATCAAGCCGATCGCCAGGACGGAGACGTCGCTCGACAAATTCGCGTTCGAGCTCGGCGACACCGAGGAGAGGCTGCGCCAGACGCTGGAGATCTTCGTGAACGCGATCATGACCGGCGCGTTCCCTGCCTTCCCGAACGAGTTCGACAAGGATTTCAACTCGTGCAAATACTGCCCGGTCAACCACTCCTGCCGCACGAGGCACGATCCTGACGAGCGCCGCGCCGCTCTCGAGACGGGCGACCCCCGTACGCTGCTGGAGTCGCGGTCATGAGCACGCCACTGCAGCACGCGCTGCCGTTCCTGACGACGACGCCTCCTCCGTCGCGGCGGAATCTCGTCGTCGAAGCCGGCGCTGGAACCGGCAAGACCTCGGCGATCGTGGCCGAGGTACTGAAGCTGCTGCTGGGGGACGAGAATCTGGCGCCGGAGCGCATCGTACTGATGACGTTCACGGAGAAGGCCGCCGGTGAGATCGCCGACCGCATTCACGCGGCGCTCGCGGAGCTGGAGGTGCACTTCGATGACGAGCGTGTGTGCTGGCCGGTCGGCTCCTCGACCCCGCTCTTCACCGTCCCCGATGGAAGGCGCGAAGCGTTCCGCGATGCCTGTCAGCGCCAGCTGGCTCGTATCGATTCGATCCGTTCGCAGACGATCCACTCGTTCTGCCAGAGCATCCTCCGCGGCTATCCGATCGAGGCCGGCCTCGATCCGCGGTTCAAGATCGTCGAAGGGTTCGAGCGCTCGCTCCTTTACGGACAGCTTTACGACGCCTGGTTCGACGAGGAGACGCGCCTGCATCCGACCAATCAATCGCTGCAGGAGTGGGAGTTCCTCCTCGCTCACGTCGGATACCTTTTCCAGATTCGCGACCTCGTTTTCTCGCTCCTGGCGCGGCGCGACCTTCTGATGGAGGCGGACTACGACTTCGGGTCGCTCGCCGAGATCGAGGGCGACCTCACCGAGAGCATTGCGATCATCCGCCGCGCCGATATCTCCAGCATCAAGGAATCAGAGGGCGCGCCCGTTTTCCGCTACATCCAGGGAGCCGTAGCGCCGCGCGGCGCTTCGCTCGATGAGTGGCTCGAATACTTCGCGCCGATCGCTACGCCGATGCGCGAAGCGAACCTTCCCCGCGACCCCGCGCTGAAAAAGGCGCTCCTGGTTCTGCGTACGGAGAACAGCAAGGGAAGCTCGATCTACGAGCGCCTGCTGAGGCATCGCTCGACGGTAGCCATCCATGCGCTGACGCGGCGGTTCATCGACTTCCTCGATCGCGAGAAGCGGAAGCTCGGCGTCGTCGACTTCGACGATCTCCTTCTCCGCACCGCGGAGCTTCTGCAGCAGCGCCCAGTGCTCGAGCGTGTGCGCCAGCAGTTCGACTACATCTTCGTCGACGAGTTTCAGGACACCGACCGGACGCAGGCGCGCATTCTCGAAAAGCTCGGCACCGACAGCACAGGGACGTGGGTGCCGGGAAAAGTCACCGTCGTCGGCGATCCGAAGCAGTCGATCTACGGCTTCCGCCGCGCCGATCCGGAGACGTATCGATCGATGACGGCGCGGCTCATCGGTTCGGGAGCCGAAGAGCGCGTCATCCGCGAGCATTACCGGAGCGAGCCGCCGCTGCTCGCCGCCATCAACGCGATCTTCACCGCCGTATTCGCGAACGCGGACTCGGACGCCAACGTCTTCCGCCCGCCTTATCGCGCGCTGCAGGCAGGAAAGCACGACTTCGCCGACGACGGCCGTCCGCGCATCACCTTCCTGCATTCGGCTCACGACGAGAAGTCCGACCGGCACCTGAGCGAGGCCGAGGCGGTGGCGGAGTGGATCGAAGAGAACCGCGATCGGGCGGGCAGAGACCTGCGCCGTTTTGCCATCCTCTTCCGCCGCACGACGAAGCTCGACGATTACCTCGACACCTTCGACCGCTACGGCATCGAGTACGTGCTCCCGCCGACGAAAGCGTTCCTCGAACGCCGTGCTCCGGTCGACGCCGTGGCGGTGCTTCGCGCGATCGCGAGGCCGTTCGATCGGGGCGCGGAGATCTCGGCGGCCAGAACGCCCTACTTCGCGCTGACCGATCAGGAGATCGTGGAAGGCTCGCTCTTCGCGGGCGAACCGGCCGATGCGCCAAAGGCGTGGCGCGAGTTTCTCGTCGCCATCAATGCCTATCGCGAGGCCGCCGCGCACCTCACCGTCAGCGGTACCCTCGACCTGCTCGTGGAATCGACCGCGATCGAAGCCACATACGACGCGCTGGTCGACGGACGGCGGGCCCGGCGGCATCTCGAGCACCTGCGCACGATCGCTTTCCAGTACGACGAGAAGATCGGCGGATCGCTCCGGCAGTTCGTCGACGAGATCGAGCGGCGCCGCGAAGAGCCCGACGAAACCGAGCCGAGCCTCGCCGACGACGACAGCAACGCCGTGCGCATCATGACGGTGCACGCGGCGAAGGGGCTGGAATTCGAGACCGTCATCCTCCCCGATCTCATCTTCCCGACGAAGGTCGGTGACAAGCAGAGCCTCTTCGTCGTGGAAGATCCGCGCAGCCTGGTCATGACTGGGCGCGCTCAGTCCATCTCCGCTCACTATCGCTTCACGCCCGGCCGCCAGCGGTTGAAATCCGTCTCCGGCGAACGTGAGGAAGCGGAGACACGGCGCCTCTTCTACGTGGCCGTGACCCGCGCCATCACCGACGTGGTGTTCGTCTGCAACACATCCTCGTTCCAGAAGAATGGTTTCTTCGGATGCCTGGCGGCCCCGTTCGGGTTCGAGAAGGATTCATTCGACTCGCTGTGGCCGGCCGATCCCGGCCGCGTTGTGAAGAGAATGAACGTCGCGGGTACGGAACTGCCGGTTGCGTTCGAGAAAGTGGCGGTCCGCGACGTCACCCGGCGGACGGTGCGCCGCCTTCGTGACGCTGCACTCGAAGAGTCGCTCGCCGCCGGTGCGATCGTCGAGCCATCGCTCGCACCGCCGCCCCGATCGGAAACCGCGCTCACCGCGGCCGAGGCAGCGCAGGCCCGCGCGTCATCGAAGAATCGCCTGGCCGGCATCCTCCTCCACCGCTTCCTCGAGCGATGGGACACAGCCTCTGACTCCGAAACGCTGCTGGCCCGCCTGGCGGGCGAGGTTGCAGCGTCACCATCAGCGGTCGAGATCGCGCGGAAGCGCATCACCGCGCTCCGCGCCTCCCCCACCTTCGCCCGCCTCGAACGCGCCACCACCCTCGGCCGCGAACTTCCGATTACGTTCACCGACGAGACCGGAAAGCTCGTCGAGAAGCGGATCGACCGTCTCATCCGCGAGGACGGCCGCGAGATCGTCGTCGACTACAAGAGCGGCGCGCCAGCCCCCAAGCGCCTCCTCGCCGACCAGGAGCAGGTCCGTCGCTACTGCCGCGCCATCGCCACGATGACCGGCCGGGACTGCGAAGGCTGGATCTGGTATGTGGATGCGGAGAACGATGAATTGGTGATGATCAAGTAGTTGATTTTGGATTTTGGATTTTGGATTTTGGATTGGCCTCAAATCCCAATCCAAAATCCAAAATCCAAAATACCCCGTCATAATCCGCCCGATGCCGTTTGCCGATGTCGTCATCCTCTCCTTCACCGCGCTGATCGCGATGGTGAATCCGCTCGCCGTGGTGCCTTCGTTCGTGGCGCTCACGGACCGGGTTTCGTTCCGCGGCCGCGCTTCCGTCGCGCTGTTCGCGTCCATGACGTCCGTCGTCGTCCTGACGACCTTCCTCTTTGCCGGCAACTACCTGTTCAGCTTCTTCGGCATCACCGTCCCGGCGTTCCAGATCATGGGCGGCATCATCTTCCTCACCAATGCGCTGCGCGTCCTCTTTGAAGACATCGAGCATGCGTCCGAGGTGGGGGGGACGAAGAAGGTGGAGGATCAGGACGTGAAGAAGGCCGAGCTCGATCCGTCGTCGATCGCCATCGTGCCGCTGGGGATCCCGATGATCGCCGGCCCCGGCGCCATCACCTCCACGATGGTCCTCGTCAACCTCTACCCGCGCTTCGAACAGAAGGCCGCCGTGGTCGTCGCCATCTGCGCTGCCGGTTTCCTCACGTACGTCGTTCTGCTCGCCGCGCTGCCGCTCTCTCACGTGATGGGTGACCGCGGGCGCGCCGTCTTTTCCAAGATCATGGCTTTGCTACTGGGCGCGATCGGAATCCAGTTCATCATCAACGGCATCCGCCCGATCCTCACCGACATCTTGAAGGCGGCGTCCTGAAATCGCTCTTCATCCTGAACCCGCGATCGGGAAGGCGGCGCCGTGACAACATGGCCGAAGCAATCCGGCTCGGGTGTGCGGGGTGGGCGGCCGAAGCCGACGTGACGAGCTGCGAGTCGAAGGACGATCTCGACGGAATCATCGCTACCGCCTCGCGAAGCGGAGTGGAGGTCGTTTACGCCGTAGGCGGCGACGGAACGGTGCACGAGATTGCGAAGCGTCTCGTGCACACCGAGCTCGCGCTGGGGATCATCCCGGCCGGATCAGGCAACGGCCTGGCGCGGCACCTCGGCATCCCTCTGACCGCGGAAGCGGCTCTCGCCACATGTCGCGACGGCGTGATCGAGACGATCGACAGCGCGACCGTGAACGGTCTCCCCTTCTTCGGCGTGATGGGCATCGGACTCGATGCGACGATCGCCGAGCGATTCGCGACGAGCACGATCCGAGGCCCGCGCACCTATGTCCGTCTCGGCCTTCGGACGTTCCTCGGATTCAGAGCCGAGGAATACGAGATCGAGATCGATGGAGCGAAGCAGCGGAGGCAGGCACTCGTTCTCGCGATCGCGAACTCGAGCCAGTACGGAAACAACGCGCGTATCGCACCGCTCGCATCGCTGCAGGACGGGCTGCTGGACGTGGTGATCATCGAATCAGCATCGTGGTTCTCGGCGCCGAGGATGCTGATGCGCCTCTTCGACGGCACGTTCCTGCGTTCGAAAGGCGTGCGGTTCATCCAGGCTCGCGACGTGAAGATCCGCCGCGCCGCCGCCGGACCCGCTCATGTCGATGGCGAGCCGATCACGCTGCCGGAGACGCTGGCCGTGAAGGTCGTGCCCCGCTCGCTGCGCGTGCTCATGCCGCGCGCGAGAATACGGATCTGAGTTTGTCATGGTGTCAGGTCTGGAAAAACAACTTTTCTTCCAGAATTGGTGTG
>CALMZP010000169.1 GCA_937870635.1 uncultured Acidobacteriota bacterium | reverse complement strand
ACGTCGATGTTCGCCCTCCCGGGCCAGAAAGAAGAGGAGTTCCAGACTCTGGCCGGGTATGTGATCACCCACGCCGGAAAGATCCCGCGGCTCGGCGAGGTCATCACAATCGGCGATTACCGGTTCGAGATCATCGACGTCGATGGACGGCGGATCGACCGGATCCTGGTTTCGCACGAGTAGGCTCCCGCGCTCCAGATCCCATATAGTTCCGCGCGTCATTCCTCAAATCCCGTCCAAGGAGACTCCGAATGCCTTTCGCGCGCGTTCTCGCGGCAATGGTCGTGGCCACACTGCTGTCCCCATCCCTTCACGCCGTCGATATCCATGACACACGTCTGGTCTCCGACCCTGCCGTCAGCGCAGACCGGATCGCTTTCGCCTATGCGAACGATCTGTGGGTCGCGAACCTCGACGGCAGCGGCGTGCGGCGCCTCACATCGCATCCCGGAGTCGAAAGCCGGCCGCGGTTCTCGCCCGACGGCAAATGGATCGCCTTCGCCGGCGAATACGACGGCAACACCGACATCTTCGTCGTGCCGACCGAAGGAGGAGTTCCGCAGCGGTTGACGTGGCATCCCGGCGAAGACCTGCCGCAGGACTTCACTCCGGATGGCAAGTCGGTCCTCTTCACCTCGCCGCGCGAGGTGTACACGATGCGCTACCGGCAGCTCTTCACCGTGCCGGTCACCGGAGGGGCGGCATCGAAGCTCCCGATCCCGAACGCCTCCGAAGCGGTGTACTTCGCGGACGGCACACGCGTCGTCTACCAGCCTCTTTCCGATGCGTTCGGTCAGTGGAAGAACTACCGGGGCGGTACGGCGGCGCGACTTCTTCTCTTTGACAACGGCACGAACGCCGTCGAGCAGATCCCGCAGCCGGCTGATCGGGCGAACGACACCGATGCGATGACCCTCGGCGGCCGCGTCTATTTCCTTTCCGACCGCAACGGCGAGTTCAATCTTTTCTCCTACGATCCGCAATCGAAGACCGTCGCGCAGCTCACGCGTCATTCCGATTTTCCGATCGTGGCCGCGTCGGCGGGAGCGGGCCGGATCATCTTCGAGCGGGCCGGCTATCTGCACCTCTTCGAGCCCTCGACCGGCACCGAGCGCAGGCTGAAGATCGGCGTGGCAGCCGACCTGCTGGAAATCCGCCCGCGCTTCGTGAAAGGCGCCAAGTACATCCGCAACGGAACGATCTCGCCGACGGGCGCGCGGGCCGCGCTCGAGTTCCGCGGCGAGATCATCTCCGTTCCCGCCGAAAAGGGCGATGACCGCAACCTGAGCAACAGCGCCGCCGCCCACGATCGCTTTCCGGCGTGGTCTCCCGACGGAAAATCGATCGCCTGGTTCTCCGACGAATCCGGCGAGTACCAGTTGTTCATCGCACAGCAGGACGGCAAGGGCGCGGCGAAGAGGATCGCGCTGAACGGCGCCGGCTTCTACGCGCACCCGCGGTGGTCGCCCGACAACACGAAGATTGCGTTCACCGACAACTCGCGCTCGCTGTTCGTTACCGATGTCGCCAGCGGCAGCGTCAAGAAAATCTCCACGCAGCCGATGTACTCCCCGGGCGTGTTCGACGAGCCGCACCACAGCTGGTCCCCCGATTCGAAGTGGCTCGCATACGTACGCCGCACGACGACGTACATGGGGCAGATCCACCTCTACTCGGTCGCCACCGGGAACTCGCAGCCGCTCACCGACGGCCTCAGCGACGCCGTCTCGCCCGTCTTCGACCCGAACGGCAAGTACCTTTACTTCCTCGCCTCCACCGATGCCGGCCCAGTGCAGGACTGGTTCTCGATGTCGAACGCCGACATGCTCCAGACCAGCAACATCTATCTGGCCGTGCTCCAGAAGGGCGTCGAATCACCGCTGGCGCGCGAGAGCGACGAAGAGAAGCCGGCCACGGAAACCGCCACGGCGACCGCGGAAAAGAAGGCCGATGACAAGAAGGAAGAACCGAAAAAGAAGGTCGACGTGCGCGTCGACTTCGACGGCCTCACCCAGCGCATCGTCGCCCTTCCGGTCGACGCCGGCGGCTATTCGATGCTGGCCGCGGGAAAGAGCGGCGAGATCTATTACCTGAAATCGCCAACGGGAACGAATCGCTTCAGCGAGGATCCCGGCACGCTCTACCGGTTCAAGCTCGAAGACCGGAAGGAAGAGTCGCTCGTCGAGAAGGTCAACGGCTACGAGATCTCGCGCGACGCGAAGAAGGTCCTTCTTCTCATGAAAGAGACCTGGACCATCTCCGCGCTCGGGGACAAGGTCGACACGTCGAAGCACAAGCTGGCTACCGATCGCATCGAGGTCAAGATCGAGCCGCGCGCGGAGTGGAAGCAGATCTTCGACGAAGCGTGGCGGATCAATCGCGACTATTTCTACGATCCAAAGATGCACGGCGCGGACTGGAACGCGATGCGCGCGAAGTACTCCGCTTTCCTCCCCGACGTCGTCGTGCGCCAGGACCTCAATCGCGTGATGAGATGGATGATGAGCGAGCTCGCCGTCGGCCATCACCGCCTCGGGGGCGGCGACAGCCTCGCCAACAGCGACGCCCGCCGCGGCGGCCTCCTCGGCGCCGATTACAGCGTCGAAAACGGCCGCTATCGATTCAGGAAGGTGTACGGCGGTCTGAACTGGAACCCTGAGCTGCGCGCTCCGTTGACCGAGCCCGGCGTCGACGTCAAAGCAGGCGAATATCTCCTCCAGGTCGAAGGCAGGGAGCTCCGCTATCCCGAAAACCTCTACAGCCGGTTCGAGCGAACGGCCGGACGGATCACCGAGATCACGGTTGGCCCCTCGCCCGACGGCAAGGGTTCACGCGTCGTGAAGGTCGTGCCGATCGAGAACGAAGCGCAGCTTCGCAATCGCGACTGGGTCGAAGGAAACCTGCGCAAGGTCACCGAAGCGACGAAGGGCCGCGTCGCGTACGTCTACGTGCCGAACACCAGCACGGCCGGCCACGAGTATTTCAAACGCTACTTCTATCCGCAGGCGGACCGCGATGCGATCATCGTCGACGAGCGTCACAACGGCGGAGGGCAGGTCGCCGACTACTACATCGATATTCTTCGCCGCCCGTTCATCAGCATGTGGGCCTTCCGCTACGGCCAGGATCTGAAGACGCCGCTCGGCGCCATCCACGGGCCGAAGGTGATGCTGATCGACGAAACTGCCGGCAGCGGCGGCGACCTTCTCCCGTGGATGTTCAACAAGCTCGAGATGGGTCCGCTCGTCGGCAAACGCACCTGGGGCGGTCTCGTCGGCATCCTCGGTTTTCCCGTACTGATGGACGGCGGTCAGGTCACCGCGCCGAACCTTGCGATCTGGACCGAGGATGGGTTCATCGTCGAGAACGTCGGAGTGCCGCCGGATGTGGAAGTGGAACAGACACCGGCGGACGTCATTGCCGGGCGCGATCCGCAACTCGAAAAGGCGATCGAGATCGCGTTGCAGCAGCTGGAGGCGAATCCGCCGAAGAGGCTGACGCGGCCGCCGTTCCCGATCCGCGCCCGAACCTCACAGCCCTGAGGAAAAGCGTTATCCGCGGGCGAGGTCGCCCGCGCTCCACTGATCTTCGCAAGAATCGGGGAACGGTGGAGGGCGGGCGACCTCGCCCGCCCGCGGCCGCATCGCCTCCTCCTCGCGCCCTGCAGCTCGGACGCACTCCGAACTACAGCAATTCGCGCAATCGCGCGTAGCCGGCGCGGCTCACTGGCAGCCGCGTGCCGTCGCGGAGCAGGGCGACGCGGCTGTCCTTCGCGTAGAGCTCGATCTTCTCGATGCGCTCGATGTTGAGCAGATACGACCGGTGGATCCGCACGAAGCGCCCTTCATCGAGCTCGGAAGCGAGATCGGTGATCGTCTGCTGTTTCCGGACCTTCGTCCCGGCGGTAGCAATCGAGATGGCATCGTCATCGGCTTCGACGTAGTCGATGCGTGAGGCGGGGATCACCTGGATCGACCCGTCTTCGCCGCGCACCGCGATTCGCTGCAGCGGTTTCTGTCGCAGGGCCGCGGCGATGCCCTGCACGGCCGGCCGATCGCGCACCGGAAGTTGCGCCTTCACGCGCGACAGAACCTTCTGGAATCGCTCTTCCGAAAACGGCTTGAGCAGATAGTCGAGCGCATGCACTTCGAACGCGCGGAGCGCGTACTCGTCATGGGCCGTGACGAAGACGACGAGCGGCGAACGGTCGAGAAGCGAGAGCACCTCGAATCCGTCGAGCTTCGGCATCTGAATGTCGAGGAAGAGGACGTCGGGATCGTGCTCCGACACTGCTTTGACCGCTTCGAACCCGTTCGCACACACGGCGATGACTTCGAATTCTTCATCTGCCCGCAGAAACTCGCGCACGACTTCGCGCGCCAGCGGCTCGTCGTCCACGATCACGGTACGGATCACCGCGGCACCTCGATGTGCACTCGATACCATCCTTCCGATTCTTCTGCCCGCAAAGTCCCGCGACCGCCGAAAAACGCGCTCAGGCGTCCACGCACGTTTGCCAGCCCGATCCCTTCGCCCGTGCCGCCGGAGCGGTCGGCATCGGCGGGATTCTCCACGACGATCTTCACCGTGCGGTCATCGCTCATCGCACGAACCCGCACGGTGCCGCCCTCGAGCATCGACGCGATCCCATGACGAACGGCGTTTTCCACGAGCGGTTGGAGGATGAGCGGCGGCACGATGAGAGAGCCTGCCCCTTCGTCCACCCCAATGTCGAAGATCAGACGGTCGCCGAAGCGGATCTTTTCGATGGCGAGATAGCGGGCGACCAGGTCGATCTCCTGTGAAAGCGTCACCCGATCGAGTCCGCCCAGACGCAGCGTCTGCCGGAAGAAATCGGCCAGGAGCTGCGACATCTGCCGCGCGTCCCGCGGCCTCGATCCGCACAGCGAGGCGACCGCATTCAGGCTGTTGAAGAGGAAGTGAGGGTCGATCTGCGCTTTGAAGGCTTTCAGCTCCGCCTCGCGCGCCAGCACCTGATAGCGCAACGCTGCATCCTCAGCCTCACGCGCCGCCTCCACTTCGAGGACGAGATAGTGCATCGCCACGGCCATTAGATAAAGAAGGATGCCCAGCCCGAGCAGCAGCGTGTAGTCGGGTGTGAGCGTAAGTGAAGCGGTCCGCTTCAGCGCGCGAAGCCACGATTGCCAGATGAGAATCCAGAACCCCCCCGCCGCGATGGCCGACGCGATGTGCGTCGCCGCGATCCGCGTCGTGCCGCTGCGGCGCAGCGGCATGGTCCGGCACGGATAGCGCGCGGCCAGTCCGATGAAGCCGAACACGATCGCCGGCGGCAACGCTGCCGCGAACGCGAGGCCGGTGGTGTTTCCGCCGCGCCACAACAGGAACACCGACGCCACCAGCGCAGCGCTGCCGACCGCGGCAATGCCGTAGAGGGCGATGCCTCCCCGCGTGGCGATCGTTGACTCCTCAGCCATTCGCCTCCCGGGTGTTGCGCACTTCCACGCCAGCCATGATGGCGCTGCCGCGCACGATCACGCGCGGCGCGTCAGCGGCTGCATCGTCGGTCTTGTCATCGAGGCCGCCGAGGATGGGAAGAACCTGATTCACGAGCTGCCAGCCGCGGGGAATGCGGATGTCGATACCGCCCCACACCGTGAGCACGTCGATCACCATCTCGTTTCCCAGCAGCGCGCTGCGCGAGATGTCGATCTCGCAGCCCCCCATGACCGCAACGGCTTCGCCGCCGGGCGTCGGCATGACGATATGCCGGACGTTTCCCGCCATGACCGCGACCGCTCGAAATCCGGATCCGGCCGTCGGGCTCCATGGCCGCGGCCTCAACGCCTGAACGATGAGCGTCACACCGGCCGCGCTGATGAGGAGCGGCCACACGGCGATGATGATCCACACGTCCGGTGCCTCGTACCCGATGACCGGAAAAAGAAAGAACGTTCCGACCGCCGCCCAGATCGCAGCAGCCGCATAGCGCCGGTCGAGCAGATGTCCCACTCCGACACTGATGGCCGCGACCGGCCACCACCTCAGATAGTCGTGAGCGTCGATGCGATCGATCTGGTCGAGCCAGAAAATCACGCCCGCACCCAACACGGACAAACCGATGACCAGCCGCGCCCATGGCGATTCGCGGCGCCGGTCAGACCTCATGGTTCTCCTCCCGCCGGCGCGACATCGTGTCGATGAATGCCCGCAGGACGATCCCCGCGCCGAGCGCGATCAGCAGCAGCGGCCAGGACGAGCCGTAAGTGAGCCCGAACAGCCGGAGATGCGCGATTTGAAGCCAGCTTCCCACCACGAGGAACCACAGTCCCGACCAGACGGTCTCTCGTGAAAAGAGTTTCGTCACGGCGACGACGATGATGATCAGCGGCCAGTGCCGCCGCACCACCTGATCGAAGTCCGCGATGTCGAGTTTGGAAAGGAGAAAGAGCGCCCCCAACGTGATCAGCACGATTCCGGTCGTCAGCGCGCCGGTGTCGATCCGCTTCTTCGCGAGCTCGTTCATGACACTCTCCCTGGCGCCGCTTTGATGTCGACCCCTCCCATGATCGCTGCACCACGCACGATCAGCTGTTTGCCCTTCGAAGCGGCGGGCCGGACCTTCACCTCGAATCCGCCCATGACCGGCACGACTTCGCCGACAATCTCCCATTCATAAGGAACCAGGATCTCGATGCCACCCCACACGGCGATCGTTTCGATCGTGGCCGGGCCGGTGGCGATGTCAGCATCGGTCAGATCGATTTCGCATCCGCCCATGAAGGCCACGTAGCGGCGCCCCGAAAAGTCGCGCGAGGTCTCGCGGATCTTGCGGACGCTCAATATGCCCCACGTCGTCGATGACGAGCCGCTCCCGATGTTCACTTCGGGCTTCCAGCCGACTGCGCGCGCCACGAAACCGAGGCCGACGCCGATCAGGATCAGCGGCCACAGATCGAAGATCGTGAAGCGAACGTACCCGAGGTTGTACGCTGTGATCCAGCTGCCGGCGACGATGAGGGCCACGGCCAGGATGCGGTTCCCATCGTTCACGAGCTTGACCACGCCGATCGCGATGAGAAGCAGCGGCCACCAGGCCAGATACTGGTCGGCGTCGAGGACGTCGAGGTTGTCGAGCGAGAGCAGGATGCCCACCGCCGTGATGAAGACTCCGATCAGGAGTCGGATGCCGCCCTGTACCGGCGGCTGCGAATCGATTGCCCGGCTTTCCATGTCTCTGACCTCAGGGGAAAGGTACGGCGTCCCCTGCCCGCCGTCGCCGCCGAGACGGTGAATGGAGGTACCAGGCCGGTGAATGGAGGTTACCCTGTGCCGATGAAGGCGAAAATGGTCGTCCTCACGGCGCTCCTCGTGCTGGCATGCGGCGCAGAGCCCGAGCTGTCAAAGGACACTCTCCTCTGGCGCGTGGACCGATGGGAAGAACGATCTCCCGGCGTCCGCGTGGCAATGGCCACGATCCTCTCGTTCCGGAGCAGCGGCGAATTCGTCGAGCTGCACTGCCGCGTTCTCGAGCGTGCCGATCAGACGGTTTACGTCGCATCGGATTCACCTAGATTGACGATGGTCGGGTCGTGGACGCGCGAAGGGGATACGGTCACCGCGAAACGCCTGAAGATCAGGCGCCCTGCGCCCTTCGCGGGCCCGCGCGATCCCCTGTGCGATGAAACGCTGACCTTCCAGATCTCAGGAAAATCGGTGACCGGAAAGGCGGGCGAGGAGACGAGCGGAACCTACTCCCCCGTGACCCGGCTCGTCGCACCCGAGTTCGAGTCCTACGCGACCGAGGCGAGGGAGAGAGGCGCCGGCTGCGTGGTGGAACCGGAAGAGCGTTAACCGTTAACGGTTAACGAAGAGATAATCTCCCCCCATGCGCTACGTACTCGTGCTGCTCCTGGCCTTTCCGCTCTTTGCTGACGTTCCTGCCATCCTCCCCGAGCGCAGCCGCGCCGACGCCGTCAACCGGATGCTCAAGGACCGGCTCGAGAACCTTCTGCCCGCGCTCATGCGCGAGAACGGCATCGACATGTGGATCGTCGCCAACCGCGAATACGCCGAGGATCCGGTCTATCTCACGCTGGTCCCGGAGCCGGTCTTCGCGGCCCGGCGCACGACGATCCTCGTCTTCTTCGACCGCGGCGGGGAAAAAGGCATCGAGCGCCTCACCGTCAGCCGCTATCCGCTCCGGGGCTACTACGACGCCGCCTGGGAAGGTGGCGAGATCGACGAGCAATGGAAGCGCCTAGGCGCGATCCTTCGCGAGCGCAACCCGAAGAAGATCGGCATCAACGTCAGCCGCCACTGGGCATTCGCCGATGGGCTCACACATGGCCTTCACGAGCGCCTGATGGAAGTGCTCGACCCGGCGCTCCGCCAGCGCGTCGTCAGCGCCGAGAATCTCGTCGTGCGCTGGATGGAAACGCGCACCGCTCTCGAGCTCGAGGCGTATCCACAGATCGTCGCGCTCGCGCGCGGCGTGCTGGCCGAGGCGTTCTCGTCGAAGGTGATCACGCCGGGAGTGACGACGACCGACGACGTCGCCTGGTTCATCCGCCAGCGTTACGCCGGCCTCGGCCTCCCCATCTGGTTCATGCCCTACGTGAACATTCAGCGGCCCGGCGTGAAGTGCGAAGCCGCGACGGACTTCTGCGGCGACCCCGGCATCATTCAGCGCGGCGACGTTCTGCACACGGATGTGGGGATCACCTATCTCCGCCTCAACACCGACACGCAGGAGATGGGATACGTGCTGAAGATCGGAGAGACCGAGGTCCCGGCGGGACTTCGCAAAGCTCTCGCTGCAGGCAACCGCTGGCAGGACATCCTCACGTCGAACTTCGTCACGGGGAGAACAGGAAACGAGATCCTCGCAGCGACGCGCGCGACGTCACAGAAAGAGGCGATCGCCTCGACTACGTACACGCATCCTCTCGGCTTCCACGGTCACGCCGCAGGTCCCACGATCGGGATGTGGGACAACCAGGGACCGACGCCGGTGCAGGGCGACTGGAAACTCTACCCGAACACCGGCTACGCGATCGAGGGCAACGTGAAGGTGCCGGTTCCGGAGTGGAACGACCAGCTCGTGCAGATCAAGCTCGAGCAATCGGCGATCTTCGACGGGAAGAAGGTCCACTACCTGGCCGGACGCCAGACCGAGTGGCACGTCGTGAAATAGCTTCTAACGACACACCTGAAGATCGCAGAGGGGACGCAGAGGCCTTCTGCCACCTTCTCTGCGTCCCTCTGCGTCCTCTGCGCCTCTGCGGTGAGCGTCGTTCTCCGTCTCCGTGGTGAAAGCTCATCGCAATTCAGAAGACAGCACGTCCAGCAGACGCTCCTCCGGATCGTGACTGTGCTCCCAGTACATGACGCCGCCGAGGCCGCGCGACTTGACGAAGCGCGCCTTCTCGCGGAGCGACTGCGGATCGTCATACGTCACGAACCGGCGTCCCGTCCTGTCCCACAGATAAGGGGCACGCGCAGCCGCATCCCAGAAGCGCTCGAAGGCAGGCGACGTGAAATATTCGGATACGAGGCGCGAGTACGGCACGTCGACGTCATACGCCTCGAATGGCTGCGAAAGACCGTTGGCTGCTTCTCCCACACCTTCCAGGAACGGCCATAGAAGGCGACGCCGAGAACGATCTTCTTCGCCGGAATCCCGGCGCGAAGGTGCTGCTCGATGAAATCGACACTGCGCATTGAGCTGTGAGAAGTGCGCCGGCGCATCCTCCTCGATGACCACTTCTCCTTCCGGGCTCACTTTGCCGAACGCATAGTTGATATGTGTCAGTTTTTGCGCACCGATCCGGGCGATATCCGTCCGGCCGCGGACATAGGCGATGACCCGGTAGTCATGGTCCGCCGGCGGAGTGGTGGTCGTGGCACAGGCGGCGAGCAGGAGCAGGGAGAGCGCGGCCAGCTTTTTCATCGCCGGCAATCATATTCACGGGCGCGATATAGTTCGCGTTCACCACAAATCCGTTAGAAAAATCCAACCAGGAGGCCCGATGAAAAGATTCACAGCTTTCGCATCGACCCTGCTTCTCCTCGGTGCATGCACGGTTCCACCGCCCGCGCCGGTCGCAGCTCCCGAACCGGTGACCGTGGCAGCCCCGCCGCCCCCATCCCCGCCGGCCCCGCCGGCGTGGCACGCGCAGCTCCCGCCGCTTCTCGACCGCAATCTGTTCTTCGACGATCCGAAGATCGCCGGCGCGCAGATCTCGCCGGACGGAAAGTTCATCTCGTTCCGCAAGCCGCACAACAACGTGATGAACATCTGGGTCAAACGGACCGAGGAACCGTTCGAGGCGGCGCGCCCCATCACCGCGGACACGAAGCGTCCCGTTCGCGGCTACTTCTGGAGCGAGGATGGCCGCTACATCCTCTATATCCAGGACAAGGGCGGCAACGAGAATTTCCACGTCTACGCCGTCGATCCCGCCGCGCCGAACGATCCCGCGACGGGAGTACCTCCCGCTCGCGATCTGACTCCGGGCGACAACGTGCGTGCCTTCATCTATGCAGTCCCGGAAGCGACGCCGAACGAAATCCTCGTCGGACTGAACGAACGCGACCCCGCGCTGCACGATGTTTACCGCCTCAACCTCAAGACGGGCGAGCGGAAGCTCGTCTTCCGCAACGATCAGAACATCGCCGGCTACCTCCCCGACCTGAAGGGCACGATCCGTCTGGCCTCGCGCCAGTCGCCCGACGGCGGCACCGAGATCCTCCAGGTCACGAACAACAGACTCGGCAAGGTCATCCTGCGCTGCTCGTTCGAGGAGACCTGCCAGCCGGGCCGCTTCCAGACGAACGGCAAGCTGGCCTACGTGATCGAGAACATCGGACCCGAGGTCGACCTCGCGCGGCTCTCGCTGCTCGACCCGAACACCGGAAAGATCACCCCGGTTGAGTCTGACCCGGAAAAAGAGGTCGACCTGACCAATATCCTGGTCTCGGATAAGACCGAGGAGCTGGTGGCCACGGTCTATACGGGAGATCGGGAACGCATCTACCCCCGTGATGCCGAGTTCAAGCGCCTCCTCGACGATCTTCGCGCAGATCTTCCGGACGGCGAGATCGGATTCATGTCGCAGACGAATGACGACAGCAAGCTGATCGTCAGCGTCGCGAGCGACGTCGATCCGGGCTCGGTTTATCTCTACGACGTGGCGTCGGGGACGCCGACGTTGCTCTATCGGTCCCGCCCCGAGCTTCCGTCCCAGCACCTCGCGCCGATGAAGGGTGTGCGGTATCCGTCGCGCGACGGCGGATCGATCCCGGCGTTTCTCACGGTTCCGAAGGGTGTGGACCCGCGCAACCTGCCTGCGATCATCGTTCCGCACGGCGGCCCGTGGGCCCGCGATTTCTGGGGCTACAACCCGATGCACCAGTTCCTTGCCAACCGCGGTTACGTGGTGCTCAGCCCGAATTTCCGCGCCTCGACCGGCTACGGGAAGAAGTTCCTCAACGCCGGCAACAAACAGTGGGGCACCGGCCTCATGCAGCATGACCTCTCCGACGGCGTGAAGTATCTCGTCGACAGCGGTATCGCTGATCCGAAGAAGATCGGCATCATGGGTGGTTCGTACGGCGGATATGCGACGCTGGCCGGATTGACCTTCACACCGGAGCTCTATGCAGCCGGCGTGTCGATCGTGGGACCGTCGAATCTCTTCACTCTGCTGAACTCGATTCCCGCCTACTGGGGGCCGGTCAAGAAGATCTTCCTTCTGCGCATGGGCAATCCCGACGTGGCGGAAGACAAGACTCTGCTCGAAGCGCAGTCGCCGCTTTTCCACGCGTCGCGGATCGAAGATCCGCTGCTCGTGATCCAGGGCGCGAATGACCCGCGCGTCAAGCAGGCGGAATCCGACCAGATCGTCGTCGCCATGCGCGAGCTCGGCCGTCCCGTCGAATACGTCGTCGCTCCGGACGAAGGGCACGGCTTCGCGGGGCGTGAGAACCGCATCGCCATGTTCGCTGCCATCGAGAAGTTCCTGGCCAAACACCTCGGCGGCCGCTATCAGGAGTCGATGCCCGATGACATCGCGGCAAAGCTGACCGCGATCACGGTCGATCCGGCAAAGGTGGAGAAGCCAAAGATCGCCACCGCGCTCGACGCGGCGAAGACCAATCCGCTTCCCGTCGTCGACGCGAGCGTCGTCGCATCGGGAACGCTGAATTACACGACGACTCTCAACCTGTCCGGCGGCCGGACGATGAAAATCGACGGCAAGCGCGTCGTGGCGCGCGAGACTTCCGGCGGCAACGCCGTGTATCGAGTCACGTCGACGGCGACGACGCCGATGGGTGAAGCCTCCGACGTCATCGTGGTCGATGCCACATCGTTGCGCCCGGTGAGCCGTCTGGCGAAGCAGGGGCCCGCAACGGTTCAGATCGCGTACGGCGACAAGGCCGTGACGGGCGAGATCAATGCGGGTGCGCAGAAGATGCCGATCAACGTCGCGCTCGAAGCGCCGGTGTTCGGCGACGAAGCGGCGCTCGAGCTGGCGGTCTCCGCGATGCCCCTGTCGCCTGGCTTCCGCACGACCATCCGTACCGTCGAGGCAGGCATGCAGCAGCGCGTACGCTTCTGGTCGGTCGCTGTCTCGGAAGATTCAGTGACCGTCCCGGCAGGCACCTTCCAGACGTACAAAGTCGTACTCGAGCCACTCGACAACGAGGGCGGCGGCACGACGTACTGGGTCACGAAGGATTCACCACGCTACATCGTGCGGGGAGAATCGAAGCTGCCGGCAATGATGGGTGGCGGCACCGCGGTCAGCGAACTGACCTCGCGGGCGAAGTAGCATTCTGTTTTCGCGTGAGTGCGGCAGCCATCGGCTGTCGCACTCACGCTGTCATCCCGAGCGTAGCGAGGGACCTGGGTGGAAGGGGGCGCGAAGATCGAACCGCGCGCCACCCGTCCCCCAGGTCCCTCGCTCACGCTCGGGATGACACGCTTTTTGATGTCCCCTCCTCATATCCATCCCTCAACAGTTGCTTGCGCGTAACCTCTGACCAGAGTACGTTTCAACCCTCTCACCCGCATGTGCATTTGGAGGTCTTGATGAAACGGTGCCTGATCCTCTCCCTGGTGCTTCTTTTCTCTCTCGGTGCGTTCGCTCAAACGCTCCCCACTGCCACCATCGCAGGAAAGGTCCTGGTCGATGGCGTGGGCGTACCCGGAGTCACCGTGACTCTCACGTCACCGAGCCTGCAGGGCAGCAGGACGACGGTCACCACGGCGCAGGGCGACTACATCGTCCCGTTCCTCCCGCCCGGCGAATACAACGTTCGCTACGAGCTGTCGGGCATGCGCACGGTAACGCAGAAGGTCACGCTCACGGCCGCGCGCACCAACACGGTCGACGTAAACCTGCGGCCGGAGACCATCGCCGAATCGATCACGGTCACGGCCAACGCGCCGTCGGTGGTCGAAACGACGCAGGTCAGCACGAACTTCAATCAGAACCTGATCGATGAGCTGCCGGTTCAGCGCAATCTGCAGGCCGTGACCACTCTCGCGCCGGGCGTCAATCAGAATGGTCCTGGAGGAAATCTGATCATCTCCGGCGCCATGTCGTTCGACAGCCTCTATCTGGTCAACGGCGCGGTCGTGAACGAGAACCTGCGCGGCCAGGCTCATGATCTCTTCATCGAAGATGCAATCCAGGAGACCACGGTCATGACGGCCGGCATCTCCGCGGAGTACGGTCACTTCACCGGCGGCGTGGTCAACGCCATCACGAAGTCGGGCGGCAATGAGTTCGCCGGAAGCTTCCGCACCAGTCTCTCCAACGAAAGCTGGGCAGCCGAGACGGAATTCACCGAAGCTCAGGAAGACAAGATCAATCCCGTGTACGAGGCGACTGTCGGCGGCCCGATCCTGCGTGACCGGATCTGGTTCTTCGGCGCCGGCCGCTTTGCCGAAACCGAAGACATCCGGCAGACGGTGCCCGGCCTGGCTAGGGCCGGCGACCAGGATGCGAACGGGAATCCTCTTTCCGTCGGCACGCAGATCACACCCATCACTTACCCGCACAGCAACGAGGAGACGCGACTCGAAGGCAAACTGACCGGCTCCATCACCCCCAAGCACACGGTCGTCGCCTCGTATCTCGACATTGCCGAGTCGGAGACGAACCAGACCGGCCAGAGGATCATGGATCTGGACAGCCTCGTGGCCGAACGCGAGACGCCCAACACGATGCTCGCCGTCAACTACAGCGGCGTCCTGACCGAACAGATCTTCCTGGAAGGACAGTATTCGAAGAAGGACTTCGCCTTCCTCAAGAGCGGCTCGCCCTATTTCGACAACATCAAGGGGACGCTCATCACCGACCGCGCCCGTGGCACGCGCTACTGGTCGCCGACATTCCGCGTCAAGCCCGGCGGAGAGCAGCGCGACATCGAAGTATTCTCGATCAAGGGAACGTACTTCCTCTCCACCGGATCTTTCGGAAGCCACGAGATCAAAGCCGGATACGAAGACTTCAACGAAGTGCGCCTCGTCAACAACTACCAGAACGGCAGCGATTTTCGCATCAGCGTTCCGAACACGATCGTGCGCGGCAGCACCATCTACCCGCGCATGCCGGGCGGATCGAGCGGAACCCTCACGCGCATCTCCTGGCTGCCGATCTTCGTCCTCAGCCAGGGATCTGACTACACAACCAGGTCTGTGTTCCTCAACGACCGCTGGACCCTCAACCACCACCTCTCGTTCAACCTCGGCGTCCGCTATGACAAGAATGACGCGCTCAGCGGCGCGCGCACATTCAAGATCGCCGATGACTCAGCGATCAGCCCGCGCCTCGCCGCGCAGTACGACGTCAGGGCGAACGGACGCCTCGTTCTCAATGCCAGCTACGGTCAGTATGTGGGCCGCCTCGCGGAAGGCGCGGCCAATGACGCCGATCCCGCCGGCCGCAACGCAAGTTTTCAGTGGAACTATCGCGGTCCCTCGATCAACAACGACGTGAACGCCCCCAACAGCGCGCTGGTGCCGACGGACGAGGCGATCCGCAGAGTGCTCGCGTGGTTCTTCGCGAACGGCGGCACCGACATGCGTCCGTTTCGCACCACGCCGTCTGTTCCCGGCGTCGAGAGCGTGCTCGACGTCAACGGTCTGAAATCGCCGATGGTCAAGGAGATGAGCGTCGGCGTCGCCAGCGCGATCGGCAGCCGCGGCTACGTCCGCGCCGACCTCGTCCTCCGCAACTGGGACAACTTCTACACGTCCTACCGCGACGCCACCACGGGACAGACCCAGGATGCCTTTGGGACGGTTTACGACCTGTCCATCATCCGCAGCGACAATGGCGTCTATGACCGAGAGTACACGGGCGTGCAGACGCAGTTCAGCTACCGCCTCCTCGAACGGCTGAACCTCGGCGGCACCTATACGTGGTCGCGCCTCGTCGGGAACGTGATCGGCGAGAACTCCGGTAGCGGACCGCTGGTCGGCGTGGCCGGTGAGTATCCCGAGTACCGCCGTGAGGAATGGAACTACCCGACCGGGTACCTAACCGGCGACCAGCGCAACCGCGCCAAGATCTGGGCGGCTTACGATTTGCCGACGCCTGTCGGTGATTTCAACATCAGCCTGCTGCAGAACTTCGATTCCGCCAACCGGACGTCGCTCGATGGCGAAATCGACGCCCGCCCGTATGTCACAACGGGACCGGACTACCTCGATCCTCCCGCAACGGTCAGTTACTTCTTCGGTGGCCGCGGGAACCTCACCACCGATGACATCTTCCGTACCGACCTCGCCGTGAACTACCGTCTCAATCTCCCCGCAGGAATCCAGCTATTCGTGCAGCCGGAGGTGATCAACATCTTCAATGCTCAGGGCGTCATCGCGTACGACGAAGAGATCCTGACCAACGCCGACGACGACGACCTTCTCCCGTTCAACCCGTTCACAGAGGAGCCGGTCGAAGGCGTCCACTGGCGGCGTGGGCCGAACTTCGGCAAACCGAACAGCGAAGGCGACTTCCAGACGCCTCGCACATTCCGCGTATCGGTGGGACTGAGATTCTAGGAAGACCCAGTGGAGCGCGGGCGACCTAGCCCGCGCCCCACTCGCGAAACCCACTGTCATCCGAGCGTGAGCGAGGGATCCGTGTGAAGGGGCGCGAAGATCATGGCTGGTGCCCCCCGGCCCCCAGGTCCCTCGCTCACGCTCGGGATGACATGCTTTTGAGCCCCGCTCCACTAGAATCCCCCATGACGCGATCGGCCTTCGCGCCGTTCTCGCTCTTCTCGCATTTCCCCTCCCGGCAGCAAACCTCCGACTCATCTCGACTCCCACATGGGCACGCTCTATCACACGAAACCTCCGACAGGTTCCGCAAGGCGCTTCGCGACAACAACATCAAGCTGGTTACCTGGCGGCAGCTCGCGGCGCTTCTTCAGAAGTGAGCTTCAGCGCGCAACTAAAATCAGATCGCGCGATTCCGCTGGATCGAATGGAGCTTTCGCGTAGGAGCCGAAGACCTCGAACGAATCGAAACCGTTCGCGCGCAACGCATCCTCGATCTCGCGGCGGCGCCACGTGCGGATCTCGACGCGACGCGACGCCAGTAGCTCGAGTGGCGGCTCGCGGTCGGATCGCTGGCGCAGCGTCGATGGCATGAAGATGGCCCGGCCGTTCGCCTGCAGCTCCATGGTCCGCAGAAAGACGATCGTCGCCTTCGGATCTTCCGGATCGGCAAGAAAAGAGATCGGGAGTGAGCCCTCTTTCCTGATCTCGATCCGGTCGTAATTGAGAATCTGCAGAAGGAACGGCGCGCCTCTGGTCAGAACGCGCCGGAGTCCCGAGGCGAGCTTGCGGAGGTCGTCGGCGTCCGTGAGATGAGGGAGGACGTTCCCAACGCAGATGGCGCCGCCATACCCCTGATCCACGAGGTCGGGCAGCGCGCGCATGTCGCCTTCGATGAAGCGAACGTTCTCTGCAGGCGTCGAGCGGCTCTTCTCGAGCATGGCCGGCGACATCTCGATACCCGTGACATGGAATCCGTGAGCGCCGAGGAAGCGGGCGTGCTCGCCGGTGCCCGACCCGAGATCGAGGATGCGCCTCGATGGTGCGGAGCCGAGGAGCTCCTCGAAAAAGGGCCACTCGCGCTTGAGGCGATCGTCCCAGTTGATGAGACGCCCGTAGTCGAACTTGGCGTATTGATCATCGGCCATCGCCACGTAACATAGTCACTCCTCATTCAACAGACAAACCAGCTCGAGGGTCCGCATGTCCGAGCCTGCCGGTGCGTGATATGCGCCTTCGCGCAGCTCGAGCGACCCAAGCCGCTCGAGGTCCTGGCGGCTCAGGCCCTGCCCGCGCGCGAGCGCGACCCATTCATGAGGAACGGCGGACTCGATCTCGGTGTCGGGGATGGCCGGCTCGCCGGCACAGTTGACGTGCTCGCAGCCGAACTGCTCGGCACACTGGGGGCACGGCGGCGGATCATTGAAATCGGCGAGCTCGCTCTCGGTGAGCGCGCGCATCACGCCGCCCCGCTTCTCACGAACAAAGCTCAGGCCGCTGTCGCTGTGGGAAAGGATATCGAAGCGGGGGGTTTCTTCCTTGGCCATCGGGCGCCGAATCCTATCCGAATCGAGCCAGGTTCGCATTCTCGGGAACTTCTCTTGCAGGGCTCGCCTCACGTTGGCTGGTCGATCGATCACCTGCGCGGATTGCGGAAGCACACAGACTGTGCCCGAGCTCCCGGGCCCCGGCACGGTCGAGTGCTACCGATGCGACCGTGTGCTCGACCGGCGGCCCCGCGCGCCGCTGCGGGCCACGTTTGCGCTGGCCGCAGCGATGTTCATTCTCCTGCCGCCGGCGGTATTCATGCCGCTGATGGACTCGACGATCCAGAACCTCCTCTTCGAGGAAAGCCGCCTCGTCTCCAGCGTGCCCGTCATCTACAGCGAGGTCTGGTTCCCGTTCGCGTTTGGCTTCCTGTTCTTTGCATTTCTTTTCCCTGCGTTCCGGGCGCTCTTCCTCATGGTCGTTCTGGGCTCGCTCCTGTGGGGCTTTCGCGTCTGGCAGCGCGGGCGCATCTTCAGGTGGAGCGAAGAGCTGCGGATCTGGAGCATGACCGACGTGGTCGTGATCGCCGGATTCGTCGCCTACTTCCGCGCGTCGGTCCCCGCCGATGTCGAAGTTCGCGTCGGGGCCTGGTGTTACCTGGCCGTGGCGGCTCTGGCACTCGTCATCGATCGGACGCTGGATCGCAGAGCGATCTGGGACGCGATTCTCCCCGACAAGCCGCCCATGGACGAGCAGCACGTCGTCTCCTGCGACGTCTGTGAGCTCACGGTGACGTCGCGGCGCCCCGGCGACCACTGTCCGCGATGTGGATCGCGGCTCGACCGTGCCATCGCGGTCCGCTTCGTCCCCGCCGTGACCGCGGTGGCAGCGGCGATCCCGCTGCTGCTGCCCGCGTACTCGTTTTCCGTCATGGTCAACGATCAGCTGACGGCCGTGCTCGAGCATACCGTGGTCGGCACCATCCAGCTTCTCGCCGACCACGGGTACTGGCAATTCGGGATCGTCGTCCTGGTCGCAGGGATCGCCATCCCAATCTTCGAGCTGGCCTGCCTGATGTGGCTCCTGGCGCGTGTTCGTTTTCCGGCGCAAAAGGGTCTGGTTCTGCGAACACGGCTCTACCGGCTGATGCACCGCCTCGTACGCTGGCCGATGATCATTCCCTTCATCGCTGCCCTCGCGGCACCGATCGTCGATTTCCGCGGGGTGGACGACATCGTCGCCGGGCCGGGGGCGACACCACTCTTCCTGCTCATCGCGCTGATCATGCTGGCGATCAGGCTCTTCGAGCCGCGTCACATGTGGAAGACCGCGGGGGTGGCTCGATGAGCGAGTACGACGACATCGAAGACCGGCGGCATGAGAACCCCGAAGGAACGGTCCGCGCCTCCCACTGGGGGCCGTGGGTGTGGATCATCCCGGCGATCGCCATCTTCTTCGTCGGTTACCTCATCGTCCGTTACGGATTCTTCGGCGGCGGCGACATCACGGTGCGGTTCGTCGAGGCGCGCGGGCTCGATCGATACAGTCCGGTGCGCTTCCGCGGCGCGAAAGTCGGGACGGTCCAGAAAATCACCATCGACGAGAACCTCAAGGAGGTGGTCGTCCGCATTTCCATGGACGCCTCCATGAACCATGCTCTGAAAAAGGGGACGAAGTTCTGGATCGTCGAGCCTGGCATCGAGGGCGGCGGGATCGGCAATCTCCTCTCGGGCACCTATGTGGGAATCGCGCCGGGCGAGGGAGAAGAGACGCGCGAGTTCACAGGGCAGGAATACTCGCCGATCCTTCCGGCGCCCGACGAAGGCAAAACGTACATTCTCGAGGCAGAGGGCCTGGGATCTCTCGTCGCCGGCTCCCCCATCGACTTCCAGGGACGTCGCGTCGGCCGCATCCTCGGCGCCGACTATGACGCGCGGCGCGGCGTGACCAGAATCCATGCGTTTGTCGTGCAGCAATTCACGAACTACGTTCGGCAGAGCACACGGTTCTGGCGCGCCGGGGGCCTCAACATCTCGCTCGCGGGAGGCGGACTGTCGATGGGAGGAGCGTCGCTCTCGTCGCTCCTCAATTCGCCGGTCTCGTTCTATACGCCGGACATTCTTGCCGGAGCCGAGGTCGCCGATGGAACGCACTTCGAGCTCCATGACTCGGAAGCGGCGGCGATCGCCGCGGCGGACGGCCCTCATCTCACGTACCTCACGTATTTCGCCGGCCCGGTCCGCGGACTCGCGCCAGGCACGCCGGTGCAGATGAAAGGCGTGCAGGTCGGCCGCGTGCGCGACGTTCGGCTGCGTTACATCGCCTCGAACGCAACGCTCGAGACCCCGGTGACACTCGAGATCGATCCACGGCTCCTCGAGTTCCCGGTGACGCCAACGACGACCAGGGAAGATCTTCGTCGCGCCATGAACGATGCGCTGCAGCGTCTCGTCCAGAAGGGAATGCGCGCGACGCTGGCCACGAGCCTCGTGCTGCCCGGGGCGAGCGCGGTTTCGCTCGAGACCGTTGCCGCTCCCGGGACCGGACGCCTCAATCTTGCTTCGGATCCGCCGATCATCCCGGCGTCGACGGCCGGCAGCGGGATCGAGGGCGCGCTCGCATCGATCAACGATGTCGCCCGTACGATCCAGGGGCTTCCGCTGCGCGAGATCGCAGGAAGCCTCCAGCGCGCGTCCGCTCGGGCCGATGCGCTGCTCAACGACCCGATCCTCGACCAGAGCCTGCGCCGCCTGAACACCTCGCTCGCCGAGATCGAGAAGGTCGCCGTGACCGCCGGCCAGAACATCGATCCGCTCGTCCAGAGCCTGCGCAATGCCGCCACCGCCGCCGAAGGTGCGGCGCAGCGCGTCGAGCAGCTCGTCGGAAATTCACAGCGGCAGAACTACGACGTCGCAGAGCTGATCAAGGAACTGACGCGCGCGGCGGAAGCAGTGCGCGCGCTGGCCTCGTACCTCACCGAGAATCCCGATTCGCTGGTGAAAGGAAGGGCGAAGAAATGAGAGTGGCAGTCCTTCTGACGGCACTGGCGCTCAGTGGTTGCGGATTCTTCTCGCGAACGAAGAGCACGTTCTATTCGCTCGAGACGACTCCATTCGAAGGAACACGCACGGCCGCGACGGTGCCGATCGCGGTCGAAGGCATCGAACTGCCGCCGGGACTCGATCGCCGCGAGATCGCTGTACGCGCGGCCGATCACACCCTCGAGATCCGCGAGACGCATCAATGGAGCGGTCCGCTCGAGGACATGGTCATCCATACGATCGCGTTCAACCTCGCGCGCAGACTGCCCGAGGGGATGGTCATCCTCCCCGGCCAGGCGAAGCCGTCGGGCGCGGTGCGGCCGCTGTACCTGACGTTCGAGGACCTCTCCGCGGGACCGGAGAACCGGTTCGTGCTGGATGCCCGCTGGAAGTGGGGCACCGCCGGACCCGCGTCTCACGAACGCATCGAGGTGCCGATGTCATCGCTCGAAAACGCCGAGGTGGTGCGGGCCATGAGCGCCGCGCTGGGTGCGCTGGCCGAGCGAATCGCCGGGGAGTGATTCCTTGCCGCGGGCGGTGGCCCGGCCATTGACGAACCATTCTCTACGGAGTACGTTGCATCCGAAATGGAACGCACGGGCGGCGCGATCCGCAAGCGCGTGGATGAAATGATCATCCGCTGCCGCGATGCCGGCCTGAGCGTTACTCCGCAGCGGATCGCCGTGTACAAGGCACTCCTCAAAAGCGAGGAACACCCAACGCCGGAGATGCTCTTCAAGACCGTGAAGCGACAAATGCCGTCCCTCTCGCTCGCCACGATCTACAAGTCGCTCGACGCACTGGAGAAGCTGGGACTCATCCAGGCCGTGGAGATCGACAGCGACAGCCGGCGCTACGATGCGAACATGAACCGTCACCATCATCTGATCTGCACAAAGTGCCGGAACGTGATCGACTTCTACGACGAGCAGCTGAACGCGGTGAGGCCCTCGCGGCCCCACCGCGGTTTCGTCGCCGAATCCATCACCGTCAAAGTCCTTGGTCTCTGCGCCCGCTGCGCACGCCGCTGATTTTTTTGTTCACTGATGGAGAATATTTCTCCGATGATAACCAGTAGCCGCGACCCTCCTCCCACTCCCTGCCCGCGTTGCTCGCCACCCGCGGAAAAGGAGACGATCCATGAAACGACTCACCCTCCTCATCCTCTGCTTTCTTCTCGTTGCGGCCACGTCGGCTTTCGTCGCCGGACAGGAGCCCGAGCAGAAGCGCAACGATCCCGCCGACCCGGCCGCCGCGTTCCAGAAGGTCCTTCAGGAAAAGACCGCGAAGAAAGCGGCCATCATGCGCGATGCGCGTAACTACCTCGCCCAGCGCTACGACCTCGGCAACCGTCCTTCACCGGTCAAAATGTTTCGAGGCAAACCTGTCCAGCAGGGCGTGCGGGTCAAACTTCCCGCCGGTGTCACCTGGCAGCAGCTCGCCCAGATGACGCCCGACGAGATCAAGCGAAGGAACCTCTGGCCGGAAGGGTTTCTCCCACTCCCCGCCCCCGATCACATGGAAGGCGGAATGCTCTTCCCCCAGTTCCACATCGACGAGGTGAAGCGCCAGACCGCTCGCGATCTGAATCGTTTTGACCTCGAGAACGACATCCCCGACCACCTCCTCCCCGAGTTTCCCGCGCCGATCTTCCTCACCACGCGCACCGATCTGGGCGATGTTTCGCGTGGCCAGCTGATCACCAGCGAGAACTTCTGGGAGATCTTCTCGCCGATCCTCAATCCGAAGCAGCTCGACGGACTCCGGCTCCTCGTCACCCCTTTCCCTCAGCAGCAGTTCAACGGAACCGAGGATCGCCGTTCGGTGCGGCCGAGCCTGGGCGTGACGTGCTTCGACTGCCATGCCAACGGCCACACGAATGGCGCCCACCACCTCGTCGGCGACATCCGTCCTCAGGAATTCCGACACCGGATCGAGACGCCTTCGCTTCGCGGGGTGAACATGCAGCGGCTCTTCGGTTCACAACGCGCCCTCCGCACCGTCGAAGACTTCACCGAGTTCGAGCAGCGCGCCGCCTATTTCGACGGCGACATCGCGCTCGCTGCGAAGAAGGGCGTCAACACTCTCAATCGATCGGACCAGGTTCACGCGATGGCCGAGTTCCAGGAACTGCTCGACTTTCCTCCCGCTCCCAAGCTGGGCGTGGACAGCAAGCTCGATCCCGCCAGGGCCACGCCGGCCGAAATGCGGGGGCAGGCTCTCTTCTTCGGCAAGGCGCAGTGCAGCACCTGCCACAGTGGTCCCATCTACAGCGACAACTTCATGCACAACCTTCAGACGGAGCGCTTTTTCAACCCGAAGACCGTCCGCGGCCACACGATGGTCGGTGATGGTCCGATCAAGACGTTCCCGCTCCGCGGCGTCAAGGACTCCCCGCCGTACCTGCATGACGGCCGCCTGATGACCCTCGACGACACCATCGAATTCTTCAACCTCGTCCTCGGCACCCGGCTCACCGAAGAGGAGAAGAAGGATCTGCTGGCATTTCTGTACACGCTGTGAGTCAGGGGAGTGCGGCAGTTTGGCAGCAAGGCTGCCGCACTCTGATGCCCTTGTCGTAAACGCTCAGCCGCGCCGGCCCGTCCAACGGCTGATGCGACAGTTTCTCGCCGTCACGCTCTGTGGTTTTCTTGTACTCCCTGCCACCAGTGGCAATTCAGCTGTTGCCGGGCGCGAACGCGAGCGGGCCGCGCACGTACTGAACCGCCTCGCATTCGGCGCGCGGCCGGGCGAGATTGATCGCGTCGCGCGCATGGGCGTGGACCGCTGGATCGCCGGGCAGCTCCAGCCGGAAAAGATCTCCGACACTGCCATCGAGCAGACGCTCGCACGTTACAGAACACTCTCATGGAGCACTTCCCGGATCATGAAAGAGGTCTACCAACCTCTCGTCACCGCGCGCCGGCGGGCGCAGAGGGATGGGGACGACGTCCAGGACGGATCGATGCGCGAGTTGCGCCGTGAAGCCCAGCGCGTCGTGGGCGATCTCTCCGCGCAGCGGATCCTTCGCGCCGCCGCATCCGAACGACAGCTGAACGAGATCATGGTCGACTTCTGGATGAACCACTTCAACGTGTTCGCCGGAAAGTCGATCGACCGCTTCCTTCTCACGTCCTACGAGCGCGACACGATCCGCCCGCACATCTGGGGAAGCTTCGAGGAGTTGCTCCTGGCCTCGGCCAGGTCACCGGCGATGCTCTTCTATCTCGACAATGCTCGCTCGAGGCGCGGCGGCATCAACGAGAACTACGCGAGAGAGATCATGGAGCTGCACTCCCTCGGCGTCGACGGCGGTTATACACAGAAAGACGTCAGCGAGCTCGCCCGAGTCCTGACCGGCTGGTCCATCGACCGGAAGAGGGGCAACTTCGTGTTCCGCCCCGCCCTTCACGATCGCGACGCCAAGACCGTCCTCGGCATCCGACTTCCGGCCGGCGGCGGCATCAAGGAAGGCGAGCGCATGATCCGTGCCCTCGCTGCGCATCCTTCCACGGCCAAACACATCGCCCGGAAGCTTGCCGAGCGTCTCGTCAGCGACGATCCCCCGCCCGCTCTCGTGAACCGCGTTGCGGAACGCTTCACGGCGACGCGCGGCAATCTTCGCGAAACGGTGAAGGCCCTCGTCACCAGCCCGGAGTTCAATGACCCGAGGTACTACCGGGTGAAAGTGAAATCGCCCTTCGAATACACGATCTCGGCGGTCCGCGCCGTCGGCGGGCAGATCGAGAATCCGATTCCGCTCGCGCAGCAGCTGAAGAAGATGGGGCAACCGCTCTACTTCGCGCAGGCCCCGACGGGATACGGCGACGATGCCGCTTCCTGGGTCAACAGCGGCGCGCTCGTCGAACGCATCAACTTCGCGATCGCTCTCACCGGCAACACGATTCCAGGAATCCGGGTGCCTGAGGTCGCCGATCCTCTCAGGCTGGCAGGCGTGGCCCTCAGTGAAGACACGCTGAAGGTGATCGCCGATCGGAAAACAGACGATCCCGCGGCGATCGCCGGTCTCGTCATCGGATCGCCGGAGTTCCAGAGACAATGAACAGAAGAATCTTTCTCAGATCCGCTGGACTCGTGCTGGCGGGCACGGCCCTGACCCCGGGCGTTTTCGCCCGCATGGCCATGGCCAGCACGACGAAAGGACGGAAGACCCTCGTCACCATCTTTCAGCGCGGCGCCGTCGACGGACTGAACATGGTCGTGCCCTACGCCGAGAGCGCGTACTACACCGCGCGGCCGTCGATCGCGATTTCCCGTCCCGGCCAGGAAGGCGGCGCGCTCGACCTCGATGGATTCTTCGGTGTCCATCCGGCCCTTGCTCCCCTGGTCCCGTACTTCAAAGACAAGTCGGCCGCGTTCATTCATGCGGCCGGCAGCCCCGACTCTACGCGGTCGCACTTCGACGCGCAGGACTTCATGGAGAGCGGCACGCCGGGAGTGAAGTCGACTCGCGACGGTTTTCTGGCCCGAGCTCTAGGTAAAAAGGCGAACGGCTCGCCACTCAGCGCCGTATCGATGACTTCATCACTGCCCCGCATCCTCGCCGGTTCCGCCGACGCGATCGCGATGACGGACATCTCCAGGTTCAACGTCCGCCAGCATGCCGGCAGCTTCGAACAGATGTACGCGAGCTCGGCATCAGAAGCATTCGAAGCGTCGAAGATCCTCTCCGCTGCAGCCTCGGCACGCCTCGCGCCGGCGAACGGCGCCGAATACCCTCGCACGCCGCTTGGCAATTCGCTGAAACAGATCGCACAGCTCATTCGATCGGACGTGGGCCTCGAAGTCGCGTTCGCGGATGTCGAGGGCTGGGACACTCATGCCGGCCAGGGCGGAAGCAATGGTCAGCTGGCGAACAGCCTGCGCCAGTTCGCCGCCGCCATCGCCGCGTTTGCCAGAGACCTCGGTTCACGGATGAGCGATGTCGTGCTCGTGACGACGTCGGAGTTCGGGCGCACGGTTCGTGAGAACGGGAACCGCGGAACGGATCACGGCCACGGAACCGTGATGATGACTCTCGGCGGCGCAATCAAAGGAGGCAAAGTGCATGGCCGCTGGCCCGGTCTCTCGTCACTCTACGAAGGCCGCGACCTCGCCGTGACGACCGACTTCCGAGACGTCTTCGCCCCGCTTCTCACTGCCCACCTCGGTGTCGCGGACATCAGGCAGGTCTTTCCCCGGTATGAGGTGCGGCCTCTCCGTCTGATCTGAAGACCACTCGATGGAGGTTCGGGCTGTCGAACCGTCCTCATCCAGTGAGACAATGATGACCGATGATGCGTCGGGATGAGACGGATCGGACCGGCGTACCGGCCGTCATCCGCGCTCTTCTCCTTCTGATTTTCGCCGTTCCCTCCATTTCCGCGGACGACACCTGTTCGCCATGCCACGCGGCCGTCATAGCGTCGCATGAGCAGACAGCTCACGCTCACTCCGGCGGAGGCTCGTGCTCCTCATGTCACGGAGGAACGGCCGCCCATCTCTCGTCGCCCAACCGGGAAAACATCTTCACCCCGACCACCACTGACAGCGCGCGAGCGGACGCGCCGTGTCTCGGCTGCCACGGCGCGCTCGTCCCGACCGCGAGGTGGAGGGGCGATCATCACGCGCGCGCCGGTCTCACCTGCGTGGGCTGCCATCGCATTCATCCGAAGGAAACGATCGCCCGCTCCACGACCCTGCCCACCCGTGCACTGCTTCGCGAAGCTTCTGAATCAGAGACGTGCTACGGATGTCACGCGGCCATACGACGCGCCCAGCTGCAGCGTTCCACGCATATCCTGCCCGATGATCGCCGAGGCGCGCGGATGCAGTGCAGCGAGTGCCATGACGTTCATGCGTCCGGCAGGGACAACCTGCTTCGCGCGCCGCGTGTCAACACGCTCTGCCTTACCTGTCACGATGAGAAACGCGGCCCGTTTCTCTGGGAGCATGGCCCTGTTCGCGACAACTGCCTGAGCTGTCACGCCGCGCACGGCTCGAACAACACCCATCTCCTGACGATGCGCGTCCCGATGCTCTGCCAGAGCTGTCATGCCGGCGATGCGCACACGACGCTCGCTCCTTCGTCATCCTCTGCCTGGCTGGCCGGGCGGGGATGCGTCAACTGCCATCAGATGGTGCACGGGTCGAATCATCCGTCGGGAGTGACCCTCCAGCGATGAGACGACGACTCGCACAGTGGATGGTCGCCGCAGCGTTACTGGCTGGACCGATCAGGGCGATGGACGAGGCATCGGAACCAGACCTGGCCGTCGACCTGATGGCGATGGGTCGCGCCGTCAGCGTATCGGTCGGCGTGCCGATCGAGTTCCAGCGATATCGCGACGTGCCGCAGGGACTCGTCATCCCCTTCCTGCGGATCGACGCATCGCGAGGACTGCACTTCTTCCGATTCGACGCGGCCGGCGCCGCCGAGAAAGACCGCGCGGTCACCGTCGAGATCGGGTCTCGCGGCCGATGGCGCTTTGACGCCCGTTTCGATCAGTGGCCCTACCTTCACACCACTCATGCGGCCACTGCCCACAATTACTACGGGCAGGGTCGTCTCCTCGTGCACGATGGCCTTCAGAAAGACCTGGAGGCAGCGCCGGATGCTGATGTCCCCAGACTCGCGGCGCAGCTCGCGTCCGAGGCAGGCCGCAGACGGCTGGCCGTACAGCGGGACCGCGTGCGGGCGCGGTTCGATCTTCAGCTGACGCCAGACTGGTCGGTCCATGCCGGAGCACGGGAAGAGGCGCGAAATGGACAACGCCCGGTTTCGATCGGCGCATTTGAGCCGCTGGCCGGGCCCGGTGCCGCATTCGCGCTCATCGGCTTCGAAGTGCCGGCGGCCATCGAGATCCGCACGAGCGACCTCACCTTCGGGACGTCGTTTCACCGGCCCCGTCATGGTTTCGACTTCGAGGTCTTGTATTCGCGCTTCCGGAACAGCATCTCCGACATCCTTTACGACAACCCGTTCCGCTTGACCGACAACGCCGAGCACCCCCTTCGCTCCTCGCGCATCATCAGCGCCGACTGGCCGTCGAGCACTTCGCAGGCGGCAATCCTGTCGGGCTACTTCAGCGTCACCGATCACATCCGCCTCGCGAGCACTCTCGGATGGACACGAATCGTGCAGAAGGAAAAGTTCACGTCGTACACGGTCAACCACGCGATCCCTTCGCCTGCCGGCTTTTCGCCCGGCCTTGGCCCGGTCAACAAGGAGGCGCTGCCGCGCGGCACACTCGAGGGCCGGCTGAGGTCGATCTCCCTCGACCACTCTCTCGCCTGGGAAGTCACACCGCGGGCAACGCTGCGCGTGGACTACCGTGATCTCGACACCGCGGATGAGACGCCCGATCTCTCGTTTCCGGGCTACGCCGGATATGGGGACGCCGTGTGGCGCACCGAGCTCGACGGGCAACCAATTGCGCGGCCGCCTCTTTCTCTCCGCAACCGGCAGGCGATCGTCGACCTCGACTGGCGCCCGGCAAAACCCTTCTCTCTGCGCGGCGAATACCGCCACACCGATCGGGAGCGCGGAGGACGCCGCGGTGGTGCGACCCGGCAGCAGTCGGTCGCCGGCCGGGCCATGGTGCGTTTCGGCGGTGGAGACTTTGCCTCGATCCACGCTGAATATTCAGTCCGAGAGCCCGGCTCGAGCGCCGCTATCGTGCCATTCGATCTTGCGGGACGCAGGCGCGCCGCGATTCGCGCACAGGGGGACTGGAGTCCCGCGGGATCCTTCAGCATCGGCGCGTCGGTAGCCGAACAGCGAAACGACTTCGATGATTCGTCTGTGCTTCGCAACTTCGATCTGAGCGAGGCCGCACTTCGATTGCGATGGTTCATCGGCGACTCCGCTACGGTGACCGGCGACGTCATCCGGTCGAGCATCCATCATTCTCAGCGCTGGACCGCCCTGACTCATGGCGCGCAGTGGCATCGCTCGACGCGCGACGAGGTCACCGACGTCGGTTTTTCTCTTGAAGAGCTCTTTCGTGACGGCAGGCTCAGCGTGGCCTTTCGGGTAACAGGGTCCTTCGCCCGCCAGCGAGTCGACACCGATTCCAACGGCGGGCTGAACCAGGACTGGCCGTCCGTCCGCAACGGATTGAAAGACCTCGCGTCAGGAGTCGAATACGCGTTCAGCGACCGGCTGCGGGTCGGGCTCCAGCACACATACGAGATGTTCACGATCGAAGATTTCGCGTGGAGCGCGCTTTCGCCGTATCCCCTGGAGTCCCTCGACGACGACACCGATGCGCGTCGAGTGCTCTTCCTCGACACGCACGGCGAGGGCTATCACGCTCACCAGATCGGCCTGTATGTCCGAACGAAATTCCGGTAGGCCTCAGCGCACGACGGCGTTGAATGACGCGCGGGCGGCCGGAAGAGTCCGATAAGGAGATATGCGACGCCGAGCCAGACGATGAATCCGCCGCTGAAGCCTGCCATCAGCGCGGGACCTGATTCCGGGAAGCGTCGATACACGACTCCGCCGACGATCGCGGCGATCACCAGATAGAGGGCGAGAGGAAAGACGCACGCCTTTTCACTGAGGTGGAGCGCTTACGGTATCACGTCAGAAGGACATGAACATCCGCACCAGTTCAGCGAGGAGGGCTGCCGGATCGACGACCGGCGCTTCCGTGGCGGTAGCGACCAGAAGGAAGACGGCGACCGTCGCCAGAATGGCTCGGGCCAGCAGCATCCCGCCTGAAATGTCTTCGCCGTCTATGAACCGCGGTGGCATGGACGCAAGGTACGGCGAGGCGCCGGGCCGCGCATCGGGCGATCGGTGAATGGCGACATACGACCGGCAAACGGAGAAACCCGGTTTGTTCTGCACGGGTGAGGTCGGCTATGTTGAGCGCATGAGTGTCACCGCAAGAGAGTCCGAGTCGGTCATCGAGTTCACCGCCAGAGCGGTCATCGCCGGAATCGTCTTCGGCGTCATATTCGGAGCCGCCAACGCCTACCTCGGTCTCCGCGTCGGATTGACGGTCTCGACCTCGATTCCGATCGCCGTGCTCACCGTTGCGCTCTTCCGTATCATGCGCAGCCGTCAGAGCGGAGTCATCCTCGAGGCAAACCTGTCGCAGACGATCGGCTCGGCCAGCTCCTCGCTGGCCGCCGGAACGATTTTCACGATTCCAGCGCTTTTTCTCTGGGGCATGACCCCGCCCTTCTGGCAGGTGGCCGTTCTCGCACTCCTCGGTGGGCTCCTCGGTATTGCGGCCATGGTCCCGCTGCGACGCCTGCTGATCGTCCGCTCGGCCGATGAGTTGCCGTATCCCGAGGGGACGGCGTGTGCGGAGGTGCTGCGGGCGACGACCGCGACGACGGCATCGGGTGGGCGATGGATCTTCATCGGCCTCGCCGTTGGCGCTGTCGTCAAGCTCAGCCTCGGCGCTCTCTATTTGATGGAGGCCGACCTCTCGACACTTCTTCCGGTGCTGCCCAAGGCGGAACTGGCACTCGAGATCGCACCGGCTCTCCTCGCCGTCGGTTACATCCTCGGATACAAGCAGTCGGCGATCATGGTGTCGGGCAGTCTGATCTCGGCCCTGGTGCTCACACCGCTCATCGCACAGTTCGGCGCCGGTCTTACCGAGCCGATGTTCCCCGAGATGAAAACGACGATCGCGTCGATGAGTGCCGGGCAGATCTGGTCGCGCTATGTCCGTTACATCGGCGCGGGCGCCGTTGCGGCAGCGGGACTGGTCGCGGTCGCGCGGGCGCTGCCGACAATGTGGACGTCATTCAGCGCGGTCGTCGCCGGTCTGCGTGGCGGCGAAGCAGCCAAGGCGAGAGGTGAAGGTCTCGAGCGCACCGATCGCGATGTCCCGCCGTGGGTCCCGGTCCTCGTCCCGCTCGCTGTCGTGATCACACTGATCGTCGTCCCGGATCTTTTTGCCGGGAACATGACTCTGGTACCGCGCATCATCGCCGCGCTTGGCGTGGCGATCTTCGGCGTCGCGTTCGTCGTCGTCTCGTCCAGGATCGTCGGGCTCATCGGCGTCTCTTCCAATCCGACTTCAGCGATGACGCTCGTCACCCTGCTGGGCGTTTCCGTCGTGTTCGTGCTCATGGGATGGCGCGATCCGTCGGCGCGCGCCGCGATTCTCACCGTGGGCACGGTGGTATGCATCGCCGCGTCGAAGGCCGGCGACATCTCGCAGGATCTGAAGACCGGATTTCTCGTGGGTGCGACACCCGCGCGTCAGCAGGTCGGACAGTTCATAGGTGCGGCGTTTGCCTGCTGGGCCATCGCCGGAACGGTCCTTCTTCTTGGCAGCGCGTTCACTTTCGGATCTCCCGATCTTCCCGCTCCACAGGCCACGCTGATGAAGACCGTGATCGAGGGAGTGCTCTCAGGTGAGCTTCCGTGGGGGCTGGTCGGAACCGGCGCTGCACTGTCGATCACGGCGTTGATCGCGGGCCTGCCCGGTCTCGCCTTCGCGGTGGGCATTTATCTGCCGCTCGGCAGCCTCACCCCGATCTTCGTCGGCGGGATCGTACGCCGGCTGGTCGATGCGCGGCGCAAGGGCAAATCGCTCGACAGCGATCCCGGCGTCCTCGCGGCTTCTGGAATGATCGCTGGCGAAGGTCTGGCAGGAGTCGCGATCGCTCTCTTCGTAGCGGGCTTCCGGTTCGCGACTCCGGACGAGCCGATCCTTCACGGCTGGGCGTCGGTGATCGGCGGCATCGCGGTCGTCATCGCGGTCTGCGCGCTTCTCTATCGGGCAGGCCGCTCGGCGCCGGTGGAAGGAAGCGCCGAGGTGCACGCATCAACAAGCGCAAAGTGACGGAACGCGACGATCTGAAACGAAATACGAGGAGAGCACGATGTCGATTTTCGAGCCCATGAGACAGCCCTGGCCTGACCGTGTCCTGGCAGTGTTCCGGATCCTCGCCGGACTCATTTTCCTCACCGCCGGAACGACGAAGATCTTCGGCTATCCGCCCAGCCCCATGCCGGTACCACCGATCGAAGTCTTCTCGCAGATCTGGATCGGCGCCTGGATGGAGATCATCGGCGGCATCCTCGTCGTGATCGGCCTCTTCACGCGTCCGACCGCGTTCATCCTCTCCGGTGAGATGGCCGTCGCGTATTTCCAGTTCCATGCGCCGGGCTCGTTCTGGCCGACGGTGAACATGGGCATCCCCGCCATCATGTACAGCTGGTTCTTCCTTTATCTCGCGGTGGCGGGACCGGGCGCATGGAGCATCGATGAGATTGTGGCGCGCAGGCGCCGGGCGATCAAGGCGTAGCGACGGCGAAGCGCGGCGAAGGACCTCAAGAAAGAGAGTCACATCTGTTGAGGTCCTTCGGCGTCTGCGCGCCTCAGAGGCTGTGGGTTTCAGAATGCCGGCTCGGTTCGCGCTCGAAACGTGGCGTCGGAGAGAAACCGGACGCGCTCTTTCCCGATCCGGATCTGATCTCCATGCTTGAGCGGCGTGGACTGATCGATCTTCTGGTCCTCCACGTAGGTGCCGTTCAGACTCTGCAGATCCTCGATCGCCGCGCCCTGCTCCGATACGACGATCCGGGCGTGACGCCGCGACACGGACGGCCCGATGATCTGGACCCTGCATTCCGGGGTCCGGCCGATGATCGTCTCGCCGAGCGGCAGCGGAATCGTTCGCTCAGCCGTGATGAGAATGAAGCCCGACGTACGCTCCACGGAGCGCTTGCTCTCAGCGACCTTCCCGATGAACTTGTAACCGCGCCGCGGTACGGTCTCGATCAGGTGCGGATCCGCCGACTCGTCGCCGAGCGCGCTGCGCAGCTCGGCGATGGCGCGATTGAGGCTGCCGTCGCTGACAGAGACTTCCCCCCAGATCGCACGAATGAGCTCGTCCTTCGGGATCAGGCGCCCCCGATGGCTGACGAGATAGACAAGGAGGGCATACACCTTGGGGCGGAGAGCGAGAAGGCTCCCCTCCCGGCGTACCTCGCCCGATGCGCAGTCAAGTTCGAACTGATCGAAGGTATAAGAGGCTTCAGTTCCGTCGGTCATCTCACGTCCACCCGGATTTTGAGACGGGACGATACCTCATTCCGTGCGGCGGCCGGCCGGCGGTCTCGACCGCCAGCCGGCCTCGCAACTCGCTCCTTGAACCTTACCGGGGCTCGCCGCGGATGGCCTGACATCCGCTTGCCTGGAGCAGGAGGGAACCGATGGACGCAATGTAAGGATCCCGACCGGCGAAGTCCTTACAAAAACCGGAAAATTGCATGAAGGGAGTCAGAGCGGCGGCCGCCCCCCCATCGGCACTGCCTTAAACTGACCGGCGCAATGTTCCACCTCGATACCGAGCGGCTGACGATCCGGCCGTGGCAGCCCGCCGACCGGCCCTCATTTGCCGCCTTCACTCAGGACACTGAGGTCATGCGCTACGTGCATCGCGGCGAGCCCTATACAGAAACCGAGATCGATGAGTTTCTGGCGCGGCAGCAGCGTCAGCTCGAAACCCGCGACATGTGCATGGGGGCCATGGTCGAGAAGAGCAGCGGACGCATCGTCGGCGTGGCCGGCGTGCAGCCGCTCGGCGGAAGCGGCGATCTGGAGATCGGATGGTGGCTCGGTCGCGACGTCTGGGGGCGCGGCTACGCGACCGAAGCGGGCCGCGCGGCGATGAATCACGTGCTCCACACCTTGCAGCGGCCGCGCGTCGTGGCGGTGATCGATCCCGGCAACGATCCTTCCATCGCCGTCGTGACCCGCCTCGGCTTCCGCTATGACCGCCGCTACACAGGCGCCGAATTGAACGCGAGCAGCAGAATGGCGACCGCCAGGTGTTTCATCCTTCGTTCTTTCTTAAGCTTTCCAGGAGGTCCTGCAGAACCTTGCGCGGGTCGCCGGCCAGCCGGCGCGAAATGTAGAACACTGCGGCGGGCACCATGACCCTGGCGTTCGCGCGATCCTGATAGAACTCATCCAGCATCCTGGCCAGCGCTGCGGTCGTGACGGACGCCAGCACCGTATCGCGCTGGAGATAGGTCTGCATCAGCTTCGGACGGCAGGGGCTGTTCTCGGCGCTCTTCGGCAGCGAATAGAGCATGCCCAGAAGAGCGCCGTCGCGCAGGCCGGTGAGGTAGATGTACTTCTCCTCGTCCGTCTCGATCGTTTTCCACCACTCGCCCGTCCGGTTCTCGGTTCGTTCGCCTTTCTCATCGGCGAACGCGGCGACCGCCGCGAAACAACAGAAGACCCCGATCGCGATTCTCATGAGCTCTCCTCCAACGCGTCAGATGGGCGACAACAGAAATGAACGGATCCGGCGGCTCAGCGAGACGACAGCTTTGCGTGATTCGTATCCGTGACTCGCGGCCGCCGTCGCGTGAAGGCGCGGGGCCATGATTGCCGCGAGCTCCTGAACCGCGGCGGGCCGCGAGCGGAGGATCGGGGCGAGCTGCTGCTGCCCGACTTCGTAGACGACCGCGGTCTCGATCGAACGAACGGTGGCGCTCCGCCGCTGCCCCGTCAGAAGGGACATCTCACCGAACACCGAGCCCTGCTCGAGCATCGCTACGCGAAGGTCGACGCCATCTTTCTGGCGCACCATCACCTCGAGATTCCCCTCGGCGACGATGAAGAGCGACGTCCCTTTTCGCCCCTGCACGATGATGCGCTCGACGGGCCCCAGCTCGATCGGCCGGATCGTCGAGGCCAGCTGGCGGATCTCGTCATCGGTCAGCGCGCCGAAGATCGGAATGGAGCGGAGGAGGGCGACGATCGTACCGGGCGCTGCCGCTCGCAGGCACACGGGACCGGCTGGCAGATCATCGGTGCCCGCGTAACCGTCGCGCCGCTGCAGCTGCATGAGCGCTTCCTCTCTCCCCTCCATCATCGTCTTGAGCAGGCTCACCGCTTCCGGAATACATTCGCTTCCCGTGTGGTCCATCAGGCCTTCCTGCTTGGCCCATTCGGCCACTTCGTTCATCGACGCGCGGTATTGATTGCATGCATTCGCGTAGAGACCGTCCTGATCACCGAACCATGAGGACACGGTGGGAAGAGACAAACCGCTGAACACACCTTTCCGGTGCCACAGGATGAACTCCTGAGCTTTCGCCGGGAAAGCCTCGAGTTCAGCGAACGCTGCAGGCGTCTTGCGGAGCACCGCGCGCTCCGCGTCGCGGAAAACGCGGTGCCAGGTCTCCTGCGCATTGTGATCGTTCGCTCCGGCCAGTCGGATGGCATGCCGGAGGTCGTGATGGTGAGCCTCGAGAAATGCGAGCGTGGCCGCCTTCTTGGCGAGAAGGTTCTTCGCCGCAATCTTGGGTCCGGGTCGCGAGCCGCGCGGAGGCATCGCGATCTGGCGATGTGCCCACACGTCTTTCCATGCCGACGCGTTCACCGCTTCGCGGATCGGAGCGAAATCCGCCGCGGATTCATAAGCGGCCCGCTCTTCCGGCGCGAGCGCATCGTCCACGTCTTCGCGCACCGCGTCGAAGATCCCCAGGCACGTCAGCAACTCGAGGTAGATCCCGACCTTGAGTAGCCAGCCGGGGTCGGTGAGATGCCGCTGCTTGCGGACGATGTCCTCCGCGAGGGCGCGCATGTAGAGCGCGGTCTTCTCCAAGCCGATGAGCAGCACGGGGTACCACGGATGGCAGGACACATCGAGGCGATCGAGCCCGTGCGCGCGCGCCTGTTTCGCTGTGTCGATGGCAACGACGCGATCGATCACACGCCGGTAAAGTGATCCTATCCGCCGCGCGTCAGAGACGTCGATCATCATCTGTGAAGCGGACACCGCCACGTCATCTTTGAAGAGAACGATCTCGGCACGAACCTGCTGCATGAAGAAGTGCTCGAACGTGAAGGCTCCATCGAAGGCAAGATCCCGCGGATCGAGGGCAACGACCAGGCAGCCGTCACGCGAAGCGGAGAGATCGACTGGAGTCAGAACCGGCTGTTCATCTGCTGTCCGGCCGAACCCGAGCGGCTGGATCGCCCTTTCGTTCCACTCCGGCATCGGCTCCGAGCTCACGTCACCCCACGGGCCGGCTGGCGACAGTGACAGCCGCACCGCGTACCGTGCCGCATCCTCCGCCGGAATGTCGCTCAGGCGATAGAGCAGAAACGCCTTGTTTTCTCCTGACGGGATCGAGTCGAGGATCAGCGCAACCTTGTCGCTCGATCCGAGGCCGGGGAAGGAGGCCTCGTCGACAGGACGGCGGCCGGTGACGAACGGCACCCATTCGATCTCGGGCAGCCCGCCGCTTCGCGAGACCAGCTCCGCGGCAAGGCTCTGCATGATCTCGCTCTTGCACGAATCATCCAGGCCGGACACCCGAGTGCCGGCGAGTGTTCGAAGCTGCTGGATGAACTCGCTCTTCCGCAACAGAAGAAACCTCGCCGATCAGCGCGTGTGCGGTGCCATCGGAATCCCGGAGGTCAGGGTCTCCAGCGACGCGAACGGGTTGCGGGCGGATCGCGGAACGCTACGCAACGGCCCTTCGTCCACGCCGATGGTGAACAGAACCGCCTTCTCGCCCTCAGTCCTGATTCTCTCGTCGATGAGGGCGATCAGGCGCAGTCGCCGCTCGAGGAGCGCATCGATCTCTTTCACACTCATCCAGTGAGTGAGCCGCGCGGCGATCGCTTCAGGACTGATGCGGTTCAACCCTTCCCACAACTTCCGCTCGCACCGACGGATCGCCTCGGGCTTCAACAATTCTTTCTCGCGGCCGAAGCTACGGCTGTGATCGATCCACCATACCTTCCCCCGCGAGTCCAGAAGGACGTTCGCCTCGTGCCGGTCCGTGTTTCCGATGAGCGCGTCGAAAACGCGCATCTTTTCCTCTTCGCGCGCCCAGAGATCGGGATCGCTGGGAACCTGCGTGCCGGAAGGGTGAAATCCCCATTTCGCATTCTCGATCCAGAGCTGCAGTGACCCCCGCCTCCGTTTCAACTCCCAGGGAACCGTCGGCGGGACGGTGTCGAGCCCGAGCAGGAGCGCCAGCTGGTAGGCCGCAATCTCCGACTTCCACGTATCGCGGAGGAAGATCGTGAACACGCCCGACTCCCAGTGCGCGTTCTCCTCCTCGCGATGAAACGAGCGAAACACGGCGCGAGCGCGCACGGTGCCGTTCTGCACCAGCAGTTTCTGCGGCTTCGTCACTCCCTGAAGCTTCTGGCGATCGACTTTGACGGGCTTCGCCGTGCGAAGAAACTCCGCGACTTCCTCCGACGTTCGGAACGGCAGCGTCGTGTCGTCCGGCCCGAGCCAGACAAACGGCGCCGAAGCGGGAGACTGGTCATCGAGTGAGAACGACGCGCGGACGAATGCGGATGACGATGGTGCCGCACGACGGCTCGATTGCGGAGCATTGCCGCTGAGCACCACACGCCCGCTCTCGTAGATCGCCACGGGCGTATCGCCGATGATCTCCAGCGCTGCCGGACGCCCATCCTTCGCGTAATTGCGCAGCATCCCCGTGTCGATGAGAAAGACCCGGCCGTCGAATCTCGATCGGATGCGGCTCGCGTCCTCGGGAATCGTGTGCCCGACGACGAACCGTCGCGCCTGGAACTTCTCGAGCAGGTCGCCGATGTGTTGTGCTCCCTCTTCCTCGGTCCAGTTCCCGAAACCGCGGAACCACACCGGTCCCTCCGGATCGTAGATGGTCCAGTACTGCACCGTCTTGAACGCATTCAGCACCTTGCGCATCTCCTCCGACGCCTCTTCCCTGCGGAGAAGAAGCTCGAGATCGACGACGCTCGAGATCTCGCTGAATGTGAAGAACGGGAGGATCAGTTTCTGCGCGACGAGGTACTCGCGGATGCGGTCGAACCCTTCGATCTCGATGCGGACGCGCTTGTTGATCTCGTCCATGGTCGTGAGATCGGCTTTCGGACTGATGCCGCCGTGGACGAACACCGTGCCCTCCACTTTGGCAACCACCGTCTTGCTGCGCAGCCACCGGCCGTATTTCCCGTTGCGGGTGAGGGCCTGCTGATACTCGACGTATCCGGCAGGGTGCTGCTCCATCCAGGCGCTCTCGTCGAGGAGGCGCCACGGTGGCCGCTGATAACGGTCGGACAGGCGCGTGTGCAGTTCCAGATAGGCCTTGTAAGCTCCCTTCCGGCGTCGCTCCGAACCTCGATCGGCGAAAGCCGCGTACGCCGCCGGGTTCGCGTCCTGCAGCGCCGACGTCAGATTCATCAGCTCGTGATTTCCGAGAAGCACGATGGCTTTGCCGCGCGATCGCCCCGCCGCTCTCTCGAGCGACATCAGAAGGTCCATCACCTTCCGGACGTCAGGGCCGCGATCGAGATAGTCACCGGTCTGGACGAGGATGGTTCGTTTGCCGGCCCACCGCAGCCTGTCGTCGATGATCCCCGCCTTCTTCAGAATCGAGACCAGTCCTTCGTACTCACCGTGGATGTCACCGACGGCGACCACGCGCTGCGCGGCGGCATGCAGCGGGGCCGCAAACAGAACGAGCGACAGCAGAAAAGCGTGCGCACGCGACAGCATCAACCGTTCCCTTTCCCATCCTGATCGATGCGGAGAATCAGATGCCGGAACAACGACTTCACCAGCTCGATGTTGTTCGAGAGCAGATCGAAAAAGTCGTCTGCTCCGATTGCAAGCAGCAGCGCCTCGGTTCGCGCGACCGCGCGGACTCCGTGCAGCCGGCCGCTCAGCAGATCGAACAATCCCGCGGTCTGCAGCGGTCCAGCCACCTCGGTCCGCCCGTCGCGGCCGCGGACCTCGATCTCTCCCCGCACGACGCAGTAAAGCGTGTCGGCGGGATCGCGCTCGCGAAAGAGCTCTTCACCGGCCGGAACGCGGCGTTCGTGTGCGATCGACGCGATCCGCAGTACTTCCTCCGCGGTGCAGGCGCTGAAGAAATCGACGCTCTGCAGCAGGACGACCGTTTCGATTCTCGCCAGTTCAGCCATGTCCTCTTCCTGCCTCAGGTCGCGCTGACGAGATCGATCCGCCCGGCGATCCAGTCCGCTGTCTCACGCGACAACGGATCGGCGAGCTCGCTGCCTCTGACTCTTTGAACGGCGTGGTAAAGCCGTGCCGTCCGCGATGCATAGACCTCGTACATCGCCGCCGCCCCCCACCCCGATCCGGTGCCATCCTGCGTCAACGACTCTTCCACGAGTGCCCCGAGGACGTCGAAGCGGGAGCCGACGGCGATGGAAAACAGTCTGTTAGCGGCGTGCAGGCGTTCGTCGAGCGGATGATCTTCGACGACCGGGAGCACGAACCGTTTCAGCGCGGGGGCGAGGGTGTTGTCGAGATACTCGACGGCGTTTCCGACGACACCCGGGTTTCCACTAGTCAAGCTCCGATGCGCATCGCGCAGATTCCGGCGATCGCCGGTGAGGGCCAGAAGCCCGAAGAGATTGCCGACGGCGTCGGACATGCGCTCGCTGAGAAGACGGTCGAGGAGAGTCGGTGCGTACTGTTCCTCATCCCACGACACGATCGGCCCGCACATCTCAGCGTGCTTCATCGATCCCAGCGCCGTCAGCGATGCAAGCGCCCGGAAATAGCGTTCGCTCTCGGAGGCGATGGCCGCGGCAATCTCGCGCTCATCCTGAGACCGGCCGCCGCTTTCGGATATCGCCCCCAGTCCCTCAATGATCTTCCGCCGCAGAAATGCGTCGGCGGCTGCGCGCAGAGATGTCGCCAGCGCCGCGGCAGCGGTCGGGCCCCCGATCATGGCGATCGTCTTGGGAATCGCGCGGCGAACCCAGATCCGCTCGTCCGGACTGTTCATGAAATGAAGCAGCGCCGGGATGACCGGCTCGCCGAAAGCGATCAGCGCCTGCCGGGCATCGTGCTTGAGACGGCGGTCATCGAGAAGAGAGATGAGCGAAGCCGCGTAAATCGGCGACGGACCGTTGGCGACCACGCGTCTGCGAACCGCGCCGATCGCTGCCCGCACCACGTCCGCGTCCCGGTCGCCGAGCAGCGAGGTGAGCGCGTGCGCCTCTCCCGGCATCGCCACCGCACCCGCGGCCCTCGCCGCCTCGGCCCGCGCGTCGGGGTCGTCATCAGCCAGCAGCTGTTCGAACGCCCGGTCGGCGCGGCGCTTGATCGAGTCGTCTCCATGTTTGCAGACGGCGACAATGGCAGCCGAGACGAGGCGCGGCTCGTTCGAGTCGAGATACGGCGCCATGAGCGACGTGGCATCCGTCTTCCGCAAAGCCGCTACCGCCATCACCGCCTCTGCCCGAACGCTGGTGTCGGGATCGGACAGAGAACGTGCGATGAGCGGAAGCGCATCCGAACGCCCCGCGGTTGCGAGGAGACGCAAAGTCGCCCGTCTAACGGGCGCACTGTCGTGGTACAGGAGTAGCGGGTGAACGAGATTGGCGCGATCGTTCTTCTGAAGCAGATGGAGGGCGTGAATGACCTGATGGGCATCCGTGCTTCCGAGCGCCTGGACGACCAGTTGGAGAGCGGTGGCGTCACTCAGGTCGACTGCGCCCGCGGTCACGTTCTTCTGCTTCAGACCCGCCTGGAACGACGCGACGTAATGCCGCCGCGCCACGACCGTCGCGGCCAGCCACATCACAATGAGCGCCACGGAGATCCATCCGGCCTGAGGCGGCGTCATCACGCCGAACGCAACGGGAAGCAGCAGGAGAGCCGCGACACCCTTTGCCGATCGCTGCACGAAGACGTCGATGAAGGCCTTGGCCTTGACGCGCGCGCGGGAAGGGATCGGCAGAAAGAGAAGCTCGCGCGTAGCCTGGTCGAGCGAGTAGCGGACCCCGTTTTCGCCGGTCTTCAGCACGAGGGCGGCAGCGAGGATCAGCTCCGGCGCACCCGCGGCGGCGACGAGCATGGCCAGGGTGCCGATGGCCATCGCGACCGGGAGAACGCGCATCGCGAATCCGACTCCCAGCCTGCCGTGAATGCGCGCCGTGAAGATCAGCTGGAAGACGAAGGCCATGATCCCGATGATGCTGTAGAAGTTTCCGAAGAAGGCCGTCCGCTGATCGAGCGTCGTCGTCGACTGCTGCACCGCCCAGTTGAACTGCAGATCGACGATCTGCGCGACGACGACCGTAAGCAGCATGATGGCCGCGATGCTCTTCAGGTGCGGCGACTGGCGCAGCAGCTCGAAGCCGCCGCGCGCTTCGTCGAGCGGCGCCAGCCCGGCAGCGCCGGCAACGCGACGGTCGTCAACCGTCCGAACACGCCGCGCCATCCAGATAAGCACCGCCAGCAGAAGCAGAATGCCGCCGGCGACCAGCAGCGCATAGCTCGTTCCAACCAGGCGTGTCGCGAACTTCGCGACCTGTCCTCCGATGACGCCGCCGAGGAGGCCGCCCGCGCCGATGAAGGCAAAGAGCCGCCGGGCCTGACGCGGATCGAACACGTGGCTCGAGAAGGACCAGAACTGACTCACCATCATCACGGTGGTGATCGAGATCCAGACGTAGAAGGCGAAGGGCACCCATTGCCACGGATATTCGAACAGAAGCCAGAAGCCGGCCATCGTCGAAGCAGTGAAAACACACGTGGCGATGATCAGTGTGTCGCGCCGCATCGCGTCCGCGAAGCGGCCGAACAGCCGCAGGAACGGGTACGAGGAGACGGCGATGAAGAGGTAGACGTACGGGAGCTTCTCCGCGCCGAGGCTGTTGATGAAGGTCGACTGCCGGACGCTCTTCGTCGTGTATTGGAAAGTGATGAGAAGGAAGAATGTGAGAAAGAGAAGGATCGCCGGCCCGGCTTCCCCTTTCCGCAAATGCACACCGAAGCGGCTGAGCAAACGGCGCAGAACTCCGCCGATGCGGTCGCCCGCCGGCTGAACAGTCACATCCGATTCCATTTGGAGATGGTTATTGTACTGCGGTGCGTCCGGCGGGCGTTGGACCCCGGACCTTGGACCCTGGGACCCTGGAACTTGAAGCCGGGTCCCAAGGTCCAACTTCGCAAGGTCAAGGGTCGAACGGTCGAGTCGCAGCGTGAATGTTCGGCGAAAAGTCAGGCCGGTTTATCCGTCTGTCTTCTCGAATCCAAAGCCCGGCTACTCACCGCGATCGCGCCGAAGCTCCCCCGTCAGCGCCTCTGGGCCGGTGCCACCGGCGGTGCATCCTGCGGAACTTCTCGCGCTGCTGAGGCGTGAGAACCTGTTCGATCTCCGCGTGCGTCTCGCTGAACTCCCGCTGCATGTTCGCGTGGACTTCGTTCAGCGAGCGCAGCATTCCCTCGAGTCACCATCGCCGCTTCGGGCCCGCTCGATGGCCCGATTCTCGAGGGGATCGCCAGACAGATCTCGCGAACGCAATGGCTCTCGATCCCCCATCGCCAAAATCAGGAGGGTCCCCGCCAGGAGACCCTCCTCTGCGAGGGCACACGCCATGTTACCGGGTGAGGTCGCCGCGATGCTCCTCGATGTGCGCCGCGAGTTTCGCGCGCTGCTCCGGCGTCAGAACGGCCAAGGCCTGCGAAACCGCGCCGAGGGCACTCTCCTTCAGCTGGTCGATGGATGCCTGCTGCGCTGCGATCGCGGCGCGCGCTCCCTGGACGTTCCGAGGATCGGCGACGAGAACCTGAGCGGCATCCATGAATCCGGAATGCAGCGCCGCGCGGACCTGCCTGTTGTTCCCGAACGTCGTCTCATGAATCCGGTGAAGCGCCTCTCTCTGTTCGGCCGTCAAGTCGAGCTCTTTCATGAGCTCCGACATCTTTCCGAACCCGGCGTGGTGCCCGAAGTGGCCCCCGAAGGTTTTCGGTCCATGCCCTCGCGCCATCAGGAAGGGCGAAGCGGCGAGACCGAGGGCAAGCGCCGCTGAAATCCCCAGAATCGTTTTCCGTCGTGTCGTCATCATTGTCCTCCGTTTGTACTCGATGAGATATACGGCCTCGGCTTCGCGGCGTTGAATCGCTTCACCGGCGGGCGCGATCGGGTCCGTGGACGCGATTTGGCCTTCGCACGTTTCGAAGGGGGTTTCTCTGCCTGGGGCGAGTTGCCGAGAAGATGCGTCATCGACCGGCGGGCAGCGGGGAAGGCGAGCTCTCCGATATACGTCGCGCCGAGCCAGGCCCGGCGTCTCATGGCGTCGTTCACGTACAGGCCGTCGGGCGAGCGATAGACGTCGCCCCTTTCGGCATAGACCCATCGCCCGTCGAGCGTTCGCCGGAGGTACTCCACCGCGGCCGGTTCATCGCCATTCGGAACGACGACCTCGCGAAGCTGGATCACAACCGCGATGCCGTTGGATTGCACGACGACCGTCCGGCTGTCGCGGACCTCGACGACGCGGGACATCGCCGCGGCCAGACACGATGCATGGATGAGAAGAACCGCACACACGAGTCCACTCTTCATGTTGTTTTCGGGGAATGCGAGAGAAGCGAGTGACGTCAGACCGGGCGGTCAGGTGTGGGCGGGAAAACGGTAACACAAGTCGAGTCAGGTGACGGGGGTGACGAGTGACGAGTGACGGGTGACTGCCGTGATCACGGCCGGCACTTCCGCGTCTTGCCGTCGACGTAGATCGTGACCCTCGAGCGGGAGCCATAACCGTGCCGGCTGAAAACCTTCGATCCTGCATAGCCGATCCCTACGAAGAGATCGACTCGTGCACCCTTGAAGTGCCCGCGGTCGGTGGCTACGAACATGCCGTCGTGGATCGTCCCGTCCGGAAGCCGGGCGCCCTTCATCTCCGGTATGTACACTTTCGACCGGTGCGGTACGAAGTTCGGATCCACAGCGATCGTGCGAAACGGAACGAGCTCGCATCCCGTGCTGCCGATCCCATACTTCGACTTCGACGTCAGACGAAACCGGTGCTCTCCGCCCACCTTTCCGTAGTAGAAGACCGTCCGTCCGTCCCGGAGAACCCCTGTGCCCTGCACCACGAGGGCGTTCCGGAAGCGCCGCGTCGTGCGGGCGATCACCTTGCCGCTCGGCCCGCGAAGGTCTACCGAAGGTTCTCCCGCATAGCGCGGAGTCGATTCGTCGAGGGTGTAGTAGAAGGTCACCATCGCCCGCCCGACTTTCTCCGGAGCGGCGGAACCGGGAAAGGCGCCGAGGATCAGAACGAATACGAGCGCGGGACGAAGCGGAACGGTCAACACCGCGATCATAGCCAGGGTGCCGGGCAACCAGAAGGGTGCGGCGGTCCTCATTCATCTCGCCAGGGATGAGAATCTGGCGCGCCCCCTCGAATCCGCTAGACTGAGCGCCCGAAACGAACTGCGAGGGAGTCCACATTGCGAAGATTGCTTCTGCCGCCAATCGGCGCGCTGCTTCTCTGTTCCACGGTGACCGCGCAGACCATTGCCTTCACAGGGGCGAAGGTCATTCCGGTCTCCGGCCCCGAGATCGAGAGCGGAACGCTCATCGTCCGAGAGGGAACGATCGTCGCCGTCGGGGCGACGGGATCCGTCACCATCCCCGCCGGTGCGGAGCGCGTCGATCTCACGGGCAGGACCATCATGCCCGGGCTCGTCGATTCCCACAGCCACATCGGCGAGGCTGCCGGCGCGGACAGCAGCAATCCGATTCAGCCGGAAGTGCGCGTGATGGATGCGGTGAACGTACGCGACGCCGGCATTCAGAAAGCGCAGGCGGGCGGCATCACGACCGTCAACATCATGCCCGGATCGGGCCATCTGCTCAGCGGGCAGACGATCTACCTCAAGCTTCGCGATGGCAACAGCATCGACGACCTCATGATCCGACTCCCCGACGGGCGAGTGGCCGGAGGACTGAAGATGGCCAACGGCACGAATCCGCGGAGAGCCGCTCCCTTCCCCGGCACGCGCGCGAAGGCGGCCGCCCTCATCCGCGAACAGTTCGTCAAAGCGCAGGAATACCGCGAGAAAATGCGGCGCGGCGATCCATCGAAGCGGCCCGACCGCGACCTGGCCATGGAAGCGCTCGCCGAGGTGCTGGAGGGGAAGCGCGTCGTCCATCACCACACGCATCGGCACGACGACATCCTCACCGTGCTCCGCCTGGCGAAGGAATTCGGGTTCCGCGTCGTTCTCCAGCACGTCAGCGAAGGATGGCGCGTGGCCCGCGAGATCGCTGCCGCCGGCGCGCCCGCATCGATCATCATGATCGACAGCCCGGGCGGGAAACTCGAGACGCGGCACCTCTCGTACACGACCGGCAAAGTGCTCGACGACGCGGGCGTCCTCGTCGGATTTCACACCGACGACGGCATCACCGATTCGAGATTGTTTCTGCGCTCCGCGGCACTCGCCGTTCGCGCGGGCATGTCGCGCGCGAAGGCGCTGGAGGCGATGACCATCTCTAATGCCAGGATGCTCGAGCTCGACCACCGCGTCGGCACCCTTGCTCCCGGCAAGGATGCCGATTTCATCATCCTCTCCGGCGATCCCCTGAGCGTTTACACCCACGTTCTGGAAACGTGGGTCGAAGGCCGGAAAGTCTTCGATCGTGACGACCCGAAGGACCGGCTCTACGCCGTGGGAGGCTACGGAGCCAGCCGCGACCAGGTCCTCCATCTCGACTGCATCGGTGAAGGAGACGCGCGGTGAAGCATTCAATCCTCGTACTGCTGCTGCTCACGCCTGCCGCCGCCTCTGCACAGCCCGCGGCACCCATCGCCGTCAAGGCCGGAACGATCCATACCATGACCGGCCCTCCGATCCGCAACGGCGTCGTCCTCGTTCGCGATGGGAAAATCGAGGGCGTCGGCGCCTCGCTGGCCGTCCCCGCCGGATACCGTGTCATCGAAGCGCGGACCGTGACGCCGGGACTCATCGATGCCCACACGGTGGTCGGCCTCGCCGGCTATCTGAATCAGCCTCACGATCAGGATCAGGTCGAGAGAACCGAAGCAATGCAGCCGGAGCTGCGGGCGATCGACGCCTACAATCCGCGCGAAGAGCTCGTCTCGTGGATCCGAGGGTTCGGGGTGACGACGATTCACACCGGGCATGCGCCGGCGGCTCTCATGTCCGGCCAGACGATGATCGTGAAGACGCGCGGCAACTCCGTCGAAGAAGCGATGCTGCGTCCCGAAGCGATGATCGCGGTCGCACTCGGCGAAGCGGGCCTCGGCGAGGACAACAAAGCGCCCGGGACTCGCCCGAAGGAAATCGCCATGCTCCGCGGCGAGCTCGTGAAGGCGCAGGAGTATTCGCGCAAATCCGCCTCCGCGAAAGACGACGGCAAGCCCTCCCGCGACCTCGGTCTGGAGATGCTGGCCAGAGTCGTGCGCGGGGAACTGCCGCTGCTCGTCACCGCCGATCGCGCCCGCGACATCCTCGCCGCGCTGCGCGTTGCGAAGGAGTTCGACATCCGCATCATTCTCGACAGCGCATCGGAGGCGTACCTCGTCGTCGACCAGATCAAGGCGGCGGGAATCCCGGTGATCCTGCATCCGACGATGTCCCGGTCGTACGGCGATCGGGAGAATCTCAGCTTCGAGACCGCGGCCACGCTGCGCAGGGCGGGCATTCCCGTCGCGCTGCAGAGCGGTTTCGAGGGCTATGTGCCGAAGACCAGGGTTGTGCTGTTCGAGGCGGCCGTGGCCGCGGCGAACGGCCTGACGCCGGCCGAAGCGCTGGCAACGGTCACCATCGATGCCGCGCGAATCCTCGGCATCGCCGATCGCGTCGGATCCATCGAAGCGGGGAAAGACGCTGATCTCGCGCTCTTCGACGGCGATCCTTTCGAATACACGACGCACGTGACGCATGTGCTCATCGACGGGGTCATCGTGTCGGATCAGGTGAGATAACGTGTTGAACTACTAGATCCCGGGACTAGCACCCCGCGCCATCCAAGCACCAGAATGACGACACCCTCGCGACCTCCGGAGGGCGGTTACAAATGGAAGAAAAGTTGTTTTTCCAGACCTGACACCATGACGCTGATGCGGGCGCTCTGGCTCGAAGAGCAGTCGCTCTCCCTTCGCGAGGTCGCCAGACCCGTGGCGCCGGCGGGCGAGGCGCTCGTCCGTGTTCTCCTCGCCGGAATCTGCAATACCGACATCGAGCTGACGCGGGGGTACTACCCCTTCACCGGCATCCCCGGTCACGAGTTCGTGGGGGTGGTCGCGAGCGGAGGACCGGAGCTCGCCGGACGCCGCGTCGTCGGGGAGATCAATGCTGTCTGTCACGCCTGTGAGGCCTGTCGCCATGGCCGTTCCACACACTGCGAGCGCCGCAGCGTGCTGGGGATCGTCAATCGCAACGGGGCATTCGCCGAATACCTGACGCTGCCGGTCGACAACCTGCACGTCGTGCCCGCCGAGATGCCGCCGGAGATCGCGGTGTTCACCGAGCCGCTCGCGGCAGCTCTGGAGATTCAGGAGCAGGTGAAAATCGGTCCCAACGACCGCGTGCTGATCGTAGGGGCCGGAAAGCTCGGCCAGCTGATCGCGGCCACGCTGGCGTTGACGGGATGCAGCCTCACCGTTGCGGGCCGGCATCGCGGAGTTGCCACGGCCGATGTGCCCGCGCGCGCCTTCGACATCGCCATCGAATGCAGCGGCAGCCCGGAAGGGTTCGAAGTGGCCCGCCGCGCGCTCCGGCCCCGCGGAACGCTGGTCATGAAGAGCACTTATGCGGGCGATCTCAGAATCAACGCCTCGTCGCTGGTTGTCGACGAGATCACACTCATCGGATCGCGCTGCGGCCCGTTCGCGCCGGCGCTCCCGCTTCTTGCTTCCGGAGCGCTCGATCCGCGGCCGCTCATTGACAGCGTCTTTCCCCTCCATGACGCCGTCGCGGCCTTCGAGCATGCGCGGCGGCCGGGCGTGCTGAAAGTGCTGCTGGCGATGTGAATCGTCGCTCGCCGGTCAGGGTCCGGGCGGCGAGCTGCAACGGAAACGATCCTCGCTTTCGATCCGAACGGCATTCGGAGCCGCCTTCACAAGATGAAGGGCTCGTGCTTCGGCGGAATGTCGCGTCCGGGAGGATGACGATCGCTGAAGGCGAGCAGGAAATCGAGATACTCGGCCGGCCCGAGCCGATCGAGTCTTCGAACCGCCTGGAGCATTTCCACGTCCTCAGGGGTCGTCGGGACCGTGGAAAAGTCGATCGGATCACGCTTGTCTGGCGATGGCATCAAAGAGCTCCAACAAGCCGTGCCGCGCAAAGTACTCCCGGACTTCGGTGCGGTCGGTCTCCGGCAGGGACAGCAGAAACTGGACGTCGGGCGAATCGATCAGCACCCGCTGCGGCGAGTTCTTCATCGAAATGGCTTTCATGGCGGCGAGATGCTCGGGCCGCGGAATCCGGACCTGCAGATCTCCCAGCACCGGCTTGAGCGACGTCTGCGGAAACAACTTGCCGGCCGTCTCTTCATCGACGTACATGAAGTCGACACGGCCCTTTGCGGGATCATGGTGCAGATGATTCGAGTATCCCTCTGAGACGTGGAGAGTTTCGTACCCGAGCGACTCGGCGAAGGCCACGATCCGTGCGCGGGCTCCCTTCTCGGCTGCGAAATCGATGTCGCGGGTGAAGCGAGAATATCCGAACGCCTGCATGGCCAGTCCCCCGATGACCGCATATCGCACGCCCTCGCGCTCGAAAAAGCCGACGAATGAAGCGAGCACCTCATCGAAGCGCATTGCCCGAGGTTAGCATGCGGAACGACCCTGCGGAGGGAGTCGACAGCATGTCTGGAGTGGCTTTTCGCGGACTTCCTCGGGTGATCGATGCATCGTACGTCCGGCAACCGGCCCCCATGCCTCAGCCATTTTTCAGTCATTTTTCAGACTTCCGTAAGGACTTTGCTCCGTCTCGACATTACTTTTCCTCCATTCGGATTCATGCTCACGCGCTTGCGCGAGCAGCGCGTGACATCTCTGCAGCTTTCACTCGAACAGGAGGTAGCTGATGCCGCCCGACGCCGGGGTGCTCAAAGGAAATCCTTATCTCGAGATCATCTTCCGTTTTCCCTGTCCGCAGAAAATCCTCATGGTTGCCGACGGCTCGCTCAATTTCGGTGCGGGAATGTTCGGGCTCTCGGAGTTCGTCGGAATCATCACCGGAGCCGGCCATGCTGTAACGACCGCACATCGCGGCTCGGGATTCAACTTCGCCACCGCGTCGCCGGCGGTGGCGACAGCAAACTACGATCAGATCTGGCTCTTCGGATTCAGCACGCTCGCTCTCGGAGCACCGGAGCAGACCACGATCGCCCAGTTCATGCAGAACGGCGGCGGCGTCTTCGCCACCGGCGACCACGAGACCATCGGTGCCGGGATGGGAACCAGTGTGCCTCGTGTACGAGGGATGCGGAACTGGGCCACGATTCCGATGACCAACCCGAGCCGGCACGACACCGTCGTCAACCCGGGAGTCGACGGGATCAAACAATTCGACGATCAGGCCGATCACTTTCCACAGGCGATCTACCCGGTCTTCTTCTCGAACGGCGGGCCGGACAACGTCGCCTCGACCTGGAGCGTCCATCCGGTGTTGCGGCACTCATCGGGTGCCGTCGATTTTCTTCCCGATCACGCACACGAGAGCGAGTGCGTCGCGCCTGCACCTGTCGCCGGTTCGTTCGCCGGGGTAGAGGAGTGGCCGGCGCCGATCGGCGGAGGCCCTCGAATCGCGCCTCAAGTGGTCGCGGTCTCGATCTCCGCAGGCCGCTTCATCACGGCGCACATCAACAAGCCGCCGGTCAAACCGCGTTGTTTCGGTGCGATCTCGGCTTACGACGGAAACCCGGCCGGCGTCGGGCGAGTCGTGTGCGATGCCACCTGGCATCACTTCGTGAACATCAACCTCAACGGCGCCGGCGGAGTGCCCGACACGACAGGCGTGCCTCGCGAAGGTCTCTACATCGGAGGTGCGCCCACCCCCGAGTACCAGAAGATCAAGACGTACTATCTGAACACGGTCCGGTGGCTCGCGCCGGTCGGCCGCCGCTACTGCTGGCCATGGCTGATCGCGACGCTCGTCCGTTTCGATCCGGAGGTCATCGAGCTGCAGCTTCCGAAACCGCATCCCTGTCCATGGGATCTTCTGATCCGCATCGGCCTGGTCGCCGAGGAGGCGTTGTCGCGCTACTTCGGTCACGGGGCACTCGCGGACATCGTGGAAGACCTTCTCATTACGGCGGACGCTTCGCTGGCGATGCGCAGCCTCCTGAAGGCGCAGCAATACACGGCCGAGGAACGTGATCATCGCCAGGACACCTCGTTGCTGCCAGTGCAGGACATGCGTCGGGCAATTTTCGGATCGCTCGTCAATCTCATCGCGCAGGAGGTCCCTGACGATGAAAAGAAACTTGAGTCGATGCTGAAAAAGGGTCACGACGACCTCGCTCCCAAACACATCACGGAGGCAGTGCGCGCCGCCGAAACCCAGATCTTCGAGTTCGTCGACCGGGCGATCAAACGGAGCACGGACCTGGCCAGATCGCTGAAGAAGTAGCCGTGAGAACAAAACGGGCGGCCGCAAGGCCGCCCTGTCATTCAAGGACCGCCCGGCCAAGGTCAGACGTAATCTGATTCGAGTCCTTGCGGAGGTTCTGATGGCAAAGAACTGGAACGTGACGGTCGCCAGCTGTCGCGCCAACCGAAACCGGGAAGGATGTTGACGTGCCCAGGGATGTTGACGTTCGTTTGCCCATAAGGAACGTATGGCGGCTGACCCGCCATGCCGACCACAGAGACGTTGAGCGCGTCCCACCTGAGCCGCAAGCGGAGGTTCTTCACGGGCTTGTCAATGCTGATCGCCATCTGGTTGTAATAGCGTCCGGAGCAATTGGATGAATTCGTGTATCCATGATCAATCACCGCACCGGAGCTGTCATGAATCGGAGAGGCGAAGCCAGGACCAAGGCGGATGGTGTAGCTGCCGGCAGATATGGATCGTGGGAAAGGCGGCGCGCACGCGAGAGTGGGAGGAAAAGTCACCGTGACCCGACTCGGACCCTGACCGTGCGCAGACACGACGACGGCCAAAGATGTGAAAGCGATCAACAGACGGGTATGCATAATTGCTGAACCGCGTCGATAGTAGTTCCGCCATCGCATCCGGTCAACTGCATCAGACGCGCGAATGCAGACAGCGATGTTCATGACGCGGCGCTCGCGGTACGTCGGAATGCCCGTACCGGCCGGGATGAGTCTGCCGACGATGACGTTTTCCTTGAGCCCGCGCAGGTAGTCGACACGGCCCGCGATCGCGGCCTCCGTGAGCACCCTCGT
>CALMZP010000168.1 GCA_937870635.1 uncultured Acidobacteriota bacterium | reverse complement strand
ATGAAGGATGAAGGATGAAGGGTGAAGGATGAAGGATGAAGGATGAAGGATGAAGGATGAAGGGTGAAGGGTGAAGGATGAGAGCAAGTGCGGCCGCACGTCACCCTGAGTTGCGAAGACAGCGAAGGGACTCAAGATGCGTAGCTTGAGGTTCTTCGCCGTCTTCGCAGCTCAGAATGACGTGGGGCAACAGCCGTTCATCGTTCATCGTTCGAGTTCAGAATGGCCGGCGCACTTTTGCCGCCAGGCCCACCGCTTCGAGCAGCACGATCGCGTACCAGCCGAAATCCAGCTGCCACACCTTCCAACCGAACCTCGCCGACCACGGCTTCGCGTGATGATTGCCGTGCCAGTTCTCGCCCTGGAACATGTGGAGAAATCCGAGCCAGGTGATGTTCTGCGACGAATCTTCACCGTCGGTGCGGCCGGGACGCATGTGGGCGATGCTGTTGATGAAGCACTGCAGATGGAGCGACGCGGCGAGGCGCATCGGACCGAGCCAGAAAAACGCGGTCCAGCCGAATGCCAGTCCGCCGAAGAGCGACACGGCGAGAATCGGAATCTGCATTCGATTCCAGAAGCGGTATTGAGGCTGGTCGAGATCCGGACACCAGCGCTGCAGCGGAACGTTTCCCGCCTGCCACAGCCAGCGAAGGTGCGACCACCAGAAGCCGCCGATCCACGGGCTGGAGATGTCCTCCGGCGTCTCGACCTTGGCGTGATGCTGCCGATGGTTTGCGGTCCATGAATCGGGAGCGCCCGATCCGTTGAACATCGCGAAGAAGATCAGCGCGTGCCGGACGATGGGATGCAGCCGCACCGAGGTGTGAGCCAGCGAGCGGTGATACCCGACGGTGACACCCATTCCGCCAACCCAGATCAGCGCGAAGGTCACCGCCGCGATCTTCCATCCGGGCATCGGAAAGAAGATCACGCCGGCAATCGCCAGCAGATTGATCAGCATCAGATAAAAGAAGGTGGCCCGGTCGCCCTTCGCGGGCCTCCACCACGGAGCCTTCCAGGGCTCAGGCCCGAGGCTGGAGGTGGCTACTGCTGGAAGTGCGGATTCAGAAATGGGGGAGTCCTCCGGTTGCGCTATGCCCACGGATAGTAGCCTACATGGCTGAGGCGGCGCACAATGGCGGACACATGCGTATTCTGATCGCGGAAGATGACCCCGATCTGCGGGCTCTGATCCGGGCGCTGATCCGATCCTCTGCGATTGCCCGCTACTTCGACAACCGCTTCGACGACGATGTCGTCGTGCTCCAGAAGCCGTTCTCGAACGAAGAATTGCTGGACGCGGTGGGTTGGAATGATGAACGATGAGCGATGAACGGCTATTGACTCCACGTCATTCTGAGCCGCGAAGACGGCGAAGAATCTCGAGTTACGCATCTTGAGGCCCTTCGCTGTCTTCGCGGCTCAGGGTGACGTGAGGCGGACTTGCCCTTCATCGTTCATCCCTCATCGTTCATTTCATCGTTCCTTTAGAACCTTTTCGTGATCCCCACGATGTACAGCGCGGTGTCGAAATCCCGGCCGGCACGGTTGATCTTGACCGTCTCGTGCGAGCCGTAGAAGCTCCAGATCAGCGTCGGGGTCATCGACCAGTCCACGGATGCGGTGATCTGGCGGCGATCGTCCTCGCGTCCGCTCGTATACTCACGGCCTCGGTCGCGATAGCGCGCGCTGATGTAGAGCTCCGGAGCCGGCGCCGAGCGGATCTGCAGATACATCTCATCCTGGTCATAGCTGAGCGTGTCGTCCCCCACTTCACGCCTGCCGCTGCGATAGCCGATCTCCGGCGATAGCAGGCGCGATCCTCTCCATCGCACACCGACTCCGGCGCTGAGGAAATCGTTGTCGCGGAGGTTGGTGATTTCGATGTCCTGCTTCTGATACTCGCCCTCGACGGAAACCTGCCAGTCGCGCGTCACCCGGTACGAGTACTCGCCGGCCAGGTTCGTGATGTCGGCGCGATCGAACTCGTCCCCGATGTCGAAGCTGGGGCGATCGATGAGTTGCTCCGCGCGAACATCGAAGGCATGCGGACGCCCGTCCAGACGGATTCCGACGCGGACTCCGGGCGAGGTCGACAGCTCGCTCTCGTTGTACTGCACCACGTTCACGTTGCCGTATGCCCGAAGCGGAGCGGTGCGGGAGAGCGCGACACTCGCGCCAACCTCCCCATACAACGCCTGCACATCATCCTGCGCCTGCCCCTCGGCCCGCTGGAAGAAGTTGGCGAAATGCTGCGCCTGTCCCTTCACCCAGAACTGCCAAAGCGGATCGGGATCCGTTTTTTGCGCGAAAGCGGAGGTTGCGGCGAGAACGAGGATCCATGCGAAAGCAAACCGGAACATTCAAATCTCCTTCATCAGGCTGAGGCGGAAAAGACAGAATCGCGGGACGACTGCACGATGCGGAGCATGGTTTTCCACGAGTAACGCGTCTTCCACTGCGTTTCCTCGTGTTTGCCGCGGCTCTCCTGGTCGGCGAGATAGCTTTCGAACGCGCCGCGGATGGCACGCTGGTCGATGCCCGTCTGTGCCGAGTACGCGGCGAAATAGCCGCTCACCGCTGCTGCGACGCCACCGCGCCCGGTGAACGCGGCCTCGAAGTCGCGGAGAGGCTCGCGGCGGAACCACACGGGAGCGGCCGTCGCGTAGAGCAGGGGTAGAGTGAACAGATCCTCCCAGCGCTCGCCGGCGGGGAGGGCGCCTTCCCAGTCGACGACTCCGACCAGATCCGTTCCGGCGAAGAGGAGGTTCCGCGTCCAGAAGTCGCCGTGCACCGCGGTCTGCGGACCGTTGCGCGTGGCCGCGTGCAGCCGTCCGAGCCATGCTCCCGCTGCGGCGAGATGACCGCGGTGCGAAACGCGCGGCCGCAGCGACCGCTGCATCGAAATGTCGAGAGGACGCCCCGGCAGTGCGGAGAGTGCCATGACTTCATGGGCGCCGCGGATCGCGAAAGCGAGAACTTCCGGCATGGTGCGCTGGAGGTCTGTGTCGACCTGTTCCCGAATCAATCGGAGAGCGTCGGCTTCGACCCGCAGCGACTGTCCCGGCGCATCGACCGGCCGTGTCTTGACGACGCGGGTCATGCCGCCGCCGGCATCGAAGAGGAAGACGAGGTTTCGCTGGCGCAGGCCGGCGTAGTCGCGGAGGACGATCCACTGTGAGCCGCCGGCTGGCGCGAAGGCGCGCGCCAGTTCGAGCGCCGGATGACCGTCGATCTCCATCGCGCGTCCGGGGATTCGCACCCTTCCCGCGATCGCGCTGAGGCGGGATCGCCGGCCGTGAATCGACAGCAGGTTTCTCTTCATGTAATCCAACGCTGCCGAGGCGCCGGCGGGCGCGATGAAACGGCCCCACTCGACGACATTCATAGGGATCTCCCTGGGCGATTTTGGATTTTGGATTTTGGAGTTTGGATTGGAACCCTCGATGGAGAGTTCCAGTCCGAATCCAAATCCAAAATCCAAAATCCAAAATCCAAAATCATCGCGAGAGCTCCTTCCATACGACACGGTTTCGTACGAAGCGTTCGACCGTCGGGAACGTGGCGCGTCGTTTCGCCAGCTGCAGTGCCGTGGCCAGCCGGCAGAGCTCGAGCTCCGCGGGGTCGATCGCACCGGCGTATCCGGCGAAGAAACAGTCGCGTACATCATTGAGCCACGTCTCGTTGCGCCAGCGGAAGTAGAGCGAGACGTGGAGGAAAAAGTACGCGACGTCATGTGCGGGCAACGAAAGACCCACACCTTCGAAGTCGATCACCTGCACGGAATCGCCCGCTACGAAGACGTTTCCCGGCCAGAAGTCGCCGTGGTGTGTGACGGCGGTGACGCCGTGTTCGCGCAGGGTCGACTGCAGCGATCGGATACGCCCTTCGATGCGCCGGTATCCGGCACCGCGGGCATCTTCGATCGCGGTCGTGGCGATCGCGTCGAGCGCTTCCGTTCCGTCGGCGCTCTCGATCTGCTGGAAGCGGTGCAGCCAGGCCCCGGCAGCGCGAGCGCCGCTGCGCAACGCCTCCGCGTCGCCGGCCGTGCCGTCACGAGCGTCGCGAATGAGCTTCGTCAGGGGCACCCCCGGTGCGCGCGACATCATCAGCGTCCCCGCCGGCGCATCGAGCTGCAGCGGTGCCGGAATGCCGAGGTTGCGGGTCAGTGCGAAGTGGGGTGCGAGACGCTGGAGCAGATCGAATTCCTCCGCTGCCCGCGCGCCGGCAGGCCGCGACTCGCCGGCGCGCGAGAGGTGTTGTTTGAGAATGACTTCGCGGTTCCCGTTGCCGTTGGAGCGGGACAACTCGTAAACGATCGAGTCGGCGCTCCTGCGAACGCGCCGCAAACCGTACTCGGCGTCGTCGGAGGTGAGCGGGCGCAGCGCATCGACGGTCGCCGGATCCGCCGCGGGGCGATGGCGGTCGATCAGGCGGAGGAAAATCGCGGTGCACGCTCGCAGGTCGAACGCGCGTACGGCCGTTTCGTAAGCGCCGTTCCCGAGGCGTTCGCGAAGCGCGGGATCGGCGATCAGTCTGCGCAGTGCGTTGGCCAGAGTTCGCGGATTGCCCGGGTCGACCAGCAGTCCGCTCACGTTGTCCGCGACGACTTCGGGCATCCCCGAGATGGCGCTGGCTACGACCGGCTTGCCGAGCGACATCGCCTCGAGCAGCGCGACAGGCAGCCCATCCATCGACCGGTCGGCCGCGATCACGCTCGGCAGCGCGAAGATATCCGCCGCGGCCACTGCCTCGGCGACGCCTCCCGGCGGGACGGCGCCGTGGAAGCGCACGCGATCGCCGAGCCCGCCCTTGATCACCGCGCGCCGGATTGCGCCGTGCATCGGCCCGTCGCCGAGAATCTCGCAGCGGAACCGGACGCCCTCTTCAGCCAGGAGACGGCAGGCGTCGATGAGGAACAGGAATCCCTTGCGTGGCTCGAGCGCACCAACGGAGATGATGGAGGGCGGGCGACCTCGCCCGCCTTCTTCATCGGACGACGGGGCGGGAGAGGTCCCCCGCGCGCCACCGGGTATCGTGATCCCCGTCCTCACCACCTCGATCTTTCCCTCGGTCTCGGCCGGGTACAGCGTCTCGAGCAGCTGACGGTTGAAATGGGACACGGAGCGGATGAACACCGGCTCGCGCATCTTTGCGCGCAGAAGCGACCGGTCGACGTAGACATCGCTGCCATGCACGGTGAGGCTGAATGGAATGCCGGAGAGAACGGAGATCATGCGCGCGACGGTCGCCGCGTCGTCCGCTCGATGAGCGTGAAGATGCGCGATCTGCTCCGACATCAGGACCGACGCGAGATGGCAGGCCTTCGGTACGAGTGCGATCGAGCGGACCATCGTCCGCGGATGCAGGATCGTGTGAGTGAGGATCCAGGAGAGGATGCGGAGGAGCGCGCGCGGCTGGCGAAGCAGCGTTCGCAATGTGGATCGTGCGATCGCCACCGACATTCGCGGCGTGAACAGCGCCCGCTCGATCCACGGCAGCGCCGCCGGATCGACCACGGAAGGATGCTCGCGAAACAGCGGGACGATGACGGCTGGTTGTCCCTGACGCTCCAGCTCCTCGATCTCCCGGACGACGAAGGTCTCGGTCACCAGCGGAAAACGCGCAACGACGACGGCGATCGGACGGCGGATCATGCAACCGTCCTTGCCTCGCGTCCGATGCGGCCGGCGCTCGAGGCGAACGCAAAAAGCAGGAAGAGATAGCGGGCGAGCGCGAGATGGAGAAAGAGGCTGGCGACGAGGAAGCCGGCCAGGGCGATGCGCAGAGCGGTGGCCACGTGAGCCAGCTCTTCGTCGCCGGTGGCGAGAAACGTCCGTTCGGCCCGCCCCAGTCCGCTCCACGCCACGACGATTACCACGGTGAACACGATCAGTCCGATGATCCCTGTCTCGGCGGCAATCTCCAGAAATAGGTTATGCGGATAGCGAGTCGGCCTGGCGCGCGGATAGATCCGTGCCGATGAGCCGACCTCCCCGACGTATTCGTCGTACTCGACGGGATAGTTGCCAAGGCCGACGCCCTGGAGAGGATGGCGCGAGAACATGGCGGAGGCGACGGCCATGTAGATGCGCCGTTCCGCGATCGAGCTGTCGCCGCGGAGGCTGTCATCCGCGCCGGGAAGAATCTCGCCGACGGTGAGAAAGCGTTGCGTGACCCCGGCCGGCAACAGCAGAAAGACCAGAAGGCCGAGGATGGCCGCGATCCCCGTCATAGAGAAAAGCAACCGCGGAGACGCGGAGGACGCAGAGGGGACGCAGAGGGTGCGGCCCTCTCTCCGTACCTCTGCGTCCTCTGCGTCTCCGCGGTGAGCGTCGTCGCTTCTCCCCCGGCCGGATATGCTGTTCTTGAGGCGTACCTGCAGCGGCTTGATCATCATCACCGCCATCACCACCACCGCCAGCATGGCCCCGCGCGAGTAGGTGAGCGCGATCGTCAGCAGGACGACGCAGGCGAGGGCGATGATCGCCACTCGCTTCCAGCGGCCCTTCACGGATACGCCGAGGAGCACGGCGATGGGAAGGATGATGAGGAGGACCTGGGCGAAGAGGTTCGGATCGCCGACCGGTCCCGAGAGCCGGGCCTCCACCACGTCGCCGTAGATCTGCGCTTCCTCGTAGCGAACGAGGCCAAGGAAGTCCTGCGTCCTGTTTCCGGTGATGAACTGCCACATGACCAGCCCGCCGAGAAGTCCCGCGGACGCGAGCAGCGCGCCGATGCCCTGCATGAGGCGATGACGATTGCGCATCAGCGCGGTCAGCAACAGGTAAAGCACGAACGCCTTCAAGAGCTCCTCGGCCCTTCGATCGGCGACTTCGCGGTCGGCCGCCCACGCCGTCGACACGAACCCGGTGAGAAGCCAGGCGGCGATGGCCATCGTCAGGGGGTGCAGGAGGATTTCCGGCACCGGCGCCGTGTCGCGCTTCAGCCATGCTGCAAACACGAGAGCGACGACGAGCAGTTGCAGAAGCGACGGGAAGTGATAGCGCACGAGCGCTTCGGAGAGGTCCAGATAGATGAATGCGACGAGGACCGCCGTTCCCACCGCGGAGAACCGGATGACCAGCACGCCGAAGACCAATGAGAAGAGAAGCAGCAGTGGTGTCGCTGCGCGCAGGGCTCCCGATGTCGCCTCGGGGCGGCTGATCAGGACCACCGCGGCCACGACCGCCGCGACGGGTGCCGCGATGGCGATGAGCCGATTCCGGTCCGGCAGCGTAGTGGAGCGCGGGCGACCTCGCCCTCGGTCAGAAGGCGACGCGATCAGTCCCACAGCGTTTCATCCGCCGGGTCGCCTCGAAACCGCTCGAGAGCGAGAGCGGCGGCGATTCCGATGAACAGTCCGAGGGCGAGGCCGATCGTGAGGTTGCGCCCAGGATCGGGATAGGTGGCGCTGTCGGGGGCCGTAGCCTCGCTGAGAACCCGCAATGCGTAAATCCGGTACAGCGCCTCGGCCTGCCGCGCGGTGAAGCCCGCCGCCGCGTTGGCGATCTTCGCTGCGAGCCGCGGATCAGGACCGGAGACGGAGATGCGGATGACGTTCGTGTTCGGCACGACCGACGCGCGAATGTCGAAGTCCGCGGCCTGTTCCGGAGTGAGACGGAGCGCAGCCGCGATGCTTCGCTGCACACCGGCGGTGGATGTCATGCGCGCGAAGGTCGCGACGACCGTGCGGCGGTCGAGCGTCTCGACGCTGCGGATCACATCGGACGTATCTCTAGTGCCCGTCGCCGGCGCGACGATGAGATGCGCCGACGTTTCGTAGACACGGTCCTGCAGCGCCGTGACGACGAGGGTGGCGATCAGCGCGGAGACCGTGGCGATCGCAATCACCTTCCAGTGACGGATCAGGGCCCCCAGATAATCGAGTTCCTTCATAGTGCTCCGCGCCCCGTCAGGACGACGGCGACCGTTCGAAAGAGAATCTTCGTGTCGAGCCAGAGGCTCCATTCATTCACATACTCCCTGTCCAGCCGCAGCCGCTCCTCCTCGGTCGTGAGGCTGCGGCCGTTCACCTGCCAGAGTCCGGTCATGCCGGGACGAACCGAGAATCGCCTCATCTCTCCGCGGATGGGGAGGCGCTCGAGGTCGGAGACGAGGAGCGGGCGGGGGCCGACGAGGCTCATCGCGCCCTCCAGCACATTGAACAGCTGCGGGAGCTCATCGAGGCTGAAGCGGCGGAGGAAGCGTCCGACCGGCGTGACGCGCGGGTCACGGTGGATCTTGAGGAAGTGAGAGTCGGACTGCTCGGCGAGCTTCCGCTGCAGCGTTTCCGCGTCGGCGAACATCGTGCGGAACTTGTACATCTCGAAGTGGTTGCTGCGGAAGCCGATGCGGCGCTGGACGAACGTGGCCGGACCGCGGCTCGTCAGCTTGATCATCAGGATGATGGCCACGAAGATCGGAGCGAGCAGAACGATCAATATTAATGATAGCGCGACGTCCATCACCCGCTTGGCCGCGGCGGCCCAGGGACGGCGGGTGTCGAGGTCGAACCAGAACGTTCCGCGGACGGTTTCGTCCTCGGTTCCAACTCGGTCCACGCGGGAGGCGGTGAGGCGGAGCCCCAGGGGACGCTCTTCGCTGTCTGGGTCGCGGGGGTCAGTCTGTACGGGGTCGAGTTCGGTCAAATCTGGTACGTCTCCTGCGGACGCTCCCTGCATTCAATACCCTCTCCAGCCCGGCAATTGTGTGATCCACACCGCATGAGCCCGAATCGATGGGTTGCAAGGGCACGCCTTGTGCTCACGCCCGAGCCCGGGAGGAAATCATGGATTTCCTGACATGGATCATCGTCGGCCTGGTGGCCGGCGTTCTGGCGTCGTTCGTCATGGGTGGCACCGGTTACGGAATCATCGGCGACATCATCATCGGCATCGTCGGGGCGTTCGTCGGCGGGTGGCTTTTCGCGCAGCTCGGCGTGAGCTCACCGTGGGGCGGTCTGCCCGGCACGATCTTCGTGGCCTTCATCGGCGCAGTGGTTCTGCTGTTCGTGCTGCGGCTGATTCGCGGCGGCACCGCCAGGAGAGCCTGAGCGGTCGTCGTCGGGCGCTACACGCAGCGCGATGAGGATCTCAAAATGCGAAATCCTCGCATTCTGAGATCCTTCGCCGTCTGCGCGGCTCAGAATGACCTAGTCGCTCGTCACTCTGCGGGACGACCGGTCGTTAGAGGAGCGCCTCGCCTGGCTCGTTCAGGTGGGTGACGGGCTGGCCAAGGCGCACGCGGCCGGCATCATCCATCGAGATCTCAAGCCCGACAACATCATGATCACCTCCGACGGTCTGGCGAAGATCCTCGATTTCGGCCTGGCCAGGAAAGAGACCGGCGCCCGCGCTACGGATGCGACGGTGCCGATGCCGATCACACGCGAGGGCGCAGTGGCCGGCACCCCCGGTTACATGGCGCCGGAGCAATTCGCCGGGATGACCGCGGATGCGCGAAGCGACATCTTCTCGTTCGGCTGTGTTGCGTACGAGACCATCACCGGCCACCGCGCCTTCGCAGCTCTGCCTCTCGCCGATCCGCCGCCGCTGCGAAGCTCAGCCCCGGAGGCGCCTGCGGACCTTCAGCGAATCGTGGCGCGATGTCTGGCGCGCAATCGCGACGAGCGGTACCCGTCGATGAAAGAGGTCGTCGCCGACCTGCGGCGTTTTCTCGACCGCCTTCGTCACCCGACACCCCGCGCGATTGCCCGTCCGGTTCAGGTCACGTTCGACAAAGCCGTTGAACATTTCCCGGCCATCTCCCGGGATGGAAACCGAATCGTGTTCAGCCGGGAGGGGCGGAGGATCCGCAACCTCTTCATGAAATCGCTGGCAGCCGACGGAGAGGAGTCGCAGATTACCCACGGCGACTTCGACGACATCCAGGCGTCATGGTCTCCCGGCGGCGAGGAACTGCTGTTTCTGCGCGGCCGCGAGAGCGGCGAGCGTCTCGAACCGTCCGATGTCTTCGGACGGTACATCGGCGGTGATATCTGGCTGCTCGACTTCGTGTCCGTTCGGCACTCTCTGCGTTCCTCTGCGTCCTCCGCGTCTCTGCGGTGAAGGTCGTCGCCGAGCGCTACACGCAGCGCGCAAGATACGCGGCCGTCCGGCTTTCCTCGACCTTCGCCACATCGCACGGCGGTCCGGCGGCGACGATGCGGCCGCCTTCTTCTCCCGCGCCGGGTCCGAGGTCGATGACCCAGTCGCTGGCGGCGACGACGCGCATTTCGTGCTCGACCAGGATCACGCTGTTGCCCGCATCGACCAGCCGGTTGAGCTGCGCCATGAGGCGCACGACATCCGCCGGATGCAGACCGGTCGTCGGCTCGTCGAGCACGTACAGCGAATGGCCGCGCTGCATGCGCTGCAACTCCGTAGCGAGCTTGATCCTCTGCGCCTCACCACCGGAGAGCTCTGTGGCCGGCTGTCCCAGGCGCAGATATCCGAGCCCGACTTCGCGGAGAACATCGAGCGAGCGCAGCACCGGCACCTCGTCCGCGAAGAACTCGCTCGCCTCATCGACCGTGAGTCCCAGCACCTGGGCGATGTTCTTCCCTCGGTACTCGATTTCGAGAGTCTTCTCGTTGTATCTCGTTCCCTTGCACGTCGGGCACGGCGAATAGACGCTGGCGAGAAAGAGCAGTTCCACCATCACGAAACCTTCTCCCTCGCATGTCTCGCATCGTCCCTTTGCCACGTTGAACGAGAAGCGGCCCGCGTCGTAACGTCGCGCCCGCGCCGCCTTCGTCGCGGCGAAGATGCGCCGCACGTGGTCGAAGAGGCCGGTGTACGTCGCGAGATTCGATCGCGGCGTTCGTCCGATCGGCTTCTGGTCGACACGCACGAGGCGGTTGATCTCCTCCATGCCTGCGACGATGCGCCCCGCCGTCTTGTCCTGCCTCGCCACCTCTCCACCTTCTTCATCCTCCGAAGGCACGTCGTGGCCGAGATGTTCGCCGACCAGTTCGACAAGAGCCTGGGAGACGAGACTCGATTTGCCCGAGCCCGAGACGCCGGTGACAGTCGTCAGCACACCCAGCGGAAACTCGGCATCGAGCAGACGAAGGTTGTTCCGGGTCACGCCGTCGAGTCGCAGCCAGCCCTTCGGTTCGCGCGTGGCGCCCGCTTCAGCCGGCGATCGCTGATCCTCGAACAGATGCACCCTCGTCCGCGAGTTCTTCACCTTGCGCAGCCCCTCGGGCGGTCCGCTGTAGAGGACTTCGCCGCCGTGCTGTCCCGCCGCCGGGCCGATGTCGACGATCCAGTCGGCGTGGCGGATGACGTCGAGATCGTGCTCGACGACGAAGATGGAGTTGCCCGAGGACTTGAGCCGGTCGAGTGCTCCGAGGAGCGCTTCCGTGTCGGCGGGGTGAAGGCCGGCCGAGGGCTCGTCGAGAACATAGACGACGCCGAAGAGGTTCGAGCGCACCTGCGTGGCGAGGCGGAGGCGTTGGAGCTCGCCCGGAGAGAGTGTCGGCGTGCCGCGGTCGACCGCGAGATAGCCGAGGCCGAGGTCGAGGAGGATCTCGAGGCGGCTGACGAGATCCTGCGCGATGCGCTCGGCCACCATCGCCTTCTCCGGATGTTCTTTCGCGATGCGCTTCGCATCCTTCGAGGTGCCGTCCGCCCAGGGGGCGACGAGGGTTGCGAGGCGCGACATCGGCATCGCCGACAGTTCCGCGATGTCGAGGCCTGCGAACTTCACGGAAAGCGCTTCACGACGCAGGCGTTTGCCGTGGCACGTGGGGCAGTCGCTCGCGATCATGTACCGCGAGACGCGGCGTCGGATCAATGCGCTCTGCGTATTGGCGAACGTGTGAAGCACGTACCGCTTCGCGCTCGTGAACGTTCCCATGTAACTCGGCTCTTCTTTGCGCTTGAGCGCTCGCTTCGTTTCGGCGAGGTCGTAGCCGGCGTACACCGGGACCGTCGGCTGTTCCTCGGTGAACAGGATCCAGTCGCGCAGCTTTTTCGGAAGATCGCGCCAGGGCACATCGACGTCGTGGCCGAGGGTGGTGAGGATGTCGCGAAGGTTCTGGCCGTGCCAGGCAGTCGGCCAGGCCGCGACGGCGCGCTCGCGGATCGTGAGCGAATCATCGGGCACCATCGACTTCTCGGTGACCGTGAAGACGCGCCCGACGCCGTGACATTCGGGGCAGGCGCCTTCCGGAGTGTTCGGCGAGAACGATTCCGCGTACAGCATCTCCTGTTTGGGCGGATAGTCACCCGCGCGCGAATAGAGCATGCGCAGGAGGTTCGAGAGAGTGGTCACGCTGCCGACGGAGGAGCGAGAGGTCGGTGCGCCGCGCTGCTGCTGCAGCGCGACGGCCGGTGGCAGTCCCGAGATGTCGTCGACGTCGGGTACGCCCATCTGGTCGAAGAGGCGTCGCGCATACGGCGCCACCGATTCCAGATATCTCCTCTGCGCCTCGGCATACAGCGTCCCGAAGGCGAGCGATGATTTTCCCGACCCCGACACGCCGGTGAAGACGACCAGCGCGTCACGGGGAATCTCGACGCTGACATCCTTGAGGTTGTGCTCCCGCGCCCCTCGAACCTGAACAAACCCATCCATGACGGGGCTGAGAGTTCAAGGGCGATGCCGGGCGGAGTGACGAGTCACGAGTGACGGGTGGCGTCGTCGACAGCCTTGTCATCCCGAGCGTGAGCGAGGGACCCGGGGGGTGGGCGGCACGCGGCACGATGTTCGCGCCCGTTCACACCGGGGAGAATCAAAGATTCGGCTGCGTACCACCCGGCCCCCAGGTCCCTCGCTCACGCTCGGGATGACACGTTTATTCACCCGTCATCCGCAACCCGTCACTCGCCCCTTACGTCCACTCGCAGACGTACTCGCACACATCTGCGCCGCGGGCGCGGCATTTCGTCTCCGTCACGCGGACGTTTTTGCCGCCGCACATTTCGATCGCCTTCCGGTGCCATCCGACGATCGTCAGGCAGTCGTTCGGCGATGAGATGTTCGCGTCGTACGTCCGGAGCACCGCCTTCCTCTCGCCGAGACTCTCGTACGTGCGGCGGCCGGTGTCGTAGTACATCTGATAGATCTGCGAGGTCCGGCGCAGCAAGCCGTGCGGATCGCCATCGCAGACCAGCGCCCGGTGCGCGCCGGTCAGATTCTGCTCGGCGGATTTTTCGCCCATCAGAACGAAGACCTTCTCCCCGAGGCCCATCTCCGCCGCGACGGCCTGATCGAGGCGTTCGCCGAGGGCAAACGGGTACCAGGCGCTCGTCATCAGCTGCGAAGCAATCTTCTGGTCCTGGTCCGTCAGCCGCGACACGACACTGCGGACTCCTTCCTCGCCGCGCTGTTGGCGCACGAACGAAAGCCGCGCCAGAAGGGAGCCCCCCTTCACCTTCATCCCATCAGTTGTCTGCATGAGAAAAGGATAGCCGAAGAGAGGCTTACGGGCGATCACGCTCCCCGTGCATAATCCCCCCATCCATTCTTCTCTCACATCGGGTACACGCCGGGGGGCGTACGAAGTCCTGGGGCCGATCGGGACGGGCGGGATGGGGGAGGTCTACCGCGCGCGCGACACGCGTCTCGACCGCAGCGTCGCCATCAAGGTCCTGCCACCGGTCTTTGCCAGCGATCCGGCCAGGTTGTGAAGACAGCCATCGAGATCGCTTCGGCACTGCTCGACTTCGGCCTCGCCAAGTCCTCCGCTTCCGCATTCAGCGCGGATGGTCCGACCGAGCAGCAGAACCCCATCACCGAGAAAGGCGTGGTCCTCGGCACGTTCCAGTACATGCCAAGCACCAAGCACCAAGCACCAAGCACGCACTCCAGTCAGAACCGGTACACAGAGCACACAGAGAGAGACAAAGGTACTTCTCTGTGTTTCTCTGTGCGCTCTGTGTACTCTGTGGTCCAGGCACTCGCGAACGTCAGGCGCCGCTCGCGCTACAATCCTCCTTTCATCACATGTCGATCACGATCGAGCCGGGCACGTCCCTGGCCCATTACCGGATCATTGCGCCCGTCGGGGCGGGCGGGATGGGGCAGGTCTACAAGGCCCACGACCTGACCCTGGACCGCACGCTCGCGCTGAAAATCCTTCCGCCTGAGCTCCTGCGCAACGACGAGCGCGTGCGCCGCTTCATGCAGGAGGCGCGCTCGGCGTCGTCGCTCAATCATCCGAACATCATCACCATCTACGAGATCGGTCAGACCGATTCGATTCACTACATCGCCATGGAGCTGATCGACGGCGCGACGCTCAAGCGCAAGATCCACGGCGACACCGACCTGCGCACCCTCCTCGGATACCTCGCGCAGGCAGCCGAAGGGCTGGCCAAGGCGCATGCGGCCGGGATCATCCATCGGGATCTCAAGCCCGAGAACATCATGGTCACCCGCGACGGTTATGCGAAGGTCCTCGATTTCGGGCTGGCCAAGCTGACGGTCAAACGCTCGCCCGACGAGACGAAGGACGCCACCATCGAGCGCGGCGACACCCGAGAAGGCGCGCTGCTGGGCACCGTCGGTTACATGTCGCCCGAGCAGGTGCAGGGAAAGCAAGTCGATCACCGCTCCGACATCTTCTCGTTCGGCGCGATCCTCTATGAAGCGGCGACGAAGCGCCGTCCGTTCGAGGCCGACTCCGACATCGACATCATGCACAAGATCGTGCATGACAAGCCGCCCGCGATCGACGAGATCAATCCCTCCGTGCCCGCCGAGCTCCGCCGGCTGATCCGGCGCTGCCTGGCGAAGGATCCCGAGAAGCGCCACCAGTCGATGAAGAATCTTTCGCTCGAACTGATGGAGATCGTCGAAGAGTTCGAACAGCTCTCGGCATCGGCGTCATCGCGGTCGGCGTCGGTTTCGGGCGAGGGACTGGCCGCGCCGCGGCGCCGCCGATGGATTCCGGTCGCGATCGTGGCCGCCCTCGCCGTCGCCGCGTTCGGCATCTATCAGTGGATGCGGCCGACCGCGACCGGCTCCACGGCCAAACCCGCGTTCTCGGCGATGCAGATGGCACCGCTCACGACGAGCGGCGACGTCCAGGACGCGGCCATCTCTCCGGACGGGAAGTACGTCGCGCAGATTCGTCGCGGCGGGGAGATGTGGGAGCTTGCCGTCCGGCAGGTGGCGACGGGAAGCGACGTCACCATCGTGCCCTCGAGCGCGCTGCCGCTCTTCTACGTCTCCTTCGCGCCGGACGGGAACTACATCTATTACGTGCGGTACGACAATCCCGCCGGCAGCGGCTACGGAACGCTCTATCAGATCCCTGTCCTCGGCGGTCCGGCGCGCAAGATCTCCTTCGACGTCGACACCAAAGTGACGGTATCTCCCGATGGAAAGCAGATCGCCTTCGGCCGCGGCGAGCCGCAGAACAGCAGGAATCACCTCATGATCGCCAACGCGGACGGGACGGGGGAACGGATCCTGATGACGTATCCGAGGCTCGCCGCGCCGATCGATGCGGCGTGGGCGCCGGATGGGAAAGTCATCGTGCTGCCTCGCCGGACGCGTGAGGGCGGAGTGCGGGGAGAGTACATGGCCGTCGACGTCGCCACCGGGAAAGTCCGCGCGGTCGGGCCGCCGTGGATGCAGATCGGTCCGGTGGCGTTCCTGTCGGATGGTACGGCGTTCGTCATGGCGGCCGGTCCCGATCCGGCGGATCTCCTGCAGGTCTGGATGCAGCCATATCCCGAGGGGGAGCCGGTCCGGATCACCAACGATCTGAATGTTCATTTCGAGCTTTCGGTGACGGCTGACGGCAAGACGATCTGTTCCGTGCAGAACCAGAATCAATTCGACGTGCTGAGTTTCGACCCGAAGACGGCATCGACAGCGCCGTTCACGACTCGAATGGGAAGCATGCGCCGGCCGATCGAACTGTCGGTGGCGCGTAACGGCGCGGTGGCCGTCGACGTTGCCACCGATCGCGGAATCGCCGTGGCGATGATCGATCAGCCCGGTGCCGTGCCGCGCGTGCTCACCGGTGACCAGACGAGCGCGCAGCCATCGATCTCGGCGGATGGAAGGTTGATCGCATTCCGCTCGCGACGCGACAGGAACGACCCGAAGATCTACGTGATGGACACAGACGGCGGGAACGTCCGAGTTCTCGCCGAGGGCACACGGCCGGAGATCGCACCGGACGGCAGCTACGTCCTCTACTTCGACGCCGAGGCAGCGCTCTGGAAAGTGCCGGTCGGGGGAGGAGCGCCGGTAAAACTCGCTCCACGCACCGATCTCTCCTGCGCGATCTCACCCGATGGAAAACGAATCGCCTACACGTATCGGAAGGTGATCAACAATCGGAACGTGATGCACCTTGCGGTGATCCGCGAAACGGGCGGCGCGTTGGAGGTGGACAGGCCTTTCACATTGGCCGCCGCGGCCAGGATGCGCTTCGATGAGAAGGGCGAGGCCATCGTCTACCGTGCATTCGCGAACGGAGGCGCCAACATCTTCTCGCAGCCGCTCGAGGGCGGGCCGCCGAAACCGGTTACGAACTTCACGAGCGGCGCGATCGCATCCTTCGATCTCGCCCCGGGGGGCAAGGTCGTGTTCACCGGCGGCGAAACACGCTCGGACGCGGTGCTGATCCGCAATTTCCGGTGAGCCTTCGTCGCTTTGAACCACAGAGTACACGGAGGACACTGAGATGCACAGAGCTCTCTGTGTCTCTCTGTGAACCCAGTGTCCTCTGTGGTGAAAGGGATCGTTGCGGCGGCGCGCGATCGCGGCGCCGCAACGATTCCGCGCTCAGGGCGCAGCGTGGTTCACCGCGTGGCCGCGCGTCACCGAGCCTGACAGGAACGAGAAATTCAGCGAGGCGAAGTTCACCATCGGATGCATCAGCGTGCACGGCGAGAGATCGCCGGCGCCGGCGCTGGTGAGATTGCCCTCGACGCAGTTCGAGTAGTGATGGTGCGCACCCATCAGGTGTCCGATCTCATGCGCCATCACCTCGGCCGTCGCGTCGACGTTCGGGTTCAGGCCGAGCGAGTTGAGTGTGCCGGTCGTTCCCGTGGTGGGGTTCTCGATGTTGCGGATGTCGCTGACGACGAAGAACGAGGTGTCATCCCACCGCACGCCGCCGATGCAGTCCGCCTGGCCGACCACCGTCCCGGCGCCGCCGGTCGCCGACTGCATGGTCTTGTTCGTGAAAACTCCCACGAGATCGACGCCACGCGGGGTCGTGCCGCCCATCGTCTCCTTCGCCGCGGCGATCAGCCCGCCGGAGAGCGTCGTGGTGTAGGCGACCTGTTTCATCTTCACCAGGGTGAGCTTCACGTTCAGCGGCTTGTACGACTCCGCCGCGCGGGCCATCACCTGTTCTGCGACGGCCGGATCGGTGCCGTCGAGAAGGAGCATGACCGAAAGCTCCACCTCCTGTCCGACGTCGACGCCGACGTTCTCCGGGATGGCCTCGAGGCATTCGCGCTCCACATCGACGGGTTCCCCGCGAACCGGTTGCGCCACGCCGGAGTAGGTCGAGCCAACCGCCACGAGGTACGGCTGCACGCGCACTTCGAACCAGCTGGAGGTCGTCGGATCGATGACCACCGACTCGTAGCCGTCCGCCGTCGCGTCGCTGGCGATGATCGTGCCCTGATCGTTGTAGACGAAGAGGTCGTAGTCATCGGCTTCGAAACCCGCGCCGGGGGCGATGGCGATGAGCACCTGTTTGATGCCCGAGCCCGACACGGTGAGCCGGTACGTATCGCAAGCCGGCTGGCCGGGCTCACACGGCCCCTGTTTGACGAGGCCTCCGGTGGTGGCGGGGTTGGAGGCGACGAACGGACCGCCGCTCCATGTGGCTTCACTCTGATTGGAGGAGAGATCGCCGGAAGGGGGGGATGCTGCGAAGACGGTCAGGGGAAGGGTCAGAAGAGCGACGGCAAGATAAAGCAAAAATCTCAAGCTGGTTCCTCCTGCTAGTAGTAGCACTACCATCCGCAGCAAAACAGGAGCCAGAGCTTGTAATTAACTGAGAGCACTCACGATGGCCTCGAAGGCCGTCCGGATACCCTCCTCGTCGTAGGAAGCCTTCTGACCGGTCCTTTCCGCGATGATCCGGTCGCGCATCATTCCCTCCGCGCAGCCCAGCACCACCGATCCGAGGATGTCGACGGAGATGTCGCGCCGGAACGAGCCGTCTTCCTGGCCCCGGCGGATGAGCTGGTGGACGAGCTCATAAAAGGAGAGAAAGCCTTTGGAGAGCGCGATCTCGTGGCCGCGGATGCGACGGCCCTCGAACAGGAAAAGGGAGGCGAGATCGTGATCGCGGTCGAACACAGCCAGGATGACATTGAGAATCCGCAGCAGTGCATCGCGGCTGTGCTGCGCCTGGGCGGCGGCCGGCTGGATCTGGGTGGCGAGGGCTGTCCACGAGTCATTGAAGATCGCTTCGAGCAAACCGCTCTTGCCTCCGAAGTAGCGGACGAGTTGCGATTCGGATGTACCGGCCTGGCGTGCGATGGCGGCAGTCGACGTCTGCTCGTAGCCGTGCCGCGCGAAGAGCGACTTACCGGCGACCAGGAGCCGTTCGCGGGAGGTTTGCGTGGAGTCGAAGTCGGTCACGGGGCAACCAGTTTAAGGTGAGTGGAGCCGCGGGCGATCTCGCCCGCGGAGCATGAGCGAAGAAACCCGCGGGCGATCTCGCCCGCGCTCCACCCTACTTCCCCAGTTCGTACAGGTACTCGACGAACGACATGACCGCACCGTCGTATCCCTGCAGTTTCGGGTTCGCCGACTCGATCACGTAATACTCGTCGGGCGCGTGCGCGCCGCCGCCGTGTCCCAGGCCGAAGTGGGCCGCGGGAAGGTTGAGCGGTGCGCCGGTGAAGATATATCCGGGATACGAGCCGGCGTTGCGCGGCCAGAGCACCGGGTCGATCCCGTTCCGCTTCAGTACTGCGATTTGCGCCTGGATCAGCGGCGCGCTCGCCGGCGTCTGGGTCGGATCGTACCCGCCGGTGACGTTCACTTCGATGTCGCCGTAGCCTCGCTTCGCCAGGTGTGACTTCAGCGCCGCGACCGCCGCGTCCTTCGTCATGTTCGGAACGAGGCGCAGATCGATCTTCGCCGCCGCGCGATGGGGGAGAACCGTCTTGCCGCCCGGCCCGGTGTATCCGCCGACGAGCCCCTGAATGTTCACCGTCGGCTGCGACACGAGCCGCTCGTTGGCTTCCTGCCAGGGCAGATCGTCGATCCAGTGCTGAACGCCGAGGCCCTTCTTTGCGGTCGGCTCGCTGCGGCGCCTGACGGCGGTCGCGATCATCGCCTTCTCGTCCGCGCTGAGCGGAGCCGGCTGCGGATACCCTTCGATCGTAATCGTGTTCCCATCCTCGGACACCAGCGTGTCGAGAGCTTTGACGAGATGCCATGCGGGGCTGTCCACCATCGCCTTGAGCGATGAGTGGATGTCTTTGGCTGGACCGCGGCCCCACTTCTCGCCGCTCGACACGAGCTCGAGCTCGACGATGCCTTTGGCGCCGAGGGACACGGTGACGACGCCGTCGAGGTCCTGGGTGGCGGCGGGAAGGATCACGCCGGCTGTTTTGCGCAGCGCCGCCTGCACCTCCGGCTGCAGAACCATGTCCCCGATGTTCGGCGACCCGATCTCTTCCTCGCCTTCGGCGACGAGGACGAGATTGACCGGCATCTTCTTGTTCGCGCCGCGGATGGCATGCAGCGCGGCGAGAAGCGCCGACTCGGGTCCCTTCTGGTTGACGGCGCCGCGTCCCATCATGACCTTGCCGATGCCGGGTTTGTCGACGATGCGCGCTTCCAGAGGGGGCGACGACCACTCCGCTGGGTCGAACTGTTTCACGTCGTACATGAAGTAGATGCCGACGGTTTTCTTCGCGCCGGCGTCGAGCGTGGCAAAGACGCCCGGCTTGCCCTTGGTCTCGATGATCTGAACCTTCTGGAAACCGGCGTCGCGCGCGAGCTTCGCCATGTACTCGGCGCCGGCGGGGAAGTTGAGGTTCTCGGCGGCGATGGAAGGCAGGGCGATCCAGTCCTTGAGACGCTGCACCGCCTCGTCATGACGCCTGGTCACTTCGCGGCGGACGTCGGAGAGGTCGTGGGCGGCGGCGGGAAACGTGAGTGCGAGAGCGGCGAGAGCGGTGGCGAGTCTCATCTTCATGATCGGAGATGATAATCCTGCGCTTTCCTTTTTTCTCTGCTCGAGCGGGCGGGTTGACAGCCCACCGCCAATCCTTTATCTATTGAACATCACGACATCATTGTGAGCAGAACCACCGCGTCCGTCGCCGTCTGCAGCGGCACGGGCACGGAGCGCTGCATGCAGTCTGAGACCGCGACGCTGGATGTGATCGCCGGCGCGATTGCCGTCGTGGTCGGAGCGAATGAAGGAGGAATCGATGCTCAGACAAATACGTCCGGTGTTCATCTTCGTGTTCCTTGTTACCGCCAGTGCGACGGCCGTGAGCGGAGGCGAAGCCCCCGCGGTTCCCGCCGCGCCGCCGGCCTGGTCGATGAATGCGACCATCATCGAGGCCTGCAGTTGTCCGATGTTCTGCCAGTGTTACTTCAATACCGAACCGGCCAGTCATCACACGGGAGAGCATGGTGAGGCGGCGCACTATTGCAAGTTCAACAACGCCTTCCGGGTCAACCAGGGCAGGCACGGGACGACGAAACTCGACGGAGCAAAGTTCTGGGTGGCGGGAGACCTCGGCGGAGATTTCTCGAAAGGTCAGATGGATTGGGCGGTCCTGACGTTCGACCCGGCCGTGACGAAGGAACAGCGCGA
>CALMZP010000167.1 GCA_937870635.1 uncultured Acidobacteriota bacterium | reverse complement strand
GCCCGCATCGCGCACACGCACGCTCCCCCTGGCCCGGCGGACAAACTCTTCGGTGAGGTGAAGCTGCATCGGCGGAAGCTGCTCGAGAGCAGCGAACGCTTTCGTCACTGCATCTCCCTCGACCACGCCGTCGCGCGTGACGACGTTCCCGGCGTGAAGGAGGAGTCGCACAGGCACGACGGGCGGCTCCTGCTGTTCAGGTGAGAAGTCGAACTCTCCCTTGCGCGCCGCCTCGAGCGCGTTCTCGACATTCGGAAGCTCGGCGATGAGCCGTTTCGAAAACGGATCGATGACTTTTCCATCGAACAGGTAGACCGACTCTCCGAGAAGCAGCTGCATCCGCGCGATGGCTTTCGCGCTCGCTTGCGGATCTTTCGCTGCCAGCGCCGCAAGATCGGCAACGTCGGCGACGAGCAGAATGCTCTCCCTCGAGGCGGGATCGTCCGCGACCGCCGGGGTCGCGGCGGGAGTTCGTGTAGAGGTCTCCGCGACGGCTTTGGCCGCGCTCGGGTCGGACTTCGTCAGATCCTCGAGGACGGCTTTCGCATCCTTCGGACGGCTGAACTGATTCTTGAAAAGGCAGCGGCCGAGGATGTTGACGATGGCAGGATCGATCGTCGGATGGACAGTCTTCGGCGAGACCGGATTCCCTTCCACGATCGCGCGCGCCAGATCGCCGGCGCTCGTCGCCGGAAATGGCAGACGGCCGGTGGCCATCTCGTACATGACCACCCCGAGCGAATAAACGTCGGTACGCGGATCGGCCTTCTGACCGGTGATCTGCTCGGGCGCCATGTACGCCACGCTGCGCGGATCAGAGCTCTTCTGCTGAAACTGCGGCGACACGCCGTCGGGCCTCGGGAGGAGATTGAACAGATTGAGGCCGCCGAGCTTCACCTGCCCCGCCGCGTTGACCATCACCGAGTCGGCGTTGATGTTGCCGTGAACCAGTCCCTTCGATTGAAGGAACCGGACCGCGTCGGTCAGCTGCGCTGCGAGACGGAAGAACTCGGGACGGTCAGCCGGCTTGCCACCGAGGCGCTTCGCGAAAGCCTGAGCCTCGATGAAATCCATCACGAGGACGAGGTTGTCGCCGATCGGCACGACCTCCTGGATGGGGACGAGAAACGTCTGATAAAGGGCCGCCGCGACGCGGACTTCGCGCAGGAACGCATCGCGCTTCGCGGGTTCCTTCGGCAGCTGCTTGGTGAGGATCTTGAGCGCGACGGGCTTGTCGTTACGCGAGTCGACCGCTTTCCAGACAGAAGTGCCCAGACGTTCGCCGAGGCGGTAAGGACCTACCGTGGGAACGGACGACATGGGGGGATTATAGAGGGACCCTGGACCCTGGACCCTGGACCCTGGATCCTGGACCTTGGACCTTGGACCTTGGACGAACGATGAACGATGAACGATGAAAGATGAACGAAGGATGAAGGATGAAGGATGAAGGATGAAGGATGAGGATAGACGCTGAGCAATGAATAGTGACGGCGGGACGGGCGGGTGGCGTCACGGCGGACGGGCGGTGGCTATCCCAAGTGCAACAGTTCGGCGCCGCCCTCGACTGTCTGGCCGGCGGTGACGAAAATGCGGTCCACGATGCCGTCGGCGGGCGCCTGGATCTCGTTCTCCATTTTCATCGCTTCGAGGATCAACAGTCCCGTGCCCTTGCGCACCGTATCGCCTTCGGCAACGAGGATGCGGGTGACCCGGCCGGGCATGAGCGCCTTGATCGTTCCGCCACTTCCGGCGTCGTCCTCACGACGGCGGCGCAGGGCGAGCGGATCGATGATCTCTACCGTCACATTCGAACCGCCGAGCGTGATCTCGTGCATCGTTCCGTTGCGATGATGGATCAGCGAGAACTGCTTGCCGTCTTCGAGGCGCAGCGACCGGACGTAACCTCCGGCGTCGACCAGATCGGCATGGATCCAGCGATCGTCGAGGCGGACCCGGTAGCCGCTGCCGGAACGTTCCACTTCCACTTCGAACGTGCGCTCCTCGTGCTGGGCGACAAATTTCATTCGCGGCCTCGCACCCCTTCCGCGCGTCCCGCGCGTTTCCAGGGCGAATCGCGATCGGTCGGGATCTGCACCCGCTGCGAGTCTTCGAAAGCCATGATCGCGGCCGCCGTGATCGCGGCATCGACGGTCGCTTCATCCGCCGGGCCGCGCGCGAAATCGGCATGACCCAGAAGGCTGTCGATGAAACCGGTATCGAACCGCGCGGCGACGAAATCCGGGTGGTTCATGATGAACGTGAAGAACGGAATCGTCGTGTCGATGCCTTCGACGCGATATTCGGTCAACGCCCTGCGCATCCGCCCGATCGCCTCGCCGCGATCCGCCGCGTGGCAGACGAGCTTGGAGAGCATCGGATCGTAGTGGACCGGGACCGTGTAGCCGGCATACACACCGTTCTCGTTCCGCACGCCCGGTCCCTGCGGAAGATTGATGTAGCGGATGAGGCCCGGCGACGGCGCGAAGTTCCGAGACGGATCCTCGGCGTAGATGCGGCACTCGATGGCATGGCCCTTCGGCGCGAGGTCACTCTGGCGGATTTCCAGCCTTTCACCGCGAGCGACGCGCAGCTGTTCCTTCACGAGATCGACGCCCCACACCATCTCGGTCACAGGATGTTCGACCTGAAGACGCGTATTCATCTCCAGAAAATAGAAGTCGCGGCCCGGTGACATGAGACATTCGATCGTCCCCGCCGAGTAGTAATTGACAGCCGCAGCTGCCTTCACGGCCATCGCGCCGAGCCGTTCCCGAAGCTCGGCATCGACGACCGGCGAAGGACATTCTTCGACGACCTTCTGATGCCGGCGCTGCAACGTGCACTCGCGTTCGCCGAAATGAACCAGGTTGCCGTGCTGGTCGCCGAGGACCTGGACTTCGATGTGGCGCGGAGAAGGAACGAATTTCTCGGCGTAAACGGATCCATCGCCGAAAAACGATTCCGCTTCGCTGCTCACTCGCTCGAACGCGGCGCGCAGATCCGCATCGCGTTCCACGAAGCGCATGCCCTTCCCGCCGCCGCCCGCGCTGGCCTTGATCATGATCGGGAAACCCGCCGACCTGGCGAAGGCGGAGATCTCCTCGAACGACTTCACGGCTTCGGTGAGGCCGGGGACGACTGGGACGCCCGCGGCCTGCATGCGACGGCGGCTCTCCGTCTTCGATCCCATCGCTTCGATCGATTCAGGTGAAGGCCCGATGAAGATCAGCCCGGCATCGCGGCAGGCCCTGGCGAAATCAGCGTTCTCCGCCAGAAACCCATACCCGGGATGAATGGCTTCGGCCCCCGTCTTCTTCGCAGCGTCGAGAATGTTGTCGACACGCAGATAGCTCTCGCGCGACGGCGCAGGCCCGATCGGCATCGCTTCATCGGCGTAAAGGACGTGGAGCGCGGCTCGATCGGCCTCCGAATACACGGCCACCGTGGGATAACCGAGCTCGCGGCACGCTCGAGTGATTCGCACCGCGATCTCACCGCGATTCGCGATCAGCACTTTCACGGCGCGCATTGTATTCGTACTAAGATGCGCGGCCATGGGCGAAGCGGAAATCTCGGAACAGAAGCAGAAAATCCTCGCCGGTGTTGTGAAGAGCCTGCTCGATGAACTGAAGGGCGGCGGCGGAGACAAGGACCGGCGGCGCCAGGTCGAAGAATGGATGCGGACGCTCGCCGAGAAATATCCGGAGTTCGAGATCGAGGCGGGCCTGCGTGACTATTACCTCGCCGAAGGGCAGCGTCTCCGCACCGAATTCGACAAAGCCGCTGACCTCGCCGAGAAGCTCACCCTCGGCCGCCAGATCGAGACGTTTCTCGACCGCGCCGCGGAGTACGACCGGCGCGCCTCCGACCGAAAGTAGTCGACATCACGCGACGTGAATCCAAAACAGATTGGTGCCCAAGGCCGGACTCGAACCGGCACGGATTTCTCCACACGCCCCTCAAACGTGCGCGTCTACCAATTCCGCCACTTGGGCAAAGCGTCAAAGATCGTCGTTACGGCTGCGCCGGTGTTGCCGGCGCAGGTGTTACCGGCGCAGGTGTTACCGGCGCAGGTGTTACCGGCGCAGGTGCCGCGGCCGCCGGCTGTCCCGACATCACGGAACCACGCGGGCGTGCCTGAAGGATCGCCAGCGTCATCGAGGTGATGACGAATAGGACGAAGAACCCGGTCGTCAGCTTGTGGAGCAGCGTCGTCGCGCCACGCGCGCCAAACGCGGTCTGCGATCCGCCACCGCCGAAAGCTCCCGCCAGGTCCGCGCCCTTGCCCTGCTGAAGCAGGACGACGAGGATCAGGAAGAGGCTGGTGATGACGTGCAGAATGACAAGCAGAACGGTCATGAAGTCTCCGATGCGTGAGCCCTAACGGGGCAAGGCGCGGAATTCTTCCCGAACGCCCCCCGGGAGTCAAGCGAGGGCGCGGTGGATGGCCGCGAACTTCCCCGAATCGAGGCTGGCGCCGCCCACGAGGAAGCCGTCAATGTGACCATGCCCCACCAGCTCGGCGACATTGTCAGGGGTGACACTGCCTCCATAAAGGATAGGGGTCTCCTTCGCTGCCGCCTGGGGCCAGAAACGGCCCATGGCGTCCCGGATGTGCCCGACCGTTTCGGCCACCATCGTGCCGCTGGCGTTCCGCCCCGTCCCGATCGCCCAGATGGGCTCGTAGGCCAGAATGACCGCACCGCTGCCCAGGCCCTCCGCGGCAGCGCGGATCTGGTCCGCGAGAACGCGCGAGGCATTTCCGGCGTCTCGGGTCCGAAGATTTTCGCCGATGCAGAGAATCGGCGTGAGGCTCGTCGCGAGAGCTATGGTTACCTTCCGGGCCACTATCCCATCCGTCTCGCCGAAGATCGCCCGCCGTTCGGAGTGCCCGAGGATCACGAAGCGTGCACCGGCCTCGCGGAGCATGGCTGGGGCTACCTCACCGGTGAACGCACCCTTGTCGTGGTCCGAACAGTTCTGCGCTGCCACCCCGTGGCCGTCGCGAACGCGGCGGGCAACCCGCTCGATGTACGGATAGGGCGGCGCGATGACGAGCCTCGCGTTCCCTCCCTCGATCCGGTTGAGCGCATCGGCATAAGCGTCGATGCCCTCCGGCGGGAGGTTCATTTTCCAGTTGGCAATGACGTATCGGTCCGGCATTCCGTATCACGCATCATCTGTCATGTCGGCCCTAACCCGCAACGGCACATATAATTCGCCGCGGATGCTGGTCGAAGCGGAGGCGATCCCCTACGAGCCCGCGCCGCTCCGCGGCGAGCGGCTGCTCGTCCTCGCTCCTCATCCCGACGATGAAGTCATCGGCTGCGGCGGTCTTCTCGCGCAACATCTTCGCGACGGCCGTTCCGTTCGCGTGGTGATCGCCACGGATGGTTCCAAGGCCACCGGCGCGACCGGAGATGACGACACATACCGGACCCTGCGCGAGGAAGAATCACGACGCGGACTGGCCGCCCTCGGCGGCGCTCCGACCATCCGCTTTCTGCGCTTTCCCGACCGCGGCCTCGACGACTCGGTATCGGCGCCGCTCCGCGATGAGCTGCTCACGTTCCGCCCCGACATCGTCTGCGTTCCCAGCCCGGTAGAGATCCATCCCGATCACATTGCCCTTTCGCGAGCGTTCTGCGAGCTGGTGCAGCGCGACGAGAATCTGTTCGCCGAGCTCGCCACAACGCGCGTGGCCTTCTACGAAGTGAGTCAGCCATTGCGGCCGAATGCGCTCGTCGACATCACCGATGTGGCCGAGGCGAAGTACGCGGCCATCGCGGCGCATGAATCGCAAGTCGCGCTCAAGGATTACGTGGCCTACGCTCGCGGTCTCAACGCGTATCGCGCGATGACCCTGCCGCCGGAGACGAAGGCCGCGGAGGCTTACTGGGTGACAGCGCTCCCCAGCCTCCACACCACGCCCTTCAGCCAGCTGCGCCGCGCCGCGGGTCAGGTGGCCGTGACCGAGGTCGCGCGCCCGCAGCTCGCGGTCAGCGTGATTGTCCGGACCAAAGATCGACCCATCCTTCTTCGCGACGCCATCGCGTCGATTCGCGCGAACGAATACCCGGCCGAGATCATCGTCGTGAATGACGGTGGAGCGCGTCCGGAGATCGATGGCGCGAAGGTCATCGAGCATGGGACATCGCGGGGCCGGTCGGAGGCGATGAACAGCGGCGTCCGCGCCGCGACCGGAACGCACATCGCGTTCCTCGACGACGACGACCTTTACTATCCCGAACATCTCTCCACGCTGGTCACCGCCGCCATCAGCATCGGCGGAAAGGCGGCGTGGTACACGGACGCCGTGTCGGCGTTCCTTCGTGTGGGGCCTTCCGGCGCGTACGAATCGCGCGCACGGCAGCGGCTGTTCGCCACCGACTTCGACCGCGATCTTCTTCTCATCGACAACTTCATCCCGCTGACGACCCTCCTGGTTCCACGGGAGCTCTTCCTCGAAGCGGACGGCTTCGACCCGCGGTTCGATCTGTTCGAAGACTGGGACTTCCTCATCCGTCTTGCGGAGCGCGGAGAGTTCGCTCGCGTTCCCCGCATCACCTGCGAGGTCCGCCATTTCGAAGGGGGCGACTCGATCACGGTGAACTCGCCGGAAGGAACACGGAAATTCCGCGACGCGAAGCTGCAGGTCTGGACGAAACATGCGAGCCGGATCACGAACGATGTGATCGCCAACGCATGGGAGAAGCAGAAGCGCCGCATCGCCGATGCGACGATCCAGCTCGTCGAGGAAAAGGGCCAGCGCGGTCACGCGGATGAAAACATCGTGCGCCTCGAGCGCGAGAAGCGGGAACTGCTCCGCCAGATCGGAGCGCTTCACGAGACCACCAACGCGAAGCTGATGTACATCCAGCAGCTCGAGGGAACCATGGCCGCGCTGCGGGGACCCGCCGAACAGGCCGCGGCGCTGGCGCGCGAGAACGGCGAGCTTCGGGGCGCGCTGGACCGAACGACCACCGCTCTTCAATCGACGCGGGCCGAGGCCGAACGTTTGCAGGGCCTGCTGGACATGATCTTCAGCTCGCGCACATGGAAGATCCATACGCTGGTCGATCGGTTGCGAGGAAGGGGATGACCCGGGTCCTCCTCGTCTGCCCCGAGCCGCTCGGACACCGGCAGCCCGCCGGCATCGGAGTGCGATTCCTGGAGATGGCGCGTGTGCTGCGCTCCGACGGCCACCGCGTCACGATTCTCAGCCCCGATGGCGGAACCGTCGAGGGAGCTGCGACGGCGGTCCTGACCCCACAAGCCATTCATGATGAGACGGGGCGGGCCGACGTTGCCGTCGTGCAGGGGCACGCGGCGAACGACCTCTTCGCACACACCCGCGGCCTGCCGACAGTCGTGGATCTCTACGACCCTTTCATCATCGAGAACCTCCACTACTACCGCGAACGCGGCGCAGAGGTCTTCACCCACGACCACGCGACGCTGGTCAATTCGCTCGTCCATGGCGACTTCTTCCTCTGCGCCTCCGAAGCTCAGCGGCTCTTCTACCTCGGCCTGCTGCTCGCGGCCGGCCGCGTCAATCCAGCGTTGTTCGACGAAGATCCGCGGCTGTCGTCATTGATCGCGATCGCATCTTTCGGCGTTCAGCAGTGGAGCGCGGGCGACCTCACCCGCGAAAGCCATGCGATTCTCTTCGGCGGCATCTACGACTGGTACGACCCGATTCTCGCGATCGATGCGGTGGCCATCGCCCGGCGGTCGGTTCCGGGTGTGACGCTCACGTTCACCAGACATCCCAATCCGGAGCTGACGCCCCAGGGGAAAACCGCTCTCGCGATCGAGCATGTCCGCGCCAACGGCTATGAAGACTTTGTGCGGTTCGAGCCGTGGGTTCCCTATGCCGAGCGCAGCGGATTCTTCGCGAGATTCCGCATCGCCCTGCTGACGTTCCCCCAATCGATCGAGACCGACCTCTCGATGCGGACGCGCATCTACGACTATCTGTGGGGTGGCATGCCCGTCGTGACGAGTTCGGCGCGCGGTACCGATGAAATCCTCGATCAATACCGGGCCGGCTCCGTGATCCGGACGGATGACGCTCAGGCGTACGCGACGGAAATCGTCCGCATCCTGCGGGACGGTCGCCGGGCCGAGAGCCTGGCTGAGGGCGCGCGATCCTTCGTTCGCGACCACCAGTGGTCGCACGTCCTCGCTCCGCTGCGCGAGTTCTGCCTCCATCCCCGCATGGACGAGACGAAGGAAGCTTTTGCCGTCAGGCTTCAGGTGCCTGAGCAGCCGCGGTCGTTCATCGACCGGATCAGGCGACGAATCGGAGGCACTCTCTGACGTCGCCCTCGGTCGAAATCGTCATCGTCAACTGGAACAGCCGCCAGGAGACCCTGGACTGCCTCGCCGCGGTGCACCAGCAACTCACGGACGTCGACGGCGCGGCCGTGACCGTCGTCGACAACGGTTCGACCGACGGCAGCGCCGCGTCCATCGCGGCACGTCATCCAGGCGTCAAACTCTTCGCCCTTTCTTCGAATCGCGGATTCACCGGAGGCCTCGCCGCGGCATTACGAGGCTCGATGGCGCGCAACGTGGTCTATCTCAACAACGATGCCGTCCCGGAGCCGGGATGGCTCGCCGCGATGGTGAAAGCGATCGACGACGCACCACCGGACGTGGTGTCGGCGGGCGGCAAGATCATCGACCTGAGCGGAAAGCTGATCGACTTCATCGGCGGCGTGATGACGTTCGACGGCCACGCGTTCCAGAACGGGTTCCGAAAACCCATTGGATCGAAGCCCGAGCCCGCCGCCGGTGAAGACATCCTGTTTGCGTGCGGCGGCAACATGATCTCCCGGCGGGAGGCGCTCGTCTCACTGGGAGCCTTCGACGAAGACTATTTCGCTTATCTCGAGGATGTCGATTTCGGATGGCGGTCGTGGATCGCAGGCTATCGCCACATCTTCGTTCCCGGCGCCGTCGTCCGGCACGCCTCCAGCGCCACGAGCGAACGCCTCGGTAACTTCGAGCGAGGAGTCCTGTTCGAACGCAACGCACTACAGACAGTGATCAAGAACTTCGGCGCACTGCCGGAGGCCGCGGGCGCGATCTTCTACGCCTACCTCCATCGCCTTCATCACTACGCGACGCGGCGAAATGCCCGCGCGGATGAGCTGCGCCGCGGACCGTTTGCCGGATCGCAGTCTCCACAATCTTCGACGCTGCTGGGCCGGGTGCGCAGGCGCATCTTCGGACCGAAACCGCTGGCCAGGATCGACGATCCGCTCACCACGATGCAGTTCCGCGCTTTCGAGTGGGTCCTCACGAACGAGCAGAGCCTGATGACAAAAAGAAAAACCGTTCAGGGACGGCGCAAGCGCACAGACGGCGAGATCTTCGAGCGCTTTCCCCTTCACTTCGTCGCGACGTACCCGGGCGACGACGGCCTGATGAGCAGCCCGCTCTTCGCGCTGCTTCGGCCGGCGGTTCCGTCGGTCGAACGCAAACTGGGCGATATCATCCACACGTGAAGCGATGGGCGAAGCGGTTCCTCGCGCGCGGAGTCTTCTGGCGGCAGCTGCTTCGTCATGCCGTCCTCAATGCCCCTCCTTACACGGAACCGGTGGCGATCGCGATGTGGTCGCTGCTTTTTCTCCTGTGGGGATCGGGCCGGCGCGGGGTCATCCGGAATCTCGCGGCAATCAAACCTGGATCATGGATGGTGACGAACTTCCTGCGAACGTATCGGGTTTTCTGGAACTACGCGTGGACGATCGCGGACAACGTGCGCTTCAAGGAGTTCCGCACCCTCCCCGACTGGCGGTTCGTCGGCCTCGATCATTTCCGTGCGCTTCATGAGCATCAGGGAGGCGCCATCATCCTCACCGCTCACATGGGCAACTACGACCTCGGCGCGCACGTATTTTCCGCGACGTCCGACCGGCGCATCGTCATGGTACGCGCGCCCGAGCGGGATCCCGAGACGCAGGAGTTCGAGTCGGAGCAGCGGGGACGGCGCGGCGGAGAGTCACTCCGCGTCGATTTCAGCGCCAGAACGAGCGATCTCGCGATCGACCTTCTTCATGCAATCGAAGCGGGAGAACTCGTGGCGATCCAGGGCGACCGCGTGACACCGGGCATCGGTTCGATCGACGTGGAGTTCTTCGGAAAGCGAGCGGCCATGCCCACCGGACCGTTTGCGCTGGCAATGGCCTCGCGCGTGCCGATCTTTCCCCTCTTCATCATCCGCAGAGGACGGCGCAGCTATGCCCTGCAGACGTTCGCGCCTATCCATGTGCAGCGTCGCAGCCGCAATCGAGAGGACGATCTCCGCCCCGCGGTGGAGGCATGGGTGAAGGACCTCGAGACCGTATTGCGGGGCAGCTGGCATCAGTGGTTCGCGTTCGAGCCGTTCTACGACGAGGCTGCCGCATGAAAGTGGTCCGCGAACGTGCCGATGCGCGGTGGCTCCCCTCGCGGCACCGCTTCGCGCTGTTCAAGCTATTGGCATGGACGCGCTTCCGGAGCAGCGGACCGAAACCGCAGGCGGGGCTGGCGCTGGGGATAGACCGCGATCAGAGCGCAATCGAGAATTACACGGTCGCGGCATGGATCATGGCGTCGGCGAGCTGCTTTACGTTCGCCCTCCTCGATCGTGTCCTGCTTTCGGCGGCCGCGGCGGTGCTCGCTCCGTTCGTGGCCGCGGCCGTCCTCCAGGTGTTCGTCGTCGCACCAGGCTTCGTCAAGGCCTGGCGGAACCGTGACAACACCGGGCTGAACTCCTTTGTCACGATCACGGCGATCACCGTGACGGCCATCTATTTCGCACAGAGTGATCAGTGGGTCCGCATCATCGCGTGGCTTTTCCTCGCGAGCCTGGCGATGAACGCAATCGCATCGCTGGTCACACGGCTGCTTCGCGCTCGATTCGCCGCGGACGAACACGATCTCCTCGCATGAGAAAGGCAATCCTCGCCGGCCTCTTCGTCGCGCCGCTGCTTGCGGTACTGATGTGGCCGTGGTCACCGTGGGCGGCGCTGGGAATGGTGATGGTTTCGCACGCGCTCGTCCTCTATCCGACACTTCGCGCGAACGCGCAGTGGCTCGGGCCCGTCGCGACGACATTCGATACCGATGCCCGCGAGCTCTGGCTGACGATCGACGACGGTCCGACGGCCGATACGACGGCGATCCTCGATGCGCTCGATGCACGCGGCGCGCGCGCGACCTTTTTCGTGAAAGGTGAAGCCGCGGCCAACGACCCCGACGCAATCCGCACGATCGTCGGGCGCGGGCACGGCGTGGCAAACCATTCGTATTCACACCCCAGTGCGTCGTTCTGGTGTCTCCCGCCCGCTGCGATCCGACGGGAGGTCGAGGAGTGCAATCGCGTGCTGCGGGAAATCACCGGATCGGTGCCGGTGATGTTCCGCGCACCGGTCGGCATGAAGAATCCGTTCGTTCATCCGGCACTCGGATCGATGACACTGGTTGGCTGGACGGCGCGCGCTTTCGACACGGCAACCAGCGATCCGGAGAAGGTCCTGCGGCGCCTGCTGCCCGATATCGGGCCGGGATCGATCCTGCTCCTGCATCAGGGGCGCCCGCGGTCCGTGGAGATCATCTCCCGCGTCGTCGATGCCCTTCAGGAGCGCGGCTATTCGTTCGTGCTTCCTCCGGCCGGCCGCCTGAAGACGAAGAGATAGTTGTTGAACGGCGTCCGCCCCCAGAGCGGAATGATCTCCGCCGCGTAACCACGTGCGGCGAACGGCCGCACGATCTGGTTCCGCGTCGGGAAGTTCAATCGCTCCGCCTTCAGCCAGCGGATCAGTCGCGAGAACGTTTCCTGAGCCGCCGTAAGCCTGTAACGCAGCGACCCGTCGCGGACAGCATCGCGGATGATCGCCACCCCTCCGGGGGGAACCGCGACGGCGATGGACTCGAGAACCGTGTTCTGCTCGCTGTCCGTGAAGTAATGGAGGATATCGAGCGCGACCACATTCAAGCCAGGTGGCAAGGGTTCACGCGCGTCCCCTGCGCGGAAAGCAAGACCGCCATACCGTGTTCCGATCGCCGCGGCGGCAGCGACTTTCTTCGCGTCGTGGTCCACGCCGCTGACCGGCACGTCGATCCCCACCTCGCGCAGATAAAAGCCGAGAAGGCCGATCCCGCAGCCGAGATCAAAGATGGGTTGCGGGTGAGGCGCGAGGCGCGAGGCGACGGCTTCGTAAACGGGATCGTTGCGCAGTTTCGAGCCGGCATAGCCGCGCAGAAAACGCGTCGGCATCAGCCTCGCCACACGCGCCGCCGCATCATTCCGGCTCACGGGCAGAGATGGTCGATCAGATCGATGAGATCGGTCAAGTTGAATGGCTTGGGCAGAATCGCCGAGACCCCCATCTGGAGGACCGCCTGCGGCTCGACGCGAAGGTGTGCGGAGAGCACGATGATCGGAATCTTTCCGATGTGGCCGGTCTCCTTGAGGCGCTGAAGGAAGTCCCATCCGTTGACGTGGGGCATGGCGAGGTCGAGCAGGATGACATCAGGGTGATGGATGGTGAGGGCGCGCTGTCCTTCACCCCCGTCGCCGGCCAGAAGGACCTGGAAGCCATGCTGCCTCAGCGCGGCGGCCAGCATGCCCCGCAGAGGGAGGTCGTCGTCGATGACCAGGACGCGCTTCCGGTCGACGTCGGCGATCCGTTTGGTGCGGTCGTCCTTGCGGGGATCGGTTTCCGTCATGAGACTGCTGAGTGCGTCATGCAGGAGGCGAACCAGCCCGCCCGGGAGATTTTGGATTTTCGATTTTGGATTTTGGATTTTGGACTCCGGCCAAATCCAAAATCCAAAATCCAAAATCGAAAATCCAGACCGTCTGCAAGCACTCCGGCCCCTCAGAACAGGTCGCTATCCCCCATTGTGTAAAAGAGATCGGCCCTCATCGTCTCGACCGCGTTTTTCTGCATGAATGGAACGCACATGACAGACAGATCCTGCGGTTCCGGGCGCGTTTCGAAACTGATCTCACGAAGATACTGGTCGAGCCATGACGGACGCGGCGGACACCAGGTCTCGATCACAGACGCCGGGAACACCGTCACAAGGTGTCGAAGCGCGACCTCCAGAACGTCGGCGTGATCTGGATCGATCAGCATGTCTCCGAGCGAGAAACGGTCTTCGCGAAGCCGAAACGCGATCCAGCCGGCGAGCTTCCCCCACTTTCGCAGCGACACGACGGTGTACGTCGGCTCGGGGCACTGCAGATATCGCCAGTTCACATAGGTCGAGTCGCGGAGGCCGAGGAAGGGATAGTGCGTGCGAACGCGCGCGAGCAGCGCATCCCACTCGGATGAGACGGACCGGACGAGCTCGAGCGAGATGCCGCGCGCCCATCGTTCGACTCTACGCATCGCCCGCAGAGGCCTCGCCCGAAGGTCGCGCACGCGATACGTGACCGGTTCCACACGATCACTGCGAAGAAATCGCAGCGAGAACTTCTGGATGTTGGCGACATTGAATCCGTAGTTGAAGGCGACTTTCCCTTCGCAGAAGTTCTGGTAAAAGTGTAGAGCCGTCTGACCCAGGATGCTCGACGGACCTCGCCCGATGTGTCGAATGGAAGGATCCGTCATCGTGTCGCCGATCTGATAGGCAACGACATCGCCGTCGCGCATGGCGAACGGAACCGGATAGCCGGCGTAGTGCGCCACGAGCGCCGGCCCTTGAAACGTCAGGCTGATCCGCTCGCGCCCATATGGATTGTCCTGAAACTTCCAGCGCCACTGTTCGAGCGTGCGCGGCGCGTGAAAGGATCGGGCGAAGAGGTCGAGGATCGCGTGCTCATCCCCGGGACGGTACGCGCGCGTCAGGAACCGCCCTGAATCAACGGGCATGCGTCGGTTCAACGGCGCGAATAGAGCGGACGTTGTGTGCTGCGCCGGCGCGCCGTCTGGCCACGATGCGGATCGAGCCCGTCCCCACGAGAAGCGGATCGGGGAGGATCCTCAGTGCGGCCCGGACGAGAGGAGCGGCAAGCGGCCACCGGCTGCCCACCACGTGCCGGAGAAATTTGTGATCGCGGTACTCGAAATCGGGCCCGATCGACTCGATCTCGAAACCGGAATTCTCGAGAAGCTCGATCATCGCGGACCGCGAGTAGAGGATGAGATGCGTGCGGAAGTTCTGCGCCATCCTCTTCCTCTCCGTCAGCAGGTAAACCAATCCCTCGGTATCGAACGTCGTGAGAAACAGGATGCCCCCCGGTTTGACGAGATCTTTGATACGCGAGAGCGCGTCGTGTGGATCGGGCATGTTCTCGAAAACGTGAAAGGACGTGATCGCGTCGAACGCCGGACCGGTGTTCACGAAGTTGGCCAGTGTCGCGCAGTAAACTTCGAGCCCTCGCCCGCGCGCATGTCTGGCCACGGCCGGCGACCGGTCGATCCCCACGTAGTCGTACTCCTGAGAGGCGGCCGCGCCGAAACTGCCGTCGCGCACACCGATCTCCAGCAGCCGCGCGTGCGCAGGTACCTGCTTTCGCAGCACGGTGATCCGGCGGCGGCTCGTTTTCGCGCGTGCCGGATCCGAGTGGACCATCTCCGGCATTTCCGGCGGAATCGGATGCGGGCGGAGAACGCGCCTGACCGGATGCGTATCGTCTTCGTCCGGCATTGCGAACTGATTGAGGTAACGGCACTTACAGCGCGCACAGGCTCGCACCACGTTGCCCGGGATCTGAGCGCAGGTCCAGACTTCGGGTGAAAAACAAACCGGGCAGCGGCGCGCCGCGCGATAGCCCATGCTGCGGTTCGTCAGACGGATTCGAAGCGCGCCGAGAAGTGCGCGCAGCGGATTCATCGCGCGGACCGATGCGCCGGGCGCCACTTCCACGTGCAGCCGCTCCACGCGAAACCCGTACTTGTTCACGAGAAAACCGATCTCGAGATCACAGGCATCGGAGCCGTGTTTCGTCTCCGCCGCGACGAGTTTCGCCGACGACGAGGAGAATGCCTTCAACTTCAGGGACGTGTCCGGCAGATACGGCACAAGCACCCATCGAACCAGCGAAGATGGCTCCCCGCGGCCGTCATGCGGAGCGGCGAAGACGACGTCCGTCGTCCCCGACTCGATCATCGCGACGGCGTCGCCAATCGCCGTCACCGGATACGGCAGATCGGGATCGACGATCACGATGACGTTGCCGCGCGCATCCGCGATACCCCGCCGCACGGCCGCGCCGTAACACTCGTCCTCGAGAACGATTACCTCGAACGTGAATCCCGTCGTAGCGAGGTAGCGCTCGATCGTCTCGCGAACCGCCGTCGCCGGCTGGGAGGGGCCGCCCACCGGCACCAGAATCGATACTGTCGAGCCGGCCATGCCGTAACGATTCTAATCAAGTCCGGTACCGGACGCAGGTCAGGACCACCCGGGCTGACGCCGGGTCGACTGCCCTCAAATACAGCACATCGCCCCGGTACGCCTCCCAGACCTCACCCGGCAGGCGAACGCCCGTCGATGGAGGGAAAAATCCGGCGGCGGGATCGAACGTCGCAAGCGGCGAGGCCTCGACGACAAGACCGGGCTCGGGCAGGTCCAGTGGATCCGGACAACTCTCCCAGCTCTCGATGGGAGGCATCCGCTCGAGCGCTTTGAGAGCTCGATAGGTACCCGTCCCATACCATTTGCCGAAGTACACCGCTTCCGAAGCAAGAAACAGGGATGCAGCGCGCGCCGTGTCAGCGCCGGCGCTCTGATTGTAGAGATGACGGCACTTCGCCGCGGGAACGTACACGATGCGGCGTCCGAGCTTCGTGACGCGGCGGAGAAAGTCCGTCTCTTCGAAATACAGGGCGAACCGTTCATCGAACCCGCCGGCGGCATCGAAGTCGCGAAGCCGGATCGCCATCACCGCTCCGGAGATTGCCGGCACCGGGGTGGTCTTCCGGTGACGCCAGAATGCCAGGCGCCGGCGCAGGCGTCGCCTGCTTCGGAGCGACCGCCACAGGTTCGAACGCGAGGCGAGTATCTCGTCGACCTTGCCGCGCAGCGTGTGAGGTTCCGACGGAGGCAGGATCCACTCCAGCGCGTTATCCCAGTACAGAGCGGGGCCGGCGACGGCGATTGCCGGATCGGCAAGCGCATCGGCGAGTCGACCGATGGCCCCGTCGAAGAAGATGACGTCGGGATTCGCGAGGATGACGATTTCGCCCCTGCAGTGTGGCCTGGCGGCGTTGATCGCGCCCGCATAGCCGAGGTTCGTCGCTGCTGCCAGCAGAAAATCGGCGTGTGGCTGAAGCGCCCGTGCTTCCGCGGCGTCGCAACTGTTATCGACGACCACGACATGAAGGGCGGTTCGCGTCGAGGCCCGTGCCGAACGAATGGCGTCCGCCGCAAGGGCCGCGGAGCGGTAGTTGACGACGACGAGCGAGATCATCGTCTCGCGGCGGGCGTCCCTTCGCTCGCGCCGACGGCGGCCGAATCCCACCGGTGTCGCACCGAGATCAGGCCGATGTCGAACCGGTCGCTGGCGATCGTGAACCCCGGCACCAGATCGCGACGGTCGAACGCCGTCATCGCATGCTCATCACCCACGTAGGCGATGATGCTGTAATCGCCGCGCTGCAGCGGGACATCGCTCAGCTTCAGATGAAGCTCGTACTCCGATCGGCCGGAGAGCGGCGGCAGGCCGTCCTGGTGGGTCCCAACGGCGAAACACTGCAGATCGTCGGCAGACCGGCTCACTCCCACGATCACGTGAATCGGCTGCGCAGGATTTTCCGAGGCGATGCGCAAGCGGACGACGATGTCGTCTCCGCGGCGGAACTCTCGCGAGCGCTCACCTGCGCGATCGAGGACCTCGATCTCCGCGATTCGAACCGGCGTGACCGTCGGCTCCGCGGGCTCGCTGGCGGGATGGCTGCGATCGCGCTCGAGGAGAAACCGCTCGTACTCGTGCACGACGTCAACCGACGGGCCGTACCGCATCGCGCGGCCGTGATCGAGCCAGAGCGTCCGTTTGCAGATCGAGGTGACGTAGTAGAGCGCGTGTGAACAGAAAAGGATCGTCTTCTCCTTCTCCTGAAACTCGCGGATCCGGTCGATGCACTTTTTCTGAAAGTGGCCGTCGCCGACGGCCAGGGCTTCGTCGATCACGAGGATGTCGGGATCGACGTTCACTGCGACCGAGAACGCCAGGCGCATGTACATGCCGGACGAGTACGTTTTGACCGGCTGATCGATGAACGACCCGAGCTCCGAGAATTCGATGATCGCCGGCAGAGCCGCCTTCACCTGGTCAGCGGAGAGTCCAAGGATGGCCGCGTTCAGGCCGGCGTTGTCGCGGCCCGTGAACTCCGGGTGAAACCCGGTGCCCAGCTCGAGGATCGAGGCGATGGTGCCCCGCGTTTGAAGCGTCCCCGAGGTCGGTTGCGTCACCCCGCAGAGAAGCTTGAGGAGGGTGCTCTTGCCCGCGCCGTTCTGCCCGATGACCCCGACCGTTTCCCCCGCCTCGACTTCGAACGTCACGTCCTGCAGAGCCGTGAAGGTCTTGTGGCGCGACCGCCGGCTGAGGATCTCGATGAGACGGTCCGCCGGCCGTCGATAGACGGCGTAGTGCTTGGTCAGGCCGGAAGCACGGACAGCGGGTGGCATCACAAGTAGTTTATCCCGAGCGAAGCGAGGGATCTCCGGAACCACCGGCAGAGCTGATCATAGAGAGGGCACTCGTCCTGCCACAGCTGAGGCGAGTGGAGCGGCGGGCGGTCTCGCCCCGCTGGGCTCGATCCCGGCGGTGCTTCCGGAGATCCCTCGCTTCGCTCGGGATAAAAAATTATGGCGGGCCCGAGGGCCCGCCATTTCTTAATACCGCTGTTAGAAGAGCTCAGTGGCCTGCGCTGCGGCGCCGGCCCTGTGTCAGAGACTCCGTCACCGTTGCCAGGGGCTTGTTTGACGAGTCGTACACCGTCAGCGTGACCTTGCAGGTCGGGCATGCCGGGATGTACTCGTGGAACACCGGATCCGAAGTGCGAACCTCGAGGACCGGTTTGCCATCGCCGAAGTTCCAGGCGTAGGTGTGGATCGATGCCTTCGCCTCGACCGGATTGATCAGGGGTTCGAACTTGAAGATCGAGGTACCCGGCACCAGGACCGACTTCACGATGTCGATCGTGAAGTCCGGCGTGGCCGGAATCCCCCCCGCCCCCACGACCAGCGTAGCCGAGACCGGGAAGGTCTGCGTGCCGTTGCTGATGCTGAGGTTGACGGTCTTCTGACCCTGCGAGGTAAACGTGTGACCGACGGTCTGACCGGACTTTGTCTGGCCGTCGATCGTCCAGGTGAACGAATGGTTGGCGCACGAGAAGTTGTATCCGCCCGTGCCGAACGACGAGGCGCCGGCCACGAAGACGATCTCCTGGTTCGACGGGCAGTTGGTCGGGTTCATCTCGTTGCATGTCCCGCCCGGGGCAGCGAACGTGATGAAGACGTTGGTCGCCGTCATCGTGCCGCAGGAGCCCGAGGGAGGCGGCGGTGGAGGAGGCGGAGGCGGCGGAGTCGGCCCGCCGCCGCCGGTGATGGTCACCGTCGCGCCGGTCGTGAACTGCTGGGAACCGTTGCTGATCGTGAGCGAGACCGTCTTCGGGCCGGACGTCGTGAACGTGTGGGTCACGCTCTGGCCGGTCTTGGTCTGACCTTCGATCGACCAGTTGAAGCCGTGCGTGGCGCAGGCGAAGCTATAGCCGGCGAACTGCGACGCTCCAGCGGTGAACGTGATCTGCTGATTGGCCGGGCAGTTCGGGTTGTTCTCGTTGCACGTGCCGCCGGTGTTGGCGAACGTGACGAACACGTTGCTGTTGTTCATCGTGCCGCAGCCGCCGGGTGGTGGCGGAGGCGGTGGAGGAGGAGGCGGCGGAGGCGGCTGGATGATCTGACCCACGTTGACAGTTGCGGTCAGGGTCTTCGTCTCAGCACCGTTGCTGACGATGACGGAAGCCGTATGCGAGCCCGAGGGAAGGGCCAGTGAGAAGCTCTTCTGGTTCGACGGTGTACCGGCCACGTTCCACTGGTACGTGTGCGTGGCGCAGCCGAGGTTGTAGTTGAGGAACGTGCCGACATCGAAGGTCAGCGGTTCGCCGGGGACGCAGCTTCCGCCGCCCTGCGAGCAGGTGCTGCCATTGAACTTGACGAAGATGTTGACGCCCGGGACCATGGCCGGGCAGAGCGAAGCGGCAACCGCCGGCACAGACTTCGACACGGTGACCGATCCGATGGCATTGGTCGACTTGAGCGTCACCGTGTAGGTCGCGGTGGAGGTGAAGGTCGGAGAGAACGTGGAGCCGGTGCCGCTGGATGGTGTGGCAGGCCCGCCGGTGACACTCCATTCATTCGTCCAGAGCGAAGCGTTGGATCCTCCAGCCGAGGTAGCCGTGAAGTTGCACGGCGGATCGCCGGCAGAAGTGGAGCAACCGCCGCCGATGACCGGATCCGGCGGGTTGAGAACATCGGAGTAAGCGACGCTCTCGGTCATCGATGCGCATGCGCCCGTCGGAACGATGGAGGATGTCACCTTGAGACGGACGCGCGAGTTGGGACGGATGTTGATCTTGTCGATCGCCCAACTCGTGGCATTCGCGGGACCGGCGACGAGAACCTGATTGTTCGCATCGACGAGATCCCATTGGTTGATCAGGGAGGTGCTCGGGTGCGCTGTGGAGGGACGCCCGGCGCTGGTGAACTGCAGAGAGTTCCCGAGACTGACCGGGCCCGTCATCGCTGCTGCGAAGGGGCGGACCGAGTAAACGAGGGGCGAGATCGTCAGCGGGTAGCTGCCGGTGACGAGATTGCCGTTCACCACGCCGTAGTTCGCGGTGAAATGCAGAGTGTGCTGACCGCATCCGCCCACATCCTGCGACGACCCCGCGGTCTTCACGGAGGAGACACCATCGAGATTCCACGTCGTGAGATGGCCGGTGACATCGCCGTCGGAAACGTCGACGAAGACGTCGCCGAGAACGATCGGCGCGGGCGAGCTGGCGTTGGGCTGCGTGAAGAGAAGATCGGTCGATCCGAGAATCCGGAAGCGGGCGGTGGGCGGCTTGAGGGTGACGCTGACGGACGACTCCGCGCCTGATGCGCGCGCCCACACGGTGCGGGTGACCGGGACGGTCGAGGTGATGCCGGAGTAGGTGTGGCTGGTCGTTCCCGGCGTCGTCGTGACCGCGCTGTTGACCTGCGCGCCTTCGGGGTTGCCGAAGTCCCAGGTGACCTGTTTGGCCGGAGCACCGACGGCGGTGCTGGCGCTGAAGTCCACGGTGTCGCCGTAGAAGACGTCGCCCGTGGCATGAGCCCCGACGCGCGACGCGACGATCCCGTCGGCGGACTTGATCTCGATGACGTCGCCGAGTCCGTAGATCGACATGATGATGTAAACCTTGCCGTCCACTTTCAGCGGAGCGGCATGGTAGAAGGTCGTCTGGTCCGAGGGCGGCCGCACATAACCGGTCGGGGGTGCGTTGTAGTACTTCGTCACCCACTGATTGAGGTCGATCTTTTCCGGTGTTCCATCGAGGAGCTTGAACAGGAACACATCGGTTCCCAGGTCCGAGCCGCCGTAAACAGTGAGATATCCGTCATGAGCCTCGAGCTGAGTCGGGTTCATGTTGCCGCCCGGAGTCGTGGTGAACTCGGACACCGAACCGTTATTGATGTTGATGGTGGTGATGGCGAGCTTCCCGCTCGACATCTGTTTGGCGGCGTAGAACCGCGTCCCGTCTGTGCCCACCGTCCAGTACATGTCGTTTCCGCGCTGGACGGTGTAGATCGGCGGCTGCTTGGAAAGGAAACCGCTGTTCGTGTAGACCTCGACGGTGAAGTTGCGGACGACCGCAAAGTAGTCACCGATCTTCGCGAACTTGTTCACCTGCATGTCCGCGTTGCCCTGGCGGACCGGGGCTTCAGGCGTCGTGACGTCCCACACCTGCATCTGCTGGCCCTGGCCCTGCTCGAAGACGAATGCGTAGTACCGGCTGTTGACCTTGAGGACGAAGATGTTGTTGGGGGCGATGTTGTTGGTGACATCCCCATACATCTGCTTGACGCTCTGCATGAGGTTGCCGTCGCTGGCGCCGTTGTCCTTGACGATGCCCCACCCGAAGTGGCTGTAGGCGAGGTAGACGTAGCCGCGATCGTCGTAGTCGAACGCCATGAGGCGTTCCTGGCCGTCGGTGATCGGCGTCGTCCAGCCGGTGCTCTTGTTTTCCGCGTAGAAGTACTTATCGGGGCGGAGATAGAGATCGTAACCTTCGAAGGCGCCGGTGAGGGTAGTGCGACGGGCGCCGGCCATGAGCTCCTCGCGCCGCGCCAGTCTCTTGGGGAACTCGTTCATGTCGTAGGCAGCGAGCATGCCGCCGCCGATACGCATGTAGATTCGACCGCGGGAGGGAACGACCGTGGCCCGGAAGGCGCGAGCCGTACGAATCGGCTGCTGCCAGTCCTTGATCCAGAGCGAGTCGAGGAAGCGGTGGAACCCGACGATCGGATCCGCGTACGGCCACACCTTCTCCAGAGTCGTGGAGTTGTCCGACGTGCGCGGGGCCGGGCAACCGGGACACGATTGCGGTGGGCCGCCGGCCGGGCCTGTTGGATAGAGGTACCCCTCTGCGTACAGAGAGCCTGCAAAGCACAACAGGAATGCCGCGACTGAAAGTAGTTTCTTCACAACTGCACCCTCCCAGGAAATTGTGTGGGACCGACGCACGCGCCGCCGTAGTTATTATAAGAGCGAACCGGAAAAATGGAAGCGGGTAATTTGGACCTTGATCACCTGCCGGAGAACTGACTTTGGACCGGGATGCTTCCCGCTCGAAACTGCCAGGGAAAAAAAAAGCGGGCCGGCGAACCGGCCCGCTTTCGCGTACTGCGTGTAGCGAGGATTACGGGTTGACGTTCGGGGCCGGTCCGATCGGATCCGCGCCGCCGTTCGCCGGGCTCTGACCAGCAACCGGCGAGCAGCCGTTGCCAAGCCAGGTCGCGTCGAAGTCAACCGAGAGCGCACCGGCCGAAGCACCCGAACCGGTCATCGAGACGACGATCCAGTTCTGGCTCGGACGGCCAACCGTCGGACCACCGAACGCGGTCGTCGGATAGAGCGGGTTGTTGGTCGCGAGACCGAGACCCGTCACGTCCTGAACCGGCGACCCGTTGTCGAGGTTGAGGTACATCCAGCCACCGACGTCACCGGCAGTACCAGGCTGGGCCGGGAAGACCGAGCTGGTGACCGGAACGCGGGAAGCTTCATTGAGGCGCGAACCCGCCGGGGTCGACGGCGAAACGCCACCGGCACCCGCGAAGGTCGTGAAGTTCTCGTGCTCGTCGAAGCGGACGATCTCAGCGATCGAGAGCGCGGCGTTGAGCGAGGCGTTGCCGCAGGTCGTGTTGCCCGTGACACCTTCACGCCAGATGTTGAACGAGGTGCTCAGACCACCACCCTGCGTGAAGCGGGCGGCCCACTGAGCCGGAAGCGGCTGACGGCGATCGAACACTGCGAAGCGGACGTCTTCACCCGCGGCCACAGCCTGGTAGCGGCTGTAGAACGTGAAGGGAAGGTTGGTCGCGGCCGCGGTGCCGGCCGGCAGAACGCCGGCAGCGCCGCCCTCGGGGATGGCGCGGATGTGAACGAGCGGAGTACCACCCGCGTAGTTCGAAGCCGCCGAGGCGTCAAACGTCTCGTAGTCGCCCGTGAGGGTGTTGTCGAACAGGATGTCCGTGCGGAAGTACGCGGTGTCGGTCGGGAGGCGGAGCGAGCACTTGTTGGCAACGTCGATGGTGACGTAGCCGACGGCGGTGTTCGCCGGATGCAGCGCATCCGTTCCGGCCGCGGTACCAACACGCTGGGCCGCGGTGCACGACTCGACGATGCCCGGGATCACGTACGTGCCGTTGACCAGCGCGTTCTGAATGGCAGTCGTCAGGGTCGGGCCGATGGAGCCCGGGAGGTTCGAGCAGCCAAGAGCCGTTGAGCCCTTGTCGCCCGCGAAGTTCGGGTTCGGACGCGCGGTGCGGTCAGACAGCCCGCCGTACGGCGAGAGGCCCGTGCCCGAGCTCGTGGAGCCCGTGTCCGTGGTGCCCGCGACGCCGGCAGTGGCCGTCGGAGCGATGACACCATTGAAGATGATGTCGCGGAGGCTGAGGCCCTGGACGTCGTAACCGGTCAGGTAGACGTTGAAGTCGAGGACCGGGAAGGACCAGTCGGTCCACACGGTGACGTGGGCGATCTGGGCCTGGGGCGACGTGTTCACGATCGTGAAGATCGTGTTCAGGTCGGTCGTGTTGACACGGAAGTACGGAAGCAGCAGCGTCGCTGCCGGGGTCGTACCGATGTCGCACGTGTCGTCGTTGTTGGTCGTCGTCGGGCCTGCGCCCGCGACGCCGATGCCGCCGATGCCAACGCCCGGTGTGAACGTGGCGTTCGGCTCAGCGACCAAACGACGATTCGCTGCGAACAGCGAACCCGTCAGAACGAGGGTGATCGCCATCGCTAGAATCAGAGTCTTTTTCATTCGATATCTCCTACACAAATTTAGGTTGCCTTGGTACTCAATGAGGATGTCTGATCAGCCTTTGTCGGCGATATGACCACCTCCCGCGCCAGATTTCTTTCCCTAGAGCTGTAGTCTTTAACTCGGCGTACTCTATGGGCAAAGCCAGACTGAGTCAAGAGATTTTTATGACGTTTCCGCATAGGCCCGTGGACCATCGCTCCGGGGGGCCGCAGCCGAGCGTCGCATTCAAAGCCGATGCCGCATGAACAGAGGTCAGTCAGACCTCACATCGAAAAACAAGGGGCGCCTTGCGGCGCCCCACATCATTTCACACTTCTCTCGCGCGGCGGCTATTTCTTCGCCGGTCCGCGGTTCAGAAAGAAACGAATCGCTCCATTCTGCTTCCCGAACGGCGATTCCGAGTTCGACTCGTGCAGCACCAGAACATCGGGACGGCCGTCGCGATTGACATCACCGATGTTGATGTCGTAGTTCGGATTCTCCAGCAGCTCCAGCCCTTCCACCGTCGCCCGCCTGAACCCACCCTTCCCGTCCCCGAGCAGCAGCACGGCCTCGCGCGGATTGTGCCGCGTGAAGAGAATGTCGTTCTTCCCGTCACCGTCGAAATCGGCGGCGGCGAGGCCCGAGATCGGACGCGTTCCCTCGAACCGCATGATCGGCGTGCGCGTGGGAATCTTGCCGGCAAACGAAATGCGGTCGATGCCGACGAGTGACGTGATGGGCGGGTTCTTCACGAACTCCTGCTCCACATCGGCAGGCCAGGCGCGGTGATAGGCCATGATCGCGTCGTCGAGATCGCGCGAGCCGAACCGTCCCGCGGCGACGGCCGTGTAGACGGAGAGATACGGGACGAGTACGCCGTCCTGCCAGTCGACCAGCTTCCATTTCGCCGCGCCGTCGCTCGTGTAGAGCGTCTCCGGACGCTGGAAGTAATGGTTCGAGCTGACGAAGTCCGGATACTTGTCCCGGTTGAACCGGCCCACCGCCAGCCAGTCCCCCGACACGAGATCCGCGTCTTTCGAGGCTCCCACCATCCTCCACTCCGATCCGTTCTTCTCGTTGATGTAGGCGCGCACTCTCGAATTGTGGATCTGCACGCCAGGCGCGGGACCTTCGTACAGCGCCAGAAGATCGATGTCCTTGTCGCCATCCACGTCCGCCGCCACGACGCGGCGCGTCGGGAAGCGATCGTTTGCGAGGCCGTTGCTCGAGTCGGTGAACCGCCCCTTGCCGTCATGCAGGAGCACGCGCGGTCCCGTCAGATGCTGGCCGAACGCGAGATCCATGATCTTGTCGCCGTTGAAGTCCGCCGCCACGACATTTCCGTACTGCACGAGATATGGCCATACGGCTGCGCCCCACGGAGTCCAGGTCCCCTTCCCGTCTCCGAGAAAGATCGCGGGCATGACCGAGCGCGTTCCGCGCTCGGGCGGAGCGATGATGTCGACGTGGCCATCGCCGTTCATGTCGGCAAAGGCGGCCGAGTTCCGCCACGATCCTTCCTGCGGAAGCCCCTTCATCGAAGCCTCGAATCGAACGACCTTGTCGACCGGCGCCGGCGTCAGCTCCATGAACTCAGGCGCGACGCGCCGCAGGTACGCGAGCTGCGGCTCGGTGAACTTCGAGCGCTGCTCGACGGGAGGCGGAGCCTGCGCGGCGATCGCGAGCTCATCCTGCGTCGGGACCCAGACCCACACGTACTTCTCGTTCTGCTGGTAGATCTCGAACGCGAAGTTGACCATGGCCATCGGACGAACGTAGCCGGGCGCCGCGTCGTATGCAGCCCACTCGCGCTCGTACCGCTCGATCTTCCACTTCTTCCCGAAGCGGCTGAACTCCGCCTTCGGATCGGGATTCGTGCCCGGATCCACTTCACCGACACGCGCGCGGCGCTGCTCGGGCGTCTCTTCTTTCACGTACGCCGGCGTGCCGCCTTCGATCTCGGCGTTCGCCGCCGAGGCAGCCGTGATCTGCGCCATCACCGGCGTCAGGATCGACAAAGACAGCACTAGTGCAACCAGACTGCGATTCGACATTCATTTCTCCTGCTGGCTCGATCAGATGAGATCGGCGAGATCGGGCTGCGCCCTCTGCATGAGCGCCGACCCGGCAAGACACAGCCCGAGAGCGACGACCGTCAGTAATACGATCGAGGGCCACGCAGGTAACGCGGCCGCCGAACCGATTCCCGGGATTCCTCCGAGGAGAGCGCGCCGATACAAACCGAGCAGTGGAGTCAGAGGATTCCACTGAAAGAAATTGGCGAACCGGTCGACGGGCGGATAAAGGATCGGACTCAGGTAGAAAACCACCGACATCACGAACCCGACGATCTGCGTGACATCGCGGAAGAAGCCATGCATGACAGCCAGGATCAGGCCGACGCCGGATTGCAGGAAGAACTGCAGCACCAGCGGCAGGGGCAGCAGCCACACCATCCGCGGGAACACACCCTGGACGGCGAGCACGACCAGGAACACAGCCAGGCCGATGCACTGGAAGATCATCGCCGAGGCGTTCGGCACGAGCACGACCAGCGTTCCGCTGAGAGGGAGCTTCCGAAGGAGCGGCGCGTTGTCGATCATGGCCGTGGTCGACCGCATCACCCCTTCATTGATCCCGAGCCAGGGAATCAGCCCCGCGATCAGAAACTCCACGTAATACTCCTCCGTCCTCGGCAAGAGGCCCCCCTTGAAGATCTGGGTGAAGACAAACCAATAGAGGGCGACGAGGGTCAGGGGCTGGAGGACGGCCCAGAAAACGCCGAGGGCCGAGCCGGTGAACCGGACGGAGAGGTCGCGGGCGACCAGCTTGCGGAAGAGGTGGAAATTCAAAAAAGGACCCTGGACCCTGGACCTTGGACCCTGGGAGTGCCCGACCCGGTCATCCCCAGGTCCAGGGTCCAGGGTCTAAGGTCCAAAAAATGTCCCTTGAAAAGGGCGGCGATGTTATTGTCTAATAGCATAAAAGTCAACGCAGACCCGCAATGAGACGCACCGTACAAGTTGAGCTCGTGGGCCGGAAAATCCGGCAGCTTCGCCGTCAGCACAAGTTGACGCAGACCGCGCTCGCGGAGAAGATTGGCATCCATCAGAGCGATCTGTCGCGGATGGAGCAGGGCGAGTACAAGGTCGGTCTCGATACGCTGCTGAAAATCCTCCAGACATTCGACCTGAGCATGGGCGATTTCTTTGAGGAAACCGAGTCGGGTGCGGATATCCTGCAGACGTACAAATCGCTGAGTGCGGCCGCGAAGCGCGAAGTCGAAGACTTCATCGCGTTCAAGCGGCTGCAGGAAGAAGGCGCGTGGGGCGAGGGTGAGGGAGAGACTGATGACTGATGCAGACAAGAAAGCGGCAGAAGAGCTCCGGCAGCGGGCTCTCCTCTGCGTTCGCCGCAACGAGCTCGAGATGGCCCTCGATCTTTACGATCAGGCGCTCGAGGCCGCGGGCGACGAAGAGCTGCGCGAGCTGATCACGATCAACAAGGCCGATGTCCTCATCGCCATGGAGCAGACCACGGGCGAGGTGCAGAAGCTTCCGGCGATCGTGATGCGCCGGCGCAACCCGCACCACACCTTCCTGGCCGCCTACGCGCTGACCTACAAGCATCGCCTGCAGAATGACGTGAAGCGCGGCATCTTCTACGCGCAGATCGCGCTCGATACGGCGCTCGAAGCCAACGAAGCTCTCTGGGAGCTCGGTGCGCACAACGAGCTTGGCGGCCTTTACGAGATCGATGGCGATTTCGCGAAAGCGATCGGTTCGTTCGATCGCGCTCTGGACCTGGTCAGCCACGTCGCCGATCCCGCTGAACAGAGCCTGTCGCGCGGCGCGGCCCTGCAGAACCTTGGCGCGTCGACCATGCTGAATGGCGACGTCGAAGCGGGCCTCAGCCTGATTCATCAGGCGCTGCCGCTCATCGTTTCGCCGAGCTCACTGGCAGAGGCGTACATCGATCTGTGCTACGGATACATCGAGCAGGACAAGCTCGAGGAAGCGCGGCACTGGGGCGAGATGGGGCTCGACCTCGCCTCCGAAAACCGTCAGGTCCGCAACGCCCACTACCTCCTTGGCGAAGCCGCTTACAAGAGCGGTGACCTCGAGGTCGCTGAATTCCACTTCGGGAAACTCGCGAAGTTCTATCCGAACTTCAGGCATCTCAAACATTTCCTCATGGCAGTCGACCTCCGGTCGATGGTGAATCTCAAGGCATGAAACGGCTCCTCTCATCACTCGCCCTTCTCCTCCTCGTTGCCGCCCCGGCGTCCGCGAGCGAACTGCGTGAGCGCGATGTCCTGCTGACGACCGACGGCATCGTTTACACGGTCGACGCGGTTCATGACGCGAGCGTCAAGGAAGGGCGTTCCCCCTACTACCTCACGATGACCGTCCAGGACGGCGAAAAGCGGACGAGCGCTGTCGTACCCGGCTCGCTCGTCGGCGGAGCGCACAGCCATCCGGCGCTGGCGTACGATGCCGATTCACGCACGCTGTTCCTCTTCTGGCAGGAAACTCTTTATCGCGGCCTTTCCAGCCGTCTGCTCTTCGCCTCGCTGCATGACGGCGAGTGGAGCGACGTCACGGCGCTCGACAGCGTCGACTGGAAGCTCCGCCGCAACCTTCGCATCGCCGTGACCCGATCGATCGAAGCCGCCGGCGAGAACGGCCAGCGCGCGCAGGTTCCGCAGGTCGTCGTCCACGCGGTGTGGTGGGAAGAGACGGGCTACGGTGAATGGGCCCGCTACGCCATGCTTGGGATCGACAACGGCGTCGTGACCAGCAAGGACTTCCGCTATCTCGTGGAGTTCACTGGCGCGAGCATCGATCGCACCGCTCCGCTCGTCACTGCAACGCCGAACGAAGTGCTCCGTCATCCGGCCGTGTTCGCAAACTCGGCGCGCGACTCGGTCGAAGTGATCTTCGGCGATGCCATGACGAACTCGATCCATCGCCTGCGCGTACGTCCGGTTCTCGACGGACGCGTGCGCATTCCCATCGGTGTCCGTGGTCCCAACATGCGGACGGTGGACTTCTCGGTGACGAGCGAAAAGCGCGTGTCGGCTGTGATCGACGCCGAGAGCGTCGCGCTCTACACGCATGACGAGAAGTCGCTCGATTACGTTGTGTACCGCAATGGCGAGTGGTCGAAGCAGCGATCCGTCTCGCTCAGCAATGATCTCAATGCGGCGACCGCGATCGATGCACTCCGCCGGATGGTCTCGGTTCAGTAACCGGTTCGAAACGCCAACAGCAAAAGCCGGCGCCGTCGAGGCGCCGGCTTTTTTATTGCCGTGCGGACGGGCGTGTCAGACCCGCGGCTTGGAGTGTTTGACCGAGGCGATCACGCCGAGGCCGAGCAGAAGAAGAGCGCCGATGGCGATCCAGACGGGGTCGGCGCCGAAGCGATAGGCGGCGATCGCAACGGCGATGATGACGATGACCCAGCCCACGAGGGACAGATTGAACCAATTCACTGCGTGTTCCTCCCTGTAGCCGGCTCAGCAACTCGCCTGCCATCCGCCGTGCCGCCGCCCGCCCCTGCCACCGTGACGCCTGCCGCTCCCCACCCGTGACGCCGGCCGCCCGCCCACCGTACGGCGGCTGGGCGTGCAGCGTAGAACGGGTGGCGGGCGTCACGTTAGGAGGGCGGGCGGCGGTCACGGCAGCAGAAAACCAAAACGCCCGGCTCACGCCGGGCGTCTCAGAAGCGACGGTGGTGCAAGTTACAACTGGTACACGAAGAAGGCGATCAGCAGCGCGTAGATGACGAGCGACTCGATCAGCGCCAGACCGATGATCATGGCCAGACGGATCGCGCCGGCTGCGCCGGGGTTGCGGGCGATACCTTCGCAAGCCGCGACGATGGCGCGGGACTGACCGATGGCGCCGGCCGCGGCAGCGATGCCGAGAACGAACGCAGCGGCTAGAACGCCCCAGCGAACGCCGTTTCCAGCTGGCGTCGTCGTGGCCGCTTCCTGCGCGAACACGGCGGACGCCGTGAGCACGAGCACAAGTGCGATCAATACGGGTTTGAACTTGCTCATTCCGTTTCCTCCTTTCGCGAAATTCTTCAAAGTCTTGTGACCGGTTCCGTTCAGTGTTCTTCCGCCGCGACGGCGCCGCCGATGTAGACCATCGTCAACATGATGAAGACGAACGTCTGCAGGAACGCGCCGAAGATCCCCAGGCCCATCATCGGCCAGGGCAGCAGGAGAGGCATCATGCCCACGAAGATTCCGGTGGCAGTGTGCTCACCAAAGATATTGCCGAAGAGACGCATGCCCAGCGAAAGGATGCGCGCGAGGTGGCCGATGATCTCGATGGGGATCATCAGCGGCGCAAGCAGCGGCATCGGTCCGGCGAAATGCTTGAGATAGTGAAGGAGACCCTGGGTCTTGATGCCCTGGAAGTTGTAGTAGAGGAACGAGCAGAGAGCGAGGCCGAACGTGGTGTTCGGATTGCCCGTCGGCGGCTGCAGGAAGTAGAAGAGTCCGAAGATGTTCGACATGAAGATGAACACCGCGAACCCGCCGATGATGTAGAGGTACTTGCTTCCCGCGCCGTGGCCGATGATGTCTTCGAGAAGGCTCTTGAGGCCTCCCACGATCATCTCCAGGAAATGCTGGAACCGCCCCGGGTTGTCCTTGCTGAAACTCTTCGCCGCGAGGGGGAAGACGATGCTGCTGATCAGCAGCACCAGAAGGGCCATGATCACGTGATCGGGAACGTCGAACCCGAAGGCATGCCGCCAGATGTACTTGTTGAACGGCTCGTAGAGGACTGAATGATGATGTTCCATTGAAGCGGCTACGCCACCTTACTCCGCGAAACTCCGGTAGATCATGTACAGAGCTTCACCGATGATTCCCACCACCACGACCGAGAATCCCAGCAACACACTTAACGCATTGAATCGAGCTACGAAGATTGTGACCACTAGTGCCACACCCAGGAGAGCGAAGCGCGCCAGAGAGCGCAACGTCAGCTTCCAAGCGTGCGGGTGTGGGGCCGGCTGCAGAAGATGTTCGACAATCTCCTCCAGCCAAAGGAAGTTGATCATAACGACCGCTGCACTGCAAGTCAATCCGAGGAACCCCCACCAGCCGCTCGTGGCGAGCATCCAGATTGCGAACGCCATCCACGCCGCCGCGCTGAACATCCGGATACGGCGGATGATCTCTGCGGCCGGCTCCCTTTCCATCGCGCTTGGTGATTCATGGCCCTGCATTTTGGATTTTGGATTTTGGATTGGGCCAAAAATCCAAAATCCAAAATCCAAAATCTAAAATCCAGAAGGCGCCGCACTCCCCCCCCGCCCTACGATCCATCCCGCCCTGCGAACCGGAACAGATTCACGAAGCCGGCGATCACGCCGAAGCCGGCGAAGATGTACGTGAGCCAGGGCGATGTTCCGAAGAACTTGTCCATGCCCCACCCCCAGAGATAGCCGAGGGCGATGGCAATCGGGAAGACGAGGCCGATCGACGAGGCTTCGAGCCCCTGCCGGAACTGCTTGCCGCGGTCCTTCTTACCTTCCGGCATTCGGAACCGCCACCGCTCGCGCCGCCACCCAGCGGGCCGAAGTTTCGACCTGCCGGATCAGCGGAGTCGGGAGGATACCGAAAAACAGCGTGATTGCCAGGCAGGCCGCGCCGACGAAGCGGAGTGAGCCGGCCGTGGAGACCTGGGCATCCTTCCCTTCGCGGAGGTACATGGCCACGACGATGCGGAGGTAATAGAACATCGACACGGCGGACATCAGGACGGCGATGATGGCGAGCCACCCGAATCCTGACTGAATCGCGGCGGCGAAGAGATAGTACTTGCCGATGAAGCCGGCCGTCGGGGGGATGCCACCCAGCGACAGCAGGAACATGACCATGGCGAAAGCCCAGAACGGCGAGCGGGTGTGCAGCCCCTGAAAGTCCTCGACCTGTTCGCCCGCATATTCGTGCTGCTGCAGCATCAGAACGGCCGCCCAGATGCCCAGCGTCGCCGCCAGGTACACGACGGTGTAGACGAGAACGCCGCGCATCCCCATCTCGCTCATGGAAATGATGCCGAGCAGCAGATACCCCGCGTGGCCGATCGACGAGTACGCCAGCATCCGCTTGATGTTGTCCTGCGTGATGGCGGCGAGATTCCCGACGATCATCGACAGCGCCGCAACGGTGGCGAGCACGAAGCTCCAGTCGAGCTGGAAGTGCTGCAGGCCGACATAGAAGATGCGCGCGAAGATCGCGATGGCCGCGGCCTTCGAAGCGGTCGAGAGAAACGCCGTGATCGGCGTCGGTGCACCCTCGTAAACGTCGGGCGTCCAGACGTGGAACGGCGCCGCCGCGATCTTGAAGCAGAGTCCCGCGGCGAGCAGCAGGATCCCGAGCATCAGGGCGTCATTGGTGATGAGCGTCGACATCGCCCGGTCGATGGCGATCAGGTTGAGCGATCCGCACACGCCGTAGATCAGGGACATCCCGTAGAGGAGGATCGCCGAGCTGACGGTGCCGAGAACGAAGTACTTCATCGCCGCTTCGGTCGATTTCTGCTCGCTCTTGTAATAGCCGGCGAGAATGTAGCTGGAGAGCGACATCAGCTCCAGACCGACATAGATCGAGATCAGGTGGATGCCGGAAGCCATGAACAGCATCCCGCAGAGCGCGAACGCGAGGAGCGAGTAGTACTCCCACGGCGAGTATCTCGAATCGCGGAAGTAATCCTCCGACATCAGTGTCACCATCGCCACCGCGGCGATGAAGATGAGCTTGAAGAAGACCGAAAAGGAATCCACCGCGAACATCGTGGCGAAGAGCCGGCTCTGGGCGAAGTCCGTGACCGTGTGTGAGGAGACGATCACAGCGATCGCCGTGATCGCGAGCAGGCCGATCATCATCCACTTCGCGGACTGCGCCGCCGCCCTTTTCCCGAGGACCGGAAAGACGAGCAGCGCACACGCGCCGATCGTGAGGATGATCTCCGGCACCAGAAATACGATATCCCCTGACGTCACTGCCTTGCCTCGGCCACCTGGTCAGAGTGCGCGCCGCCGGGCACCGGCGGGTGCGTGAGCGGCTTCCGGTTGTAGTACTGCGGATCGACTTTGCGGACGATGTAATCGACCGGCTGCTCGATCTTGTCGAAGAACGTCGAAGGGAAGAGCCCGATCCAGAACATGAGGATCACCAGCGGGAGCAGCGTGAGGAGCTCGCGCCCGCTGAGATCGAGGAGCTTCTGGTTCGCCGGGTTGTCGAGCGGTCCCCAGAAAACTCTCTGGTAGAGCCACAGCAGATAGGCAGCTCCGAGGACGATGCCGAGCGCGGCGAAAACTGCCCAGGTCATGTTCCGGTTTGCAACGCCGAGAAGAATCGTGAACTCACCGATGAATCCGTTGAGAGCCGGCAGGCCCATCGACGACAGCGCGGCGATGAGAAAGATCGTGGCGTACTTCGGCATCTGCTTCGCGAGACCGCCGTAGTCCGCGATCAGGCGCGTATGCCGCCGTTCGTAGACCACACCGACGAGAAGGAAGAGCGCGCCGGTGGAGATGCCGTGATTGATCATCTGCAGCACGGAACCGCGGATGCCCATCGGGTTCAGCGCGAACATCCCCAGCATGACGAAGCCGAGATGCGAGACCGATGAATAGGCGATGAGCTTCTTCATGTCCTTCTGCACGAGCGTCACGAGCGCGCCGTAGACGATGCCGATGATCGAGAGGGCGGCGATCCAGGGCACGACGCGAAGCGTGGCGTCGGGGAGAATCGGAAGGGCGAAGCGGATGAAGCCGTAGGTCCCCATCTTCAGAAGGACCGCAGCGAGGATCACCGATCCGGCCGTCGGCGCTTCGGTATGGGCGTCAGGCAGCCAGGTGTGGAACGGGAACATCGGCACCTTGATCGCGAAGCCGAAGAAAAATCCGAGGAAGATCCAGAACTGGAGCTGGGGCGGAATGAGGTGCCCGATCTCGTGGAAACGGAGAACGTCGAACGTATAGCCGGCGTTCAGTCCATTGATGTTGAGGAACGGGATCCCCCCGTCGTTGAAGAAATAGAGCGCCAGGATCGAGAGGAGCATCAGCACCGATCCGGCCAGCGTGTAGAGGAAGAACTTGACCGCGGCGTACAGCCGGCGCCCGCCGCCCCAGATGCCGATGAGGAAGTACATCGGTACGAGCATGACTTCCCAGAAGACATAGAAGAGGAAGAAGTCGAGCGCGCAGAACGTCCCGATCATGCCGGTCTGCAGAAGCAGGAGCAGGACGTAGTACTCCTTTTGCCGGTGCGTGATGGCCGTGAATGACGAATAGATCGCGATGACGCCCGTCAGCGTAGTAAGGAGGATGAGCAGCAGGGCGATGCCGTCGATGCCGAACGAGTACTTGACGCCGAGAGCGGGGATCCAGTCGATCGTTTCCTTGAACTGAAAGAGCCCCTGTCCGGATGCTTTCGGGTCGAAGTAGAACCAGAGCGGGATCGAGAGGAAGAAGTCGATGAGAGCGACTCCCGTCGCGATGTTCCGGATCGCTCGATGGTTGTCGCCGCGAATGAAAGCCACGATGAACAGCGCGCCGATCAGCGGCACGTAAGTGATGATCGACAGGATCGGTACGCCTTCGAGAAATCCCATGCTTCCTACGCTCCTTACGGCTTCAGGAACAGATAGACAACCCCGAGGAGAATGATGCCGCCGCCCATGATGAGGGCGTAGTTCTGAACGACTCCGCTCTGCACGCGGCGCAGCGCGCCGGATCCGCGCCCGGCGGTCCAGGCCACCCCGTTGACCGCGCCATCGACGACGAACTTGTCGAAGAGCGACATGCCGTGGCCGCCGACGAAGACCGTCGCGTGGCGCACGAGGTTCACCAGCCCGTCGACGATGTTCGCGTCGATCCACCAGAGAACCCGGCAGAGCAACAGCATGCCGCCGACCACGAACCGGTTGTAGAACTCGTCGACGTAGTACTTGTTCTCGAGAACGCGATGGACGAACGCGAATCGCGTGGCCAGCCTGGTCGGAACGGCCCACGACTCATCGCGTTTGTAGAAGCGGTATGCCAGCAGGATTCCCAGGCCGGCGATGCCGACGGAGAGCAGCATGAGGATCCATTCCGCCGTGTGCGACATGTGGGCGAAGTGGAACTCGTGGCCGCCGATCGGCAGCAGCACCGGCTCGAGCCAGTGCTGGAAGGGCGTCGGGAACGAGCCTCCCCAGATTGCCGGCCAGCCGACGTACCCGCCGACGACCGAGAGCACGGCGAGAATCCAGAGAACGCCGGTCATGCTCCACGGCGATTCGTGCGGATCGTGCGCGTGCACGTGATGGCCGTGAGCCTTGTCGGAATGCTGGTCGCCCTCGTCGAGATGGCGCATGCCTGAGATGACGTTGTGTCCTGCATGCTCCGGTTCCGACTCAGGGTGTCCTTCGACGCGCGCGGCGCGATAGCTTCCGTGGAACGTCATGAAGTAGAGGCGGAACATATAGAACGCCGTGAGGCCGGCCGTGGCCGCGCCGATGATCCAGATCAGCGGCGAGTAGTGAAAAGCGTTCGCCAGGATCTCGTCCTTCGAAAAGAAGCCCGCGAAGAAGGGCACGCCCGAGATGGCGATCGTGGCGATCAGCATCGTCCTGTGCGTGTGCGGCATGTACTTCCGCAGCCCGCCCATCTTCCGCATGTCCTGTTCGCCGCCGCATCCGTGGATCACGGATCCGGCGCCGAGGAAGAGGCAGGCTTTGAAGAACGCGTGGGTCATGACGTGGAAGATCGCCGCGGTGTACGCGCCGACGCCGGCGGCCATGAACATGTAGCCGAGCTGCGAGACCGTCGAATACGCGAGAACCTTCTTGATGTCGTTCTGCGCGAGACCGATCGTCGCCGCAAAGATCGCCGTGAGCGCGCCGACGATCGCCACGACCGCCATCGCCGTCGGCGACATGCGGAACAGAACGTTCGACCGGACGACCATGTAGACGCCGGCGGTGACCATCGTCGCGGCGTGGATCAGCGCGGACACCGGCGTCGGGCCGGCCATCGCATCCGGCAGCCAGACATAGAGGGGGATCTGCGCGGACTTGCCGCACGCGCCGACGAAGAGCAGCAGGCAGATCGCGGTGGCGATTCCGCCGTACTGCGCCTCGCCTCCCGCGGACGCGAGCGAGAAGACTTTCGAGAAGTCAGCGCTGCCGAACGTGTTGAAGATCAGGAAGATGCCGAGGAGAAAACCGAAGTCGCCGATGCGGTTGACGATGAACGCCTTCTTCCCGGCGTCGGCGGCGAAGTTCTTGTCGTAATAAAACCCGATCAGCAGGTACGAGCAGAGTCCGACCCCTTCCCATCCGACGAACAGCACCATGTAGTTGGCGCCGAGGATGAGGAGCAGCATCATGAACATGAAGAGGTTGAGGTAGGTGAAGAAGCGCGTGTAACCCTCTTCGTGTGACATGTAGCCGGTGGCATAGACGTGGATCAGGAAACCGACCCACGTTACGACCATCAGCATCACGCAGGAGAGCGGATCGACCCGGAAGGCGAAGTCGACATCGAAGCTCGAAAGGAATCCGCCGGTCACCTGCCCCATGCCGGCCGGAATCCACGTGTAGTACGAGTGCTCGAACGGCGTATCGGTGCCGTGGCCGATGTAGGGCATCACCACGCCGAACGTGGCGATGATGGCCGACAGCGCCGTGGCACCGATGGCCACCGCGTTGGTGATGGTGCGGTTCTTCTTCTCTTTCGGGCTCGCAAACGAGCGCAGGCCGTTGATGGCGGCGCCGAGGAGTGGGAGAAGGACGACTGCGAGGAGGGCGGAGGTCATCGGCTGCCCTCTTGCTGGTCAATCCCGAGCGATTGTTTCAGCATCCCGAGCGCAGCGAGGGATCTCCGGAAGCACCGGCGGGTTCGATCCGACAGGCTCCGCTCAGAACCTTCACCCTGCCGGTGGTACCGGAGATCCCTCGCTTCGCTCGGGATTCTGAAACGGTCGCTCGGGATGAACCCTTTGTCACCCATTCAGCACCTTCGCTTCATCGACATTGACGCTGCTCTTCAGCCGGTACAGCTGGATGATGATCGCCAGCCCGACGGCGGCTTCGCCCGCGGCGATGGCGATGATGAAGATCACGAAGATCTGCCCTTCCAGCGACGAGAGGCGGTGCGAGAACGCGATGAGGTTGATGTTCACGGCGTTGAGCATCAGCTCGATGCTCATCAGCACGGTGATCATGTTGCGGCGGATGACCACTCCGACGAGCCCGATGGAGAACAGCGTCGCCGAGAGCATGAGATAGGCGGCAGTGCTGGGGGCCACTTCAATCATTCACAGTCCTTTATCCCGAGCGAAGCGAGGGATCTCCGGAAGCACCGCGGGGATCGTTCCGGCGTGCGCTCGAAACCTTCATCCTGCCGGTGGTACCGGAGATCCCTCGCTTCGCTCGGGATGAAATCAGCCCTACCGACCATTGACCACCTCTTTCACCTCTTTCTCCTTCTCCGCCCGATCGAGGATGAACTGCGGCGTCGACTCCTCCTCCTCGGCCAGCAGCTCGCGCTTGCCGATCACGATGGCGCCGATCATCGCCACCAGCAGGAACAGCGATGCGACCTCGAACGGCACCAGATAGTCGCGGTAGAGGACCATCCCGATCGCCTCAGAGTTGCCGACCACTCGGCTGCGGCCGACGCGGCGCTCGGTCACCGTGCCGTCGGCATTCCTCACCTTGCGCATGCGGTAAGTGGTCTGGGTGCGCAGGTCGCGCTCATTGCCTTTCGGCTCGTGATAGACGCCGGGCCGCACCACACCCGCAAAGAGGATGAAGAGCCCCAGCCCGACGGCCAGCCCGCCCTTCCAGAACGCCGACATCACCCGCTCTTCGGGCAGCGATCGGACGTTGATCAGCATGACGACGAAGAGGAAGAGCACCATGATTCCGCCGGCGTAGACGAGCACCTGGACTGCGGCGACGAACTCGGCCGCCTTCAGCACGAACAGCACCGCGACGCAGAGGAAGGTCAGCAGGAGAAACAGCGCCGAGTGCACCGGGTTGCGCATGGCCACGACGAGAATCGACGCGGCGACGGCGATCGTCCCGATGATCAGGAACACGAGAAACGGCATGCCGCTGGTCAGTGCTTCCATCGGTCATTCACCCAGCATCCGACGCTCGTCGGCAATCCGCGGCTTCTCCTCTTCTTCAGGAAGGCCGGTGTAGCGCGGCCGATCGTCCCAGTACTCGAGCTCCTGCATGTTGAAGTACAGGTCGTTGCGGTCGTACGTGGCCAGCTCGTAGGTTTTCGTGGTCAGCCAGATCGATTTCGGTTTGGTCGGGCAGGCCTCTTCGCAGAGCGCGCAGAACATGCATCGCTTGACGTCGATGTCGTAACGGTCGAGGACCTTGACCTTTTTCTTCTTGCCTTCCTGTTCGATGGTCTCGTCGTGGACGTCGATGTAGATGATGTCGATCGGGCAGGCCAGCGCGCAGAGCTTGCACGCGATACAGCGGTCGTACGAAAAGCGGAACATCCCCCGGAACCGGTCGGCCGGCTCCAGGCGCTCTTCCGGATAGCGGATCGTGACCTTCGGACGGAACAGCTCCCTGAAGGTCGTCTTCAGCCCCTCGAACATGTCAAGGAGCAGAAACTTGTCCGTCCACTTAGGCTTCGGATACTCGACTTGCATTGATCACCTTGGGCCGTTTCGGCTTGAAGAGAAGCACGAGCGTGAGAGCGATGACGATCATGCCGATGACCGTCAGCATGATCTCGCCGACCGCGATCACCGTGTCACCGTAGAGCCGCGACGGGAATGCCAGAAGCACGATCCCGGTCACGAAGATATTCGCCAGAGCAAGAGGGATGAGGAACTTCCATCCCAGGTCCATGAGCTGGTCGAAGCGGAAGCGGGGAAAGGTCGCGCGGAACCAGATGTACATGAAGAGGAACAGCATCATCTTCGTGACGAAGATGCCGGTGCCGATCAATCCGCCGACCCATCCCATCTTCTGCATCACTTCAGTGGTGAATCCGATGCCGCCCATGCCCAGCGACCAGCCGCCGAAAAACAGCGTCACGGCGAGACATGAATTCACGATCATCAGCGAATACTCGCCGAGCATGTAGAAGGCGAACTTCATCGCCGAATACTCGGTGTGAAATCCAGCCACGAGCTCCGACTCGGCTTCGGGCAGGTCGAAGGGCGTGCGATTGTTCTCGGCGTTCATTGCCACGATGAAGATGAAACAGGCCACGAGCTGCGGGAAGACGTTCCAGGAATTCATCTCCTGGTAGCGCACGATCTCTTCGAGCTCGAGGCTCTGCGTGAGCATGAGCACGCCGACGATCGAGAGGCCCAGCGGAACCTCGTACGACACCATCTGCGCCGCGGAGCGGAGGCCGCCCATCAGCGAGAACTTGTTGTTCGATGCCCAGCCGCCGAGGATGATTCCGTATACGGCGGTGGAAGTGAGCGCGAAGATCAGGAGCAGTCCGACGTTGATGTTGTTCGTCACGGCGAACGTCGGAGGCGGCCCGAACGGGATCAGGCAGAACACGATGAACGACGGGAGCAGCGGAAGAATGGGGCCGAGGTAGTAGGCGACCTTTTCGGCGCGCGCGGGAACGAAGTCTTCCTTCAGAAGGAACTTGATCGGATCGGCGATGATCTGGCCCAGACCCCACGGCCCCACGCGGTTCGGACCGAGCCTCGCCTGGAAAAATCCGAGGAGGCGGCGCTCGATCCAGTTCATGGCGGCGACGAGAGCCTGCACGGCGATGAACGCGATCGAGAACTTGATCAGTGGCCAGATCAGATAGGTCATCCAGGGGTTCATGGGGCCACCGCCCTCCCACGAGAATGTTCAATGTTGAATGTTGAATGTTGAATGTTGAATTGAACATTCAACATTGAACATTGAACATTCAACATTTCGGTTTTCCTCATCGATCGACCTCCCCCAGCACGATGTCGATGGTCCCGATCAGCGCGACGAGATCCGAGATCAGGTGGCCCTTGGCCATGGCCGGCAGCGCCTGCAGGTTGACGAATGAGGGCGGGCGCACGTGGCAGCGGTAGGCGTTCTGGCTCTTGCCGTCGGAGACGATGTAGTAGCCGAGCTCCCCTTTCGGCGACTCGATCGAGTGGTAAACCTCCCCCTCGGGCGGGCGGATGACGCGGGAGATCTTCGCTTTGATGTCGCCCGCGGGCGTCTGCCGGATGAGCGGGATGCACTGCTGGATGATGCGGCGGCACTGCCGCATCTCTTCCATGCGCACCAGGTAGCGGTCGTAGGTATCGCCGTTCTTTCCAAGGGGTACCTCGAAGTCGAGCTCCGGATAGCACTCGTAGGGCAGCGCGCGGCGAAGATCCCAGTTCACGCCCGATCCGCGGAGGGGCGGTCCGGTGATCCCCCACTCGATCGCTTCCTCCGGCGAGAGCACACCGATGCCGACGGTGCGGCGCTTCCAGATGCGATTGTTGGTGAGCAGATTCTCGTACTCGTCGATGGCGACGTCGAACCGATCGATGAATTCCTGGATGTCTTCGAGCCAGCCCGCCGGCACGTCTTCGGGCATCCCGCCGATGCGCATGCAGTTCAGCGTGAGGCGCGCACCGCAGTACGCCTCGAAGAAGTCGAGGACCTGTTCTCGTTCGCGGAACGTGTAGAAGAATGGCGTCATCGCGCCGATGTCGATCGCGTGCGTCGCGAGCCAGAGCAGATGAGACGAGATGCGCTGCAGCTCGGAGAGGATGACCCGAAGGAGCTGCGCGCGTTTCGGGATCTGGGCGGTGATGCCCATCAGCTTTTCCACCGCTTCGACGAAGCCGAGGTTGTTCGTGGCCGCGGCGACGTAGTCCATGCGGTCGGTGTGCGGCACGCACTGCGGGTAGTTCATGTGCTCGAAGAGCTTCTCGGTGCCGCGATGCAGATAGCCGATGACCGGCTTCGCGTCGATGATCCGTTCGCCGTCGACCTTGAGGATGACTCGCAGCACGCCGTGCGTCGACGGGTGCTGAGGACCGAAATTCACTTCCATTTCGTGGACGTCAAACATGAACGATCACCGGTCAGCGTTCAACGGTCGCCTTCGACCGTTAACCGTTAACCGTTAACCGTCAGCCCGCAGACATCAGCTTCTTCAGCATGTCCTCCGTTTCCTGTTCGCCCGGTACGCAGAGCGTCAGATCTTTGGTTTCGCCGGTGGCGATCGCGTTTGCGTAGCCTTCGCAGTCCCAGCCGCAGGCGGTGCAGTCGGTCTGGGCCATCGCCGCGAAGAGCTTGTCTTTGAGGCTCCCCTTTTCGGCCATCTTCATCCGCTCGGGCAGCTGAAGATCGGGGTTGTGCCACGGCGCTTCCTGGGTCGGCTTCGCCGTTTCCGCGACAACCGCGGCGAGCTCCGGCGCTGCGGGCTGTTGCGTCTTCGCGGCGGCGCGCTGTCCGGCGATCTGCGCGGCAGGCCAGGTGCCGTAGGTGTTCCATTCGCCCTGGAAGATATTGACGTCCTTCGCGTCCTTGCCCGTCGATCCCGGTTTCGGTCCTCCGCCGGGCGGGAAGACCTCGGGATAGATGCGCGCGCCGGTGTCGATGCCGCGGATCGGAAAGTCTTTACGGAGCGGATGCCCGTTGAAGCCTTCCCACATGAGGATCCGCTCGAGATTCGGATGACCTTCGAACTGGATGCCCAGCATGTCGAAGGTCTCGCGCTCGTGCCAGTTCGCGGTCTTCCAGACGTCCGTCACGGACGGGATGGGGGTGTTCTCGTCGGTGAAGGTGCGGAGCCTGACGCGCTTGTTGGCGTTGAATGAATAGAGGGTGTAGACCACGCCGAACCGCGGGCCGGCATGTCCGGGGTACTTCGAGTAATCGACGCCGGACAGATCGACGAGATAGCTGAACCCCTCGTCCTTGAAGGCACGGCAGACGGAGACGATGCGAGCGCGATCGACGATGAGAGTGATCTCGTTCGCGAACTCCTTCGCGTCGGTGACGGCCTCCCAGTCGCGCGATACGGCGACGAGAACAAGCGGGTCGCGCTTGATGTCGCTTGCCGTGCGGCCGGCGGGTGCCGCGGCCGGCGCGGCTGGAGGGGGGGTGGTCTCTGACATCAGGCCCCTTCGTACTCCTTCCCTGCCTGTTCCATCAGCTTCTTCAGCTCATCGAGCGTCTCTGCTTCGCCGGGGACGCAGAGAGAGATGTCTTTCGTCTCGCCCGTAGCGAGGGCGTTCGCGTACCCTTCGCAGTCCCAGCCGCAGGCACCGCAATCGGTCTGCGCCATCGCCGCGAAGAGCTTCGTCTCGAACTTGCCGCCCATCTGCTCGGCCATCTGCATGCGCTCGGGCAGGGTGAGATCTTCCTTGTGAAAAGGGACAGCGGGAGAGGCACCATCGGTCGTGTCGCCCGGCACGACTTCCGGCGCCGCCGCCTGCTGCACATCGGCTTCCAGGACAGCCGTGGAAGTGGCAGCATCCTGTGGAGCGCGGGCGACCTCGCCCGCGGTTGTTGGGGCCGGAGCGGAAAGCGCTGGCGGGGTCGCCCGCGCCCCACTCGGCTTCGCCTCTCTTTTCACGCCCGATACCGGTGCGGGCTTGAGCTGCGCGGCGGCCTGCTCGGCGCGAAGGGCGGGACCTTCGTGCTGCGGCCGGAGCGAATCGCGCACCGCGGCGCGCGCGAAGTCGTACGCCTCTCCTCCTTTGCGGAGGATGTGCATCTTCTCGATCTTCTTCTGCAGCTCCATCAGCCCCCAGATGAGAGCCTCGGGGCGCGGCGGGCAACCGGGGATATAGACATCGACAGGGATCAGGCGGTCGACGCCCTGCGTGACGGCGTAGGTATCGTAAGGGCCGCCGCAAGTCGCGCACGAACCCATGGCGATCACCCATTTCGGCTCGGGCATCTGATCCCACAGCCGGCGGACGATCGGCGCCATCTTCTCCGTGACCGTGCCGGAGACGATCATGAGATCCGCCTGGCGCGGCGTGGCGCGGAAGACCTCCGCGCCGAACCGAGCCATGTCGTGACGCGGATCGAGGACGGCCATCATCTCGATCGCGCAGCAGGCGAGGCCGAACTGCATCGGCCAGAGCGATGACTTGCGGGCCCAGTTGAAAATCTTGTCGACGGAGGTGGTGAGGACGTTCGAGTCGAAGCGATTCTCGATCAGACCCATGAAAGAACCTTCCTCTTCCACGCGTAGAAGTAACCGATCAGGAGAATCGCAAGAAAGATTGCCATCTCGACAGCCCCGAACCAGCCGAGCTGTTTGAACCGGATCGCCCACGGGAAGAGAAAGACCGTCTCGACGTCGAAGATGATGAAGAGTACAGCGATCAGGAAGTAACGCACCGAGAAGCGGTGGTCGAAGGCAAGAGACGTGGCCGGTACGCCGCACTCGTACGGTTCGAGTTTCACCTTGTTCGCTCGATACGCGCTCACGAGGGGCACGATGATGAAAAGGGTGAGAATCGGAACGGAGAGCACAACAAGCGCAGCCACCAGCAATACTGAGTAGTTCGCCATCTTTACTCGCTGTGAATCGTCGAGACCGCCCGTAATTGTAAACGTGACGTCTCAGGAGTCAACGATTGAAGAGCGGTCTTTGAAAAGACCACCCCGAATCGTCGAGGTCTTTGATCTGCACGAGGACCCGGATGTCCTCTCCAATCCCGTCCGGCAGCAGAAGCCGCTTCGCATCCTCGCGCTGCTGCAGAAAGGCCAGTCCGCCTTCGAGCGAGGCGATCTTCCTCTGATCCATGCCCTGGTCGATCGGCCGCAGCAGATCGTGCTCCGCGCCGCCCAGGGCGAGAAGGAACTTCGCCTGCCGATCGAAGAAGACTGTCCGTAACCCCTTCCTTTCGCCCGCGCGGATCAGATCCGTGAAATTGATGTGTGCTGTCAGGTCCTGAAGGCCAGGATCGACCAGAAGATCTCGAGAGACGCGCTGCTGTCGATAAGACGCTGAAGTGCCGAAGCGCCGAACCCGCGGGTCGAAGAGTCTCTTTTCAGGGTATCCGTAATCAAAGACGACAATCACGCCCCGACGTAAGAAACCGCACATCTCCTCGAATTGCGATTCCCACTCGAGCGAGACGTCGACGAACTGGCCGTCGGCCAGTTCGATGTCTCTCGCCGCGAAATAGTCTTCGAATGCCGCAGGGGCCTCATGCTCGCTCCAGTCGAGCTCGCCATTGCGCTCCGTCACCCACAGTTCGTGAAGATGCTCGCCACGCTGGACCAGGCGATGGACCGGAAGAGCGTCAAAGAGCTCGTTCGCGATCAGGAGATGCTGACCCTCCCGCGGAACCTCGGCCAGGCTTCCGGCAAATTGGACGCCATCCCCTCTCTTGACCCGACTCAGAGAGCGGTCGACCCCGTAGAAACGTGGAGGGCGGGCGATCTCGCCCGCCATCTCGGTCGCGGGCGAGATCGCCCGCGCTCCAACCGCGTCATATAAAGAATGGATGAGCGAGCCATCCCCGCAGCCAATGTCCACAACCGTGGACACCTCGTCGCCGCCACGGCTCGCAAATTCGGTAACCAGCAGGCTCAGCGTATCCGAAAAGAGGGGCGAAAGACTGGGCGAAGTGACGTAATCACCCTCCTTCCCGACCGGGTTTTCGGCCCGGGCGTAGTACCCGTGTTCGGGGTGATAGAGCGCCATCTCCATGAAGTCATGGAACGTCAAGTCGCTTGATTCCAGTAACTTATGGATGACATCAATCAGTGGTACACCGGCCGCCATGGCGCGAATGGTACACCTCTCGCCCGCCCAGCCGGCTCCCAGCCCGGGCCTTCTGTCCATAGTTATTGTGACAGTGGCATTCCGGTTGCGATAGTGGAGGCAGGTTCAAACGGAGGAAACCATGAACAAGCTCTTCGCAACACTGTTGATCGCTCTCCTGGCAGTCACCCCTGCCTTCGCCGATGTGGCCACCGAGCGGGACAAGACCCGAAAGGGCGCCGTCATCGGCGGTGTGGCCGGCGCGATCGTCGGCGGCGTCCTCGGCAACAACCGAGGGAGTGGCAACGCCAAGCGCGGCGCGGCAATCGGCGGCGTCGTCGGTGTGGCCACCGGCGCCATCGTCGGAGCGATGATGGACAAGCAGGAGCGCGAGCTCCGGCAGATCGAAGGCCTCGACGTCACGCGCGTCGACGAAGATGAGCTGAAGGTCACCGTCCGCAACGAAGTGCTCTTTGACTACAACTCCACTGCTCTCCGGTCGGCGTCGCGCTCCGCGCTGCGGGAGATGGCGGAAGTGTTCCAGAACTACCCGGACACCACGATTGTGGTCGAGGGGCATGCGGACTCGACCGGATCGGCCTCGTACAACCAGCGCCTGTCGGAACGTCGCGCCGCCTCGGTTGAGCGCTACCTGCAGAACCTCGGCGTTCGCGGCTCGCGCATCGACGCGATCGGCTACGGCGAATCGCAGCCCCGGGCGTCGAACGCCAGCGCCAGCGGCCGCCAGCTGAACCGCCGGGTCGAGATCAACGTCCGCGCGAACGCAGCCTGAGCCGCAACGGGTATCGTTCGTGAATTAGACGAAGGGCGCTCCCACGGGAGCGCCCTTTTGTTTTTCAGAACGATGGAGGAGTACATGTTTCGCAAACTCGTAGTCGTCATAGCAGTGTTGAGCCTTCTGGCGGTCTCATGCGCCACGAAGACACAGACCGGTGCGGCAGTCGGCGCCGGCGCAGGTGCCGCGGCCGGCGCGGTCATCGGCAACCAGTCAGGTAACAACCGTACCGGCGCAGTGGCGGGAGCTGTCATCGGCGGCGCCATCGGCGCGGCCATCGGACGGCGCATGGATCAGCAGGAGAAAGAGCTCCGTCAGATCGAGGGCGTCGAAGTCAGCCGTCCTTCCGAAGGCGAGATCGAAGTCCGCCTCACCAGCGACATTCTCTTCGACTTCAACTCATCCGCTCTTCGTTCCGAGTCGAGAGCCACTCTTCGTGAGCTCGCGACCACGTTCGGCCGCTATTCGGACATCAACTACATTGAGGTCGACGGCCACACCGACTCCGTCGGTTCGGCCGACTTCAACCTCGACCTGTCCAAACGCCGCGCGAACTCGGTCCGCGACTACCTCGTCGACCAGGGTGTCGCCAGCCGCCACATCGTTGCGCGCGGATTCGGCGAGTCGCAGCCGAAGTCGACGAACGAGACCGCCGAAGGTCGCCAGCTGAATCGCCGTGTGGAGATCAGCATCAAGGCGAGAGAAGACGCGAATCCGTCGGAGTAGTGGTTTCGGAAGTTTATCCTGAGCGAAGCGAAGGATCTCCGGTGCACTTGCAGCGCTCAATCTTCAGGCGCTGCCGGTGCACCGGGAGATCCTTCGTCGCTTCGCTCCTCAGGATAAACTCGAGCTCCTCAGGATGAACTGGGATCTCTTCAGGATAAAACTGGAGCTAAATCAGCAGCGGCGCCACGATCAGCGCCACCACCGACATCAGCTTGATGAGGATGTTCAGGCTCGGTCCGGATGTGTCCTTGAACGGATCGCCGACCGTGTCACCGACCACCGCGGCACGATGAGCATCGGAGCCCTTCCCGCCGTGCGCTCCCGCCTCGATGTGCTTCTTCGCGTTGTCCCAGGCGCCGCCGGCGTTGGCCATGAAGATCGCCATCAGCACGCCCGTCACAGTGACGCCCGCCAGCAGACCGCCGAGCGCAGGAACGCTGTACAGGCCAACCACGACCGGAGCGACGACGGCGAGCAATCCCGGGATGACCATCTCCTTGATCGCGGCCTGCGTGGAGATGTCGACGCAACGCGCGTAGTCGGCCTTCCCTGTCCCCTCCATCAGTCCGGGTATTTCCTTGAACTGGCGGCGTACCTCTTCGATCATCTTGAACGCCGCGCGTCCCACCGCCTTCATGGACATCGCCGAGAAGAGGAACGGCATCATGCCGCCAAGGAAGAGGCCTCCCATGACATCGGGGTCGCTGAGGTCGATCACTTTCAGACCGACGGTCGCCTTGAAGGCCGCGAAGAGCGCCAGCGCAGTGAGTGCCGCTGACCCGATCGCGAACCCTTTCCCGATCGCGGCGGTCGTGTTACCGACGGCGTCGAGCTTGTCCGTCCGTGCCCGCACTTCCTTGCCGAGATGGCTCATCTCCGCGATGCCGCCGGCGTTGTCTGCGATCGGGCCGTAGGCATCGACCGCGAGCTGGATTCCCGTGGTGAGCAACATGCCCAGCGCGGCGATCGCGATCCCGTACAGGCCCGCCTGGCGATACGAGACGATGATCGCCACGACGAGGACGACGATCGGAAGCGCGGTCGACCTCATGCCTACCGCCAGCCCGCTGATGATGTTCGTCGCCGCGCCCGTCAGCGAGTCCCGCGCGATCCCGCGCGCCGGACCACGCGCCTCGGACGTGTAGTACTCGGTGATCAGTCCGATCAGGACGCCGGCGACGAGTCCGGCGACGGTAGCGAAAAAGACGCCCGTGGCGTTGAACTCTCTCCCTTCGAGCAGGTAGGTCCCCGGCAGCATGCGCTGCGCGATGAACCAGATGGCGATGAGAGTCAGAACGGCGGCGACGATCGGGCCCGCCTGCAGCGCCCGGCCGGGATCACCGTCCTCTTTCATCCGGACCAGAGTCGTACCCACGAGCGAGAGCACGATGCCGACCGCCGCGAGCACGAGCGGAAAGAGCACGAGCATCGGTGTATAGCTGGAACCGCCAACCTGCGTCGCCACCATGCCGAGGACGAGGGTGCCGACGATGGAGCCGACGTAGGACTCGAAGAGATCGGCGCCCATGCCGGCGACGTCGCCGACGTTGTCGCCGACGTTGTCTGCGATGACGGCCGGGTTGCGTGGATCGTCTTCGGGGATTCCCGCCTCGAGCTTGCCGACGAGGTCAGCGCCGACGTCGGCCGCCTTCGTGTAAATGCCGCCGCCGACTCTCGCGAAGAGCGCGATGGAGCTCGCCCCGAACGAGAAGCCGGAGAGCACGTTGATGTTGCGGATCATCGTCGCCTGCGGATCGGCGGAGGCGAACAAGCGCTCGTAGAGGATGTACAGAAGCGACAGTCCGAGTAGTCCGAGGCCGACGACGGCAAAGCCCATCACGGCGCCGCCGGCGAATGCGAGGCGCAGCGCGCCGTTCATGCTGGTCCGCGCGGCTGCCGCCGTGCGCACGTTTGCATGCGTCGCCACGCTCATTCCGAACCAGCCGGCCAGGGCCGAGCAGAACGCGCCGGTGGCCACGGAGACGCCGATCAGCCAGGAGCTTTCGGCGCGCGCGGCGTTCGCCCAGGCGAGGAGGACCGAGACCACGACGACGAATACCGCCAGGACGCGATATTCGCGGGTGAGGAATGCCATCGCCCCTTCGCGGATGTGGCCGGCGATGACTTTCATCTCGGGCGTCCCGGCGTCCTGCCTGCTGATCCAGGAACTCCTGACCAGGGCAAAGATCAGGGCGAGGACCCCGGCCAGCGGAATCAGATAGATCGAGTTCGACATCGGTCGTCTCCTCAGGGGTGGTTGGCCGCGCATGATACTGGGAGGAGGGTCACGTCTGCACTTGGCACTTTCTCCACGAGCGGTAGATTCCCCACGACTTCGCCGATCTACCGTTCGTGGAGAAAGTGCCAAGTGCAGACGTGACCCTCCCTCTCTGCTAGAATCCGCCGGCCTTTTGCGTGAGCCCAGCCTCTGGCCTGCTCCGGATGCGGCACTCGAACAAAAAACTCTCATCCCAGCTCGGAGGAAAAATGAAGTCCTGGATCATGCGAGCGGTGTTGCTCGCGGTGGTGGTACTGACGGCCACGGGAGCGGTCGTGGCGCAGGAGGCGGTCGAGACGCGCCGCGCTACGCCGACCGAGCACAAATCCGAGGCCGATCTGGTGCTCCCGGACCTCGGCAGCGTCGACTTCGTCGGGGTGAGTGGCGACCGCCTTCTCCTCGGCGGCCTGGTGGTCTGCGTCCTCGGCCTGCTCTTCGGCGTGATGATGTACAGCCAGCTCAAGTCGCTGCCCGTTCATCGCTCGATGCTCGAGATCTCCGAGCTGATTTACGAGACCTGCAAGACCTACCTGATCACGCAGGGCAAGTTCATCCTGATGCTCGAGTTCCTCATCGGCATCATCATGGTCGTGTACTTCGGCGTGCTCCGGGACTTCGAGCCGGCGCGCGTGGTGATCATCCTCCTGGCCAGCCTCGTGGGCATCGCCGGCTCCTACGGCGTGGCGTGGTTCGGCATCCGCATCAACACGTTCGCGAACTCGCGCACCGCGTTCGCTTCGCTGAAGGGCAAGCCCTTCCCCACCTATTCGATTCCCCTTCGCGCTGGCATGTCGATCGGCATGCTGCTCATCTCCACCGAGCTGCTGATCATGTTGGCGATCCTTCTCTTCGTCCCGGGCGAATACGCGGGGCCGGTCTTCATCGGCTTCGCGATCGGTGAATCGCTCGGCGCGGCCGCGCTGCGAATCGCCGGCGGCATCTTCACCAAGATCGCCGACATCGGCTCGGACCTGATGAAGATCGTCTTCAACATCAAGGAAGACGACGCCCGCAATCCCGGTGTCATCGCGGACTGCGTCGGCGACAACGCCGGCGACTCCGTCGGCCCTACCGCGGACGGTTTCGAAACTTACGGCGTGACCGGTGTCGCGCTGATCACGTTCATCCTCCTCGCCGTCACCGATCCGACCGCACAAGTCCAGCTGCTCGTCTGGATCTTCGTGATGCGCGTGCTGATGGTCATCACCTCGGCCGTGTCGTACTTCATCAACGAAGCGATGGCCAGAGCGCGCTACCTGAACGCGGACAAGATGAACTTCGAAGCGCCGCTCACGTCGCTCGTGTGGCTGACCTCGATTCTTTCCGTCGGCGTCACCTACGCCGTCTCGTACCTTCTCATCCCCACCCTCGGCGGCGATGCCTCGATGTGGTGGAAGCTCTCGACGATCATCACCTGCGGCACGCTCGCCGGCGCGATCATCCCCGAGCTGGTGAAGGTGTTCACGTCGACCGAGTCACGCCACGTGCGCGAAGTGGTGACGGCGTCGCGTGAAGGCGGCGCGTCGCTCAACATCCTGTCCGGCTTCATCGCCGGCAACTTCTCGGCGTACTGGATGGGCCTGGTGATCGCCGGCCTGATGGGCATCGCCGCGTGGATCGCCGGAACTTTCGCGACTGGCGCGGGCGCTCTGATGATCGCCCCCGCAATCTTCGCGTTCGGCCTCGTGGCCTTCGGGTTCCTGGGCATGGGCCCGGTGACGATCGCCGTCGACTCTTACGGCCCCGTCACGGACAACGCCCAGTCGGTGTACGAGCTCTCCACGATCGAGACGCTTCCCGGAATCAACGAAGAGATCCAGCGCGACTTCGGGTTCACCCCCGCGTGGGAGAAGGGCAAGGAGTTCCTCGAGGAAAACGACGGCGCCGGAAATACGTTCAAGGCCACTGCGAAGCCGGTCCTCATCGGCACCGCCGTCGTCGGCGCGACGACGATGATCTTCGCGATCATCGTGATGCTCACGAACGGACTCACCACCGACATCGAAAAGCTTTCGCTCCTGCACCCGCAGTTCCTTCTGGGACTGGTCGTGGGCGGCGCGGTGATCTACTGGTTCACCGGCGCGGCCACCCAGGCCGTCTCCACCGGCGCCTATCGCGCCGTCGAATTCATCAAGGCGAACATCAAGCTCGATACGGGCGCCACCAAGGCCTCTGTCGAGGACTCAAAGAAGGTCGTCGAGATCTGCACCCGCTACGCGCAGAAGGGCATGCTCAACATCTTCATGGTCGTGTTCTTTTCGACCCTGGCGTTCGCATGCTTCGAGCCCTTCTTCTTCATCGGATACCTCATCTCCATCGCGCTTTTCGGTCTCTATCAGGCGATCTTCATGGCCAATGCTGGCGGCGCGTGGGACAACGCGAAGAAGATCGTCGAGACGGAGATGAAGATGAAGGGCACGCCGCTGCACGCTGCGGTCGTCGTCGGCGACACGGTTGGCGATCCGTTCAAGGACACCTCCTCCGTGGCGATGAACCCGGTCATCAAGTTCACGACCCTGTTCGGGCTGCTCGCAGTGGAGCTGGCCGTGGAGATGAACCGCGCCGGACAAGGCGGCCTGACGCTCTTCCTGTCCGCGGTGTTCCTGCTGATCTCGATGTTCTTCGTCTACCGGTCGTTCTACGGGATGCGGATCGGCACGGCGCAGACGGACGCACATTGAACGATGAACGGGTGGAGCGCGGGCGACGTCGCCCGCGCTCCACTGTCATCCCGAGCGTAGCGAGGGACCTGGGGGGCGGGTGGCGCGAAACATCGTGCTTCGTGCCACCCAACCCCCCGGTCCCTCGCTCACGCTCCGGATGACAGGCTATTGCTGCCGCACTCCACCCCTACTTCCTCCGCAGCACCGCCCCCGGCCGCTCCCCTGTGGCCTTTCCGTCATCGATCACGAGCACGCCGTTGACCAGCACGTGCGAGAAACCCTCCGCGTACTGATGCGGTTTCTCGAATGTCGCGCGATCCATCACCGTCGCGGGATCGAACACCACGACGTCGGCCTTGAAGCCGGGCTGCAGCATCCCTCGATCGCGAATGCCGACCCGGCGGGCGGGCATTGACGACATCTTCCGCACTGCTTCTTCCAGCGTGATCACCTTCTTCTCGCGCACGTAGCGGCCCAGAACGCGGGCAAACGTCCCGTACGATCGCGGATGCGGTGACGACTTGCCGAAGACCGGCACTTCCCCGTCGGAAGCAATCATCGTCGCCGGGTGACGGAGGATGCGCTCCACGTCTGCCTCGGCCATCGCGTGAAAGATGCCGCCAACGCTTCCCTTCTCGATCAGCTGCAGCGCCATGGCCGCGGCGTTCTCGGGTGTCGGCTCCTTCCCTGCCGCGCGCGTGATCTCGGCCAGGTTCTTTCCGGCGAGCGAAGGGTCGAAGTCGGTCGAAGAGATCTGGATGTTCTTCGGATCGCCGCCCCCGCGCTCGTTCCGGATCCTGTCGACCATCACGTTGATGATCTTCCGGCGCGCCGCGGGATCCTGGAGGCGTTGCAGCATCTCCTTTCGGCCGCCTTCGAGCGACCACGCCGGCATCAGCGCAGCGGTGACGGACGTGCTCGACGCCGTGTACGGATACTGGTCGCTCGTGACATCGACGCCACGCGCGCGGGCGTCGTCGATGAGCTTCAGCGTGTCGACGCTCGCGCCCCAGTTCGGCTGTCCGAGGACCTTGTTGTGGGTGACCTGGGTTGGGAGATTTCCTTCCTCGCCGATGCGGATCGTCTCCCGGACGCTGTCGCGGACTTTCGCCGTCTCATCGCGCATGTGGGAGATGTGAATTCCACCGAGTGCCCCCGCCACCTTCGCCAGCTCGACCACTTCCTCGGTCGGCGTGAAACTGCCCGGCACGTAGTAGAGGCCGGTGCTCATCCCCCAGGCTCCGTCGAGCATGGCCTGGCGCACGATTTCCTTCATGCGTGCGAGCTCGTCGGGCGTCGCCTTCCGGTCGATCGAGCCGATGACACTGTTGCGGACGGTTCCCTGGCCGACGAACGTCGCAAAGTTCGGAGCTGGTTTTGCCGCGGCGATTTTGTCGAGAAATTCGCCGATCGGAATCGGTGAGCCGCCGTCCGGACCTTCGAAGATCGTCGTCACGCCCTGCCGGATGTAGTTGTCCGCGCCGGGCACCTCGAAGATTCCCCGCCGCGCGTGCGTGTGCAGATCGATGAATCCAGGGGCAATGACACGATCCTTCGCATCGATCTCGCGCGCAGCGGTCCCTTCGATCCTGCGCCCCATCGCCGCAATCGAATCGCCCTTGATGGCAATCTCGCCTCGATACCACGGCGCGCCCGTTCCATCGATGATCCGCCCGTTCCTGATGATCACGTCATAGTCCGCAGCGTTCGCCACGGATGCCGCAAGAATGAGAATGGCCAGCAGTGTTTTCGGAAGCATGGGTGGAGTCTATATTGCCGTGATCCGGTATATTCACCAGGCCAACGGAGGCTCGAACATGAAACGAATTGCAGCAATGACGGCGATGCTCCTGATCGCGATGGCAGCGCTCGCCGGCGAGGAAGTCATCAAGCGCGGCGCAGCAATCATGCCCGACGCGAAGGTGGTTCCGCTCGCAACGGTGCTCGAGTCGCCCGAGACGTATGCGAAGACTGCCGTCGTCGTCGACGGCGTGATCAGCCAGGCCTGCACCCGCAAGGGTTGCTGGATGGAGCTCGTGCCGGAAGCCGGCAAACCGGGCGTCCGCGTCACGTTCAAGGATTACGGATTCTTCATCCCGCTCGACTCGAAAGGCATGGTTGCCCGCGCCGAGGGCGTGACGACCATCAAGACTCTTTCGAAGAAGGAAGCGGATCACCTTTCAGAGGAAGGGGCGAAGCTCACGCGCAACGAAGACGGCACCGCGCGCGAAGTCTCGTTCGTGGCCAACGGCGTCGAGCTGCGCACAGCGGACTGACCCCACACGTTCACCGCGGAGACGCAGAGAGCGCAGGGGGACGGCAAAGGACGTTCTGAAAATCTCCGCGTCCCTCTGCGTACTCCGCGTCTCCGCGGTGAAGGGTCGTCTCCCTCACCCCGATTTCCGCACGCTCTCGAAAAACTCCACGAGCTTTGGTGAGAACGTCCGCTTGTCGAGTCTCAGGCTGCGGTTCACCTTGAGCGCGGCTTTGAAGTCGCTGCTCGCGGTTGCCAGGCCGGGATCAGGCTGCCGCGAGAGGATCGCGCGGGTGTATCGCGCGCATCCTCGGAGCAGGTAAGCCTCCCCGGAGCGCGTCGCGTTCAGGATCGACGTCAGCGCCCTCTCCGACGCCTCGAAGTTCCCGCTCGCGTAGAACCGGTAGGCCGATTCCAGCTGGGAGCGCAGAGCCGCTTTGGAGATCTCGGCCGTCGGCGCAGCGGCGGCCTTCCCGACCACCGGGACAGGTGCCGTTTCAGCCACGGCCACGGTTTCCGCTGGTGCCTCGGCGGCCGTGGCCGTTGCCACAGGCGCAGACACGGGCACCGGCTGGGGTTCAGGCTCGGGTTCAGGCTCGGGTTGGGGCTGCGTCGGTTTCAGGGCAACCACGGGCGGCGGCGCGGCCTGCTTCGCTGCGATCTGCTGCTGGCGCGTCGCTTTCAGCTTCTTCGCATCATCCGCGGCCTTCGTGAACAATTCGCGCGCCCGGCCGGCCGTCTGCGCGACACGCTCGAACACGGTCACGTCGGTTCCGGCGGCGCGGAACTGCGTCATCGCTTCACGGAGCTTCGCTTCGCCTGCGCGATAGGTATCCGTACGGTCAGCGCCCGCGGACAGCGCCGCAACCTGTGCAACCATCGCCGCACTGACGGCTTTGTCGGCTGCTTTCTTCGACGAGGACGCTGCGTCGGCGGCATCGCGTTTCTTCTCCGCCTGCGCGCGGGAAACCCACTCGCGGAGCTTTGGATAAAACTCGGTTTTGGCGATCGCTCCCTGCTCTTCCGAGGTACGCCAGGCGCGGACTGCGCCATCGACATCGCCGAGGTTGAACTTCGCCACGCCGAGCCAGTAGTGCGGCACGTAGACGATCGCGGCATTCCGCACGCGCGCGGCGCTGCTCTCCGCTGGCGCAGCGGCGATCGCCGCTGCGAGCGCCTGCACGGCCACCTCGTACTGCTTCGCATTCACGGCTTTGACGCCGCGGTTGTAGGACTCCCACCAGCGCTCCGCCGCGGCGAGAGGAAACGCGATCAAGAGAACGGCCGTGAGGGTCAACCTGTTCATCGTCCACCTCGGAGCAGCGACGGAAGGGATGCGGTCGCCGGATCGGTGAAATGAACGTTGATCAGCTCATCGTGTCCGGCCGTCACCTCCACTACCTCTTTGACCGGGTCACGGAACGAGGGATTGGAGAGCGTAATCTCGTACCTGCCGGGAGCAAGCTCGATCGGCGCGGGCGTCACCAGCCCCGCTTCGATCGCTACGGTCTCGCCAGTCGCGACGTTGCGCACCTCGAGCACCGTCGCCCAGGGAAATGCATTGATCCCCACGCGGCCCGTTGCAGCAGGAACGAGGACGGATGCTCTGGCAGCGCGCGGCGGAACGGCGGCCTGAAGGGTCTGCGGTTCCTCGCGACTCCACATCGAGACGAGGAGAACGAGGACGATCACCACGCCGGCAGCCGCTGCGATGTGAGGCAGATATCTCCGCCACGGCTGATTTCGAATCTCGATGGTCGGCGGCGTCTCGCCCAGCGACGTCTGCACCGTCGGTTCGGAATGTCCGATCGTCACGACGGTCGCTGCATCGCCATCGACTCGTACGACATTCGTGGCGCCGTCGGTCGGCTCGGTTCCGAGCGGCATCGGGACCGGTTCGCCCGGTGTGTCGCTGAGGATGGGCAGCAGGGTCTCGAGCGCCTGCGCAAAATCGCGCGCCGACGCAAACCGGTTCGCGCGGTTCTTCTCCAGCGCGCGAAGGATGACGCCCTCGAGCTCCGGCGACGACGTGACGCTCGGATTGACCTGGCGGAGCGGCCGCGGCCTCTCAGACGCATGCAGCATCAGATAGCCGTGCGGTGTCGTCGCCTGGAAGGGTGTCGTGCCGGTCAGCATCTCGTACAGCACGATCCCGAACGAATAGATATCGGCGCGGCCGTCGATCCGCTCGCCCTCGGGGAGGATTCCGAGATGCTCGGGCGAGCAGTACTTCCACTTGCCGACGAACATCCCTGTCTTTGTCTTCTCGTCGGTTTCTTCGCTCCACTGTTTGGCGATGCCGAGGTCGATGATCTTCACGCGCTCTTCGCCGCTGGAGTCGTGCGTGATCATGAGGTTCTCGGGACTGACGTCGCGATGAACGATGCCGGCGCGATGCACCGCCTCGAGTCCCTGCAGGGCCTGGATCGCCAGTTTCGCGGCGTAACGCGGCGACAACGGCCCGCGCTCCTCGATGAGCTCGTGGATGTTGATCCCCTCGATGAACTCCCACACCATGTACCTCGAGCCGTCTTCGAGCGTCGAGAAGTCGTAGAGCGTGCCGACGTTCGGGTGGGAGATCCGTGTGGCGAGGCGGGCCTCGCGCAGGAACCGCTCGTGCGCGCCGGGGTCGTCCGCAATCGCGCTCCGCATCAGCTTGATCACACGGATCGCGTTGAGGTCGACGTGAACGACCTTGTAGACCTCACCCATCCCGCCTACGCCCAGACGGGAGAGGATCTGGTACTTCCCGTCCACAGGCGTCTCGAGATAACGGCGTAGAAAATCGGTGATCGGCTCGCCGCAATGCGGACACGCTTTGTAGGCCGGCTCAATCTCCGACCGGCAATGAATGCAGTAGAAAGGCATAAGGACCCTGGACCCGTTTTGCGGTGTCCGAAATTATATGCTCGGAACATGAAAGAGCAGACGTTCACCGTCCGGACCCGGGAGCGGGAGCAGATCCTCCTCGTCACCGAGCCGATCCAGAAGGCGCTGCGCGGCCTGACGGACGGCGACGGCATCTGCACCGTGGTCACCCCGCACACGACCTGTGCGATCTCGGTCAACGAGAATGCCGATCCGGACGTACCCGCCGACCTCGTCAAAGCCCTGCGGGCCATGATCCCGGCCGTCTCCTTCCGCCATGGAGAAGGAAACTCGGATTCGCACCTTCTTTCCATGATGATCGGGACCTCCCTGTCGTGGCCCTATCGGAACGGAAGTCTCGTTCTGGGAACCTGGCAGGGCGTTTACTTCATCGAGCTCGATGGGCCCCGCGAGCGGAAGGTCACCGTTTATGTCTGAATCATTCGACGTCCTCGTCATCGGCGGAGGCACGGCGGGCCTGGTGACCGCATCGGGCTGCGCACGCCTGGGACGTCGTGTGGCTATCATCGAAAAGGCGGCCCTCGGCGGCGACTGCCTCTGGACAGGCTGCGTGCCGACCAAGGCTCTCGTCGCCTCGGCCCGGCTGGCGCACCAGATGCGCACCGCGGAGCGATGGGGACTGCCGGCCGTAGACCCTCAGATTTCGCCACGCGCCGTCATGGAGTCGATGCGGGAGGCACGCCGCGCCACTGCAGTTCACGACGATCCCCAACGCTTCCGGGACCTCGGGGTCGACATCATCGAGGGGAATGCGCGCTTCATCGGGCCCGCCGAAGTCATTTGCGGTGATCGCCGCCTGACCGCGAAAGACATCGTGATCGCGACGGGCTCGCGCACCGCCGTGCCTGCCGTTCCCGGACTCGCTGAGAGCGGGTATCTGGATCACGCATCCTTTCTGGAACGGGACGAATTTCCTTCGTCGATTCTCATCGTCGGCGGCGGCGCGATCGGCATCGAGTTCGCGCAGATCTTTCGACGATTCGGTTCGAAGGTCACAGTCGTCGAGATGGCGTCATCGATCCTCGGTACCGAAGATTCATCGGTCGTCGAGAGAATCGGCTCGGTGTTGTCCGCGGAAGGCATCGACGTGCGGACAGGATGGAAAGTCGTGTCGGTGCGTCGCGAAGGAAGCGGCCGGGCAGCGGAGATCGAGCATACGTCCGGCGCCACCGATCAAGTCCTGGCCGACGAGATCTTCATCGCCTCGGGCCGCCGCGGAAACATCGAAGATCTCGGGCTCGAAACAGCAGGCGTCCGAACGCGAGGTTCGTTCATCGAAGTCGATCGATATCTGCAGACATCGGCTCCCCGCATCTGGGCAATCGGCGATGTGCACGGCGGACTTCGTTTCACGCACGTTGCCGCATACGAAGCGGTGAAGGTCGTACGGAACATGCTCTTCCCGGGCCGGTCGCCAGTCGATTACTCGAACATCCCCTGGGCGTTCTACACGGATCCGGAGGTTGCTCATCTCGGATTGACGGAAAGCGAAGCACGCCAAACGCACGGCAGCGATGTGAGTGTGTACGAGGTCGATCTCTCCGATGTCGATCGAGCGATCGTCGACCGTACGACCGCCGGCTTCGTGAAGCTGCTGTGCGATCGCAAAGGCAGACTCCTCGGTGCGCACATCGTCGCGACGTCGGCATCGGCGCTGATCGCGGAGCTGGTGCTCGCGCGTGAGAAAGGAGTCCGAATTGGCGAGCTGGCGCAGGTCATCGCGCCTTACCCGTCGCTGGCGGACGCCGTGCAGAGAGCAGCAGCGATCCATTACCAGCGGCTCAGCGGCGGGTGGATCGGGGCGGCGGGGCGGCGAATCGCCGCGTGGACCCAGTGATCAGGCGATCGTCGTGCCGATCCAGAACAGGAACGCGACGGCAAACAGCCAGGGAGCGAACTTTTTTATCACGCGGTCAGTGTGGCGTTTCCGCACGGCGGGCGGCGTGAGGAAACCCCACAGGCATGCGTGATCGGTGTCACCCGGAATAATCTTCGCAGGGCAAAAAGAGAGGTTTGGAGGAGAAATGAAAAAAGTCATTCTGATTGCGATCCCGCTTCTGGTTCTTGGAGGGTGCGCCACGGCCCGCCGCCCCGCTGCCATGACGGCGCTGGCACCCATGGGGAGCTCGACCGCTCAAGGAACGGTCCATCTGCAGGAGCTCAAAGATGGAGGCGTTGAAGTGAAGGTGGACCTGACGGGCGTCCCGCCCGGGGTGCATGGCTTCCATGTCCACGAATTCGGGAATTGCGCCGACAACGGCAATGCCGCCGGGGGGCATTTCAACCCGACCAGCATGCCGCATTCATCGCCTGACGCCGCCTCGCATCACGCCGGAGATTTCGGCAACGTGACGGCCGGCGCGAACGGTGAAGTGCACACGAGCTTCATCACCCGGTCGATCACCGTCTCGCCGGGACAGAACTCCGCCATCGGCAAGGCGATCATCCTGCACGCGAACCCCGACGATCTGGTGACGCAGCCGACGGGCAACGCCGGCGGCCGAATCGCCTGCGGTGTCGTTTCGCTGCAAGAGATGGGACCGAGATGAAGCGCCTCGCCCTGATTCCGCTTCTTCTGCTTTCCACGTTCTGCGCCAGCGGCGGCGGCGGATCAGGCGCCGTGGCCCGGCCGGGCCACGGCGCGATCGCAATTCAGCTCGTGCCGAATCCGATCGTCGCCTACAAGGTCAGCGGCGAGACTTACGACTTTCCTTTCGAGGTGGTCATCCGGGAAACGGGAGGACGACCGGTCGAGATCTCGCGGGTTTCTGCCGAAGTTTTTGCGCTGGGCGGCATCCGCATCGCCGATGAGAGCTACGACGCCGCCAAAATCCGCAGCCTTGGATACAGCACTTCGCTACCGGCGAACGGAGAGCTGCGTTACAAGTTCGCGCCGCGCAAGTCGGTGCCGGACGACCGGCTATTCAGCAGCGTGTCGGCCAAGTTGCGCGTCGACGCGGTGGACGACAGCGGAACCCCCACCAGCGCGACGATCGAGGTGACGGTCAGACGATAGACAGGTGGAGCCGCGGGCGATCCGCCCGCGGGTTTCGCTTTTCTCGTCGTAACAAAAAACCGCGGGCGAGATCGCCCGCGGCTCCAACGACCTCTTTGATGCGCTTCGCCTCTTCAGATCCCGAATTCGCGCATCCGGCGCCACAGCGTGGCCCGGCTCATGCCGAGCGACCGCGCGGCCGCGCTGCGCCGCCACCGGTTCGATTCGAGTGCGCGGATGATCCGCTCCGCTTCTTCCGAGGGCGAGATCGCCGCACCTTCGCCGAGGTCGAAGGCGATCACGTAACGCGCTTCGGGGAAGAACGAGCGGTCGGCCAGGAGCCCGCCGCATGTCACAAGCGTGCGGCCGTCGCGCGTTTTCACTTCGCCCTCACAGCGCCGTCGCTCGAAAAGTGACTTCAGCGCTTCGGGAGCGTTGAGGAAGTCACTGAGAAAACGGCCTTCGGGCTCCGGCGTCGAGAACAGTCCACGCAAAGCCGGGGACGCACATACGATCCTGAAATCGTCATCCAGGAGCGCAACGACTTTCCCGAGCGATTCAAAGGCGGCGGCGATGGCGAGGAACGGTTCGTGTCCGACTGTTGCCGGCATGTGCAGACAGTGCGCGCTCAGGCAAGGCGGGGTAAGTGATACGAGTCACGACGGGCAGTATTACTCGACGGTCAGCTCGCGCAGATGACCGATGTCGGGAACGAAAAAGCCGTCCTTCTCGGTCCTCACCACATCGTCCTTCTGCCAACGGCTCATGAGCCGGATGGCCGTCTCCAGCGTGGTTCCGATGAGATCCGCGATCTCCTGTCGCGAGAGCGGCAGCGGGATCCGGACGCCCCCCCCGACCGTCAAACCGACGCGGTCGGACAATGTCAGGAAAAGCCGCGCTGTGCGGTACTCGGCTGAACCCGTCATGTCAGCGAGACGCTTGTTGACCATCATCAGGCGATAAGTGAGCCCGGCCAGCACGAGTCTCATCATCTCGGGACGCGACTCGAGCAGCGTGAAGAACTCCCGCTCCGGGATCGACAGAATCGACGAGGGCTCCAGGGTGATCGCGCTCGCCGGGAACGGCCGGCGCTCGAAGACGGCCACCGCGCCCACCGGCTCCCCGGGGCCGAGGATCTCCAGGATGACGTCGCGGCCTCCGGCCGATTTCATGATCTTCACGCGGCCGACGTGTACGAAGTAGATACGGTCGGCAGGATCGCCCTCGTGAAAGATTGCATCGCCCTTCTCATGACCGCGAAGCCGACAGAGCGGGGCAAGCAGCTCGCGGTCCTCCTTCCGCAGCGCTGCCAGGAGAGGAATCGAGCTGAAGGGAATCGGAACTTCGATCGGCATCGGGGCATTGTCGCCGATCAGAATCGCCGCAACACCTCGAAGTAGGCCATCGTCGCGCTCCGGCCTCCGTAAATCGCATCGATGACGTCGTTCCCTCTGGCAGCTGCGAAGTAGAGCGTGAACGTGGTTTTCGGCGTGAAGGCGTAATCGACGTTGAGATCGGCGACGAGGGCGAGGTCGCTGTTGCCGCCGGATGGCCGTCCGGCAAACCCGAAAGTCTGTTCCTGGAACGCGCCTCCACCGCTGTACCAGAGGTCGGAGCTCTCGCTCAGACGGAGACGATGGATCTCCGAGGCGAGACTCAGCCTGGGCGTAGGCTTCATTGCCGCGGCGACAAACAGGTCGGTGCTGTTCATCGCGTTGTAAAACGGGAAGCGCGCATAAACCCGAGGCGTCGGCAGGATCTGGAAAAACGTTCCGTGATCGCCGTCGCCCGGACTGTCGTCGCCGCTCGACCGGAACACACCGCCACGAATCGAAGTATTCATCGGACCATCGACGTTGTATCCGGCCTCGAAATCGAGCGCCGTCGCGGAGTGGTCGAGAGCTCCCCACTCACCGCTCTGGAAAGCAGCCCACGCGAGGAGGTTGAAAGGCCCGGATGCGGCGAGGTAATGGCCGCCGATCGTCAGGATGTCGACTGCGCCGCGGTCCGCGGCGCGAACGGCCTGCGGGCGGTTGTCGGTTTTCACGACAGCTCGTTCGTCTTTGTATCCGATGACGAAGAGGCGAGCGTCGCTGTTCGCGGCGGAGTGCGTGACCGATCCGTAGAGAAGGCTGACGTCCTCGATCTCCTCCATGCCGCTGAGATCGAAGGCGCCCACCGTAGGCCGCACAGCGAGGGCCGTGAAGTTGATCGAGGGTCTCGAATGCACGTACTGCAGACCATCGAAACTCCGGCCGACATGACTGAAGCCGAAGTTGCCGAGAAGACGGTGACTGACCCTGCCGGACTTGACGGCCGCAAGAACCGGATTCTTCGGCGCGACCTCAGTGCCGTCGATGAATTCAAATCGGCCGGCGCGGATGGAGTGGTTTGCCCATTTGAATCGAACCGCGGCCTGCTTGACGAAGATCGATGCTGCGTTCTCGTCGCCGCCGTTCGCGGCGAAATAGGTCCCGCCAAAGCCGAGCTGACCTGGATCGCCGGGGGCGATGGCGCGGTCCGGCAGCGCGAAGAGCGCCGGCTGCGCGACCTCGGCCTGCCAGTCGAAATGTCCGCGCTGCTGCGCCGCGGATACCCGGATCAGGCTTCCGAAAAAAAGGTAGGAATCGTCGTGTCCGGGGGTTTCGAACCAATCCCAGTTCTCGGCCCGCAGACGAACGCTCCCGCTGAATTTCACCGGGTCTCCAGCGGCGGAGAGAGAGACGAACAGCAGGAGGAACACAACGATCACGGCACGGCGCATGAGGATCTCCTGCAGAGATATAAACGCAGCTTTCGGGCCCGTCCTATGACGAAAATCATGGTCGTTGGTTCGAGCGGGCCGCAGGATGAGCATGAGAACGAAACTGCCATGACCATCGACGTGAACGCGAAAACCATTGGTGAGCTGGCGCTGGAGTTCCCGCGCGCCATCGCCGTGATGGAACGGTGGCAGATCGATTACTGCTGTCATCACAACCGTTCCGTCGCCGAGGCCTGCCTCGCGGCCGGGGTGCCCGTAGCCGAACTGGTCCGGGAGATCGGCGATCCCCGCTCGCAGTCGACCGGTGGGTGGGATCAGAAGCCACTGGCCGATCTGCAGCGTTACATCGTCGATACGCACCATGCCTACACGCGCCAGAGCCTGGAAACCATCAGCCTTCTCGCCGACAAAGTCCTGGTCAGGCATGGCGGCGTGCACACTGAACTCGTCGAAGTGCATCGGCTCGTATTCGAGCTCGCGACCGAGCTTCTCATGCACATGAGGCGCGAGGAAGAGATCGTGTTCCCGCAGATCGAGGCGATGGAAAAGGGCGCCGAGCCCGCGTCGACGAGCGGCGTTCAATCGATGATCGTCGAGCATGAAAGACCCGGCGAGATTCTCGTCACGCTGCGGCAGATCACCGCCGGATACGCGTTGCCCGGCGACGCCTGCCTCAGTTACCGGGCTCTTTACGAGCGGCTGAGGGATCTCGAGACCGACCTGCGCGAGCATTTCCAACTCGAGAATGAGGTGTTGTTTCCATCGGTGATCAGGCTCGGGCAGCCGCGGCTCCTCGGGGTGAGGACGGGCATTTGACCACCGTCCCGCTCGCCTCGCGGCCTGTGCCATCGCTTCGGCCGATCGCATTGCCGACCGAGCACGGCGGCTGGGGTTTCCTGTTCGAGCCGATCCTCCTCAGCCTTCTCGTTGCGCCATCAATGACGGGCATACTGGTCGCCCTTGGGTTCGTGTTCGGGTTTCTCGTGCGGCAGCCCTTGAAGTTCGCGTTGCAGGACGTCTTGCGGCACAAGCGCTACCCGCGGACGGCGTGGTGCTGGAAGTTTGCCGCCGCATACGGCGGAGCCGCGGCGGTGACGCTCACTGCCGCGGTGTTTCTCGAGAGTCCCGCCATCCTCATCCCGCTCGGGCTCGTGGCCCCGCTGGCGATCACCCAGATTCTCTACGACGCGAGCAACAGGAGCCGCTCGCTCTTCGCGGAGCTCTGCGGCGCAACGGCGATGACGAGCAGCGCCGCAGCGATCGCGATCGCCGGCGGCATGCGCATCGTGCCCTCGTTCGCGATCGCAGGAGTGGTCGTGGCCCGGCTGATTCCGACGATCGTCTACGTGCGCATCCTCATCACGCGCTCGCGCGGGAAAGAGACTTCGCCCATGGCGCCGCTGGCCCTTCACGCCGCCGCGGTGGGTGCCGTCGCCGCGTTTGCGCCCGTCGCCGCCACCGTGGCGATGATCGTTCTCTTCGCCCGCGCAGCGTGGGGCCTCACCCACGAGCCGCTCGCCGCGAAGACCATCGGCTGGCGCGAGATCGCATTCGGTGCGATGACAGCGGCGCTGGCGGCGGCGGGATTCAGATTTTAGATTTTAGATTTTGGATTTTGGATTTGACATCCTCACGGGGATTGACGTGAAACCAAAATCCAAAATCCAAAATCCAAAATCCAAAATCGTCTCACCATCCCATGACGTACGCGAACACGAGGGGCGCGACGATCGAGGCATCCGACTCGATCACGTGACTCGGCGTGTCGACGCCGAGCTTGCCCCACGTGATCTTCTCGTTCGGCACGGCACCTGAGTACGATCCGAAACTCGTTGTCGAATCGCTGATCTGGCAGAAGTAGCCCCACAGCGGAACATTCGTCCGCTGCAGGTCCTGGTGCAGCATCGGTACGACGCAGATGGGGAAGTCTCCGGCGATACCGCCGCCGATCTGAAAGAAGCCGATCGATGACGAGCTGGAGATCTTCGTGTACCACTCGGCGAGCTCGATCATGTACTCGATCCCCGTCCTCACCGTGTGCACGTTCTTGACGTCGCCGGAGATGCAGTGGCCCGAATACATGTTGCCGAGGGTCGAGTCTTCCCAGCCGGGAACGAACATCGGAAGGTTCTTCTCCGCGGCCGCAACCATCCAGCTGTTTTTCGGATCGATCTGGTAGAACTCCTTGATCGAGCCGTCGCGGATGATCTCGTACATGAACTCGTGCGGGAACAGTCTCTTTCCCTGCTTGTCCTTCTCCATCCAGTGACGCAGGACCGCCTTCTCGATGCGTCGCATCGCTTCACCTTCGGGGATGCACGTATCGGTGACGCGGTTCATGTGCCGGTCGAGAAGAGCCTTCTCGTCGAGAGCGCTCAGATAACGGTAGTGAGGCACCCGCTCGTAGCAGTCGTGGGCCACCAGATTGAAAATGTCTTCCTCGAGGTTCGCGCCCGTGCAGCTGATGGCGTGGACCTTCCCCTGCCGGATCATCTCGGCAAGCGACAAGCCCAGCTCCGCGGTCGACATCGCGCCGGCCAGCGTGACGAGCATCTTTCCGTGGCGGTCCAGATGCTTGATGTAGTCGTCGGCAGCCGCCCGAAGCGCGGCCGCGTTGAAATGGCGATAGTGATGCTGAATGAATTCCGTGATCGGACCAGGCATGACGTCTCCTCGGACTGCAAAATCGGGGCGCATCGTACAGGACCCTGATTCGACCTTCGACCTTCGGCCTTCTTCGAAACACCTTTGTGGCTCCCGGGGCCTTGACAGAACGCCCGGTGGCCGCTAAATTTCCAGCACTTGCTAAAAATTCAGCAGTCCGCGAGGTTTCCCATGACCCGTTCCGAGGGACTCAGCCGCCGGGAGCGCGAAATGATGAACATCATCTTCCGGCGGGGCACAGCCACCGCTGCCGACGTCCTGGAAGCCATGGCCGACCCTCCCAGCTACTCGGCGGTCCGTGCCACGCTCCGGGTCCTCGAACAAAAAGGTCACCTTCGCCATCAACATGACGGCGTCCGTTACGTATACACCCCCACCGTGAACCGCGAGAAAGCGCGCATTTCGGCGCTGGCCCACCTGCTGACGACCTTTTTCGAAGGCTCTGCCGCGAGCGTCGTGGCGACGCTGCTCGAGCAGTCGAAAGATCAGATGACTCCCGACGATCTGGACCGCCTTTCCAGCCTCATCGAACAAGCCCGCAAAGAAGGACGCTGACCCATGACCCCCCTCATCGAATTCGCTGCACGACTCCAGTCCCTCGGCGCCATCGGCGCATTCATCCTGCTGATCGTGAAAGCCACTGTCGTCCTCGTCATCGCCCGCCTGGTCGTCGCCGCTCTCGCCAATGCATCCGCTGCGGCGAGGCATGTGGCGCTGACCGCAGCGATCACGGCGGTCCTCATCCTTCCGCTCCTGATGGTGCTGGTTCCGGCCTGGAACGTACCGCTTTTTCCAGAGCGCTCTGCGAACACCGTCCGTTCGATCGGAACGACCGGCGAGGACGATGAGGCGCCGACCGCGCTCGAAGCAGCAATGACCGTGGCGCGAGCGACGGGTGTCGTTCCGCAGGAGCGTCTCACCGCGATGTCAAAAGGCCTGGAGATGGTGAGGAACAGCTGGCAGGGTCTGCTGGTCCTCATGGTCGCGGCAGTCTCCATCGTGTTTCTCATCCGCATGGGATTCGGGATCGCCGGCGTGTCCAGAGTGGTGCACCGCGCCTCGAGAATCACCGACGACGAGGCGCTGCGCGAGCTCGACAGCGCGTGCGACCACCTCAAGCTCGACGCCGAGGTGCATTTGCTGAGATCGGCGGAGATCTCGGTCCCCGTGGTCTGGGGGATCCGGGAGCCGATGCTCCTTCTCCCATCCGCATCGGCGGAGTGGACCACCGAACGACTGCGGGTCGTCATTCTTCACGAGCTCGCTCACGTGAAGCGCTGGGACAGCCTGACCCTGCTCCTGACGCGCGCCGCCGTTGCCGTCTTCTGGTTCCATCCGCTGATGTGGGCGCTCGAGCGGATCTCGCGAAGCGAATGCGAGCGCGCCTGTGATGATCTCGTGCTCGAATCGGGTGCGAAACCTTCCGACTACGCCGAACATCTTCTGTCGATCGCGAGAGCTCTGCCGCACACCGACCCGTTCCGATCGGTCACGCTCGCGATGACGCGGCGCTCGCAGCTCGAGGGCCGTCTTCTCTCCATTCTGCAACCTCGCACACGCCGCGGAGGCTTCTCGATGCGCACGCTTTCGACCTATGCAGCAGCAGCGCTGATGATCGTCGTTCCCCTTGCATCCCTCCGGCTCGGCGCCACGCCGCGGGAGCCGACGAAACAGGAATCGAAAGAGCGCGAGGGCATCGTCGAAATCGGCCCGTCGGTCGCTGCGAAGGTGATTGCGACACCCGAGATGTTGCTGGCCGGGCTCGAGAAGCTCAAGCACAAACGGAATTCGGAGCCGACCGACGGCGCCGACTGGTACGGTCACGCATATGAGCTGCATCGCTCCGACCGCCACGCCGAGGCGATCGAAGCATTCAAACAGTCCATTGCGCTCGGTCACCGCGTGGCGGCCTCGAAGTACAACATCGCCTGCGGTTACGCGCTCATGGAAGACGAGCAGAACGCCGTGGCCTGGCTGCAGGATGCCATCGCGTCCGGCTGGGACGACTACAACCACATCGCCAAAGATTCTGATTTCGATCCGATCCGTACCTCTCCCCGTTTCAAGCAGCTCGTCGCTTCGTTGGACGGGCCCGCCGCGCGCAAGCAGGACCGCCGCATCGAGGAGACCCTCGACCGCTTCGACGCGCTCCGCGCCGGCAGCTACGACGGCGGCGACTGGTACTCCGTTGGTGTGGACCTCCTGCGTCTCCGGAAGCTCGACGAGAGCCTCGTCGCGTTCCAGAACGCGGTCAACCTCGACGGAAAGACTTCCTCCGCGCTCTACAACATGGCGTGCGCTCTGTCTCTCAAGGGCGATGCGAAAACGGCAGCGCAATACCTCGACCGCGCGGTGCAGAACGGCTTCGATGACGTCGAGAAGCTGAAGAACGATCCTGACCTGCGCAACGTCCGCAACGAAGTGAAGCTGGACAGGCTGATCCAGATGGCGAACGACCTCAAGCTGCAGACCACGACGTGGGGCAATGGCAAAGCGTGGTTGTTCTTCGGCGGCGAGGAGGCTGCCTGGAAGGACATGCTCACGCATTACGAAGAGATGACGGTCCGCTATCCCGAGATCGGCCGTACCTGGTTCAACCTCGGTTACGCACAGCTGCAGGCCGGCGAGAACGATGCGAGCGCGCAGTCATTCCAGAAGGCTCTAAAGCTCGGTTATCGCGTCGGCGCTTCCACATACAACACGGCGTGTGCCTACGCACGCGCCGGAAGGAACGATCTCGCATTCGAGTGGCTGCAGAAATCTCGTAATGCCGGGTTCAAGCTCAGCGACTACCTCGACGACGATGACGACCTCGAGAACCTTCACGACGACCCGCGCTGGCGGCAGTTCCGCCGGCAGGTTCGGGCGGACGAGAAGAAGCGCGAGGGCTGAGACAAGCGACCACAGAGATTCACAGGGAGGATCTCTCTGGGTCTCTCTGAAGCGGGAAGCCCGGCTGGTGCCAGGAACCGCTGAAGCAAGCTGCCGCACTCCTCTATGAGCCTCAGGCCGGCAGCCCGCACAGCCCGCGTACGATCGTGGCGAGCAACCGCATGTCGACCGGCTTCGCCAGGATGAGCTTCACCTGATCTTCGACGAGGAGCTCCCGCACGTAGTCTGGCAGCCTAGACGAGATGACGACCGCCGGAAGATCAACGCGATTCCGGTTGAGGTAGCGGAGAACGTCGAAGCCGGAGCCGCCGTCGAGCACGAGGTCGAGCACCAGACCGCAGAATTTGTGTGTCTTGAGAAGCTCGATCGCGGTGGCCGAGTCCCGGGCCACTTCGGTGACCACTTCCTTGTCCCCAAGGGCGTCGCGAAGTCCGTTCACGACGACCACATCATCTTCCACGATCAGCACGGGATACTCAGACATGGCGTCCGTGCGCGACGCACGAGTCGTGCCCGTGTTTGCCGCGGCGGCTCACGGAGCGAGAAACCGGGCGACCTCCCGAGCCACGACCTCGGCCTCGCAGCCCGGCGCCAGATGGCCGCAATCGCTGCTGAGCGTAGCAATGCGCGCACCCGTCGCACGGGCCAGTTCCCGGGAAGGTCCAGGGTTGACCATCTCGTCCTGAAGAGCCACGATCATCAGCAGCTCAGCCCGCAGAGCCTTTGCCGCCTCGTCGAACGGGCCGACGTCGTGCCCGATCATCGCGCGAAGCTGCGACATGTAATCGAACGCGTTGCGGTCCGCCAGCGATGCCCGATGGGTGGCCATCCTTTCGTCGACCTCCGCGGGCTTGACGTTCTTCGCCATCCACGACGGGGTCCAAAGCTCGAGCATGTTGATGCCGGCCACTCCTTCCATGACTTCGCGCAGGTGAGCTTTCGATCCGCTGAACGACTCCAGAAGCTCGAGCTGCGTCTTCCACAGGATCAGGTCGTGCGACATCTGTCGCGGAGTACCGGTGATCGACACGACCTTCTTCATGTAGCGGGGATAGCTGAACGCCCATTGCAGCGCCTGCGTGCCCCCCATCGAGAGCCCTGCTACGCCATGCACCTGCGGCAGTTTCAGCTCGCGAGTGAGAAGCGCGTGCTGTGTTCGCACCATGTCGCGCATCGTGAACTTCGGGAAGCGCGCGTCCGGCCGCGTTGTGCTGTTGGACGGTGAAGAGGAGACGCCGTTGCCGAGCGCATCGATGGTGACGACGAACCAATGGTTCGTGTCGAACAGCTTTCCGGGACCGATCGAAGAGGCCAGTCCGGCCGAATTGCCGCCGAACCAGGTCAGAACGACGACCACGTTCGACCGGTCCGCGTTGAGAACACCGGCCGTGCGATACCCGATCCGGCAGTCGCGGATCGTCTCTCCATTCTCGAGACGAAAATCGCCCAGCGAGGCGATTTTGGGGTCATCCGCATGGACGGCCATCGTGATGAGGAGGAGAAAGAGAGAGGTCGCTCGTCGCATAGCGTGGATTTCACCATAAGTGGATTGGGCTGACGGAGGCCTGCACCTTGCTAAGGAATGGCTGCTCTGCACGCGCTGCTGATCGGTGGCGGTCTCCTGGCGCTTGCGCTCGTTGTGATGACCTATCGCGGCGGCGTGACTCCTGGCCGCCTCTTGGCCATCTTCCTTCTGGCGATGATCACGAGCGCCGGCTCGGCGATCCATGAAAGACAGCGGACGTCGGGCACCGGTACCCTGCGGAGCCGCGGCTTTCCGAAGCCATTCCATTTCCGCTGGCAGGACGAGCATCGCGGGAACCGCACGGCAGACATCAACTTCGTGTATTTCGGCGCCAACACATTCGTCCATCTCGGCGTGATGTCGCTCATCGGCGCGATGATTCTCCGGCGCCACGCGGGAGACCCTGCCCGTAAAATGCACGCCGGTATGGTCGTCATCCGCATCACCCTCGGTATCGTTTTCCTGATCCTCGGCGTCATTGGCGGGTTCATCCCGATCCTCCAGGGATGGATCTTCATCCTTCTCGGCGTCCTTGTCCTCTTCCCGAAGGCAAAGTTCACCGAGAAGATCCTCCACAAAGCCGAACCGAAGCTCCCGCGCACCGTCCGGTTCCTGCGAAGGCTGGGCATCGGCGCGGACAAAGAAGACGAGAGAATCGTCCCCGAATGACGAAAGAGTACGACCGCGAATATTTCGACCGCTGGTATCGCGGCCGCAACAGGGTCCACACGCACGGCGAAGTACGCAGGAAGATCATGCTTGCCGTCGCGACGGCAGAATATTTTCTGCGCCGGCCGATCGAGACGGTCCTCGACGTCGGCGCCGGCGAGGGCGCCTGGCTCACCCACCTCCGCCCCGCGCGCCGGAAAGTCTCCTACCTCGGAATCGAGCCGAGCGACTACGCCATCGAGGCATTCGGATCGACTCGCAATCTGCGGAAGGGCAGCTTTGCAACGCTCGGCGACCTGCGGTTGAAGGGTCCCTACGATCTCGTCGTCTGCTCGGACGTGCTGCATTACCTGACACAACGCGAGATCAGCCAGGGCATCGGCGAGCTCGCGCGTCTCACCGGCGGCGTGGCCTACCTGGAAGTACTGACCGAAGAAGACAACATCGTCGGCGATCTGCACGGCCTCAATCGACGCCCCGCAGCCTGGTATCGCCGCCGCTTCGAGCGAGCAGGCTTCCGGTGGGTCGGCCCGTACCTGTGGATCTCGCCCTCCCTGCGCGACGAGGTGTCAGGGCTCGAGATGGCGTGATACATATTTTTGATTTTGGATTTTGGATTTTGCTCGAATCCAAAATCCAAAATCCAAAATCTAAAATCAATATGAGATTCGACGGCTCGGCGGTCTTGCCGCGATCGGTTCGATGCGCACGCGGGCGTCGACGACGATCGCGCCCTGTTCCAGCGCCTTGATCGGATTGATGTCCAGCTCCCGAATCTCGGGACAGACGTCCAGCATCGCCGAGAGCCGCAGCAACGCTTCGCGCACGGCGGCGACATCGCATGGCTTCGATCCGCGGTAGCCCTGCAGCAGGCGCGAGACGCGGATCTCGCGCAACATGTCGTCCGCGTCGACGTCAGTCATCGGATGGATGCGGAAGGCGACGTCGCCGAGCAGTTCGACGAGCGTCCCGCCCGCGCCGAGAACGACGATGTGACCGAAGGTGGGATCGTCCGTCGCGCCGGCCATCATCTCGACGCCGCCGGCGATCATCTGCTGGATGATCGCCGACTGCATTTTGGTTCCGAGGCGGCCGGCCATCTCGAGGTAGGCCTCGCGCATTTCGCGTTCGTCCTGAATCCCGAGCTTGACTGCCCCGACATCGGATTTGTGGAGAAGCTCCGACCCCTGAGCCTTCAGAACGACGGGAAAGCCCATGCGCATGGCGGCATTCACGGCTTCGTAGACCGTGGACACCGATTCGACCGAAGCCACTTTGATGCTGGCGGCGCCGAAGAGCGCGTTGACGTCGGTCGCCTCGAGCCAGCCGCCGCCGGACGCGAGGCGCTTCTCGACGATGGCGCGCATCGCGGCGCGGTCGAAGTCGGGATACTTGACGACTTTGCCCGCGGGGCGGCGGCGCCATTCGGCGTACGCCGTGGATCGCGCGAGCGCGGCCACCGCGCGTTCAGGAAAGGGGAACGAGGGGACGGGCTTGAGGGCGGTCGGCGAGCCCTGTGCGCTCATGAATGTGGCGATGAGGGTCTTGCCTCCGGCGACTCCGGCGGTCTCCCGGATCACTTCCGCCACCGCCTGGGCGTCCGTCGGTAGAACCGGGATGTAGATGATGATGACCGAGTCGACACCCGGATCGGCGAGAACGAGCTCGATGCTGCGGCGGTACTGATCGGCCGTCGCGCTGGCGATCATGTCGATCGGATTGCCGACGCTCGCGGCTGCCGGCAGAAACTCGCGGAGCTTCGCAGTCGTCTCCTCGCAAATCGTGGCAAGCTGCAGGCCGCTCGATTCACATGCGTCGGCGGCGAGGATGCCCGGGCCTCCGGCGTTCGTCACGATCGCGATGCGCCGCCCGGCCGGCAACGGCTGATTCGCCAGCAGCGCGGCGACGTCGAAGAGCTCCTCGAGCGTTTCGGTGCGGATGACCCCCGCCTGCTTGAACAGGTTCGTGACGATGGCGTCGCTCGTGGCCAGCGCACCGGTATGCGACGACGCGGCGCGCGCGCCCGCTGCAGAGCGGCCGGCCTTCACCGCGACGATCGGCTTCTTCCGGCCGACACGGCGCGCGATCTCGCCGAACTTGCGCGGATTGCCGAAGCTCTCGAGATAGAGGAGCATCACCTCGGTGTTCGGGTCTTCCGCCCAGTACTGGATGAGGTCGTTGCCGGAGACGTCGGCCTTGTTTCCGACGGAGATGAACGTCGAAAACCCGATGTTGAGATTGCGCGCGTAGTCGAGAATGGCGAGCCCCAGCGCCCCGCTCTGGCTTGACATTGCCACATTTCCGCGCGGCGGGAAGATCGATGAGAACGTCGCGTGCATGTTCACCGCGGGATCGCTGTTGATCACGCCCATGCAGTTCGGGCCGACCATGCGCATCCCCGAGGCGCGCACCTTGTCGAGGAGACGCCGTTCGGCTGCCCTTCCGGCCTCGCCGGTCTCTCCGAATCCGGCGGTGATGACGACCGCTGCCGGAACGCCCTTCGTCACACAGTCGTCGATCACCGATTCGACGGCGTCGGACGGCACGGCGATGATGGCCAGATCGACGTTGCCTGGTATGGCATCGACGGTGGGATAGGATGGCACGCCGTCGATCTCCGTCGCTTTCGGGTTGACGGCGAATAGGCTGCCCCGGAAACCGGTGGTCTTCAGGTTCTGCAGGATCTCCGTGCCGAGCTGCCCGCGCCGGCGGCTTGCGCCGACGACGGCGATCGTCTGCGGCGAGAAGATCGACCGCATGGACGCATACGCGGCTTTCCGCGAACGTTCCGCCGCACGGTCCTGATACTCCTCCGTCGGCGCGATCGCGAACGAGACGTGCACCGTCCCCTCCGCCGACCTGCTGCGGACGTCGAATCCGGATGACAGGAAAACATCGAGCATCTTCGTGTTTTCCGGCAGCACCTCGGCGCGAAACTCCTCGATGCCCTTCGTGCGTCCGATGTCGGCGAGCTTCTGCAGCAGATGCGTGCCGATGCCCCCGCCGTGCGCCTTGTCGGCGATTGCGAACGCCACTTCGGCGCAGTTCTGATGCCGTGCCGAACGGAAGTAGTGAGCGATGCCGACGATGCCGCCGACCATCTCTCCCACGACGCCGAAATCCGCGGAGTAGTCGACGTCGGCCGGCGCATCGCGCAGGGCGGCGTCCGCGCTGCGCGTGTCGAAGAAGCGCATGTAGAGGCTGTCCGTCGAGAGGCCACGGTAAAGCGCTAGGAGCGCTCCGCCGTCATCGGGCCGGACGGGCCTGATGCGGAGGGTGCGACCGTTGCGGAGGACTACGTCGGATTCGAATTGAGCTGGGTAGATCGTGATGGTCATGAAGTCTATAGGATTGCTATCTCGTCGCCCGTGAGCTGGAAGTAAAACTTCGCGAGCTGTTCATTGGTGAAGTCGTTCCATCCGCGGCACGTGTCGTAGACCTTCTGCTGGACGTCGCACGCCGTGGGCAGCTCGTGGACTTCCTGCTGCCCGAGCTGCCAGTCATTGGCGATCCGCTCCAGGTCCTCGCGGGTCATGACCGGGTTCTTGGCCACGATCCAGTCGTAGCGTTTGCGGAACTCTTCGTCGGTGTAACGCGTGAACCCTTTGCAGAACACGCCGCGCTCGGCGGCTACCTTACATACCGAGTTTTCTTCGTCCGTACCCTGCATCAACTCACGACGCAGTCGGGAGATAAGCTCGTTCCGGTTCAACGTCTCGATCGTTTTTCCCATGATGTCCTCCGTCGGTGAATGGATCATGGATTCGGAGCTCTCCCGCGGCGGTACACGGTCTCACACGGGCGTGTGACGATCGTCACACGTCACTCTTCCTTCCGTCACTTGCTCGTGTGCAGCGGTGAGGTTCACTCAGCGCATGTTCAAACCGGTTGAACTCGAGATCGAGCTGTTCTGCCGTGGAATGAGGATCGACCCCAGCTGCCACGCCGGAGAAATCGGCCGCCGGATCACCCGTACACGCGCCGGACTCGGCTCAGGGCTGGAGATCGTCATTCCTTCGCGTCCCAAGAACATCTGGGCGAACGTCCCGGTCGTGGAAAAATTCGCGGCCGATTCGCCGTTCCTTCTGCAGCAGGGCGACGACCGGTACGGAGTCGTCGACACGCGCACAGGCCTCCTTTACGAGGTCACCATCCCCGCCGAACCGGCGTGGTACTCGCGCATGACCTCGTCCGACACGCCCATGAGCCGTATCGGCGTCCTGCAGGGCAACTACCTCGGCATCTACGTATCGGCGCGGTGCCTGTACTGGTCATCGAAACTGAACCTGGCCTGCAAGTTTTGCACGACGGGAAAGAACGTCGGCACCGCCGAAGAGTCACGCAAGCGCGTCGAGGACGTGATCGAGGTGGCGCGCGCGGCGCGTGACGAGTCGGGCGCGATCTTCACGCACTTCAACACCGGCTACCACTACGAGGACCAGAACGACCGCGAATCGATGCACGGGCTGCGAATGTGCGAGCCGTACGTTCGGGCGGTGCGCAAATACGTCGGCGGCTTCATCGGCGTGCAGGCGGTGCCCGTTCCCCGCCGCAACTTCAACGAGTACGACGCGCTGATCGACGCCGGCACGGATCACTTCTCGTTCTGCTATGAGTTCGAGGATCCCGAGACGTTCGCGCGGCTCTGTCCCGGAAAGGCCCAAACCGTCGGACAGAGCGCGTTCTTCGAAGCCATGGAGTACACCGCGAAAAAGCTCGGGCGCGGCCGCGTTTCGGGCGAGATCATCGCCGGCATCGAGCCCATCGAGGCCACGAAGCGCGGCATCGACCGCATCGTCAACGCCGGCGCCTTTCCGACCGTCTGCATCTTCCGGCCCACGATCGGCAGCGAGATGGAGAACGTACCTTCTCCCGATCCCGACGCGATGCGCGAAGTCTTCGCGTACCTTCATGAGAGCTGCCGCCGCGCAGGTCTCCCGGTCGGAGTGCTCCCCATCGAGGTCTCGCTCGTCGTACAGCCCGAAGAAACGGCGGGGCTCGTCGAGCCGTCCTTTGCCACGAAGGCGTACCACCTCAAGAACTGGACGCTGCGCCAACTGGCCCGTCCTTACATCGCCTGGAAGAAGATCCCGGCCGCCTGAAGGCTGGCTTCGGGGCGATTCGACCTTCGACCTTCCGTCCCCGGCTCGCCTTGGTGTGGAGCCGCGGGCGATCCCGCCACCATGGGGCCTGACGCGCGATCCAGTGGAGCGCGGGCGACCTCGCCCGCGCCGTTCATGTCTCTCGTTGTCAAAAGGGCGCGGGCGCGGGTCGCCCGTGCTCCACGTTCTGCTCGCTCATGTGACAGACGACACATGGCGACGTACGACTGGTCATCCGGCCGTTGACCCACCCCACCTACTCTCACGACACGGAGGTTTCTCATGTGCCTGGGTGTGCCCGGACAGATTCTCGAGATTGAAGGCAAGACGGCCACTGTCGACTTCTGGGGAACCCGGCGGCCCGTCCGCCTCGATCACCTCGACAGCCAGCCGGCGGTGGGCGACTACATCATCGACCACGCCGGATTTGCCGTGCGCATCATCGGCGTCGAGGATGTCGCTGACACGCTGGCGCTGTATGAAGTCCTTCTGACGGAGGCGGGTGAGGATCCCATCGCCCGCGATGTCATGGCCGAGATGGACGGCCTCATCGAAGTCGCCGAAGACGAGCCCGTGCTGGTCTGAAACCATGCGTCTCGATTCATCGCCGCTCCGCGTCGCGATCCTGACATCGCAGGGAGCACCCGGCGTCGACGCCCTCACCAACGACCATCGATACGAGGTCGTGTACGACATCGTGGCCACGATCGACGGAGGCGCGCGGTGTCCGCCGCGCAATCTCAACAATCGCCGCGTCTTCGATCGTGAGCTCGCCGATTCACTCCAGACCGCCGGCGCCGATTTCGTGCTGCTGGCGGGCTACCCATGGATTCTCACCGTTCCGATGGTCGAAGCCTTTCCCGGAAGGATCATCGCCCTGCACGACGGCGACCTTACCCTGCTCGATGAAAACGGACAGCGCCGGTACAAGGGCCTGCACCCCGTCCGGACGGCCCTCTTCGACGGTCTCGACCAGACCCGCTGCTCTGCATTCGTCGTCACGGAAAACGTAGAGGAAGGGCCGCTGTTCCTTCTGAGTGCTCCGTATCGCGTTCCCCCCGCGGCCGCGGACGCGCAGCGGCGCGGAGATGCTGCCCTCGTGGCCGCCTACGCCGATGTCCATCGCGCGTGGATGATCCGCGATGCGTGGGGACCGATGCTCCGCCGGATCGTCGAACTGCTCGCCGCGGGCACGATGCAGACGGTTGGAGACGTGGTGTGGATCGATGGAGTGCCCGGCCCCTGCCTTCTCGGGGAAGCGCCCGATGCCTGCCACCATGACCATCCTCACCCATCGGGCATCCCGCGCTCCTGCCCGTTTCTCACGACGTAACCATCGTCACAAGGCCGTGTGCGGGCGGTCATCGGGGGCGACTCGGTGTCGTGTTGTCATCGAACAAACACAACGACTGAGGTACCGATGGGTCATTACAACCAGGCGCGGATCGTGATGTGGGAGCTGACGCGTGCATGCAAACTGGCCTGCCTGCACTGCACCGTCGGAGCGCAGCAGAAGCGGAGTCTTGTCGAGCTCTCGACGTACGAGGCGTACAAGACGATCGACCAGATCGCCGCATTGCATCCCGAAGAGCTGCTGATCACCGGCGGCGATCCGCTCGAACGGGCGGACGTCTATCAGCTCGTCGACTACGCCGTCCGGAGGAACCTGCAGCCGACGCTGGCCCTCAGCGTCACGCAGCTCCTCACGGGCAACGCCATCGGCAAGCTCCGCCGCCACGGCCTTTCGCGCCTCGCGATCAGCATCGACTCCTCCTCCCCTGATCGTCACGATGCGGCGCGCGGCGTCCCCGGCCATTTCACTCAGAGCCTCCTCGCGATCCGGTGGGCGCGAACGTACGAGATGGCGCTCGACGTCAACACGCTCGTGACGCGCCACAACGTCAACGACCTCGAGACGATCGCCCAGCTGCTGGCCGGCCTCTCCGTTCAGCGCTGGAACGTCTACTTCGCGGTCCCGACGCGCGAGATGAACAGAAACGACTCACTGAGCTCAGCGGAGGCCGAGGCGGTGTTCGAACGCCTCTTCGGGATCGGCTCGAGGTCGCGGGTCGCGATCCGCACGATCGAGGCGCCGCACTACCGCCGCTTCGTCCTGCAGAAGGGACTCGACGAACGCCGCCGCACGATCGACCGTTACTTCGAATCGGCTGATGCGGATGACGCCTCGCTCGAGCAGCAGGCCATCTCACGCGCCACGACGGATCGCAGCGAGATCGTCTTCATCTCACATTCCGGCGAAGTGAGCATCAGCCCGTTCCTCCCGCTCACTGCGGGAAATGTCCGGTATCAACCTCTCTCGACGATTTACCGGTCGTCCGATCTGTTCCTGCAGATCAGTGACGACAGCCGGCTCAAGGGAAAATGCGGCCAGTGCGAGTTCAGGCGTATCTGTGGCGGCTCCCGCGCACGTGCCTACGCGACGACCGGCGACCTGTTCGCCGCAGACCCGCTCTGCAGTTACGAACCGGGACAGTTCGCCGCCGCCGCGCCGATTCTCAACCACGCCGTGAGGTGAAACGATGGAAGAGTTCAATCCGCGGAAGACGCCCTGGCAGATCGACGAGGCTGATTACTACGAAATCGAGAGCCGCGATGAACAGCTGCGTTTTCTCCTGCGTTACGCCGTCCTCGCTCCGTCCGGTCACAACACACAGCCCTGGTCGTTCCGGCTCACTCCCGACGGCATCGAGGTCTTCGCCGACTTCGAGCGCCGCCTGCCCATCGCCGACCCCAACGACCGCGAGCTTCTGATGAGCCTCGGAGCCGCCGTCGCGAATCTTCGCGTCGCCGCTGCGCATTTCGGCTACGGGACGACGGTGCTCTATCGCACGCCGCGCGAGGAGAGCGTACCGATCGCACTGGTTGCCCTTCGTGAGACTTGCGCGCCCGACACGTCGCTCAGCCGGCTTTTCGCGGCCATCACCCGCCGTCATACCAATCGGCAGCCCTTCCAGGAAAAAGCAATCGACGAGAGCGCGCTCGCCGCGGTCGTCGACTTCATGGAAGAACACGCCGCCACGATGGTTTTTGTCGTGCCTCATGACCGCAGGCACGTGGCGGACCTCGTCGCTGCGGCCGATCGCGTTCTCATGAGCCAGGAATCGTTCCGCCACGAGCTGGCGGACTGGATCCGCCCGAACGAAAGCTCGGCACTCGACGGGATGTCTGCCGATGCGTTCGGGATTCCCGGCCCGCTCTCGGCACTCGCTCCATGGATGATCAGACGGTTCGACGTCGCGTCCAGCCATGCCGCTCACGACCACGAGCTCGCCGAGCAGGCGGCAGGCCTCATCGCGGTGACGGCCGACGACGACGCCATCTCCCTCCTTCGCGCCGGCGAAACCCTGGAATGTCTTCTCCTGCTGCTGACGCTTCACGGGATCGATTACTCGTTTCTCAACCAACCCATCGGGATCGAGGAGATGCGGAAGGAGCTGTGGTCCATGCTCCGCTCGAGCAAGCCCCCGCAGCTGCTGATGCGCATCGGCTACGGCCGTCCGGTGCCCAAACCGATGCCCCGGCGGCCCGTGGAGTCCGTGGTCAAGTAGCCATTGGGCCCTGGACCCTGGACCCTGGGAGACGAGTGACAGCTCCCACGTGAGACTCGCAACGCGTCACTCCCAGGGTCCAGGGTCCAGGCCCCCGCTCTGATATCCTCCCGCCCGGTCCACGGTATTGAAAAAGAGGAGTTGAATCACCATGCGTAAGCTCGCTCCCGCAGCGCTGCTGTTGTCTGTTCTCTCGATCCCTCTGGCCGCCGAAGCTCCCCTTCCCCGCGACGAGAAAGTCACCGCCCTCGGCGCCGATCTCCACGCGCTGACCCGCGTCGCCGCCGTCGCCAAAGACCTCCGCGACAACCGTCAGGTCATCCTGGCGATCGTCGACGAGAACATCGAGAGCATGCGTGAGAAGCGCGATGACGGCACGTATCGCTGGGCGGCGCTCCAGCGCGAGGAAGGCGGCCGCGTATCGGACGAGAAAGCCGTTCAGAAGGTTCAGACCGAGAAAGAGCTGCAGCTGATCACTGTCACGGCACCGAACGCCTATCGCGTTCTCGTCGTGTCGCCGCGCAAGCGGAATTTCGTCTCCGCGAACAACCGCGTGTTCGTTCGGAACATCTTCCTCGAATCGACCGCATTCAGCGGTACGGTCACGAAGCACGAGCTGCCAGTGAACGTTTGGGTCAATCCTGGTGACACGCACGGCATCGCGCTGCCGGAGATCGGCAAGAGCGTCCGCGCCACCGCCGAAGTCGGAGTGGAGAGCGGAAACAAGCAGGCCGTGGCCGAAGTGGTACTCCTCGAGGCGAAGCTCGTAGACGATCCGTCGAGCCCGTACTATCCGGCCGTCAAGCGGCTCCTTCAGCTTCGGGAGATCGCGAAAGCGGATGACATCCAGCGCGGCGCACTCAAGACCATCACCGATGAAGCGATCCTGGGCATTCCCGGCGAGATGGAAGCGCGTGCCGCCGAGCTTCAGCGGGCGGTCGAGGCACGCAAGGCCGCGGTGGCTGCCGATCAGACCAAAGGCAGCGTCACAATGGGCGACGCCACGCCTGACGTCATCCACGAGCTCCTGGAGATCCAGCGCCTCCTCGGCGGCACCCTGGAGGAGCAGACCGAGGCGAGAAAAAGGCTGCAGGGGCTCACGGAAGCGCTGCGGCCTCAGCCGGCGGAGAAGCTGACCACGGCAACGTCGTAGTCGGACAAAGTGGAGCCGCGGGCGATCCCGCCCGCAGGTCCCCTCGTCGGATAAGAAAGAACCGCGGGCGAGATCGCCCGCGGCTCCACTGAGCACCCACTACTTCATCGCCGCAAGGTAGCTGTACATCTTCCAGCGGTGGTCGACGTCCTTCTGCGCGGCGTCGAACAGGTCCTGGTTCCTGAGCTGGTTGAACCGGTTCTCCGACTTTAGAAACTCTTCGACCTTGATCTTCGGGTTCTTCGAGTCGAGCTGCATCGGCGTTTCCTTGTCAGGGTTGTACCGGTAGAGCAGCCACTGCCCGGCATCCACCATCGTCTTCTGATGCTGCAGGCCGGTGGCGATGTCGATCCCGTGCGCGATGCAGTGGCTGTAGGCGATGATCAGCGACGGTCCCTGATAGGCCTCCGCTTCGATGAATGACTTGAGCGTGTGCTCATCCTTCGCGCCCATGGCCACGCTGGCGACGTACACGTTTCCGTAGGTCATGGCGATGAGGCCGAGGTCTTTTTTCGCAGCGGGCTTGCCGCCGGCGGCGAATTTCGCCACCGCCGCGCGTGGCGTCGACTTCGACGCCTGGCCACCCGTGTTCGAGTAAACCTCGGTATCCAGCACGAGGACGTTGACGTTGCGGCCGCTGGCAAGCACGTGGTCGAGCCCGCCGAAACCGATGTCATATGCCCATCCGTCTCCGCCGACGATCCAGACGCTCTTCTTCACGAGCGTGTCCGCGATGACGAGCAGTTGCTGAGCATCCGTGGGATCGAGCTTGCGCATCCGCGTCATCAGCTCGATCCGGCGCAACCGCGCCTTCAGGAGCTCGACACGCTCGCGCTGTTCGTAGATCTCGGCCTCGTCCTTCTGCTCGGAATTCACGATCGCCTCGACGAGGCTCTCTCCGATCTCGAAGGAAAGCTTCTTCACGAGCTCGGTCGCGAACTCTCGCTGCTTGTCGATCGAGATCCGGAAGCCGAGGCCGAATTCGGCGTTGTCCTCGAAGAGTGAGTTCACCCATCCCGGGCCGCGGCCCTCATCGTTGGTCGACCACGGCGTGGTCGGGAGATTTCCGCCGTAGATCGAGGAGCATCCCGTCGCGTTTGCGACCATGACCCGATCGCCGAAGAGCTGGGTCATCAGCTTCAGATATGGCGTCTCGCCGCAGCCGGTGCACGCTCCGGAGAACTCGAACAGCGGTTGGGCGACCTGAATGTGCCGGATGAGTCCGGGGGTGATCTTGCGACGGTCATACTCCGGCAGTGCCAGGAAGTAATCCCAGTTTGCAGCTTCTGGCTCACGGAGAGGAGCCTGCTCTTCCATGTACAGCGCCTTCCGGTCGGGCACGACCTTGCTCTTGGCGGGGCATACATCCACACAGAGCGTGCAACCGGTGCAATCCTCGGGCGCTACCTGAATCGTGTACGCCAGCCCCTTCCAGTCCTTGTGGACAGGCTTGAGTGACTTGAACGTCGCCGGCGCTCCTTTCGTCAGCTCCTCGTCGTACACCTTGATGCGGATCGTCGCGTGAGGGCAGACCATCGCGCACTTGCCGCATTGGATGCACGCCTCGGGATCCCACACCGGGATCTCCTGCGCGAGATTGCGCTTTTCGTATCGCGTCGTGTTCACGGGGAAGGTGCCGTCGCACGGCATGGCGCTGACCGGGAGCTCGTCCCCGCGGCCGGCGATGATCGGGAAGATGGTGTCGCGCACGAACGCGGGAACGGCACCGGCGTTCCGCGCAGCGGGATCGGCGGCCGTGACGCTGCTGATGCTGGGCAGAGGAACCTCGCGCAGCGCGGCAAGCGTGCCGTCGACTGCCTTGAGATTCTTCTCGACGACTGCTTCGCCTTTCACGCTGTACGTCTTGCGGATCGACTTGCGGATCGCTTCCAGGGCCTTCTCCGGCGACATGACGTTCGCCAGCGCGAAGAAGCACACCTGCATGATCGTGTTGATGCGCGAGCCCATTCCGGTCTCTCGAGCAACGCGCGATGCGTCGATCACGAACAGGCGGGCTTTCTTGTCGATGAGCGCGCGGAGCACTCGCGCCGGGATCATCTCTTCGGTGCCGTTGAAGAGGAACGTCCCTCCCGGCACGAGGTCTTTGACGACGTCGTAGCGCTCCATGAGCGATGGCTGGTGACAGGCGATGGAATTCGCTTGCGTGATCAGGTACGGAGCGTGGATCGGCCGCGGCCCGAAGCGGAGGTGCGAGACGGTTGCGGCGCCGGACTTCTTCGAGTCGTACACGAAATAGCCCTGGGCGTAGAGGCCCGAATCGCCGAGGATCTTGCAAGAGTTCTTGTTCGCGCCGACGGTGCCATCGGAGCCGAGGCCGTAGAACATGGCGCGGATGACGTCGTCGGTCTCGATCGAGAACGAGGGGTCGAACGGGATGTTCGTGTGCGTGACGTCGTCTTCGATGCCGACCGTGAAGTGGTTCCGCGGCCTTTCCGCGGCGATGTGATCGAAAACGCCCTTGACCATCGCCGGCGTGAATTCTTTCGACGAGAGGCCGTAGCGGCCGCCGGCCACTCTCACGAACCGCTCGGACTCGAACAGTGCGTTCACCACGTCCAGGTACAGCGGCTCGCCATTGCTTCCGGGTTCCTTCGTCCGGTCGAGCACGGCGACCGCCCTGACGCTCGCCGGAAGCTGAGCGACGAACCGCGCCATGTCGAACGGCCGATACATGCGGACCTTGAGCACGCCTACGCGCTCACCGCGACGCTGCAGCACGTCCACGGTCTCCTCCACCGTCTCGCAGCCCGATCCCATGATGACGATCACCCGTTCGGCGTTCGGATCGCCGTGGTACTCGTACGGCAGGTAAGTGCGTCCGGTGATGCGCGCGAAACGGGCGAACGCTTCGTCCACGACGTTCGCGCACTCGATGTAGAAAGGATTGGCCCGCTCGCGGGCCTGAAAGAAGACGTCCGGATTCTGAGCGGTACCGCGAACGGCCGGATGATCCGGGGAGATCGCGCGCGCACGATGGTCGAATACCAGCTCGATGTCGATCATGGCGCGCATCTGGTCGTCGGTGAGCAGGGTGATCTTCGCGACTTCGTGCGAAGTGCGGAAGCCGTCGAAGAAGTGCAGGAACGGGATCCGCGACTCGAGCGTGGCAGCCTGCGCGATCAGAGCGAAATCATGAGCTTCCTGAACGCTCGCGGAGGAGAGGAGCGCCCAGCCGGTGGAACGAACGGACATCACGTCGCTGTGATCGCCGAAGATCGAGAGTGCGTGCGTGGCCAGCGTTCTCGCAGCAACATGGATGACGGCAGGCGTCAGCTCGCCCGCAATCTTGAACATGTTCGGGACCATGAGCAGAAGTCCCTGAGAGGAGGTGAACGTCGTGGCGAGGGAACCGGTCTGCAGCGCGCCATGTATCGCGCCCGCGGCACCACCCTCGCTCTGCATCTCGATGACGCTCGGGATGGTTCCCCACAGGTTCGGACGCTTCTCGGCTGCCCAGGCATCCGACCATTCACCCATGCCGGAAGACGGCGTGATCGGATAAATGGCGATCACTTCGTTCAGTGCGTACGCGACGCGGGCCACAGCCTCGTTGCCGTCGATCATCGCGGCCGGTTTCGTTTCCTTCGGGTCGACCGCCACGGCAGGCGAAAGTGCTTCAGCTACGGACATGGGACAGCCTCCATCGGCAAGTTAAATCCGGCGCAAACATCGCCTCATGACCGGCGTCATGCCGGCGCGTGACATTCGTCACCCTGCCCTCGCCGCCCCGGGACGCCGCCCGCACTTCCCACCGTGATGCCTTTCGCCCGCCTGCCCGTGACGCCGCCACCCCACCGCCCGTAAAGCAGAACCGCCCCCGTCCACGGGCGGCGGGCGGCCGGCGTCACGGGTGGGCGAAGGGAAGGCGTCACGGCGGCCCGGGCGGTGGCGTCACGGGCGGCCGGCCGGGTGGCTCAACATTTTCCCAGGCTGCGCATGCAGTCCCAGCAGGCGCCGATATCGCTGCTGATCATCTGCAGGACGGTCATCCAGAGCTGCGGGTTCGCGTCCAGAACCTTCTGAAACTCGTCTTTCGGAATGAAGCCGACCGTGGCTTCCGACTTGGCCGTCGCGGAGCAGTCATGAGGACGGTTGGACACGATGCAGCTCAAGCCGAGGATCTGTCCGGTGTCGGCGGTGCGAAGGGGTTTCGCATCCCCGCCGCGCGACGAGAACACCAGGTCGAACCGGCCATCATGGACAAAGTAGACACCGCGGGGATCTTCGCCTTCGCGGAAGAGGACATCGCCAGCGCCGATCTTCGAAGGCCTCTCGAGCGGTCCAAGCACATCTGCCACAAAAGGCATCGCATTCTGAAACGTACCCGCACCTGTCTGCGCAGTCACATCGCACCTCGCCAGAAATGATTTGTTACTGAATGACGTTAGCGGGCACACCTCGCATCCTCGGTGACTGTTCGCACACGCAAACGTGAGGAAGTGACATGGTCCTCAGACGGAAACCATGTTTTCCAGGCCGGACTTGTTGGTGATGAAAAGACTGGAGCCTTTCACGTCGATCATCTTGCGGCGCTTGAAGTCGCTGAGCAGTCGCGTCACCGTCTCACGCGTCGTCCCGATCATCTGTGCGATCTCCTCGTGCGTGAGCAGGACCTTGATGCGCACGCCCTTGGTGGTCGTCTCGCCGCTCTTGACCGACCAGTCGAGCAGCAGCCGCGCCAGCTTCTCGGAAGTCGTCTGAGAGAGGCCGAGAGATCGGATCTCGCGCTGAGCGGAGTGATACTTCTCACTGAGCTGCTGGGCGGTGTGCATGCATGCTTCAGGGTGACCGCCGAGGAACTTCATGAAGTCTTCTCGCTTGATGAAGTTGAGCTGCGACGGTTCGATCGTTTCAGCGGAAACCTCGTACGGCTTGTTCAGGATCGTCGCACTGGCCCCGAGCACTTCCCCGGGTTCGGCGATCTTCACGATCAGCGTCTTCCCTTCGGTCGACGACGTCGTGAGCTTCGCCCGGCCACTGCAGAGAATGAAGACGCCACGCGGTTCTTCGCCCTCGACGAACAGCAGGGACCCCTTGGGGTAGAGACCGGTGAACTTCACCGTATCGAGTGCGCCAACTGTCGGCACGGTCATGTTGCAGAAGAGTCTCTCCGCACGGACGCGGCACTCGCTGCAGTTGTATTCGACTTCGAGGTTATAGGGCGACGGCATAACTGCCTCCGATCTGTCGTCACATAATCTAGAGGTGGTCATCTCCACGCGATATGGAGCCGCGTCACCGGTCCGTGTGACGGGTGTCACCCCGGGACGTCACCATGTGATCCGAAACTGCGCCCCGCCGCCGGGATGATTCTCCAACGCATACGCAAATCCATGATTCGTAAGGATTTCCTGATCAATCGTCAGATCCAGGCCGGGGCCGTCTTTTCGCGTCAAAAAAGCGCGGTGAAGAGTTCGTCCCTGATCTCCTCGGCGATGCCAGGGCCTGAATCGCGCCCCGTCAGGCCGCCGGCGTCACACGTGACTGCGATCCTTCCTTGTCCCTCGATGGCATCCACCGCACGCGTCGGTCTCGCGGCGGCCCCGGATCAGGACGGATGGCAGCGCAGGCATACCGCTACGAGACGCGCACATACGATCTCGGTGCTGATGAACGTCATCGGCGACGAACGCGACCTCATCGGCCTGCGTACGAATCATCGGCGCGACCACGTGTACCTCTATCCCATCCGCACCACACCTGAGAACATGCGCCGGGCGTTAGCGTGTTAGAGTCGCGCGCGTCCGACTCATGAAGAAGCTTCTTTGCGCCCTCACTCTGCTCTTCGCAGTTTCGTCGCCGCTCGCCGCCCAGGCGCCCGCTCTCAAGGTCGAGCATTCCGGAGTCGCGCTGCGAGGCGGCCGGTTCCACGTCAAGCTCACGGCCGACGGTTTCGCGCCCGGTGCGCCGGCGACACTCCTGATCGACGGCCGCCCCGTGCAGCAGATCAAGCTGGCGCACGGCGAGCAGACGATCGTGATCGATACCATCAAGCCGACGGGAAACCGCCAAACGGTGCGGGTTCGCGCCGGAGCCGTAACCGCGGAGACGACCATCCGGGCGATCCCGGGCTGGCTCTCGATCATTCCGCCAGTCGTGGCGATCGTGCTGGCCCTGATCCTTCGCGAAGTCCTCGTCTCCCTGACCCTGGGCATCTTCTCCGGCGCGCTCATCCTCTACAACTGGAACCCCATCACGGCGTTCGCACGATCGATCGACAGCATCGTCGCACCGGCGCTGGCCGACTCCGACCACGCCAAGATCGTCCTCTTCTCCATGCTCCTCGGCGGCATGATCGGCCTGATCAGCAAGAGCGGCGGAACGATGGGAATCGTCGAACGCGTGCGCAACTACGCCACGACACCGCGTCGCGGTCAGCTCACCGCCTGGATCATGGGCGTCATCATCTTTTTCGATGATTACGCCAATACGCTGATCGTCGGCTCCACCATGCGCCCGATCACCGACCGGCTGCGCATCAGCCGCGAGAAGCTTTCGTACATCGTTGATTCCACGGCGGCACCGGTCGCCAGCGTCTTCCCGATCTCCACCTGGATCGGATTCGAGGTGGGCCTGATCGCCGCCGCCTTCACGCAGCTCGGCATCACGATGAACCCCTACCTGACATTCCTCGAGACGATCCCGTTCCGCTTCTATCCGATTCTCGCGCTCGTCCTTGGATTCACGATCGCCGCGACGTGCCGCGATTTCGGACCGATGCTCAAAGCCGAGCTTCGCGCCAGTCAGACGGGCGCGGTCGTCGCGCCGGGCGATACACCGCTGGCGGATTACAACGCCGTCGCACTCACCGCGCCCGGCAACATTCCACACCGCGCTTTCAACGCGCTCATTCCGATTGCCACCGTCGTTGCCGTCGCCCTCTGGGGCATGTATGTCTCCGGAGCCGCCGGGCTGAACCGCGCCGACTATCCGGCGACGGGCGCATGGCTGCGCGAAGTCTTCTCCAATGCGTCGAGCATCGACAGCCTGCTGTGGGCCAGCCTGGCGGCGGTGCTCGTCGCGCTGTTCCTGCCGCTTGCGCAGCGCCTCCTCACGATGAAGGAAGCGATGGAAGCCCTTGTCGAAGGCTTCAAGTCGATGCTCCTGGCGATCATCGTCCTCGTGCTCGCCTGGGGCATCGGCCGCATCACGATCGAATTGCACACGGCCGACTTCGTGGTCGGAATCGCCGAGGGAGTGATCTCACCGCATTTCCTTCCTGTGCTGGTGTTCATCGCCGCGGCGGCGATCTCGTTCGCCACCGGTACGTCGTGGGGCACGATGGCCATCCTCATGCCGCTGGTCATCCCGATCGCGCACCGGCTCTCCGTGGCGGCGGGACATCCGAATGGGACGGAGCTGCATCACATCCTGATGCTGGGGACCATCTCATCGGTGCTCGCGGGCAGCGTGTGGGGCGATCACTGTTCTCCCATTTCCGACACCACGATTCTCTCGAGCATGGGAGCAGGCTCCGATCACATCGCGCACGTCCGAACGCAGCTCCCCTACGCTCTGGCCATCGGCGTCCTGGGCATGATCGTCGGTGACATTCCCACGGCGTACGGACTGAGCCCGTGGCTCTCGCTTGCCGTCGGCACGATCGTGATCATCGCCGGTGTGATGCTCTTCGGCAAACGGAGCGACTGGCAACCGGCGACAGACACAACCCTCGCTGCTGACTAGTGGACCAGCGCAGCGTAGCAGCTCTACTTATGGGGCGACGTCAAACGTGACCCCCGGTGGATCTCGCTGTGACAAGATCGACACAAACGAAAAACCGCTACGGTCCATCGTTACCACTACGTATACACCCTCGGAGACAATCGCGGGGAAGTCCACAGATCTCCGTCGATGCCATAAAGTTGGGGAACTGCAGCAGAGTATTTCCCGGCACATTCACAGTGCGGCTCTGAAGAACCCGATCGTCGCAATGGCTCCGCACTTCAATGTGCGCGAAGGCCGGAGTTGTTTCGCCATTGAAGATGCCGACGTTCAGCCGTGCTGGACGGCTCCCAAGGTCAGTCCCCAAATGGATCTGCCTTTGGCCCGGAGGGACTAACGCTCGGATGACGGGCATGCGAGCCTTTCCAAACGCAGTAGGGTGGTCGATGGGAACCGGAACGTCCACCGAGACACCGACCCGCAGGAAACCCGCAACAATCAGATGGTCAGGAATGTCCGCTCGGATTACCCACAACGGATCCAGCGGCCGGATGAACTCGGCGAGATTGAGCGTAATCGTGCGTTCGGCCGGGATCGGAACAGTGGCGGGTTCCCGGAGAACTCCCCCATTAGAAATCTCCAGGAGACGAATCTCGGAATCGGCCTGGCCGGGATTCATCACCAGCGTTTCCACAGTCCACAGTAACCGGGACGGAGCTACGTCAGGTCGTCCGCGCGCGTCTCCGCGAATAATATAGACCTCCCCGGCGCTGAGAGCGAACGCATTCGAGAAAATGATGCAGCAAAAGAGAGCGATACGTACTTGCATCGTCAACTTCCTCTCAATACCCAAGTCTCGACCAGTTGATGTCCGATCGGCCTCCGCTCATCACTTCCACCCATGCGCTGATAGCTCGCTCGCCTTCTGGATACGAATCAGTCCACACATCCTGGTAGTCGCCGATGAATCGATCGCGCGCCGCACCTGGCAATACAAGCGTGCCCGGATCGCTTGCGGGACACGTCGGGCACGCACGCCGGTTGGGCTCGATGTAACCTCCGATCGCCGATACATGAGCAAAGTATTCGTGGTAAGAGATGTTGTTCGCATCTTCGCGGCGGTCATAAAAGGTGACGATCAGGTTGCCTGAACTCGTGTAATCAATGCCAGGCATGAATTGGTCGGTATTCGTGTCAACGCCCACCACTGGTTGCCCATTGATGGCGTTGTCGTTGATCTTGGCTGGAAACTGCCAAGCACAATTTGCCGGGTTACCGATTGTGCAGCTCGCGGAAGATAGAAAAATGTCGGTGCGAACGGAGTTACGGGCGTGATAGACGATGCTCAGGCGATTCGCCACATACCATGATGGCTACGACTTGGTGCTCTCTGACTTCGACCGAGCAGTTAGTAATGCCGGCGATCAAGCTGCGGAATGCAGTCAATCCTGTTGTCTATCGCTTGTTGGTAGGGAGCGGGTCAAGTGAACACACTCGTTCGCTGAGGGATTGAGCTCTCATCCGATCAGTGCATGGTCTTCTACCTCGCCGAGACGCGTCTCGCTCGCTGGAATTCTTGCGAGAATTCCTTGCGCCACCAAATGCACAAGTATCAATCCTGCCCAGGTCCAGTACCCGAAATGCCCTAGCGGGAAGCATCTGGTGCCCAACCAAACAGGACCAGCACCAGCGCGGTCCGATCACGACGAACAGATCGGAAAGCATTGTGTTTCGAGACAGAGGCTCGGGTTTCTGATCAACCGCAGCGCCCGACGCATGTGTCGCGCATCCGGCCGCGTTCGTGCAGAAACCGAACCGTTCCTTTGCAGCCACCAGCTTGATTCCTGCGGCCAGAAGCGTACATTTCCCGTCCACATACGAGGAGACAGCATGAGCGTCGTCGAACGAACCGCACCCATCCGATACCCCGCTGCACTGAATTTCATCGGCGGCAGCTTCAGCGATCCCGCAGGCGAGCACCTCGACGTCACGAATCCGGCAGACGGTAGCGTGATCTCCCGCGTTCCGCTCTCGACCGAGAGTGAAGTGGACAAGGCCGCTGCCGCTGCGAAGAAGGCCTTCCCTGCCTGGGCAGCGACTCCCATCAAAGAGCGGGTCCAGGTTTTCTTCCGCTACAAGACACTCCTCGAGAAGAACATCGACGAGCTCGCGGCGCTCGTCACCGAAGAAAACGGGAAGATCGACAGCGAAGCGCGCGCGGAAGTGCTCAAGTCCGCCGAGCTCACCGAGTTCGCCTGTTCTCTCCCGCAGCTCACCGCGGGAGAGATCCTCGAAGTGAGCCGGGGGGTGGAGTGCCGTGTGGAAAGGTTCCCGGTGGGTGTGGTGGCCTCGATCACTCCGTTCAATTTTCCCAACATGGTCCCCAACTGGACCCTTCCCAATGCCCTCGCTCTCGGCAACTGCATGATCCTCAAGCCGAGCGAGCTGGTGCCGCTCAGTGCCGTGCGCATCGCCGAGCTGCTCCGCGAAGCGGGGCTGCCGGACGGCGTGTTCAACATCGTCAATGGCGGGCAGCAGACCGTCGAAGCGATCTGCGATCACCCCGACATCGAAGCGATCACGTTCGTCGGCTCCACGCGCGTGGCCAAGATCGTCTATCGCCGCGGCACGGCCAGCCTGAAGCGGGTCCTGGCACTCGGCGGGGCGAAGAATCATCTCTTCGTCATGCCCGATGCCGAGCCGGAGATGACATCGTCGAACGTCGTGGCTTCGATGTCAGGCTGTGCCGGCCAGCGCTGCATGGCCGCGTCGGTGATGATGGCCGTCGGCAAGAGCGATCACATCATCGAACGCATGGTCGAGGTGATCCGGGGAATGGTGCCGGGAACGCACATCGGCCCGGTCATCTCGCGTGAAGCGAAGCAGCGGATCGAAAAGTACATCGGCGAAGCGGAACGTGCCGGCGCGAAAATCCTCGTCGACGGCCGGAACTACGTCGTGCCGGGCCGTGAGAACGGTTATTACATCGGGCCGACGCTGATCGATCACGTCACCCCGGACATGCGGATCGCGCAGGAAGAGGTCTTCGGCCCGGTGATGGTCATCATCCGCGCGAAGAACATCGACGAAGCGCTCGAAGTGCAGTCGAAGTCGCGCTATGGCAACGCCGCGAGCGTCTTCACGGAGAGCGGCGGCATCGCACGCCACGTCATGGAGACGGCCAGCGCCGGCATGGTGGGCGTGAACGTCGGCGTCCCCGTTCCGCGCGAGCCCTTCGGCTTCGGCGGCTGGAACGAATCGAAGTTCGGCGCCGGCGACATCACCGGCCGCAGCTCGATCGACTTCTGGACGAAGCCGAAGAAGATGACGACCAAGTGGAACCGCGAAGCCGGTACGAACTGGATGAGCTGACCGTCAGAGTGCTGCAGCATAGTAAGCCGGTGGAGCGCGGGCAACCCCGCCCGCGTCGGCCCTTGCATCACTCGAGCAGCCCTGTTGCAGCCCGCGGGCGAGGTCGCCCGCGCTCCACTCCGCTGCGCAAGAGCGTGCAGCACCGCGTCACCCTCAACACTTTCCCGTCTCCTTCACCCGAATCGTGTAGTTCACGTGCTGCACTCCATTGCGCGTCGTCACCGGGAGCGCGTGAGCCTTGTCGGCCAGGAGCGGGTCGTCGGCGAACTCGATCTCTTCGGTCCAGCGTCGCGGAAGGCCGGGGCCGTCGATCGTGACGTGAATGTGGGCCGGAGGCGGCCGCAGGCCGGGATACGACCCGGGGCGGATCGCGCGGAACTCGAACCGCCCCTGCTCATCGGTCTTCGCCCATCCCTTCAAGCGCCAGTCACGAACGCCAGGCCGGTTGTAAACCCCGGTACGATCGGTGTGATACGCAAACACGATCACACCCTCTAAACGAAGATGGACGTTCACCCTGTCGCTGATGCCATGGCGGCTCACCGAGCCGCCGCTCACTCCGAAGTCATGCCGATCGAGATCGAACCGGGTCTCGAAAACGGGCCGCTGGGGGTCGCCACGGAGCGCTCGCGCGGTCATTGGACCTTGGACCTTGGACCTTGGACCCTGGATGATGCCTGAGTTCTCCCAAGGTCCAAGGTCCAAGGTCCAAGGTCCAAATCGCCCTTACAATCCAGGAAATCGCCCAAACGGAGGACATGAATGACGACGAGCCCGGCCCCGCCGCAACGCGACTTCGTGGAGCTGGATGCGGACGTCTCGCACAGCCCGCTCTGGAATCCCGACCTGGCGCCGACACCGGCGGCGCGCCGCACCTGGACGACGTACAACATCGCCGCGCTGTGGATCGGGATGTCGGTCGTCATCACGACGTACACGCTGGCCTCAGGGCTGATGTCCCAGGGCATGAGCTGGTCCCAGGCCCTCATCACCATCCTCCTCGGCAACATCATCGTGCTCGTACCAATGGTGCTCAATGCTCACGCGGGGACGAAGTACGGCATCTCGTTTCCCGTGCTCTGCCGCGCCAGCTTCGGCGTGCGCGGTGCGAACGTGCCGGCGGTGCTTCGCGCGATCGTGGCCTGCGGATGGTTCGGCATTCAGACCTGGATCGGGGGCATTGCCCTCAACGCGCTTCTCACGGCCATGTGGCCAGGCTGGGCGGCAATGCCGTACGCGACCGCGGTGTCCTTCATGATCTTCTGGGCGATTCAGGTCGTGATCATCCTGCGCGGCACCGAAGGGATCAAAATGCTCGAGAGCTGGGCCGCGCCCCTTCTTCTGCTGGGCGGGCTGGCGCTGCTCTTCTGGGCGATCCGAAGCGGCGGCGGCCTTGGCCGGATCCTCGCCGAGTCTTCCCGCCTCCAGGCCGGCAGAGATACGGATTTCTGGGCGCTCTTTCCCGCCGCGCTGACCGCGAACGTCGGCTACTGGGCGACGCTGTCGTTGAACATCCCCGACTTCACGCGCTACGCAAAGAACCAGCGCTCACAAATGCTCGGCCAGGCGCTCGGCCTTCCCACCACGATGACCCTGTTCGCGTTCATCGGTGTCGCCGTGACCAGCGCCACCATTCTCGTCTTCGGCCGCGCCGTGTGGGACCCGGTGGAGCTCATCACGATGATCGGTTCGCCAATCGTGATCATCTTCGGTGCGCTCGTCGTTCTCGCGGCACAGATCACGACGAACATGGCTGCGAACGTCGTTTCGCCGGCCAACGACTTCTCCAATCTCAGCCCCCGGCGCATCTCGTATGTGACTGGCGGCCTGATTACCGCCGTCATCGGCATTGCCATGATGCCGTGGAAGCTCTACTCCGACGCGGCTGCGTACATCTTCACGTGGCTCATCGGATACTCGAGCCTGATGGGCGCGCTGGGCGGCATCCTCATCGCTGACTACTGGGTCGTACGCCGGCAGAAGCTGAACCTCCGCGACCTCTTCGAGCTCAAAGGCGAATACACCTACAGCAACGGCACGAACTGGAAAGCGGTGATCGCGCTCGTCGCCTCCGTGGCGCCGGTCGTCCCCGGTTTCCTGCGTGCCGCGGTGACGCCAGGCGGCGTCGTTGCCGAACCGACCCTCTTCGACCACCTCTATACACACGCCTGGTTTGTGACGTTCGGGCTCAGCTTTGTGGTGTACCTGCTGATGATGGGGGTTAACCGGCAAGCCAGTCCCGCGGAGAGCTAAGAAGAGACGGGAATGGTGAATGTGGAATGGTGAATGGTCAGTGGTGAAGCGGAACGCTTTCATCCCCTGGGTTCACCATTCAACACTCACCACTCAGCATTCACCATTCCCGTCCCCCGGGTGATCAGCGGTATAGTCATTGTTTCCCACTGACGGAGGACTTCCGATGGCCGATTTGTCGACGGTGTTCACAGGGATTCGATTCGACAATCCGTTTCTGCTCGCTTCGGCGCCGCCCACGGAGTCGGACGCGAACATCATGCGGGCGTTCGACGCGGGCTGGGGCGGTGTGGTCTGCAAGACCATCGGCCTTCACCCCGTCACCAACGTGAAAGGTCCGAAGACCAAGTTCCTTCGCGCGGACAACGGCCAGACACGTCTGTCGATGAACCGCCGCCCCGACACCACTCTCATGGCGTCGTGGAACTGGGAGCTGATCTCGGACAAACCGCTGGACTGGTGGATCGGCAAACTTGCGAAGATCAAGAAGGCTTACCCGAACAAGGTCCTCGTCGCATCGATCATGGCCGGCTCGGGAAACGACAAGGAACTGCATAACTGGCAGCTCCTGACGAAGGCCATGCAGGACGAGGGCTGCGACGCGGTCGAGCTCAATTTCTCTTGTCCCCACATGGACCGCGTAGACATGGGCTCGAACGTCGGCAAGGACAAGGTCCTCTGCTCGGTCGTGACGCAGGCCGTCAAGGAAGTGGCCCGGATTCCGGTGTGGGTCAAGCTGACTCCGGCCACGGCCAATATCGTCGTCGAGGCGGAAGCATGTTTCCGCGGCGGCGCCGATGCCGTTTCGTCGACGAACACCTTTCCGTCGCTGCCTCTCATCGATCCTGAGACCCTCGAGTTCGAAATGAATGTCGAAGGACAGGTATCGCCCGGCGGGCTGGGAGGCCCGGCCATCCTGCCGCTGTCGCTGGCGAAGATGGCGCAGCTGACGAAAGCCTTCCCCGACAAGGAGTTCTCGGGCATCGGCGGCATCTCGACGTTCGATCACGCTCTCAGCTACTTCCTCCTCGGCTGTGGCACCGCGCAGGTCTGCACCGCGGCCATGCTCGACCACGCGGTCGGTCCGAACGTGATCAGGGAGCTGCTCGCGGGCATGACGGCATTCCTCGAGAAGAACGCTTCACGCGGATGGAAGAGCCTGGCCGACTTCCGCGGATTGCGCCGGGAGCGCATCGTCCCGCACTCGCAGATCAAGCGTCCCGACCAGGCCGGATACCATGGCGGCTACGAAGAAGAGCACGAGGGATACGCGAAGCCCGAGGCTCCGCTCGCTTCGACCGAGCGTCGCTGAGGCGAAATTGGAGAAATCATGACCGACGTACTCGACCCGAAAACGAAATCGGACGTGACCGCGCAGTACAAGCGGCACGCCTGGCCGGCCGCGGCGACGTACTACGAGACGCCGCTCGTCATCGAGCGCGGCGAAGGGATGCACGTGTGGGACGAGCAGGGCAATCGTTACCTCGATTGCTTCGGCGGGGTCCTCACCGTATCGATCGGACACGCCAACCCGGCGGTCAACCGCGCCATTCACGAGCAGGTCGACAAGGTCACCCACACGTCGACCCTCTACATCAACAAGCCGGCGGCGGAGCTCGCCGCGAAGGTCGCCGAAGTGACACCCGGCGATCTGAGCCGGACGTTCTTCACGAACAGCGGATCGGAAGCTGACGAGACAGCCATCCTTCTGGCGCGGCTCTACACCGGGCGCCAGGAGATCATCGCGCTGCGCCACGCGTATCACGGCCGCACGATGCTCGCCATGAGCGCCGCAGGACACTCGACCTGGCGCCTCGGCGGCACGGCGGTCCCCGGCATCCATCACGCCATCGCGCCGTACTGTTACCGCTGCCCGTTCGGCCAGTCGTATCCCGACTGCGGCGTCAAATGCGCGCAGGACGTCGAAGAGGTGATTCAGACGACGACGAGCGGCAAGATTGCGGGCTTCATCGCGGAGCCGATCCTCGGAGTCGGCGGCTTCATCGTCCCCCCGAAGGAGTACTTCGGCCTGGTCAAGGACATCATCAGTCGCTACGGCGGGATCTTCATCGCGGATGAGGTGCAGACCGGATGGGGACGGACGGGCGACAAGTGGTGCGGAATCGAGCACTGGGACGTCGAGCCCGACGTCATGACGTTCGCGAAGGGAATGGCCAACGGCTCCCCCATCGGCGCGACGATCACGACCGATGAGATCTCGAAGGCGTTTCCCATGCTCACCTTCTCAACGTTCGGCGGCAATCCCGTGACCTCCGCCGCGGCCGTGGCCACGATCCGCTATATGGAAGAGCACGAGCTTCCGCGCAACGCCGCGGTGGTCGGCGGCTATCTTCGCGAGCGGCTCGAGCTTCTGAAGGAAAAATACCCCGTGATCGGGGACGTGCGCGGCATGGGTCTCATGCAGGCGATCGAGTGCGTCGTGGACCGCAAGACGAAGGAACCCCATCCGAAGGCCGTGCTCAAGGTGTTCGAGGAGACACGCCGGCGTGGTGTGCTCATCGGCAAGGGTGGTCTGTTCGGCAATGTGATCCGGCTTGGTCCTCCGCTCATCGCGTCGAAGGCGGACATCGACGAGCTGGTCTCGGCTCTCGACGCCGCGTTCGCAACGGTCTGACCTTGCCAAAGAAGGCGCTGTGGTTCCTCGCGGCCGGCGTAGCCGGCCTGCTTTACGTCACGTGGGACGCCGGAAGGATTCCCGCGCGGGTCACACTGATGAACCAGTCGGGAGCGCCGATGGAGAACGCGGTTCTCGCGACGGCTGGCGGACCGGTGCAGATCGGGACGCTGCGCAACGGCGAATCGCGCGCGCTGTCGGTCCCGCCCAGCGAGCATCTCGTCCTGACCTACCGATGGCAGGGGCAGGATCGTGAATGGAGAGCGTTTCAGCCGCTGAAAGCAGGGCAACCTCTCTCTCTTTCACTCACCGCGGCGGGCCAGATCGCGGCGCGCAACCGCCCGCAGCGGGATCGCTAGGCGATCGCGGCGACGCCCTCGATCTCCAGGAGGAGCTCGCGGCGGCAGATGTCCGACTGGAGGACCATCCTCGACCGGAAGACCTCTCGAAGGCGCGGCTCGAGCTCGCGATGGTCGACCCCTGCACGGAGATAGATCTTCGTGGTCGTGAGGTCGCGCGCCGACGCAGTGCGCCCCACACGCGCAGCCGCCGAGGAGAGGGTGACGTCGAGATTTTCGATCGTCTCCTCCAGCTGGCGGGCCGCATCGCCGCTGTGCTTCGTCTCATGGCCGACGACGCTCGCCGTGCCGGAAACGAAAATCAGGCCGCCGTGGACGACGGTCGCGCGCGAGAACGACGGACTTCGCGGCCCGTATTGCGGCGGATAGTCGTATGCGCTGACCTGGCGGGGATTCTCCGCCTGCACGCCCTCCTGGCGTCCGGCGATGAAGTACACGAGCAGTCCCGGCTCGCTCATACCTACGGCGCTCGCTGCCGGAAAACGGTCTTTCGAATATCCATGAGCGGTCAGCGCCTCATGACGGCCGGATGAGAACCGCTTGTAGCGCTCGAGGCATTCTTCATCCTCGTTGATTCCGCCGACGTGATTCCACATCCGCCAGAGATTCGGGTAGCCCGATCCGCGGCAAACCTCGACCAGCGAGTCGTAAATGTCGAATGTGGCTTCATCGGAGCGGCCCGTGGCCCGGACCGTACCGAACAGGACGTCATCCGTACGCGCAATCTCGATTCCGCCACGCGTCTCACGCAGGACTTTGCCCTTCGTCCGCCACACCTCCGCGACGGGGTCTCCGATCTGGGGGATCGGCACGTTGAAGCTGAGCACGTCCGTACGGATCACCGGACCGCCGAACGTCACGAGGGCGAGGATGTCCTGCGCGGGCAGCTGGCCCACCGGGTGATATTCGGGAAGGATCACGGACATGCGCGGCGCATTGTCTGACAGAACCGGCGTTATAGTCACCGCTTACGGAGAGTGAGCATGAAAACAGTCATTCGGAACGGCCGCATTGTGACCGCGGTCGACGACTACCACGCCGACATTCTCGTCGATGGCGAGCAGATTGTGATGATCGCCCGTTCAATCGACGTCCAGGCGGATCGAATCATCGATGCAAAGGGACGGCTCGTCATCCCCGGAGGCATCGACCCTCACACGCACATGGAGCTGCCGTTCGGAGGAACCTCTGCCTCCGATGACTTCAACACCGGGACGGTGGCGGCCGCTCACGGGGGCACGACGACCATCATCGACTTCGCGGTGCAGGGCAAAGGACAGTCCCTGAACCAGGCGCTGGACGTCTGGTTTCAGAAGGCCGAGGGGAAGACCTCCATCGACTACGGCTTCCACCTGATCTGCACGGACCTTCCGGACGAGCGACTTCCGGAGCTGAAGTCGCTGATCGACCAGGGCGTCACCAGCTTCAAGCTGTTCATGGCTTATCCCGGTGTCTTTCTCGTCGATGATGGAACGATCTACAAGGCGATGGTCGCCGCCGGCGAGAACGGCGGACTGATCTGCATGCATGCCGAGAACGGCGTGGTCATCGACGTCCTCGTGAAGCGGGCCCTGGCTGCCGGTCACACCGCTCCCAAATATCACGCGCTCACCCGTCCCACCCGGGCCGAAGCAGAAGGGGTCCATCGCGCGATCGCGCTGGCTGAGATCGCCAAGTCACCGGTGTACATCGTTCACCTCAGCTCGAGCGATGCACTCGAGGAAGTGACACGCGCGCGGGACATGGGAATCCCGGCGTTCGCCGAAACGTGTCCGCAGTATCTCTTCCTCGACTACAGCGTGTACGAGCAGAAGGGATTCGAAGGCGCGAAGTACGTGATGACCCCGCCGATCCGTGAGAAGTGGAACCAGGACAAGTTGTGGCGCGGCCTGCAGTACAACGACTTGCAGGTCGTCTCCACCGATCATTGTCCGTTCTGCATGAAGGAGCAGAAGGAGCTCGGAAAAGACGACTTCTCCAAGATTCCCAACGGCGGCCCGGGTGTCGAGCACCGCATGAGCCTCATCTACAACGGTGGGGTGGTCGGCGGACGCATCAGCGTGAACCGTTTCGTCGAGATCGTATCCACGGCTCCAGCGAAAATCTTCGGCTTGTTCCCGAAGAAGGGAACGATCGCTGTCGGTTCCGACGCCGACATCGTCATCTTCGACCCGAACGAAGAAATGACGATCAGCGCGAAGACGCATCACATGAACGTCGATTACTCCGCATACGAGGGTGTGAAGGTCCGCGGCGTCACGAAGACCGTCCTCTCACGCGGCGAGCTGGTCATCGAAGAAGGCCGCTACGTCGGCCGCAAGGGATCGGGCAGATTCCTGAAGCGTGGACTGGCGTTCTCACCGCGCTGAGCGCCACCAGTGCGGTCCTGCGATCATCGTGCGAGCCGTGCCGTCCGGCATCGCTGCGATCACGGCCGACGGTGTGACGACGACAACAGGAAGGGCGAGGCGTTTCGCCTCCTGGTGATCGCCGGCCGAAGGCCTGGAAGCGCCGAGAGGATGACGGTGAACTGCTCTGGCCCGATACCATCGTCGAGCAGGGCAACCTCCACAATCTCGTCTCCGAGATTCGACAGGCCCTGGGCGACGAGGATCACGCCATCATCCGCACCGTGCACCGATTCGGCTACGCCTTCGACGCCACGGGCGTGGCCGACGTCACCGCGCAGTTCGTGGTGATCGTCGGGCGCGAGGGGATCTTTCTCCGCCAGGGCGTGAACCCGATCGGCCGCGATCCGAACGACACCATCTGCATCAACGCTCCCGAAGTATCACGCCATCATGCGCGGATCATCGTCGACGGCGACCGCGTCACCCTCGAAGATCTCGGCAGCAAGAACGGCTCTTACCTGGGCACGGTCCGCATCACGTCGCCCGTGGAACTTCGCACCGGGGACGAGTTCACGATCGGCAAGACGCTGATGCTGCTGCGCGTTTCACGCGATCTCCCGGCGACGAAAACCGCAACCTAGCGCCAGTTGCTGATCAGCACCGCGTCGCTGGTTGGCTCGCCGCGCGCCATCACGAGCGTTCGCCCGTCGCTGGAGACGTCGTACGAAAAGATCACACCGCTGGCACGCAAACACGATCGACGCTCCGTCGGGCGACAACGAGAACCACGACTCGGTGTCGGTCGCGACCCGGCGAGGCCTGCCACCGAGCAGCGGCATCTGGAAGACGTGGAAGATGTTCGGCTCGCTGCGGAGAGCAGACGAGTAGTAGAGATAGTTACGGTCGGGCGAGAACCCCATCCGCGCTGACTTCTCCTGCGGGCTGTGAGGGCCGAAGCCTGACGGCGGCTCTACTGGGGCGTGATGATCGTGACGTGCTGGGTTTGGTTGTTGGTGATACTGACGAACGCCCAGAACCACATCTCTTTGAGCGGCTCGATCTCGATGCGAACTGGTGCTGCATCAGATACCTCAGGCGGCAATGAGGCGAGCTGCGCGTATGCGAGGACGCCCGTGCCTGCCAGTGAGACTGTCTGCTCGTGCAGAAGGACGTCTGGCGAGACGCCGGTCCTGTAGAAGCGGACCCGCACCGCCCCCGGCGACAGGCCAAATCCGAGGAACTCGTAAACGCGGAGCATCGTACGAAAACGGCCGTCTGTGGGGACGGCGAGGAGCTGCATTCTGCCGGTAAAGAACTCTGACTCGCGTACCACCGGAATCTCTGTACCCCATGTCTGCGCCTGGCGTGATAAATCCCGAATCCGGACACTGAAATGGAGGTGCGCCTCGTGTTCTCGACGCGTGAACATGACTAACCCTGGCGTGCCGACGGCCCGGTCCCCGACCAGCGGTCCGATCGTGGTCTTCGGCGGTAAGACTGGACCTAAGCCAGTCTGGACTGGCTCATCGGTATCGTTGTGGTCCCAGAGTTCCGATTGCCAGAAGGAGCCGAATGCACCGGGACCTGGCTGGGCAAAGATTGGCACCAGGATTCGCTCGCTCGGAGGAACACCCTGTCCGAAGAGCGGGACGGCGATGAGTACGGCGAGGAGGGCAAGAGTGGTTCGCATTTGCTCCTCCACTATTCCGGCCATCCGATCATTCGCCGGGTATGCACGTACTACGGTTGCTCCAGTTGCTTGACGTGGTTGCATGCATCAAGCATGCATCCGGTCCGTTCGGCGTGCACAATTCACAATTCCAGTTCATGGAGGCCTCTCGCGGACCGGGCCCGTTCTCGGCGGCTTCAGGATCGCCGCTGAAGGTGCCATAGCAGTTCGAACATGGCGGATCCATGAACCGCTGGCACTGGGCCTGATACTCGTCACACGCCCAGAAAACGTGGCCCATCTCGTGCGCGAACACCCAGCCCGTCTGCTCGAGCGGATAATCGACGTTCTCGTAAAGGAGATTGACATAGGTGCCGAGTACCGCGTACGCGGATAGGAAGTTCGTATGATACTTCGGCGCCCAGTCCGGATTGTATGGACTGAACACCGGGAACCCGTTCTTTGCGCCGAGCTGCGTGCGGATCGCCGCGCCGTACGCGGCCGCTCGTTCGCCGCTCGTCGTGCCCGTCGTGACCCCGTGATTTGCGGTCACCAGTGAGATCCATTCGAAGTCGTCTGGCGAGGCCGGATAATCCGCCGACCTTTTCGGGAATCTCGTCCAGCGGCGAATCGAGATGGATGAGTTGTCCGGCTTGAGATCGCGATGAACGATTCCATGAGCGTGCGCGCGAGCGAGGCCTTCGGCGACCTGCGCCATCAGCTCGATGATTCGCGACAGACCACGCGACTTCTTCATCCAGATGCTCAACGGTTCGCCGTCGATCAGCTCCATCGCCAGGTAGTGCACATCTCCCTCGGATCCGGCGTCGTGAACGGCGACGATCGAAGGATGGTTGAGCGCCGAGGAGGCTCGTGCTTCCCGGACGAAGCGCGCCACGCGATCGAGATCGGAGGTGCGGTGGCTGGGAAGAATCTTCAGCGCGACCTGCCGGCCGAGATTCGAATCGGTGGCGCTGTAGACCTCGCCCATACCGCCGCGTCCGAGGAGCGACACGATTTCGTAACGGCCGACCCGAGTCCCGGCCGGGACCGACCCTGGCAATGTCATTCCTGAGTAACTACGAGCGGCGTCGTAGGAAGTTAGGTTACAGATACAAATACTTGCGTCATGGAGTGCGGCTTGCTGCCGCACTCCGAGATGACAGCACTTGACAGATAATGTCCCCCCATCCCATCCAAGGAGAATCCATGTCCCGAATCGTGAAAGCCGGCCTCATTCAGACCTCGCTCGCCGCGAGCGTCGACGAGCCACTCGAGAAAATCCGTGAGGCTCAGATCGAGCGCACGCTGAAGTACGTTGACGAGGCCGGTAGGGCCGGCGTCCAGCTCCTCTGCATGCAGGAGATCTTCACCGGCCCCTACTTCTGTGCGGAACAGAATCCGCGCTGGTACGAATCCGTCGAGCGCATCCCCGATGGGCCGACGACGAAACTCATGCAGGACTATGCGAAGCGCTACAGCATGGTCATCGTCGTTCCCCTCTATGAAGAGGAGGCGACCGGCGTCTACTACAACACCGCGGCCGTCATCGACGCCGACGGCACCTACCTCGGCAAATACCGGAAGAATCACATCCCCCACGTTGCGCCGGGGTTCTGGGAAAAGTATTACTTCCGCCCGGGTAACCTGGGCTACCCGGTATTCAACACGCGCTACGCCCGGGTCGGCGTGTACATCTGTTATGACCGCCACTTCCCGGAAGGTGCGCGCGAGCTCGGCCTCAATGGGGCTGAGATCGTATTCAACCCATCGGCCACCGTTGCGGGGCTGTCCGAATATCTGTGGAAGCTCGAACAGCCGGCGCACGCGGTTGCGAACGGATACTTCGTCGGCGCGATCAACCGTGTCGGATATGAAGCTCCGTGGAACATCGGCGAGTTCTACGGGCAGAGCTACTTCTGCGACCCGCGAGGTCAGTTCGAGGCGATGGCCGCACGCGACAAGGATGCGCTGGTCACGGCAGAGCTCGATCTCGACAAGATTCGCGAAGTTCGAAACACCTGGCAATTCTTTCGCGACCGCCGCCCCGATACCTACCAGGGCCTGGTCAAACCGTAGGGTCCGAAATGACAGACCTGCGCTACCCCGTCGGGAAATTTGAGAGCCGCTCGAAGCTGAATCCAGACGAGCGGCTCGCGATGATCGAACAGATCGCAGCCGCCCCGGCGAGGATGCGCGACGCGGTGCGGGGACTCAGCGAGCCGCAGCTGAATACTCCGTATCGGGAAGGTGGCTGGACGGTCCGGCAGGTGGTTCATCACGTGCCGGACAGCCACCTCAATGGATACACCCGCCTCAAACTCGCTCTGACTGAGCGAGAGCCGACGATCAAGCCGTACGACCAGTCAGCGTGGGCCGATCTCGCCGACAGCCGCGATACCCCGATCGAAACGTCACTGATGCTCCTCGAGTCCGTTCACGACCGTTGGGTCCGCCTGCTCCGATCACTCGACGCTGCGGCGTTCGAGCGCACGTTCCGGCACCCTGAGCACGGCGCGGTCACGGTGGATTGGCTCATCGCGATGTACGCGTGGCACGGCCGCCATCACGTCGCCCACATCACTTCGCTTCGAAAAGAGAAGGGCTGGTAGCTGGCCGATTTCGTGCTCGACGAACGGAGCAGATGGCCCGAAGCCAGGTTCTTGTGGTCGAGGACGACGAAGCGATCCGGAAAGCCCTCATCGAGCACCTCGGCGATCGCGGCCGGGTATGCGTCGAGGGCGCGCGGGACGGTGTCGACGCGCTCCATCACATCCTCACACGCCGCTTTCAAGTCGTGATCCTCGACATGATGATGCCGAAGATGAGCGGCGCCGATTTTCTCGACTCTCTGCGGGCGATGATCTCAGATCCGTCGCTGAACTTTCAGGGAGACCCGCCGGCGATCATCGTCGTGACCGGCGCGCCGGCTGACGACCTGCCGAGCGAAACGATCGAGCAGCGGTACGGAGGCCTCGCGCGCGCGGTCTATCGGAAACCGGTGGACCTGGACGGGCTGCTGCGCGCGGTGGAAGTGGAGCTGAAAAGCGCCTGAATATTCTTGGATTTGCGATTTTGGATTCGAGACGCAATCCAAAATCTAAAATCCAAAATCCAAAATTACCGTTACCCCTTCACGGCTTCGTCGATCACGCTGGTCACGAGCTCCCGCGACAGATCGCCTTTGTAGATGACCCTGGAGGCGCGGCCCAGGATCTGATGCCGCTCGTCTTCATTGATGAAACGGGAGGTGATCATCACCACGGGGATCGATGCGGTTTGTGGATCGTCCTTGAGCCGCTCCAGAACCTCATGGCCTCCGATGCCCGGCATCATGAGGTCGAGCATGATCAGATCCGGCTTTTCGCGGCGGGCTACCTCGATCCCGTCGAGGCCATTCTCCGCTTCGAAAAGCTCGATGCCCGGCCGGGAAGCGAAGCTGCCGAGGGTGTACCTGGCCGTCTCGTCATCATCGATGATGAGGATACGGTTGGAACGGCCGGACTCCGGCCGTGTTCCTTCAGGCATCTCCTCCATCTTACCGGTATCGCCGACTTGGACCGGGAGAGATGCGAAAAAAGTCGAGCCGATGCCGGGCAGGCTTTCGACTCGAACGGTTCCGCCGAGCAGCGCGGCCAGCTTTCTGGTGAGGGGCAGTCCGAGGCCGGTACCTTTCTGCCGGCGCTGCAGCGGTCCGTCGATCTGCGTGAACTCCTCGAAGATCCGCTCCTGATCTTCCGGCGCGATGCCGATCCCGGTATCGGCGACCGAAAAGGTGACGAAACGGCTGTCGTCCGAAAGTGAGGCGCTGACACGGATCTCGCCCGCTTCGGTGAACTTCAAGGCATTGGAAATGAAGTTGCGCAGGATCTGCGAGATCTTCCCTTCGTCGGAAACCATCGGCGGAAAGCCTTCCGTATCCTCGAAGATCAGCGCGACCGAACGGTTCAGCAGCAGCGGACGGAGCATGCCCCGGAGCGCACTGAACAGATTGTTCACCTCGAACGCCGTTTCCCGAACATCGACTTTCCCGGCCTCGATCTTCGCGAGGTCGAGGAGATCGCTCAGCAGCGATTCGAGGTCTTCTGCCGCGCGCCGGATGAGCGACACCTGTTTGCGCGCCTGCGCGGAGAGGTCGGCCTCGTCCAGCAATCTCGTGAGGGCCAGAATGGAATTGACGGGCGTGCGGAACTCATGGCCCATGTCGGACAGGAAGCGGGTCTTCAGAGTGTCGGCCCGGCGCAGAGAAACAGCTTTCTCGTCCAGCTCCGCGTAGAGCGCCAGCACTCCGCGGTTCGTGTCCTCGAGCTCCTGGTTCAGTCCTTCGAGCTCGGACTGACGGTCCTGAAGATCGGCCAGGGCCTTCAGGAGGTGTGTATTCTGATCCGCCAGCTCGTCCAGCGGACTTTGCGGCGTCTGTCTCACGAGCTCGCGGCTGATCCGTTCGATGTCGTCCGGCCTGATCCCGCCGCGGCGCGGAATGATCTTGCTCATGCGCACGGTCGTTCCGTTGTCCGACGACGAAGTGATCTGGAAATCGTCCATGAGACGCCGCGCACCGGTGATCCCGATGCCCATCCCGCTCTTCGACACGTACTTGCCGGCGAGGATCATTTCGAGATCGGCGATGCCCGGTCCGCGATCGGTGACGGTGATGACCAGCAGCGCGACGTCGCCCGGTGCGATGCCAAACTCGATTTTTCCCGACTTCGCGTAACGGATGACGTTTCGCGCCGTCTCCGATACCACCGTGGCGATCCGGGTCTGATCCTGGGCATCGAAACCGAGGGTCGTGGCGATCTGACGCGCTCTCTGACGGGCGGCAACCAGATCGTGGTCGTGAGCGAGTGTGATCGATGAGATCCCGATCGTCATCCCCGTCCCTTTGCGACGACGATCGTGGCGTCGTCGGTCCCGCGGCAATGATCGCGATAGATCACGGCAGCGATCACCTCGGGGGATTGCGTCCGCAGTCCCGGATACTGATCGATGCTCCAGCCCGTTCCGATGCCATCGGAGTGCATCAGCAGGATCGCCGCGGGGCTCCATGGATACGAGAACATCTGAACCTTGCGGATCTCGTGGCCGACGATCCCGTTGTGAGAGACCGCTCTGCGGGTCCCATCGTCATCGACGACGGACGCGGCGATGTTCCCGACGCCCGCAAATTCAATCTTGCCGACTCGACCATGAATGCGGGCGACCGCGACCGCGGCGCCGCGCGTCGGTCGCAACGCGCCGTGCGTTGCGCGCAGAATCTCCTCGACCGAAGAACGCGCAGTCCCATGAAACGACCGGATGGCTGCTCCCGACGCCGCGGCCGCGGCGAAACCGTGACCCAGCCCGTCAGCGACCATCACCGAAACCTCCGACGGCGAAGCGACGCCTCCCCACGCATCGCCTGAGACTTCTTCCGGCGGCTTGGGAAGGCAGATACCGGCGATGCTCACCGGCACATCCGCACCAGCTTTCGGCACGGAAGGTGTGCCGTTCCGGAGGATGCAGCACGAGATCACGGTTCCCTTGTGCGGAAGCGAGAACACGCTCAGTCCCGTCGTCGAACGGCGGATGGCCCCCAGGCCGGTGCCGGGACTGCCCGCGGTGGAAAACCCGTCCTCCATCGCCGCCGGGAGGCTTGCGATTCCTCGTCCTTTGTCGATGGCGAGAAGATGCAGCTGGAGGGTTTCGTCGTCGCCCCCGAGAAGAATGGATCCGGGGCCTCCGTGTTTGACCAGGTTCGTCGCGAGCTCCGTGGCGACGAGCGCGATACGACCCGCTTCGGTCTCATCGAATCCGACACTGGTTGCGCGCAAAAGCGCGGCGCGGCGCACCTCCGATACGGCCGAGGGATCGCTGACGCTCACGATCGCATCGAACCTGATCAAGCGCTACCCTTCCACCGGACGATCGTGATGCGCGTCCCGCGACCGGGAGCGGAGTCGATCTGGAACTCGTTGGAGAGGCGTTTTGCGCCGCCGAGACCGAGACCAAGACCTTTGCCTGTCGTGAATCCATCGCGAAGGGCCTGCTGGATGTCGGGGATCCCGGGGCCCTGATCTTCGAAGATCAGGCGCACGCCCTTCCGGATGCCGTCACTGAGGAGCTCCACCGTCAGATCTCCTCCCCCGCCGTAATCGACCATGTTCCGGGCGAGCTCGCTCGCCGCGGTCACGATCTTGGTCTGCTCAACGAGGGAGAAAGCGAGATCGACGGCGGCGCGGCGCACGATGTGGCGTACGTTGACCACTTCCGCGGCGGCGCGGACCGCCACGACCTCACTCCTCGTGATGTCCATCGGCGATCCCCGGCCCCTCGATTCGCGAGCGCAGGAGGTCCATACCGCGCTCGATGTTCAACGCGGAACGGACACCTGTCAGCGCGAGCCCGAGCTCCACCAGTGTGATCGCGACGGAAGGCTGCATTCCGACCACGACCGTGTCTGCATCGAGCACCCTGGCCATGGCCGCCGTGTCCGCGAGCATCCGCCCGATGAACGAATCGACGACGTCGAGCGCCGAGATGTCGATGAGGACGCCGCGCGCGCGGTGTCGCACGATCTGCTCCATGAGGTCGTCCTGCAGTGCCATGGCCGTACGGTCATCCATGTCGACCTGAATCGACACGAGGAGATACGGTCCCATCTTGAGAATCGGAATCCGCTGCATCGGCTAGCCCTTCCGCACGATGGCGAGGCCGACTCTCGTCAGAGCCACGGCAAAGGCGTCCGCCAGCGTGGCCTTGGTCATGACATCGCTGATCTCGACTCCGAGGTGCACGATGGTCTGCGCAATCTGCGGCCGGATGCCGCTGATGATGCAGTCCGCGCCCATCAGGCGCGCCGCGGCCACCGTCTTGAGAAGATGCTGCGCCACCAGAGTGTCCACCACCGGTACGCCGGTGATGTCGATGATCGCGATCGATGACCCCGTGTCGACGATCGACTGCAGAAGCGACTCCATCACCACCTGGGTACGGGCGCTGTCGAGCGTTCCGATCAACGGCAGCGCGAGAACGCCTGCCCAGAGCTGAACGACCGGAGTGGAGAGCTCCATCAATTCCTGCTGCTGGCGATTGATGATCTCCTCCCGTCCTTTCTGATACGTCTCGGTCGTGTAGAGACCGAGGTCATCGAGGACGACCGACGCCTTCCACATTTCATCGGCGAGCTGCGTCGAGTCCTTCACCTCGCGCTGCAGAGCATCGAACAGAATTCTCTTCAGCGAAAAGACGAACGTCGCCGTCTCCGCGGGCGTGAACCCCTGCCGTGCGCGGGAGCGCGAGATCGTCGAGAGGAGGTCTCGTACCGGCGACCATGCTTCGCCGGTCGTCGAATCGGTGCCGCCTCGCTCGATCGCGGGACCGAACGCCGTCAGAAAATCGGAAGCCTGCTGCTGGAGCTCGCCAGGCTGCAGCAGGTTGTTGCGAAGCGCAAGGTCGGTCTGCTGCCGCTGCACCCACGCAGAAAGGATCTCCCGCCCGTTTTTCTGGACCACATCTGAGAGTGCCGATTTTCCTGCCATGCGAGCGATCTCCTCCGTCCCTGAATGGGGCCCGAAGGATGACACACTGCCGCTGGCGGGCCAACTGTGCTTGGTGCTTGGTGCCTCTGGTGCTCAGTGCTTGGTGACGTCGCCCAGTGGAGCGGCCGGCGACCTCGCCCGCCGGGTCAGACGGCGCGGGCGGGGTCGCCCGCGCTCCACTGTGCACTGAGCACCAGGCACCAAGCACGCTTTTTTCAGCCTCACGGGCCCGCGCTATGATGCCCGCCGTTCGATGAATCACCTGATCTGCATCCATGGGCATTTTTACCAGCCGCCGCGAGAGAACCCCTGGCTGGAAGCGGTGGAAACTCAGGATTCGGCGAGTCCGTACCACGACTGGAACGAACGCATCACGGCCGAGTGCTACGAGCCCAATGCGACGTCGCGCATCCTCGATCCTCGCGACCGCATCCTCAAGATCGTCAACAACTACGCTTCGATCAGCTTCAACTTCGGACCGACGCTCCTCAGCTGGCTGCAGGAGAAGTCCCCCGACACGTACGCGGCGATCCTCGACGGCGACCGCCGCAGCCTCGAGCGCTACTCCGGCCACGGCTGCGCGATCGCCCAGACCTACAACCACATCATCCTCCCACTCGCGGCTGACCGCGACAAAGAGACGCAGGTCCGATGGGGCGTGCGCGACTTCGAATCGCGTTTTGGGCGAAAGCCGGAAGGAATGTGGCTCGCCGAAACGGCCGTGGACGTCGCGTCGCTCGAAGCTCTTGCCGCGGAGGGAATCGCCTACACGATTCTCGAGCCGCACCAGGCTGCGAAGTTCCGCGAGATCGGCGAAGAGGAATGGACGCCCGCCAACGGCTCGCTCGATCCGACGATGCCGTATCTGTGCAATCTGCCGTCCGGTGCGAGCATCGCGATCTTCTTCTATGACGGACCGATCTCGCGCGCCGTGGCGTTCGAGCACCTCCTCGCGCGCGGTGAGTCTTTCGCCCATCGCCTCATGGGAGCGTTCGATCACTCCCGGCGGCATTCCCAGCTCGTCAACATCGCCACGGACGGCGAAACCTACGGCCATCACCATCGATACGGCGACATGGCCCTCGCATACGCGCTGCAGTACATCGAACGCCAGAAACTCGCTGACCTTACGAACTACGGTGAGTTTCTGGAGAAGCATCCCCCGAAGTTCGAAGTGGAGATCGTGCCCGACACGTCATGGAGCTGCTCGCATGGCGTGGAACGGTGGCGGAGCGATTGCGGATGCAACACCGGCGCGGGACCAGGCTGGAATCAACGCTGGCGCGGCCCGCTGCGCGCGGCACTCGACTGGCTCCGTGACCAGGCAGCACAGCTTTTCGAGGACGAGGGTGCGAAGGTCCTGCGCGATCCGTGGGCGGCACGCAACGATTACATCGATCTGATCCTCGATCGGTCCGACCATGCCGTGGCCCGGTTCGTGGCGAAGCACGGTGCCGGCGGCGCCGACGTCACGCGGCTGCTGGAGCTGCTCGAGATCCAGCGCAACGCCATGCTCATGTATACGAGCTGCGGCTGGTTCTTCAACGACGTCTCCGGCATCGAAACGGTCCAGGTCTTGAACTACGCGGCGAGAGTGATTCAGCTAGCCGAGAAAATCAGCGGGAAGCCGCTCGAGCCGGCCTTCATCGACATCCTCCGCGCCGCCCGGAGCAATATTTCGGAGCATGGAACGGCCGCGGAGATCTACGAACGCGAAGTGGCTCCGGCAAAGCTCGACCTTCGCCGGGTCGCCGCTCACTACGCCGTGGCATCGCTCTTCGACCACTTCGATGACGAGGCCCGCATCTACTGCTACGACGTCGTCCGCCACGATTTCGATGTCCAGAAGGGCGGGCGAGCGCGGCTGGCCGTCGGGTCGATCACGGCGCGATCCGCCATCACCCACGAAGAAGGCCGCTTCGAATTCGCGGTCCTCCACCTCGGAGAAACGGAGCTCACCGGCGGCGTCCGCGCCGCCGGATCCGCGGACGACTTCAACGCGATCCGGAAAGAGCTGCTCGAGACCATGCAGCCGGGCGGAATCCCGGGACTCATCCGCCTTCTCGACGCGTTCTTCGCGGAGACGTCCCTTTCGATCCGTTCCCTCTTCCGCGACGAGCAGCGGCGCATCTTCCAGATTCTCTGTAACGCCACGCTGGACGAAGCGGAATCCGCGTTCCGCCAGCTTCACGAGCGATACGACCCGATCATGCGGTTCCACACCCGCCTGGGAATCCCCATTCCCAAGGTGCTGCAGATGGCCGCGGAGTTCGATCTCAACGTGCAGCTGCGCAAGCTTCTCGAGGAGGAGCATCCGCCCCTCGCTGAGATCGAAGCGCGCCTTCGTGAAGCACAGGATGAAAAAGTCACGCTGGAAGGAACGACGCTGATGAGCGTCGAGCAGGCGATCGAGCGTGCCGCCGACCGCTTCCGCGAGCACCCCGAGGACATCGAGCTGCTCGAGGAATACGAGGCGCTGGTGTCGGTGATCCGCGAGGCTCAGATCAATGTCGACATGCGGCATCCCCAGAACGAGTACTACGTCATGATGGGTACCGTCCGGCCGGCATTCGAGGCGAGCGGCAACAGCAGGCAATGGATCCACCTGTTCGACTCGCTCGGCGAAAAGCTGTCGATCAGCAGCGAGGGAGAGCCCGCGTGACCGACTCCTCCCCATCGAACGATCGGCTGGCCGGCATTCTTCTGCATCCCACTTCACTTCCCTCTCCCTACGGCATTGGCGATCTCGGCGACGAGCTGACGAATTTTCTCGACTGGGCGGCGAGCGCGGGCTTCGGCCTATGGCAGGTCCTTCCGCTCAACCCGCCGGGTTATGGCAACTCGCCTTACGGGTGCCTGTCGTCCGTCGCCGGTAATCCGGTCCTCATCTCGCCCCAGCGCATGATGCAGGACGGGCTGATCACTGCCGACATCGTCGGTGCCGTTCCTTCCTTCAACGATGAACACGTGCAGTTCGACGACGTCCGTGTCTGGAAGGGACGGCTGCTGCGTGAAGCGTGGAAGAGTTTTCAGAGTGGCGACTGGCCCGCGCTCCGGCGCGCACTGTCGCATTTCGAAGCAGAAGAGCGCGAATGGCTCGACGACTTCGCGCTGTACATGGCCATCAAGGAATCACACGGCAATGCGCCGTGGTGGGAGTGGCCGGCCGGTCTCGCGCACCGCGATCCCGGTGCGATCAAGAAAGCACGCCGCGACCTCAACCACGAAGTCCATTTCCAGAAGTTCATCCAGTTCCTGTTCTTCCGGCAGTGGCGCGCCGTGCGCGAAGCGGCCACGGCGCGGAACATCAGGATCATGGGCGACGTGCCGATCTACGTCGCGCAGGACAGCGCGGACGTCTGGGCCAATCGCGAGCTGTTCCAGCTGGACGAGAACGGCGCACCGACGGCCGTCGCCGGAGTTCCGCCCGATTACTTCAGCGCCACCGGCCAGAGATGGGGCAACCCGCTGTACCGGTGGGATGCGTTGCGGGAAAGCGGCTATCGCTGGTGGATCAGCCGCATCAAGACGAACCTCGAGCTGACCGATCTCGTCCGGCTCGATCACTTCCGCGGGTTCGCCGCTTACTGGGAGATCCCGGCGCACGAGTCCACCGCCATTCACGGCCGATGGATGCCCGGTCCCGGCAAAGCACTCTTCGAAGCGCTTCGCATCGCCCTCGGCGGTCTGCCGCTCGTGGCCGAGGATCTCGGTTTCATCACGCCCGAAGTGCACGAGCTTCGTCACAGCACCGGCCTGCCCGGTATGCGCGTCCTCCAATTCGGGTTCGGCCAGCCCGACAGCCCTCATCTCCCGCACCGGTTCGAGGTCAGCACCGTGGTCTACACCGGAACGCACGACAACAACACCTCGCGTGGCTGGTTCGAAACGGCGTCGGAGAACGAGCGGGAGCTCGCTCGCGCCTATCTCGGCGACGACTGCCGTGATTTCTCATGGGCGCTGATCCGGGCCGCGTACACATCCGTCGCCCAGATCGCCATCATCCCCGTTCAGGACGTCCTCGGCCTCGCCGGCGAAGGCCGGATGAACACACCGGGCGATCCGCTTCACAACTGGAGCTGGAGGGTGGGCGCGGGCGCGCTGACGAGATCCCACGCGGAGCGGCTGCGAAAGCTCGCGGAGATCACGGGCAGGATCTGACCGTTAACCGTTAACCGTTAACCGTTAACCGTTAACCGTTAACCGTTAACCGTTAACCGACAGGAGCGTAAACCAGGCCACGTCACCCTGAGGCGCGAAGACGCCGAAGGACCTCAGGTTACGCATCTTGAGACCCTTCGCCGTCTTCGCGGCTCAGGGTGACGTGATTTGAACGAGCGTTCGCCAACGGTGAACGGTTAACGGTGAACGGTGAACGGCTACGCCTCGGGCTCGACCCTCTCCAGCATCGCCACCGGGAACTTCGCGAATACATCCGCCAGCCTGGCCGGGCCATCGACCCGCAGCGTGTCTCCCGTGAAGATGTTCTTCCACGAGCCGGCCGGGACGCCTTCGATCGCGGCGTCGCCCCAGACATCGCCGATCGGCTGTACGCCGGTCTTCACCAGACTGGTCGTCAGCCGCGGAGCGGCAACCATGACGTCCCTTCCGCGCGCGAATGCCACGACATGTGGCGAGTCCGCCTGCAGGCGCGTGTATTCGCCGCGCTGAAAGACTTCGACGCGGCGCTTTCGCAGGTCGAGGCTCTTCCAGGTCACGAACAGCTTGATGCGACCGTCGAACATGCGCCGCAACATCGTCGAAAGATCGAGCGAACCTCGCTCCGCGCTCGCGCGGATCTTCTTGAGCATCGCCCGGCGGCGATCGAAGTCGACCGGCCTGCGGTTGTCGGGATCGACGAGACTGAAATCCCAGATCTCCGTCCCCTGATAAAAGTCAGGAGCACCTGGCGATGCGACCTTCAGCACCAGCTGCGCCAGTCCGTTGAGATAGCCGTGAAAGGAGACCCGCCGATGAAGGCGTAGCATCGAGCGGCGGAACTCTTCGCTCTGCACGACATTCGTGGCGTACTGGAGATACGCGTTCTCGAACTCCGGATTCGGTGCGATCCAGCTCGTGTGGGTCTTCGCTTCGCGGGATGCCTTCTCGAGATAGGCGCGCAGACGGTCGGGAACGTCGTCGAATTCCTCCTCGATGTCCGGCCACATGCCGAGGATGGTCTGGTAGAGGAGAAGCTCCTCGTTTGGATCGGGAGCCGGGCCGGTGCGAAGGGGCGCGTTCATTTCCGTCCAGCGCCGCACCTCGCGCTCCCACACGTCAGGGATCTCCGAGAGAACGCTGATCCGCGCGCGCATGTCCTCGCTGCGTTTCGTGTCATGTGTCGAGGTTGCGTTCATCGTGTCGGGCCAGTCGCGCTGGATTCGCTCGTTCCGCGCGTGGAACTCTTCGACGGGATCGAAGTCCGGCCCGCGGCCAGGCTCACCTCCCACCTCGTTGAGCGAGACGAGCCGGTTGTAGATATAGAAGGAGGTGTCCTCGACACCCTTGGCCATGACCCGGCCGGTGAACTGCTGCCAGCGCATGACGAAGGCCTGCCATCGTTCGCGTTCCTCGGCGATGTACGACGGCGGATCGATCAGGAGCACCCGCTCCAGAAACGTGAAGAGACGTTCGTCGAGCGAGGTGCCGGCCCGCTTTCTCGCTTCGCGTACAGCGCCGCGGATGCACTCGGCATCGGCCGGCGACGGCGTGAGATCACGAACGTATGTCCGGTACACGCCCATGCACGCGGTGATTTCGGTGAGCGCGGCGAGCAGTTCCGATGGAGCGAAGTCCCGAGCGTTGCGGTCGTGCATCGACAGTTCGCCGAGGCGCTTGCCGAGGGCGCGCATCTCCCCGGAGAAGAGCTCCTGGATGACCTGCTTCTTCCGCGTGTAGCAGATGTCCTCGAACGACTCTTCGATGTCCGTGAACTTCCTGTAGAAGCGGTCGAGCCGGGGCAGGCCGGCCGGATCGACGAACACCGCGTTGAGCGTGTCGAGGTAGTCGTAACCGGTCGTGCCGCTGGCCGCGAAATCGCCCGGGAGGACCTCGTCCTTCGCGAGAATCTTCTCGACGACCACGTAGAATTGCTTTTCGGTCTTCGTTGCCTGCGAGTCTGTCGCGGTCATGGGCTCGCCCGAGGCAAGCCGCATCTGCAGCTTTCGGAGATGACCGACCGGGTCGTACAGGCCATCGATGTGATCGATCCGCAGCCCCGTCACGTGACCGTCGGTGACGAACTGGAAGATGCGCTTGTGCCGCGCTTCGAAGACCTCCGGGTTCTCGACGCGGATGCCGACGAGGTCGGCCACGTCGAAGAAGCGGCGGTAATTGATCTTCTCGCTGGCGATGCGCCAGTACGCTAGGCGGTACCACTGCGCGTCGAGAAGCTCGTCGAGAATGTTGAAGCTGTCCGTGTTCCCATTCTCGCCGTTGATCCGCCTGATCGTTTCGTCCAGCGCCTGCCGAAACGCCGCTTCCTGTTCGTAAAGGCGGCGCAGCGTCTCCTTGAGGAAGCGGCTGTTGAGGAATTGCGGCTGAAGATCGGTGGCTCCGCTCGGATGCACGATCTCACGGAGCTCGATGGCCACGCCATGCTGCGGCAACGCTTCGACGCACTCGCGGATCACGCGGAGATAGGTCGTCGGCGACAACGGCAGCCGGCGGTCGTAGTAGCGGAAGTGCAGGCCTCCTTCGTCGTAGGCAAGCTGGATTTCCTGGCTCTCCACGGCGTCACCGTAAGGCTTGCCGAGAATGGGAAGGACGACCTTGTTCACTACCTTGTCCTTCGTCACCACCGGGCTCCAGTCGATGTCGAAGTACTGGAAAAAGCGCGAGTGCGGACCGTTCTCCAGAACGCTGACCCACCAGCCGTTCTCCGGACTGGCGGCCATGTGGTTCGGGACGATATCCAGAAGAAATCCGAGGTTCAGCCGGGAAAGCTCCGCCTGGAGCCCGGCGAACTGTTCCTCTCCTCCCAGCTCGGGATTCACGACCGATGCGTCGACGACGTCGTAACCGTGCATGCTCCCCGTCCGCGCACGCAGCACCGGGGATGAGTAGAGATCGGTGATGCCCAGCTCGACCAGGTACGAGGCGATCGCGCGTGCCTGATCGAACGTGAAACCGGCATTGAACTGAAGACGGTACGTGGCGACTGGTACTCGATACATGGTCACCCGCTGAACACGCCGAAGGCGGATGGTGTCATTCGCAGGCGAGTCCCGTCCAGCGTTGCTCCACTTACGAAAAGGGGACGCCAGCCGGCTCTGCCAAAGGGCACATCGACCGTCTGCTCTTCTTCGCTGAAGTTGTAGGCGATGAACACCGCGCCACGTTTGACGAACAGGAGTCGTCTTTCGTCGTCGGCATGAGTTTCCACGGCGCCGAGGTCGAGTTTCCGCAGCGAAGGAGTCTCACGGCGCAGTCTCAGCAGATCCCCGTGGAGATTCCGCAACGTCGCGTGCTCGCCCACTCTGGACAGGTTCCAGTTCAGCTTGGAGCGCCGGAATGTCTCCGCGTCATGCGGATCGGGCGGCTCGCCCTTCCATGCGAAGTCGTCGAATTCCTCGCGGCGCCCTTTGCGGACGGCTTCGATGAGATCACGGTCGGAGTGGCTGGTGAAGTACTGGAACGGCGCCGTCTCGCCGTACTCCTCCCCCATGAACAGCATCGGGATGAAGGGCGAGAGGACGATCGCGGCCGCGGCAAGACGGGCCTTCTCCGGCGAGACGATCGTCCCGAGACGATCGCCCATCATCCGGTTGCCGACCTGATCGTGGTTCTGGGCCGAGACGACGAATTTCGCCCCGTCCTTCGTCTTCGGAGCGCGCCCGTAGCGGCGCTTGCGATAAGTCGAATGCTGCCCGACGTACAGATACCCGACTTCCGTCACGCGCGCGAGATCCGAGACCTTGCCGAAACCTTCGTAGTAACCGTCCCTCTCACCCGTCAGCAGCGTATGGAGCGAGTGGTGATAATCGTCGATCCACTGCGTGTCGAATCCCAGGCCGTGGTCTTCTGCGGGGGTGATGACCAGCGGGTTGTTCAGGTCGCTCTCCGCGATGGTATGCACCCGGCGGCCGAGTTTCCCTCCACGCTCACGCACGGCGGTGCAGAGATCCTGAAGGAACGGCTGCGCGGAGTGATCGACGATCGCGTGAACCGCATCCACACGCAGGCCGTCGATGTGAAACTCGTCGATCCACTGCAGCGCGTTCTGGATGAAGTACCAACGCACGTGATCGCTGAGCGGCCCGTCGAAATTGAGCGCGAGCCCCCACGGAGTCTTGTAGCGGTCCGTGAAATACGGCGCGTACTCACCAAGATAGTTTCCCTCGGGTCCGAGATGGTTGTAGACGACGTCCAGCAGGAGCGCCATCCCTCGCCCATGACAGGCGTCCGCGAGCCGCTTCAGCGCGACGGGGCCGCCGTAGCTGTTCTGGGCGGCATTCACATACGTGCCATCGTAGCCCCAGTTCCGTTCGCCCGGGAACTGAGCGACAGGAAGCAGCTCGACCGCGGTGATGCCCAGCTCCTTCAGCTCATCGAGGCGCGGAATGATCGCGTCGAACGTGCCTTCCGGCGTGAACGTACCGACATGGAGCTCATACACGACGAGATCCTGCAGTTCGATTCCCTTCCATCCCCGGTCGTGCCATTCAAACTCGGACGGAACGACCTCCGATGGACCGTGAACTCCCTCCGGCTGCAGGCGTGACGCCGGGTCGGGGCGCTCCTTGTCGTGATTCAGTGCGAAGACGTAGCGCGTCCCCGCCGGACATTCGCCGGCGACGACTTCGTGGTACCCATCCTCCGACTTCTTCATCGGCATACGGCGGTCCCGCGGCGCGACGATGTGGAGCTCCACGCGCTCATGTTCCGGGGCCCAGACGCGAAACTCACATCGGTCGCCCTGCAGCAGCCGGGCCCCGATGTGGGTGCCGAATGGATGTCCGAGCGCTGTCAGTTCAGATTTGTGCCCGGCCCTATTCACGCTCATTCACCAGGAACACCGCGCCCAGAGGAGGCAGAGTGAGATTCACGGACCATCTCCGGCCATGCAGAGGGATCGGCGCCGCGTCGACGCCGCCGAGGTTTCCCTGACCGCTGCCGCCGTAAAGCGGCGCATCGCTGTTGAGGATTTCCTTCCAGCGACCACCGCGCGGCACACCGATCTGGTAGTTGTGCCGCGGAACGGGGGTGAAGTTCAGGACCACGATCACTTCGTGGTCGGGGTTCGATCGCGAGCGTCGCAGAAGACTGACGATGCTCTGTTCGTTGTCGCAGCAGTCGATCCACTCGAACCCGTCCGGAGAGACGTCGATCTCGTGCAGCGCGGGCGTGTCGCGATAGGTACGGTTGAGGTCCTCGACCCAGCGCTGCAACGCGGAGTGCGGCAGGTAATCGAGGAGGTGCCAGTCGATCGAGATGTCGTGGTTCCACTCGCGGTACTGGCCGATGTCTCCACCCATGAAGACGAGCTTCTTGCCGGGCTGCGAATACATGTGCGCAAACAGCAGGCGGAGGTTCGCGAACTTCTGCCATTCGTCGCCGGGCATCTTGCCGATCAGCGATCCCTTGCCGTGTACGACCTCGTCGTGCGAGAGCGGCAGCACGAAGTTCTCCGTGAAGGCGTACATCATCCGGAACGTGAGGTCGTTGTGGTGGTACTTGCGATGGATCGGCTCGTGCGCAAAGTAACGCAGCGTGTCGTGCATCCACCCCATGTCCCACTTCATGCCGAAGCCGAGGCCACCGACGTAAGTCGGCCTCGATACCATCGGCCACGCGGTCGATTCTTCGGCGATCACCTGTACATCGGGGTGAACCTTGTAGACGTCCTCGTTGAGGCGCCGGAGGAAAGAGATCGCGTCGATGTTCTCGCGGCCGCCGAACTCGTTCGGAATCCACTCGCCATGCTTGCGCGAATAATCCAGATACAGCATCGAGGCGACCGCGTCGACGCGCAGCCCGTCGGCGTGATACTCGCCGAGCCAGTACAGAGCGCTGCTGAGAAGAAACGAGCGGACTTCGTTGCGCCCGTAGTTGAAGATCAGGCTTCCCCAGTCAGGATGGAAACCTTTGCGCGGATCCGCGTGCTCGAAGAGATGCGTTCCATCGAAATACGCCAGACCGTGCTCGTCGGTAGGGAAGTGCGACGGCACCCAGTCCAGAATCACTCCGATTCCGTTCTGATGCAGGACGTCGACGAGATGTTTGAAGTCCTGGGGCGTGCCGTGCCGGCTCGTCGGCGCGAAGAACCCCGTGCATTGATAGCCCCATGAGCCGCCGAACGGATGCTCCATGACCGGCATCAGCTCGACGTGCGTGTAGTTCATCTTGCGCGCATAGTGCGCGAGAGGTTCCGCAATCTCGCGGTAGCTCATCATGCGCGGGCGATCACCGTCCACCGCGTGACGCCACGACCCGAGGTGAACTTCGTAGATCGACATCGGCGAGTCGAAGGAGTTCTTCGACTTCCGGTTCGTCATCCACGCCTCATCGTTCCATTCGTAATCGAGATCCCAGACGATCGATCCCGTACGAGGAGGCGTCTCGTGATGAACGGCAAACGGATCCGCTTTGTCCACCCGGTATCCGTGATGCCGCGAAACGATGTGGTACTTGTAGATCGTTCCCTTGCTCACGTGCGAAATCCAGCGCTCCCAGATTCCGGAGTGCCCGCGCGGCTCGAGGCGGTGACTCGATGGATTCCATCCGTTGAAGTCGCCGATCACGCTGACCTGCTCGGCATTGGGAGCCCACACCGCAAAGTTGGTCCCGGCGACACCATCGCGTTCGACGATGTGCGAACCGAGTTTTTCCCACAGGTTGTGGTGGCTTCCCTCGTTGAAGAGGTAGAGATCCCAGTCGCTGAGGATGCTGTCCCCTTTCTCCACCGACGGCTGCACCTGATCGACAGTGTGCTCGCGAAGGGCCGAGATTGCGACCGTGGGGACGACATCGGCGCCGACATTCTGGAGTTCTTCGACCACCGTGTCGGGTGAAGGGGTGGTTTCCCCTTTCTTGTCGATTCGACCTTCGACCTTCGCGGCAGCTCTCTTTCCCGGCTTTGGCGATTCGGACACCGTCGGGGCCTCGGTCTTGATTCGGCCGTCGACCTTCGACCTTCGACCTTCGGGGTTCGCGGCTGCGCCGTTTTTCGGTCCCAGTGGAGTCGCGGGCGATCCGCCCGCTGGTTTCTGTTTTCTCGATCGAACGGCGGGCGGGATCGCCCGCGGCTCCACTTCCGCCGGTTTCGCGGTCTTCCGGCTCTTCATCCGGCCCGTTGCGGCGGGAGTATCTTCCTCGGTTTTCGGCAATGGCGAAACGCGATCGTCGGCTTGCGGCTTGTCGCCGCTGTGATCCCGAAGGTCGAAGGCCGAAGGTCGAAGGTCGAATCTCCCGTCCCGGGCCGCGCCCTTCGTCTGTTCGTCGTTTTTCTTACCCCTGCCTGCCATGAACTCCCTTTCGTCTCTCCGCGTCGACCGCTTCGAGGATGCGCTTGATTTCGGGATGGTTTCGAATCTCGTCCATCGTGAGCCGGAACTTATGCTTCCAGCTGCGTTCGGATACACCGGGAACGTTCTGCGGCTGAGTCTCGAGCCACAAATCCTCGATGTTGACGAGCACGATTTCCGCGGGGCTGCCGCTCAAAAACCGCAACACACCCTCGAGGACCGCCTTCGTATCTCCCGAGTCATTCGAAAGCAAGCCTCGCGCCTTGAGGTGGCGTACCAGCGCCCGCCTCATCCGTTCCCTCTTTTCCCGTTCCTCCTCGGCTCCTTTCCGATCGAGCAGCCGCTGTTCGAGGCGGTCGTCGATGTCCGCGCCGCGCCAGAACGCCGCGAACGTCGGCATGTCGTGGGTGTTGACGCTCGCCACCGACTCCGCGGGGGGCTCGCCGGCCGGATTCACCTCTTCCGGCTTCAACTCGTACTGCACAACATACATCCGCCGGAACCCGTGACGGTTCATCATCCGCGGGACGTACTCCGGGACGGTACCGAGATCCTCGCCGACGACCGCGCAACCGTGTTTGTGAGCCTCGAGTGCCACGATCGCGTACATCTCCTCTTCCGGATAGCGAACGTAAACGCCATCCTTCGCCTCCCCTCCCTCCGGAATCCAGAAGAGCCGGTGCAGACCCATGACGTGGTCGAGCCGCAGGATTCCGGCGTGCGAAACATGGTGGCGGATGCAGGCCCGGAAGTACTCGTAGCGGTCTTCGCGGATGCCGTCGGGATCGAAAGGCGGGAATCCCCAGTTCTGACCTTGCGTGAAGAACAGATCCGGCGGCGCGCCCACCGACACGCCTTTGACGAATGACCGCGCGTATTTCCATGCGTCGAAGCCACCCGGGTTCACACCGAGGGGAAAGTCGAGATAGAGACCGATGCCTGAATTTCGGGCCTCGCCGGCAATCTCGCGCATCTGCTGCGCCATCCGGTACTGGACGTAAAGGTGATAGTTCGCGGAATCGCGCTCTTCCTTCGCCGCGCGGAAGTGTGCGTAGCCGTAGGCTCCGCGGCTCGCGAATCGCACGAAGTCCTCGTCCTGTGTGAATCGTGTCGCCATGGTTTCCAGAGCGGCGCGTTTGATCCTGCTCACTCGCTCGTAATCGACCTGATCGGCACTCTTCAGCGAGCGAATCGACAGGACCTCCCGCAGGTCATCGCTCCACTCGGGCAGCTTCTCGGCATCGAGATAGAGCTCGTTCCAGAAAAGGCGGCTGACCGGCGAATAAGGACTCGGTTCATCTTCGAAGGTGGCCAGGAGCGGCAACGTGGCCACGACGCCGCCTCCGAGCTCATTCACCCACTGGCGCGCGCGGACCATGTCGCGCAGGTCGCCGATACCCCAGTTCTCCGCGCTCCGGACCGCATACAGCGGCAGGAAGATGCCCCACGACCGTTCTTTTGGTCCACGCGCTTTCGCCGGTGCCGCGACGATCATTGTCTGGACGTCGCGACCACCGATCTCGAAGGTCAGCGTGTGGTACCCGTAGGGCATCCTGCGCGGAATCGTCACGGTCCTGGCGGCAAACTCTCCATCCACGCGGCTCCGCGCGGCATCACCGAGGTCGAGGCGCCCCTCCGCGGTCGATCCATCTTCGAAGGTGAGACGCCAGCCGACGGGTCCGGCGAAAATACGCGGCAGCCTGAGCTCGACGACCGGCGTCCGGCGCCCCCAGACGACGGTCACGGGGTCCACAGGTTTCACCCAGAAGGCCTCGCGCCGCAAGCGCAGGGCGTCGCTGAGCTCCGTGCCTTCCGGCAGCCGCACGCGGAGGGCGGCAATGAGCGACTCCTTCGAAGCTTTTCGGGTCTTCCCCGCCGCATCTTCGTAGGTGGTCTGGACGGAATAGAGGCGCGCGAGCTCGCGCAGCTGGTCAGCTTTCACGGGGTAATGCAAAGCAAGCGATGGGCCGCCCCGCGCGATAATATGGAGTCTGTTCGAACCATGTTCTGTCCACACTGCGGCGTCAAGAACGATGGCACTCCCCTCCAGTGCGCTTCGTGCAAGAAGTCGATCCCGCCGATCGATGCGGCCGCTCGCGTGGCCGCCGGCGCGCCGGCGCGACCCCAGCGCCCTGGCCGTCCCCTGGCACCGACCGAATCATTCAGCTCTGTCGGCGACCGCATGCTCGCTCTGGCGTTTGACCGCGTCGTCGTGGCCGCGTTCCTTCTCATCGGCGCGGCGGCGCTAGTCGACTACGGGAAAGCGGACTCCCCGCGCCCGTCCGATCTCGTCACGGGCGTGCTGGCCGGCCTCGTAGCGGTGACCGCCGTATTCCTCTACCACGTCATCTTCGAAGCCGGTTTCGGCACGACTCTCGGCAAAGCCGTGATGGGCCTGCAGGTGCGCGGCGACGGAGAGCGCGGCCGCTTTCTCGCGGCGATCATCCGCAACGCACTGCGCATCGTCGACGGCCTGGCGCTGTACCTCGTCGGATTCCTCACCGCCACGTTCTCCCAGCGCCGTCAACGCTTCGGCGACGCGGTGGCCGGCACCGTCGTTCTCAACATGCCCATGTCGAAAGGCGTCCGCGCCGCGATGATGCTGCTCTGGCTCGCTCTCGTGGCGACAGGGATCGGAATCGCCGCGGCGATCTGTCCCGAATGCTCGACGTTAACCGTTCACCGTTAACCGTTCACCGTGGCGAGGGTAGCCCACGCAGACGGCATTCCTCGGGCAGCGGCTGTCGCTGAAGTCGACGAATGTCACAGGGCCTCTGGTTTCGCCGTGCTTCAGAGCGAAGGGAGTATCGAGCGGCAGCTCGGCAGTCGAGGTGCATGCCGCCAGCAGAAGCACGATCACGGCGAATCGCATCATCCGTTGAGCAACTCCAGGACGCCTCGAAGAGGGATGTGCACCCAATCGGGGCGGTTGTTCAGCTCGTACACCACTTCATACAGAGCCTTCTCGAGAAGATACGCATCGAGGAGCACACGCGCCTGTTCGTAGTCCTTCGGGATGTGCGCGCCGCCACGGCTCGCCTCGAAGTACGCCTTGAGATACGCAGCGCTGACCCAGCGATGCCAGAACGTCGCGCCCGCCTCGAGCGCACCCCGATCCTCACTCCTCAGCACGAGTCCCGGCGCCTGGCCGAACACGACCGCATACGGCGCGTAGTGGAACGACCGCAGCATGCCCGCGACGTCGCGCAGCGCGTTGCGCTTGATGCGACGCTCGCTGAGCGGCCGCGAGGGCTCGCCTTCGAAATCGATGATCATGAAATCGTTCGCGGTACGCAGGACCTGACCAAGGTGATAGTCGCCGTGGACGCGGATGCGGGTGGCGACGATTTTCTTGTCGAGCACGGCGCGGAATCGCTGCTGGATCTCGGTCTCGCGCCGGAGCAATTCGTCCGCTTCGCCGATGCCTTTCCCCCGGCGGCGCAGGACCTGGAAGGCCTGCACGGCCTGCGATCGCATCGACTGATAGATCGAGCGCTGGTAGTGCGGGGTGAACGGCTCGGGGTTGAATCCGGCGATGTCCGTCGACCCGAGAGCCAGATGCATTTCGGCCGTGCGCCGGCCGAGCACCTGCGCGTCGGCCAGATATGCGCCCAGAAGATCGCGCGCCAGCGGTGGGATCTCCATCTCCGCGAGGCTGCAGAAAGAGCCGCGGGGAATGAGCTTCTCGACCTTCTCCATCGCACCCGCTTCGCTGAGAAGCCGCTCGAAATACTGCCCGATCGCATCGAGAGTGTAGGACCAGCCGTCACCGGAGTTGACCGTGTATCCCTGCAGGATCCCCATCGTGGTCGGTCCGGAATCGTCCCGGTACTCGAGCCATCCCGCCACACGAGGAACGTTCTCGAACTTCGTCTCCTCGTTGAGAAAGCGGGTCACCTCCAGGTCGGTGTTCACGCCGGGCTCGAGCTTCCGGAAAAGCTTGAGAAAGAGCTTCTGCCCGTAAACGATGGCGGTGTTGCTGTGCTCCGCCTTCAGGACGTGCGCTTCCAACGGCTCTTTTCCGCGCAGCTCCTTGAATTCGCGGGTGGTCACTCCGGCAACCCCGCCGCGGTGCCCCTTCAGCTGTCGCTTCCGCGCGATCGTGTCGAGGAACGTAGCCGACAATCGCTCGTCGGCCAGCGGTTCATGAAGGAGGTATCCATCGCGGAGCCGCGCGATGAGCGTCGCGCTGATCGGATCATGATCGTCGGTTCGCCGTGGCTCACCGACCGCCAGCGGCAATATGTAGGCCTGCGGTTCACCCTCGGTGAAATCGATGTCGATGATCGTCAGGCGCAGGTCTCCCGCCAACGGCATCGCGTCGCGCACGCGGATATGACTGATCGTGCGCGATTTCGCGGCGAACCACCGGCGGCCGCGGACGTACCGCATGAGCGCCCGCTCCAGCTCGTCGCGATGACGGTCGCCGAGGATCTCTTCCCACTTCCTGGCGTTGACCAGCGGTACGTCCTCGCTCTTGATCTCGTGCGACTCCTGCCGCTGCAGGGCGAACCAGTAGAAGGCGAAGGGTCCCAGGTTGAGGAAATACGGCCGCTCACCGATCTCGGGAAAACGTGTTCCGCCGGACAGCTCCACCGGGACCATCCCCCGGAACTCCTGAAGGTCGAGGTCGAAGCACTGCACGAGCCTCGAAAGATTGGCGACGACGAGAATCGTTTCGTCACCGTGACGCCGGAGAAACGCGAGGACCTTGCGGTTCTCGGGCTGCAGGAACTCCATGGTGCCGCGGCCGAAGGCCTGGAACCGCTTTCTCGTCGCGATGAGGCGCTTCATCCACCAGAGCAGCGAGTGCGGGTTGTTCTGCTGCGCTTCGACGTTGACCTGCTCGTAGTGATAGGCCGGATCGATGATGACCGGGAGGAACAGCTTCTGTGGATTGGCCCGGGAGAAGCCGGCATTCCGGTCCGCGCTCCACTGCATCGGCGTCCGCACACCGTTGCGATCGCCGAGATAAATGTTGTCGCCCATCCCGATCTCGTCGCCGTAATAGATGATCGGAGTGCCCGGAAACGAGAAGAGCAACCCGTTCATCAGATGGATGCGGAGGCGATGGTTGTCGAGAAGCGGCGCGAGTCGCCGGCGGATGCCGAGGTTGATTCGTGCCTGTGAGTCCTTGGCGTAGGTGCGCCACATGTAGTCGCGGTCTTCGTCGGTGACCATCTCCAGGGTCAGCTCGTCGTGATTGCGGAGGAACATCGCCCACTGCGCGTTCTCCGGGATGGGCGGCGTCTGGCTCATGATGTCGAGGATCGGAAAGCGGTCCTCCATCGCCAGCGACATGTACATGCGCGGCATGACCGGGAAGTGAAAGGCCATGTGGCACTCGTCGCCGTCGCCGAAATACGGCAGCGTGTCCTCGGGCCACTGATTGGCCTCGGCCAGAAGCATCCTGCCGGGGTAGTGCTTGTCCATGTGCTTCCGAAGTTTCTTCAGGAAGCCGTGCGTCTCGGGCAGATTCTCGCAGGTGGTTCCTTCGCGCTCGTACAGGTAGGGAATCGCGTCGAGGCGGAAGGCATCCACGCCGAGGTCCATCCAGAAATCGAGTGCCTTGAGCAGCGCGTCGTGGACGGCGGGATTGTCGAAATTGAGATCCGGCTGGTGGGAGTAGAACCGGTGCCAGTAGTACGCCTTTGCTACCGGATCCCACGCCCAGTTGGACGTCTCGAAATCCTTGAAGATGATCCGGGCATCGGTGTACTTGTCGGGCGTGTCACTCCACACGTAGAAATCGCGCCAGGCGCTGCCGGGCTTCGCCGTCCGTGATTTCTGGAACCAGGCGTGCTGGTCGCTCGTGTGATTGATCACGAGCTCCGTGATCACGCGGATGCCGCGATCGTGCGCCGCCTTCATGAAGGCTTTGAAATCGGCGAGTGTTCCGTATGCGGGATTGACGGCCGTGTAGTTCGCTATGTCGTAGCCGTCGTCGCGGAGAGGTGACGGATAGAACGGAAGAAGCCACAGGATGTTGACGCCGAGGTCCTGCAGGTAGTCGAGCTTCTGCGTCAGGCCCGGAAAGTCGCCGATCCCGTCGCTCGTGCTGTCGAAAAACGCGCGGACGTGCGTCTGATAGATGACGCCGTCCTTGTACCAGAGGTCCTTGTCCATTTTAGATTTTGGATTTTGGATTTTGGATTAGCTCGAAAATCGGACTGTCTGGACAATCCAAAATCCAAAATCCAAAATCCAAAATCGTCTCATCGCCTCACAGGTAATACTCGAAATCCCTTTCCGTCCGCACGCGCCGGCGAATGCGGAAGATGTGCGCCGGGACCACGTGCGGATTCAGCTGTATGTAGTTGCGCGCGCCCTGCCAGCTGTGCCGGGCCCCGCTGAGCAGGTCGTGAACCTGGAACGCGCGGCCAGCCTCGAGGCCGAGTGCCGCCAGGTCGAGGTCCACCCATCCCGCGTGCGTGTTGTGCGGGTCCACGTTGACGACACAGATGATGACGTTTTCACCGGCAGCCTTGCTGTAACAGACGATCTGTTCGTTATCGGTCCGGTGAAACCGCAGCGACGTGTTGTTCTGCAGCGCCGGATTCTCCCGCCGGATGCGATTCACGACGGCGATGAAGTCGGAGAGATCGTCGTCAGCCGGCGCCCAGTGCTTCACTTCGTATTTCTCGGAATCGAGATACTCCTCGCTCCCGGCCTCCCGCGACTGATGGACCATTCGCTCGTACGCGGGCCCGTAAATGCCGTAGTTCGCGGAAAGGGTCGCCGCGAGAACGAGCCGGATCGTGAACGCCGGCCGCCCGCCGTACTGCAGGTACTCCGTGAGGATGTCCGGGGTGTTGGGCCACGCGTTGGGCCGGAAGAAGTCGCTCACCGGCGGCTTCGAGATTTCCTCGAAGTACTCAGTGAGCTCGAACTTCGTGTTGCGCCATGCGAAATACGTGTACGACTGTGAATATCCCGCCTTGGCCAGCCAGTACATGATCTTCGGACGCGTGAACGCTTCCGCAAGAAAGATGAGCTCCGGATTCTCGCGTTTCAACTCCGTGATCACCCACTGCCAGAACGGCAGCGGCTTCGTGTGGGGATTGTCGACGCGGAAAATGCGCACGCCCTTCCCGGCCCAGAAGCGGAAGACGTCACGCAGCTCCTGCCACAGCGCCTTCCATTCGTCGGTCTCGAAGTAGAACGGATAGATGTCCTGGTATTTCTTCGGCGGGTTCTCCGCGTATTGAATCGTTCCGTCGGGCCTCTTCTGGAACCACGCCTCGTGCTCCTTCACATAAGGATGATCGGGAGAAGCCTGGAAGGCGATGTCGAGCGCGATCTCGATCCCGCGGTCGGCAGCGGCCCTCACGAGCCGCTCGAAATCGGCAGCTGTCCCGAGGTCGGGATGAATGGCGGTGTGGCCGCCGGCGGGACCGCCGATTGCCCAGGGGCTGCCGACGTCTCCCTTCTCCGCGGTCACACGATTGTTGCGCCCTTTTCTGTAGTTCTCGCCGATCGGGTGGATCGGAGGGAGATAGAGGACATCGAATCCCATCTTCGCGATGCGGGGCAGCTGCTTTTCCACGTCGGCGAACGTGCCGTGCGCGCCAGCCGCCGTGGCGGTGGACCGCGGGAAGAGCTCGTACCAGGTGCTGAAGGCTGCGATCTTCCTGTCCACCTCGACCGGCAGCTCGCAGGGGTGACTCGTCACGAACTTCCGTTCCGAGTTTCTCCACATCAGGGCGAGAAGGTCTTCGCTCCAGAGATCCTCGATCTTTTCTTCGATGGGATCGTCCGATTCGAGCGCGCTGATGAAGCCGGCGAGTTTTTTTCGATCGCGCGCTGCGGCGCGGGCCGAGGCGGCCTGGATCATCTGCAGTCCGATGAGGAGCTGAACCTCGAGATCCTTGCCGGTCACCCCCCCGTCGACCCGCTTCTTCAGGTCCCGATGCCAGGTCAGGAAATGATCGATCCATGCTTCGACGGTGAAGTAGTAGTAACCGAGCCTGTCGACGGGGAACTGGGCCGTCCACCTGTCGTTGACGAGCGGGAGCATTCGCACCTCGATCGCCTTCGAATCGCTCTGATGCCGATGCCGGATGACCGCGGAGATGAGATCGTGGCCGTCGGCGAAGATGTCCGCCTCGACCGTGACCACGTCACCGATCACCCGTTTCGCCGCGAACCGCCCATTGTCCACGGACGGAGCGATGCCCTCGATGATGACTCTGCGTCGACCGTCGAACTCCACCACCACTCCCGTCACCCGTGCGAAGCTCGTTCCACTCCGAGTGTGAGCAGTTTTCTGGCGAGCGGACGTACCAGCACACCAAGCACGCTGCCGGCCGGCCGTTCGCGCAGTTTCATGAGGCGGACAACTTGTTCCGCGGCGAGTCCGCCCGCCACGAGGAGGGACACAGCCGGCGAGAGCCTGGCACCATCCATCAGTAGAGAGATGGAGTTGACGACGCCGAGAACGCCGAAGGTGAGGATGACGGCGGCGACGATCGAGGCCATCTTCCGGTAGTCGAATCCAAATTTCGCGGCCAGCCGGTCCTGGTCGGCCGGCGAAAGGAGTGTGAGCAACGGCTCGAGGAGCAGATAGCGATCGTTCGCAGCGTTCTCCTCCGTCATTTCAGGGACGAGCGAACCCTTCGACTCCTCCAGCGGCCGGACGAGGTTCTTCCTGCCGGGAGCAGCGAGGTAGTAGAGCGAATAGGCGATGAATCCGGCCACGGATCCGATCGCCCGGTTCTGAGTCATGGCGACGACGAAACGGATCGCGGATTCCGCGAGAAGATATCCAGCGGCGAGCAGCAGCCAGAGGGGAAGCGGCGCCTCCTGCTCCATCCGCCGATGGACCGCGAGATTCACCACGACTCCGACGAAAACCATCGCCGGAAGAATGGAGATGAGGGTCAGCCGTGCGGGCCAGATCCCCAGCTCGTTGCCCATCCTCTCCTGCACGGCTCCGGGAAGCTGACCGGTGAAGACCGCGAGAATGTTCGCGCCGACCCGTCCCCGCTCGCGGCGAACACCGTCGCGATGGTCGGCCTGCCGCCGTGCCTCGCTCGCCTCGTCGTAGTCGTCGACGATGCGCATGACGTTCTCCTCACGCCACGGCTCGAGAACGTAACGGATGCCGCCGGCAGTAGCGGTCGCGGAAACGACCTCGTAATACGTCTCTTCACACCGGACGGTCGTGCCGGGACGTTCGTTTCTCGTCACCGCCGCGGGCGTGCGCGGGACCCAGCCTTTGGACTGGCGGCTGAGGATGATCCACTGCTCGCCGTTTCCGCGGCGAACCCGGTCCGTGCCATGTGACCGCATGGGGCGATTCTAAACCTGCGCTTCGATGCACCGTGCCACTCGCTCGGCGAGGTGCGCGATGTCGAACGGCTTCGGGAGAAGGTCGAAGGGTTTGCCCGTCATCCGGTCCCGGATGATCGAGGGCGACGCGGCGCTGGTCACGATGATCTTCTGCAGCCGGCTCGGATCGTTCTCGGCGAGGGTGTTCATGAGGTTGAAGCCGTCGAGATTCGGCATCATCAGGTCGAGAACGATGACGTCGAACTCCGCGACCCCGAGCTTGAGGACCGCCTCGATTCCGTCGTTGGCGACGTCGACACGGTAACCCTCGCGCTGCAGCACGGTTTTCACCAGGCGGCGAATAGCCGGGTCATCCTCGACGATGAGGACCCCCGGATCCTGATTGCTTCTGACCACTCTCGTACCCGCTCTGCACGCGCAGCAATAATCGAACCGTTTCGTTCCCCGCTCTCTGAATCCGGCAGCGTTTTCGCAGTTATTTGCAGTCTGGAGGAACCAATGGCAGACAACGTCAGAGTGTATGGAGCCGACTGGTGTGGCGACACGGTTCGCACCCTGCGGCACCTGGATCAATCCGGAATCGCATACGACTACGTCGACATCGACCAGAACGCCGAAGGCGAAAAAAAGGTGATCGAGTTCAACCGCGGCAAGCGCCGCATCCCCCTCGTGGAGATCGGAGAAAAGGCGCTGTCCGTCCCGAGCGCCGAGGAGATCGACCAGGCGCTGGGGTAGCAAAGGGGTTCATCCCGAGCGAAGCGAGGGATCTCCGGTACCACCGGCAGGCATTCAACATTGAACATTCAACATTGAACATTCCTATGCTTTCCCAGAGGAGACGGAAATGTTGAATGTTCAATGTTGAATGCCTGCTCACCGGCTCTTCGGACTCAACATCAACCCTGCCGGTGCTTCCGCAGATCCCTCGCTCCGCTCGGGATGAGATCGTTCAAAATCCACAACGGTCCCACCAGCAGATGGACGAAGTTGCGGAAGAACGCCGGCTGCTTCTTCTCGTACACGCTGTGCCCGATGAACTGCAGGATCCAGCCGAGGATGAAGAGGGCGACGTTGACGGCCATGGGGAGCGCCGCGCCGGCGAGATACATCGCCACTGACACCGCAATCATCGCCAGACCCAGCTTCCACTCGAGCGCGAGGTAGTACACCGACGCGAGCGCGATGAGAATCATCGCCGCGTCGACCGGCCCGACCTTTACTCGGACCAGCATGCCGATCAGAGTCAGCATGATCATCGGGATGCCGAAACGGTGGAACCACTTGTTCCCCTTCGTCTGGTGATACGACGCATAGTCGGCGAAGAGAACCTGAATGTTCTGCATGGCCGTATTATCCCTCCCCGTGACCGTCTACCACGAGCGCCACGAAGCCCGGCTCGCCGACGCCCTCCGCCTGCGCGGCGCCGAGAAGAGAATGTCCCTCGGGCGGCTCGCCGCCATCGCCGCGGCCATTCTCGCCGCGACCGCGACGATCTGGCTGCTGACCGCGGCCTTCACCGCCGCGTTCTTCGCCCTCGTCTTTCTTCACGACCGCACGATCCGGCGGCGCGAGCGCGCCGAGCGCGGGGCCCGGTTCTACCAGGGGGGAATCGAGCGGATCGAAGGGACCTGGCCCGGGAAAGGACTGTCGGGCGATCGCTTCCGCGACGACCATCATCCGTACGCGTCCGACCTCGATGTGTTCGGACACGGCTCGCTCTTCGAGATGATCTGCCGCGCCGCGACCGCGTCCGGCCAGTCGAAGCTCGCACGGTGGATGAGCGACCCCGCACACGAGGTAGCGGAAGTCGTCGCGCGGCAGCAGGCGGTGACCGAGCTTCGCGATCATGTCGATTTTCGCGAAGAGATGGCCGTCGTGGCCGGCGAAGCGACCGCCGGACTCGAAGAGCAGCAGATCGCACAGTGGACCGCGGCCGAGCCGGTACGTTTCGCCGCGTGGGAGCGCATCGTCGCGATCGTCCTTCCCCTCATTACGCTCACCGTCGTTTTTCTCGCCGCCCGCCCCCTGCTGCTCCTCGGGCCGAGCCTGGTGCCCGCGTGGGGACTGCTCATCGTCCTCGGATTGCAGGCGGCATTCGCTCGAACACTCGGCGATCGGACCACCGCCGTCGTGGCAGGGGTCGAGCGCGCGGAACCGGCACTCGGCCAGCTCGCGCGGATCCTGCGCGTCACGGATGGCCGCAGCTTCGAATCGCCGCGGCTGCGCGCCGTCGTGGAACGGATCGGCGGCGATGCCGCGCGCGAAATCGAGGGGCTCCAGAAGCTGGTCAGTCTCCTCGACGCGCGGCGCAATCAGTTCTTTGCGCCCATCGGAATGCTGCTCCTGTGGTCGTCCAACCTCGCCGTCCTCATCGAACGCTGGCGCCGTCGCAACGGCGCGGCGCTCCGGCAATGGATCGACAGCATCGCAGAGCTCGAAGCACTGTCCTCGCTGGCATCCTTCGCCTACGAGAATCCTTCCTTTGCGATGCCTGTGATCGAAGAGGGCGCTCCACGATTTGAAGCGGCCGAGCTCGGGCATCCGCTCATTCCTGCGTCACGGCGCATCGCCAATGACCTGCGCCTCGACCCGACCCTGCGGCTGCTCATCATCAGCGGCTCGAACATGTCGGGCAAGAGCACGTTCCTGAGGAGCACCGGTGTCGCCGCGGTCCTTTCATTTGCCGGAGCGCCGGTCTGCGCGAAATCGCTTCGGATTACGCCGATGAACATCGGCGCGTCGATCCGCATCAACGATTCGATCCAGGAAGGAAGCTCCCGCTTCTACGCTGAGATTCTCCGCATCCGTCAGATCCTCGACCTCGGCCGCGAAGAAAAGCCTCTCCTCTTCCTTCTCGACGAGATTCTTCACGGAACGAATTCGCACGACAGGCGAATCGGAGCGGGCGCCGTCATCCGCAGGCTGGTCGAATCAGGCGGGATCGGCCTGGTGAGCACGCATGATCTCGCTCTCGCCGAGATCGTCGCGGTGATCGGCTCGCACGCGGCGAACGTTCACTTCGAAGACCACATCGAGAACGGGAAGATGCTCTTCGATTACCGGATGCGCGAGGGCGTGGTGCAGAAGAGCAACGCCCTGGAGCTGATGAGGTCGGTCGGGATCGAGGTGTGAGGCGCCAACAGCGCCGAACATCCCGAGCGAAGCGAGGGATCTCCGGTACCACCGGCAGGATGTGGCCCCCCAGGCGAAGATCAGTGGAGCGCGGGCACCCTCGCCCGTGTCCCCTGTGGCTCGAGCACGCGGGCGGGGTCGCCCGCGCTCCACTTGTCCTCGCGCTACCGACATTCATCCTGCCGGTGCTTCCGGAGATCCCTCGCTTCGCTCGGGATTAGAAACTTACTCCTGCTTCCGCAGCGCCTCGTTTACCGTCTCTTCGTCGCCTTCCGCTTTGCCGGGCGTGCGGTCGACCGGGCGGGGCTGCACCTTGCGCTCTCCGCGCTGGCGTGCGCGGCGTTCTTCCTGGTCTCGCTCGTCAATGGGTTCCACTCTGGCCATGGGGGGGTCGGTCTCCTGGGCGGCCTTCTCGGGCCGGAGATGACAAATTCAACCGGCGTGCCGGAATACCTCTTGACAGCAGGTCGTTCATGAATAAAGATTCGCAATGGTGAATATTCATTCAGGCACTGAGGGGCCACGGCGCCGGGAAGAGATCCTTCGGATCGTGCGCGAGACGACCGTCCAGTCGCAGGAAGAGCTCATCGCTCTCCTCCGCGACCGCGGTTACTCGGTCACGCAGCCGACGCTTTCGCGCGACGTCCGTGAGCTCGGCCTCGCCAAGACGCCGAACGGCTACGTTGCGCCGGGCGACCTCGCTGCGCCGATCCCTTTTACCGCCCGCGAAGTGCGCGAAGGACGGCTCGATCAGCTCATCCGTGAATCCGTGATCTTCGTGGAGACCGCGGGCAACCTCGCCGTGATCAAGACACCCGCCGCGACCGCGCAGCCGCTGGCCAGCGCCATCGACGCGGCGGCGATCGAAGATGCCGTTGGAACCATTGGCGGCGACGACACGATTTTCGTCGCCTTCCGCGAACCTTCCTCTGCAGCGGCCTTCGTCCGCCGCGTCCAGGAGACCGCCGGCATCAGCCCGGTCCGCCGTCGTACCCGCGCCTAGCGCGTGGCGATTCGAGAGAGATTGCCATGACCGAAAACATTCACATCACCGAACGTGTAGGCACTGGGGCAGCGACCCCGGCGCTCACACGAGTTGCCATCATCGGCGCCACCGGTTACTCCGGTGCGGAGCTCGCCGAGATCCTGAAGCGGCATCCGCACGTCCAGGTCACCGGTCTGTTCGGAAGCGAGTTCCAGATGGATTCGCTCGCCGAAGCTGCGCCCGAGGCGGTGTTCCTCGCCGTACCGAACGAAGTTTCCGCGCATCTCGCGCCGAAGCTCATCGAGGCCGGCATGCGCGTGATCGACCTCTCGGGCGCCTTCCGCCTGCGCGATGAGAATCTCTATCCGCGGTGGTACGGCTTCACTCACGAATCGCCCGAGCTGCTCGAAGAGGCTGTTTACGGCCTCACCGAGTGGTGCAACGGTGAGCTGAAGAAGGCGCGCCTCGTTGCCAACCCCGGCTGCTATCCGACCTCGGTGCTGCTGGCTTTGCGGCCGATCATGTATCTCATCGATCGCGGCCAGCCGGTCATCTGCGACTCGAAGAGCGGAGTATCGGGCGCGGGAAAGAAGTCCGACCTGGCGTTCTCGTTCTCGGAGCTGTTCGGAAACTTCAAGGCCTATGGCGTCGGCCAGCATCGGCACGAGCCCGAGATCCGTCAGGGTCTCCACCTCGGCGACCGCGCGACTCTCGTATTCGTTCCGCATCTTCTGCCGACCGTGCGCGGGATTCTTTCGACGATCCACGTCGGCTTCACCCGGCCGATCACCCCGGGCGAGATGGAGCAGATCTACGCGGCGTCCTACGCGAACGCACCATTCGTGAAGGTCCTTCCTCCGGGCCAGCTGCCGGAACTGAAAAACGTCGTCAACAAGCCGCACGCGGAGATCGGCTACCAGCTTCTCCAGGGAGGCCGGCGCGCCGTGATCGTGTCGGTCATCGACAATCTGCTGAAAGGCGCGGCCTCGCAGGCCGTGCAGAACTTCAATCGCATGTACGGCTATCCCGAGACCGAGGGGTTGGGACAATGAAAGTAATCAAACTGGGTGGATCGCTACTGGACGACATGACCCGGCGCGTCGAAGCCCTCGCGGACATCGCGACGGCATGGGCGGCTGGGGAGCAGATCGTCCTCGTGCACGGCGGCGGCAAGCACATCGACGCGCGTCTCGCACAGCTGGGAATCGCCAAGCGTACGCATGCGGGGCTCCGGGTCACCGATGACGCGACGCTCGACGTCGTCGTCTCGGTTCTCGGCGGGAGCGTCAACAAGATGCTCGTGGCGGAGCTGACCGCGCTCGGTGTCCGCTGCGCCGGCTTTTCGGGAGCCGATGCGGCGACCCTCGTTGCGCAGAAGCACCCCTCCATCGACGGCGTCGACCTCGGTCACGTCGGCAAGGTCGTCCGGTCGAGCCCCCTGCTCCTGCAGTCGCTTCTCGGCGCGGGCATCCTGCCGGTCGTCTCGTCGGTCGCGCAGGGTCCGAACGGAACGCTGCTCAACGTGAATGCCGACACGGCCGCCACGGCGATCGCCGAAGGTCTCGGCGCCGTGTCGCTGCATTTCATCACGGACGTAGCGGGCCTGCTCGATGCGCAGGGCAGAGTCATCCCGAAGCTGACGGCGGACGAAGCTCGCGCGTTCCTGGCCAGCGACGTCGTGACCGGCGGCATGAAGCCGAAGCTCGAAGCAGCGCTGAACGCGCTGAGCTCAGGAGTCTCGACCATCGCCATCGGGTCGTCCCGTGAAGCCGAGGGAGGTACCGAACTTGTTGCTGCATGACGAATCAACCGAGGCAGTTGTGGCGCGCGAGAAGTCGTTCGTGCTGGGGACGTACAACCGCACGCAGTTTCATCCGCGGAGCGGCAAGGGCGCACGTCTGTTCGACGCTGCCGGCAAGGCGTACTGGGACCTCCTCGGCGGCATCGCCGTGAACGTCCTCGGCCATCAGCATCCGCGCATCAAGCGCGTCCTTCGTGAAGAAGCGACGTCGCTCCTGCACGTCTCGAATCTTTATTACCACCCGGCGCAGGGCATCCTCGCGGAGAAGCTCGTGCGCGCGTCGGGCCTCTGCCGGGCGTTCTTCTGCAACAGCGGGACGGAAGCCAACGAGGCGGCGATCAAGTTCGCGCGGCTCGCCAACCCCGGCCGCTCGCATCTCGTCGCGCTGCAGGAGAGTTTTCACGGCCGGACAGCCGGAGCGCTGTCGCTCACGGGACACGAGGCGTATCGGACTCCGTTCGCGCCGCTCGTCCCGAACGTGACCTTCGTCGAGCCAAATGACATCGCTGCGCTCGAAGCCGCGGTGACGACGGAAACGTCAGCGATCTTCCTCGAGCCCGTCATGGGCGAGGGTGGGATCATCCCGCTCAGTGACGAATTCCTGATCGCAGCGCGGCGCGTGGCCGATAAAACCGGCGCCATCCTCGTGTTCGACGAGATCCAGTGCGGCCTCGGCCGTCTCGGAACTCTCTTCGCGTTCCAGCGGAGCGGCGTCGTTCCCGACATCGTCACGCTCGCCAAGCCTCTCGGCGGCGGCCTGCCGCTCGGCGCGGTTCTCACCGGGCCGGCGCTCGAAGGCATGGTGAAGCCCGGCCATCACGGGACGACGTTCGGCGGCAATCCGCTGGCGTGCCGTCTCGGATACGAGGTCGTGGTCGAGACTGAAAAGCTCCTCGGCAAGATCAACGAGACCGGCGAATGGTTCGAAGCGGAGCTTCGGAAGCTCGCGTGCGACAACATCGTGGCCATTCGCGGTAAAGGCCTGATGTGGGGCATCGAGCTCGATCGTCCGGCAGGGCCCGTCGCGGCGCAGTTGCTCGAGCGCGGTTTCGTCGTCGGCACCGCGCGGGAGAAGGTCATCCGCCTCCTGCCGCCCTACATCGTTCCGAAGCAGGCGCTCAAGGAGTTCATCGCCGCGCTGTCCGAAGTTCTCACTGTCATCCCGAGCGTTGCGAGGGACCTGGGTGTGAAGGGGGCGGGAGAACCTGCGTTCGTACCGCCGATCTCCACCACCACCTCATTTCATGAAGGAGCATCGAAGTGAAGCAAGCCAAGCGTGTTGCACTCGCCTACTCGGGCGGGCTGGATACATCGATCATCATTCCCTGGCTGAAGGAGAACTACGGCTGCGAAGTCGTCGCGGTCGCCGTCGACGTGGGTCAGGCGGAAGAGACGTCCGGGCTCGCTGAAAAGGCGCGCAAGACCGGTGCGATCGATTTCCATCTCGTGGATGCGAAAGAAGAGTTCGCGGCCGATTACCTCTTCCCCGTCCTGAAGGCCGGCGCGATCTACGAGAAGGATTACCTCCTCGGCACGTCGACTGCCCGTCCACTCATCGCGCGGAAGCAGGTCGAGATCGCACTGCAGACCGGTTGTGACGCGCTCGCTCATGGATGCACCGGCAAGGGCAATGACCAGGTCCGCTTCGAGCTCGCCTATCAGGCGCTCGCGCCGGAGCTGCAGATCATCGCGCCGTGGCGTGAGTGGGACATCGTTTCGCGCGAAGACGCCATCGACTACGCGGCGGCGCGCGGCATCGCCGTCCCCGTCACGAAGAAGGATCCTTATTCACGCGACCGGAACCTCTGGCATCTCTCGCATGAGGGCGGCCCGCTGGAAGATCCGTCTTTCGAGCCCGAGGCATCGATGTTCAAGCTGACCGTCGATCCGTCGCTCGCTCCGGACGAGCCGGAGAAGGTCACGATCACGTTCCAGGCGGGGATTCCGGTTGCCGTCAACGGGAAAGCGATGTCGGCGGCGAAGCTCGTCGACGCGCTGAACAAGATCGGCGGCCGCCACGGCGTTGGACGGGCGGACATCGTCGAGAACCGTCTCATCGGCATCAAGTCGCGCGGTGTCTACGAGACCCCGGGCGGGACGCTGCTCGTCAATGCACTGAAGGCGCTCGAATCGATCACCCTCGACCGCGACAGCTCGCACGAGAAGGAGCGCATTGCCACGCGTTACGCGGAGCTGGTTTACAACGGCCAGTGGTTCGCGCCGCTCAAGGAAGCGTTCGACTCGTTCGTCGACACGATCTCGCAGAGCGTCACCGGCACCGTCACGATGAAGCTCTACAAGGGAAATGCGACCGTGATCGGCCGGCAGAGCCCGTACTCGCTCTACTCGCAGAACCTGGCGTCGTTCGACATGACCGGCTACAACGCGCAGGACTCGGCCGGCTTCATCCGGCTGTTCGGTCTGCAGACGCGCGGCCGCAAACGCCTCTCTCCGATGGCGGTCCCCGACCAGGAGGCCGTTGGGAAGTGACGGCGAACCTGTGGGGTGGGCGCTTCGAAGAAGCGGCGTCGGATCTCCTCCGCCGCTTCAATGATTCCTTCTCGTTCGACCGCGAGCTCTTCGCGGTCGACGTGAAAGGCTCCATCGCCTGGGCGAAAGCCCTGGAGGGAGCCGGCGTGCTCACGGGGGCGGAAGCGGAGCGGATCATCAGCGGTCTCGAGGCCATTCCAAATCCCGAGTGGAACGCGGGCGACCTCGCCCGCGAATCTCACGAAGACGTTCACTCCTACGTCGAGGCGAAGCTGCGCGAACAGATCGGCGACCTCGCCGGCAGGCTCCACACGGGACGATCGCGCAACGACCAGGTCGCAACGGATCTGAAGCTGTACTTGAAAGCGTCGTGCTCGGAGCTCGATGCCAATATCGTCACGCTCGCACGGACTCTCGCGCAGCGCGCGCTCGACGAGGCCGCGACGGCCATGCCTGGCTACACGCATTCCAAGCGCGCGGAGCCGGTGACGTTCGGCCACTGGTCACTGGCCTACGCCGAGATGCTTCGCCGCGATCTCAGCCGGCTTCGCGACGCGGTGACGCGCAACGACAGTTGTCCTCTCGGATCGGGCGCTCTCTCCGGCACGCCGATCGACATCGATCGCGAGACACTCGCGAAGTCCCTCGGGTTCGCGCGCGCGACGGCGAACTCCCTCGACGGCGTTTCCGATCGGGATTTCGCCGCCGATTACCTCTTCGTGGCCTCGATGCTGCTGTCCCACCTCTCGCGGCTAGCGGAGGACCTCATCTTCTTCACGAGCGACGAGGTCGGGTTTGCCGAGCTTCCCGACACGATGGCCACCGGCTCCTCGCGCATGCCGCAGAAGAAAAATCCCGATGTGCTCGAGCTCGTGCGCGGCCACGCAGGACGTTCCATCGGCGAACTCACAGGCCTCCTCGCACTGCTCAAGGGACTTCCCCTGGCCTACGACAAGGACCTGCAGCTCGACAAGGAACCGCTGTTCCGTACCCGCGTCATCCTGGCGCTGGCGCTGCCGGCATTGAACGAGCTCTTCGCCAACCTGAAACTGAACCGCGAGGCGATGCGCGCTGCGGCTTCGCACGACCTTCTGCTCGCCACCGAGCTCGCCGACGCGATGGCCTCGCGCGGCCTCCCGTTTCGCAAGGCACACGAGATCGTCAGCGCGCGGGTCGGCGAAGCCATCCGCCAGAAGAAGACCCTGAGCGACCTCGGTCCCACGGCGGACATTACCGATCTCGATCTCGCCGCACTCGATGTCGACAAAGCGCTTACCAAGCGAGCCTCCGCCGGCGGCGCTTCACCCGATCGCGTGCGCGCCGCCGCGCAGACAGCGCTGGAGAACCTGCGTTGAAACTTCCTCGCGGCTTTCTCGCTTCCGGCATCCGAGCCGGCATTCGCAAGAAGCGTCCCGACCTCGGACTCATCTATGCACCGAATGGCGCGAACGCCGCTGCCGTCTTTACGCAGAACCGCTTTCAGGCGGCGCCGGTGACGTTGTCGAAATCCGCGCTCAAGAAAAGCGGCGGACGCGTGAAGGCTGTCGTCGTGAACGCCGGCTGCGCGAACGCGGTGACCGGACAGGAAGGGATGGACGCCGCGAAGCGCGTCCGCGAGCGCGCAGCCGAGGTGTTGAAGTGCCGGCAGGACGAGGTGTTCCTGGCGTCGACGGGTGTCATCGGCGTGGTGCTCCCAGACAAGAAGATCAGAGAATCGATCCCCGATGCGTTCACGCGTCTCGCCGCGGGTGGCGTCGAAGCCTTCTCGCACGCGATTCTCACGACCGACATCGGTCCGAAAGTCGCCCAGAGTTCGTTCGCGATCGGCGGCAAGCGCGCACGGATCGTCGGCGTGGCCAAGGGTGCGGGCATGATCCATCCGAACATGGCCACCATGCTCGCATTCGTGATGACCGATGCCGCGATCACTCCCGCGGCGCTTCAGCGCGCGGTCAAAGACGCCGTCGATCAGAGCTTCAACTCGATCTCAGTCGACGGCGATACCTCGACGAACGACACCGTGCTCGTCATGGCCTCGGGCGCAGCGGGCAATGACAGCGACGCAGATCTCACTGCGTTTCAGAATGCCTTGAACAAGGTATGCCGCGACCTCGCCTGGATGATCGTTCGCGACGGCGAGGGGGCTATTCGAGTCATGGAGCTCGAGGTCTCCGGGGCGCGGAGCGAGAAGGACGCGCGTCTCGCGGCGCATGCAGTCGCCACATCTCCGCTCGTGAAGACGGCGCTCCATGGCGGCGATCCGAACTGGGGCCGCATTCTCGCCGCCGTCGGAAGAAGCGGCGCCCGATTCTCGCTGAAGAAGATCTCGCTGACCGCCGGCAACATCACCCTCGTGAAGAACGGCGCGCCCGCCCAGTACCGCGAGAAGGATGCCGCGAGGGTCTTCGCCCGCGAGCGCGTCGCGCTGCACCTGAACCTCGGCTCCGGCACCGCCAGCGCGGTCATCCTCTCGAGCGATCTCGGCCACGATTACGTATCGGTCAATACGGATTACCGCAGCTGAATCATTTGGATTTTGGATTTTGGATCCAACGATCAAGGCCCGGCGGGTGGGCAATCCAAAATCCAAAATCTGAAATCCAAAATCCGCACTGATACACTCCCGCCGCCATGAAGCGAGCGATCGTTCTTCTCCTTCTCCTTCTCCTTCTCCTTCTCGTCCCCGTCTCGACCTTCGCGTGGACCCGCGAGCCCCTTCGCGCCCGTAATGGTGTCGTCGCCTCGGTCGATCCGATCGCGTCGCGCATCGGCGTGGAGGTGATGAAGAAGGGCGGGAACGCCGTCGATGCCGCGGTTGCGGTCGGCTTCGTTCTGGCCGTCACCTGGCCTTCCGCCGGAAACCTTGGCGGCGGCGGCTTCATGCTCGTGCGCACCGCGGATGGGAAGGCCGAAGCGATCGATTACCGGGAGCGCGCGCCGCTCGCTGCGACGCGCACCATGTATCTCGACGAGAAGGGCGAAGTCGTCAAAGGTCTTTCGACCGACTCGTACAAAGCGGCCGGTGTGCCGGGAACCGTCGCCGGTCTCGCGCTCGCCCACCAGAAGTACGGAAAACTGAAATGGGCAGACCTCGTGGAGCCCGCACGCACTCTCGCCGCCGACGGCTTCGAGGTCAGTCACGCGCTGGCAACGAGCCTCCGCCGCGAGAGCACGATCAAGAAACTGGCGAAATGGCCCGAGAGCCGGCGCATTTTCCAGCGCAACGGCCGCTTCTACGAGCTCGGCGAGAAGTTCGTCCAGCCGGAACTCGCCGCGACCCTGGCCCGGATCAAGACTGATCCGCGGGAATTCTATGAAGGCGAGACCGCCCGCATCTTCGCCTCGGAGATGAAGAAGAACAGCGGACTCATTACGGCCGAGGATCTGAAGACGTACGAGCCGACCGTGCGCACGCCCATCAAAGGAACGTACCGTGGCTACGAGATCGTGAGCATGCCTCCACCGTCATCCGGCGGCATTGCGCTGATCGAGATGCTGAACATGCTCGAGCCGATCGACCTCGAGGCGCTCGGCTGGAACTCTGCGTTTTACGTTCACAACGTGATCGAGGTCATGCGCCGCGCCTTCTCCGATCGCGCCCATCACCTCGGCGACACGGACTTCGTGAAGGTCCCCGTGGAAGGACTCCTTTCGAAGCAGTACGCGGCGAAGCGCAGAGCGGGGATCAATCCCTATCGCGCCGCGGTGAGCACCGGCGTCAAGCCGGGCGCGCCGGAACCCGCCGAGACGACGCACTTCAGCATCATCGATTCCGAAGGGAATGTCGTCAGCAATACGTACACGATCAACGACAGCTATGGCGCCGGAGCCACCGTCGCCGGCCTCGGTTTTCTCATCAACGATGAGATGGACGACTTCACGGCACAGCCCGGCGTACCAAACGGCTATGGTCTGGTGCAGGGCGAGGCCAATTCGATCCAGCCACGGAAGCGACCGCTGTCGTCGATGACGCCGACGATCGTGCTCCAGGATGGAAAAGTCGTCTTCGCGCTCGGAAGCCCGGGCGGGCCGACCATCATCAACACCGTCCTGCTGACGATTCTCAATGTCATCGACTTCGGTATGAACATCCAGCAGGCAATCGACGCTCCCCGCTTTCATCATCAGTGGCTGCCCGATTCCGTCTACTGGGAAGAGCATGGGTTCAGCCCCGACACCAGGGCGGCCCTGGAGCGGATGGGGCACATATTTCGCGACAAACCGGGCTTCAGCGAGCTCACGACCATCGGTGACGCGCACGTTGCCGGCATCATCGGCGACGGTGTTCGCATGGGCGCATCCGACGCCCGTCGCGGCGGCGCTGCCGCCGGATATTGAGTTTCACAGAGAAAGGGCCTTTGCACATGCTGAAGAAAGAATCGCTCAAGACGTACGCCTCCGCGCAGCGCAGCGCGTTCGAGACGCGGCTGCGCCAGATCGTGGAGATCCCGAGCGTGTCGTCGGAGCCGGACCGGAAACAGGACGTCCGCCGCGCCGCTGAAGCAGGGGCGGGCATCATCCGTGAGTTCGGCGGCGAGGCTCGTGTCGTCGAGACGGACGGTCATCCGATCGTCTTCGGGAAAATCCGATCGGGCAACGACTCGCCGGTCGTAACACTCTACAACCATCTCGATGTACAGCCGGCGTCCCGCGAGACGGAGCCGTGGGACACGGATCCGTTCAAGTTCACGGTGCGAGGAGATCGGTACTTCGGCCGCGGAACGACCGATGACAAGGGTCCCGCTCTCAGTGCGCTGTGGGGCGTGCGCGCGGCGCGCGAAGCCGGTGTTCCCGTGAACATGAACATCCTCTGGGAGCTCGAGGAAGAAGTTGGCTCACCGAGTTTCGAGGCCACGATCCGGAAGCACGCCGGCGAGCTCGAGACCGATCACGTGATCGTTTCCGACACGATCTGGGTCTCGCGTAACAAACCGGCATGTCCGGCCGGACTGCGCGGGCTGCAGGGGTTCACGCTCTCGCTCGAGGTCGGCCAGACCGATCAGCACAGCGGAGTCACCGGCGGCGCCGCGCGGAATCCGATCGGGGAGCTCGCGCAGCTTCTCTCCGAGATGTACGACGCGAAGACGGGTCGCGTGAAGATCAAGGGCTTTTACGACGACGTCGAGCCGCCGACGAAGCAGGAGCTGCAAGACTTCAGGAACTCCGGTTTCTCGGTTGCGCAGTTCAAGAAGGATCACCTGTTCAAATCCATTCGCACCAACAACCCGACGGATGTGATGAAGCGGATCTGGGCGATGCCGACGCTGGAGGTGCACGGTCTCGTCGGCGGCTACACCGGTCCCGGCATCAAGACGATCATCCCGCCGCGCGCAGAGATCAAGATTTCCTGCAGACTGGTGCCGAACCAGGATCCAAAGAAGATCCAGAAACTCGTCAAGGCTTTCGTGAAGAAGCGGAACCCCGACGTGAAGGTCACGCTCGAAAACTCGATGTATCCGTATCTCGCGCCGACCACCGGCCCGCTGGCGGATGCCGTCAAGGACGCGATGAAGTTCTCCTTCGGCCGCGAACCGGTCTTCGTCCGCGAGGGCGGCTCGATCGGCGCGGTCACCTCGATGGAGAAAGTCCTCAAATGCCCGGTGATGTTCCTCGGCCTCTCGCTCCCCGAGCACGGCTACCACGCCCCGAACGAGAACTACGACTGGCAGCAGGCGTCGGGCGGAATGGTCGCGTTCGCCCGGTACTTCGAAAACGTGGCGAACATGTAGCTGGAGTGCGGCAGCTTGCTGCCGCTCGGGCTGGGCGCAGCTTGCTGCGCCCCGAGTCGGGCAGAGAACGCATTGCCTTCCGAGGCGACCGTGAGCGTGATCGGGTGGAGCCGCGGGCGATCCCGCCCGCGTTGCCTTCCGACCGTGACCGCGGGCGGGATCGCCCGCGGCTCCATACCGGTCGCGAACGCTCACCCTCCCCCCGTAGAAACCCTCAGGCATCGCTTTCGTATCCCTAATCGGAGGGGGTGCTCAAATGGAGATCCTTTTCGCACTCATCGTGATGGGGTTCGTCGGGGCGATCCTCGTTGGTGTCCTGGCTCTGGCCGGCGTGTTCCTGAAGAGCGTGTTCGCGGTCGTCCTTCTGCCGCTGAAGCTGCTCTTCCTCCCGATCCTCCTCGTGCTGGTTGTCGTGAAGATCGCGGTCGTCCTGGCGGCCGTCGCGGCATTCGTCGCCGTGATCGTTCCGCTCGCGATCCTCTTCGCCATTCTTGCCGCTCCATTCGCGCTGGCGGCCGCGCTGGCGGCCTGATCCCGGCGGGCGGGATTCTTGCTCCTGCCCAACCCGGCCATGGCGGACCGCAAGCGGGCACTCGTCGTCGACGATGACGAGCCCATTCGAACTATGCTCACGAAGATCCTCGAGAGGCACAGCCTCGAGGTCGATGTCGCGCGTGACGGGCAGGAGGCGATCGACCGGATCACCGGTGACAACGGGTACGCCGTCATCCTGCTGGATCTGATGATGCCCCGCGTCGACGGCTTCCAGGTTCTCGACTACCTCTCGCAGCATCACCCGGCGAAGCTCGCCCGCACCATCGTCGCGTCAGCGATCCCCGAGTCGGAGGTGCGCCGGCGGTTCGAGGGCCACGTCTACCGGATCCATGCGAAGCCCTTCGACATGGCCCGCCTCATCGGCGACGTCAAGGCCTGTCTGAACTGATGCCGGGCAAGGTCGCCCGCGCTCACCTACCGCTTGCCGTACTGCTTGTCGTAGTACGCCTTGAACTCCGCGCTGCGTTCCTTGATTGCGCGCCACCACGGCTCGTTCTTCACGTACCACTGCACCGTCCTCTCGAGTGCCTCATCGAAGTCGGTCTCGGCGCGGAAGCCGAGGGCGGCGAGTTTGTCGGTGTTGAGCGAGTAGCGGCGGTCGTGCCCCTGCCGGTCCGCCACACGCTTGATCAGCGATTCCGGCTTGCCGGTCAACTCGAGGATGCGCGCGGTGATCTCACGGTTCTCACGCTCGTTACCGCCGCCGATGTTGTACGTCTCGCTGTTCTCTCCACGCTCGATGAGAAAATCGATGCCGGCGCAGTGATCGTCGACGAACAACCAGTCGCGCACGTTCTTCCCATCGCCGTACAGCGGCAGCGGGAGATCGTCGATCGCGTTCGTGACGAACAGAGGAATGAGCTTTTCCGGATACTGCCAGGGCCCGAAGTTGTTCGAGGCTCGCGTGATGATGACCGGCAGTCCGTAGGTCTGGGCATATGCGTAGGCCATGCGATCGCCGCCGGCCTTTGACGCGGAGTAAGGGTTGCGTGGATTGAGCGGGTCACTCTCGCGGAAGGATCCGCTCTCGATCGACCCGTACACCTCATCGGTAGAGACCTGAATGAAACGCTTCAGTTTCGGAGCGTGCTTGCGCGCTTCTTCGAGCAGGACCAGGACGCCATGCACGTCCGTTTCGATGAACGTTCCCGCTTCCATCAGGGAGCGGTCGACGTGCGTCTCCGCGGCGAAGTTCACGACGACATCGACGCCGCTGCCGTCGACGCCCTTGTAGGCTTCGACCACGTCGTCGATCTTCGCGATGTCGCCCTGAAGGAATCTGTAGTTTTTCTGACCTTCATACTCCGCGAGGTTCTCGCGGATGCCGGCGTAGGTCAGCTTGTCGAGATTCACGACCTGCGCGTCGGCGCCGTACTTTTTGAAAATGTAGCGGATGAAATTCGAGCCGATGAACCCGGCCCCGCCGGTGACGAGATAACGCATAAGCGGCGCACTCTACACGAAGCTGCCGGACCCGACAACGCTTACAATCGCGGGTCCCCATGCGGTCCTCAGCCTTCCGTCTCGAACTCCGGCAGCTCTTTGCGCTGGCCTTCCCGCTCGCCGCAGCGCAGGCCGGAACACAGCTCATGAGCATCGTCGACATGGCCGTCCTCGGCCGCCTCGGCGGGCGGGAGCTCGCAGCGGCCGGACTTGGAAACGCCGTCTTCTTCGCCGTTTCGGTTTTCGGCATGGGACTGGTGTTCGGAATCGACCCGATGGCCTCGCAGGCACTCGGCGCGGGCGAACCGCTGCGAGCGCGCTACGTAATGTGGCAGGGAGTGTGGCTGTCGCTGATCGTGACGGCCGCGCTCACCGTTCCACTTCTGTGCGGTCCTTTTCTGCTTCGGGCCATCGGCGTCCAACAGGAACTGATCTCGCCGGCGACGACTTACCTGCTCATCCGCACGACCGGGCTCGCGCCATGGCTGATGTTCCTCGCCCTTCGCGCCTATCTGCAGGCGCATCACGTCACGCGGCCGATGGTCATCGCGATGGTCGTCGGCAACGTCTACAACCTCGGTGCGGACATTCTTCTCGTATTCGGAGGGGGCGTTCTGCCCGAGTGGTGCGGACCGTTGCGCGCCATCCCGGCGATGGGCGTCGCGGGCGCTGCGATCGCCACTGTCACCGGACAGCTGATCCAGCTCGCGCTTCTCGCGCCGGCGATTGCCTCCCTGGCCATCCCGGGCGCAACGGTCTCACACAAGCCCGATCGCGCCGCGCTTCGCAAAGCCTTTCAGGTCGGGTGGCCGGTCGCTCTGCAGATGACGGCGGAAGTCGGCATTTTCGCGCTCGTCGCGCTACTGGCGGGCCGGCTCGGGACGATGGATCTCGCCGCGCATCAGGTGGTCATCAGCCTGGCTTCGTTCACCTTCACCGTGGCTCTGGGAGTGGCCGCTGCAGGCTCGGTGCGTGTCGGGCGCGCGATCGGCGCGCTCGACCAGGACGGCACGCGCCGCGCCGGCTACACGGCATTCCTCGGCGGAGCCGCCGTGATGTCCGTCGGCGCTCTTTTGTTCATCCTTTTCCCTGGTCCGATCGCACGCCTCCTGACGGACGAACCGGCGGTGATCGCCGCGACCCTGCCACTTTTCTTCGTCGCCGGAGTGTTCCAGCTGTCCGACGGAGTGCAGGCCGTCGGCGCAGGCGTGTTACGCGGAGCTGCCGATACGAAGTTCGCGTTCCTCGCGAACGTCATCGGCCACTGGCTGGTCGGGTTTCCCGTCGCTCTGCTTCTCGGCTTCCACCTTGAGATGGGAATCGTGGGCCTGTGGTGGGGATTCGTCGCGGGCCTGACCGTAGTCGCGATCCTCCTCCTGATTCGCTTTCACCGCCTCGCGTCAGCGCCGATCAACCCGATCGTCACCGCCGAGGCCTAAACGTCATGGTGTCAGGTCTGGAAACACAACTTTTCTTCCGAGAATGGGTGTTCGACAGTCCGCGATTCTGGAAGAAAAGTTGTGTTTCCAGACCTGACACCATGACGTACACCACGGGAGATGATG
>CALMZP010000166.1 GCA_937870635.1 uncultured Acidobacteriota bacterium | reverse complement strand
TCATTGTGAGTCCCTTCGGATTGTGGAGAGGATGGAAGCGAAATGCCCCCCTGTAAGAAACGGGGCGCATGTCTACGTCAGGCACGCGAACGGTCACGAAGAGGTCACGGTTCGCGAGCCGTTGTCACGGCTGCCAGGAGAGCCCGATCGAGTACACCCGCCCGCCGCGGTAGGACTCCCTCGTTACGGTTCCCTGACGCAGGACGTACGGCGAGTCGAGCAGGTTCTTGGCGTCGAGCTTCGCGGCCATCCCGCCGAAGAACGGCGCCCGGATCGAGAAATCGAGGCCGGTGCGTGCCTCCTCGTACGTCAGTGGGAGGGGTATCTCGCTCGCGCTGTACACGCGCCGGCCCACGCGATTGAACAGGACCGTCGCGCTCAGAGCGCCGCGCGCCGGAGCAAAGCTGAGCCCGGCGTTCACTACGTACGGCGCCTGGCCGACCATCGGCCGCTCTTCCTGCGTCACTTCCTGCGCCGCCGTGAGCTTCACGTTGCTGCGCATGACCGTGGCATTCGAGAAGACGCTGAACGGCGACAGAAAGCTCGCGATCCGGTCGAGGCCAGCGCGCAACTCGACTTCGGCGCCGAAGTTCGTCGCTGCGTCGGCATTCACGAACGTGATGACCCGGGTTCCCGACGTGGCGAGGTATACCCGCTCGATGGGGTCGTCGAAGCGCTTGCCGAACAGTCCCAGGCTGAACACCTCCCCCGCCGCCGGATAGAACTCCCAGCGGACGTCGGCGTTCCGTATCAGCGTCCTGCGCAACGAGGAGTTGCCGATGATGTTCTCGCCGCCGAGTACCTCCCGATATCCGACTTCTGCCTGCTCGCGGTACTCCGGACGCGACAGAGTCTGCGACACCGAGAAGCGAAGTACCTGCCGGTCGGTCGCCCGGAAATTGGCGACGAGCGAGGGAAGGACGTCCGTGTAGACGGGGTTCGCGCGTACTCGCGCTCCGACCGTCGGCGTGGCGTTCACGATTACCGCGGAGCGCTCGATACGCGCGCCGCCGATCAGCTGCAGGCGCCGCGTGAGCGACCAGTCGAGCATCGCGTAACCCGAGCCGAGCTCGTCTTCCGCGCTGTACGACCCACCCTGCGATAGCGGCGTGATTCTGAAATACGAGTCGGTTGGCCCGGCGAATCGGCCGTCGAATATCTCTTCCGCCGAAAGCCTGCGATTCTCGAGCGATAGCGAGCGCCCCTGGATGCTGTACACGCGGTTGTCGGAAACGCGCTCCGTGAAACGGTAGAGTCCCCCGATCTTGATCTCGTGCTGCCGTTCCGCCGGACCGAACTGCAGCGAGTAATCCGCCGAGGTGTTGTAGTTCGACTCGGTGAGGCTGCCGTACGTGCGGACGGCGGCCTGCGGGTATTCCAGCCAGAACGGCGCCTGGCCATCACCCGCATCGGCCCGGACGAACTCGGACCGGTCCGGCTCGTCGCGGCTTACGCTCGAAGACGTGAACGCGAGATTGAGCCGGCCGCGCGCGCCGAACTGCCGGTCGGCGACGATCTGATTGGACCGCACGGCCCGCTCCACGAACCGCAGCCGATCGATAATCAGCCGCGTGCCGAGGTTGTTGTTGAACCCGGATTCCCGCCGCGCTTCGCTGTCGGCGCTTCTGTTGTACGTGTTGTTGAAGCTCACCCGGGTGTTAGCGCCGAACATCAGGCTGGCGTTGAACAGGCCGCCCCAGAGAACGCTGGCCCGCCCGGTGCTGCCCTCGAACCGGTCGATCTCGGTAGTGCCGTCGGTCGGCTCCGCGTAGGCGCGAATCTCGTCGTCGCGCACTTCCTGGGAATACGAGTAGCTGAAGGATCCGATGTAACCGGTGCGTATCCCGAGCAGGGAGGAATTGCCGCCGGTGGAGACGCCGAGTGACCGGTTGGGCGCGCCGTTCTCGAGCCGCGGCGTCCACGCGTTCCGAAAGGAGCCGACCATCGCGTTCACCTGCTCCTGCGACGGCTCCGGCTCGAACGTGCCGGCGGCCAGGACGAGGTCGGGGATTTTCCGTTCCGCCCCGGCGAACCCGAGCCAGTCACGGCCGAGCGACAGGGGCGAAACCACGGGCCTGCCGGTTGCCGCGTCGTTGTAGCCGAAGGAAGTCGTAAACTGCGTCTGCCTGCGCGCCGGAAATTCGCGCGTGAGGATGTTCACCTGGGCGCCGCTGAAGTCCGCGGGCTGATCGGGAGTAAAGCTCTTCGATGTAGTGACCGACTGAATGAGCGCCGATGGAAAAAGGTCGAGTGGCACGACTTTGCGCTCCGGCTCGGGGCTTGGAATCCGTGCGCCGTTGAGCGACGTCGTGGTGTACCGCTCGCCGAGTCCGCGCACGAACACATACTTCCCGTCCTGCACGCTCACCCCGCTCACGCGTTGAACCGCCTGCGCCGCGTCGCTGTCCGGGCTCCTGGCGATCTGCTCGCGCGTCACCGCGTTCACCACGTTCACCGACGTCCTCTGAGCGTCGAGCGCCTCGTTCACCGTGCCACGCTCCGCCGACGCCGTGACGACCGTGGCGGAAAGCGTGACCGCGGCTGCTCCGAGGGATATGTCCTGCTCGATGACCCCGCCTGCCGGCACGGAGATGCCAGTCACGGTTTTCGGCGTGAACCCGATGCGCCGCGCCTGAAGGGAGATCACGCCGGCGGGGACTCCGTTGATCGCGAACCGGCCGTCCAGTCCCGACTGTCCGCCACCGGTCGTTCCCACTATTTGAATGCCGACGCCCGCGAGGCCGTCGCCGGAAGCCGCATCAATTACGCGACCGACCACACGGCCGGTAGCCGCTGCGCCGTTGGACGTCTGTGCGGATAGCGGGCCCGCGACCGCTGCCAGCAGCAGAGCCGCGAGTGATGCGCGGGAGAAACCGAAGGATCGTGTCATGTCAGGACCGGGCGGAGGGTTCTGCTTCGCGCACGCTGCGCGATCGCACCTCAAACGTGCCGGGCCCTTGTTTCGAACAACCGACCGTTGTGCAACGAACGCGTCACGGCCCTGCGACGAAGCCACCCCGGTCGTGCGGCGGGGCCGTTACTTTCGCAATCCCGGGCGGTCAGGAAAGAAAACCCGGATCGTCGTGCCTCGACCGACCGCGCTGTCGGCACGGGCGTGGCCCCCGTGCGCCTCCACCAGGTGTTTTACGATCGCGAGGCCGAGGCCCGTGCCTCCGCTCGATCGCGCGCGCCCAGTGTCCACTCTGTAGAACCGCTCGAATATGCGCGACAGATGCTCGGCGGGGATTCCGGGACCAGTGTCAGCTACCTGTACCGTCACTCCTCCGGAGCCGCGGCTCGTTCGAATGGAGACCGTTCCGCCACCGGTGTGGCGCACCGCGTTCTCGAGAAGGTTGGCCATGATCTGTCGCAGTGCGGTCGGGTCGGCGTGCACGGTTGCCGCGGATTCGTCCACGGCGATCTCGAATGTGATTCCCTTCGAGTCCGCGGAGCGGCGGAGTTGCTCGGCGATCTCCGATGCGAGGGCTCGGACATCAGTCGGGGAAGGGTTGGGAACCCAGCCGCCCGATTCTATGCGCGAAAGGTCGAGCAGGTCGTCCACCAGCCGCTGCATCCGATGGGCATTCGAGCGAATCATCTCGGCGAACTCCTTCCGCCGTGCCGGTGGAGGGTCGTCGACCGCGAGTGTCTCGGCGAACCCGCCGATGATCGTCAGGGGTGTCTTGAGCTCGTGTGACACGTTGGCGACGAAGTCGCGCCGCACGGTCTCGAGCCGGCGCACGGCAGTGAGGTCGAAGAATGCGACCACTGCGCCGCCGCCGGCCAGAGGACGGGCCGTAAGGGACACGAGTCGGCCGCCGATGTCGAGCTCCGACATGTCCGTGGATTCGCCGCGCAGCGTGTCATGGATGGCGACGTGCAGCGTCCTATCCCTCGGGAGACGGTCGATCGGGAAAGGCACCCCGTCTCTCACGTTCAGCAGCGCGCGACCGGCGACGTTGATTCGCACAACCTGGCGCTTGGCGTTGACCGCGATGACGCCCTCATTGAGCGAGTCGATGAGCGCGACGAGCAGCGTGTCCTCCGCTTCGAGCGCGTTGATTCGAGCCGCGAATTCCTCGGCGAGCCGGTGCACAGCGGTGCCGAGCTCACCGAGCTCCCCGCGGCCGGCTAGAGTGGGTCGCGCCGCAAGATCGCCAGCCGCGAGGGCGCGCGTTACCTCACTGAGCTCGGCGATTGGCGACGCGATGTAGCGCCCACCCAGGCGCGCGAGCACCACGACCACGAGCAGCAACAGCACGGCAACAGGCAGCAACTCGGCCCAAGACACCTGCTCCAGGGTGATTCGCACGGCCGCGAGCGCCACGGCCGCGAGCGCCAGTCCGTGCAGCAGAAGGCGCCGGGTGATCGTCACTGTCCTCGGGAGCTGCCCGCTCGGATACGATAGCCGAATCCTCTCACCGTCTCGATCAGCTCGCCCGCCACGCCGAGCTTCCCGCGGAGTCTCTGCACATGCATGTCCACGGTCCGCGTTTGGATGTCAGGAGCGGCGTCCCAGACCGTTTCGAGCAGGAGGCTGCGCGACTGCAC
>CALMZP010000165.1 GCA_937870635.1 uncultured Acidobacteriota bacterium | reverse complement strand
GGGACCGAAGGCCGTGCACTTCTTTCACGAGCGCGCCATCGACGTCGAGTTCCTCCGCTTCCCGCACTACTACCTCATGCATCCCGATTACCCGCCGCTCGTGCCGCTGACCTGGGCGGCCAGCTCGATGATCGCTGGAAAGTTTTCGTACTGGGGGGCGGTCCTGACAGCGCCGCTGCTGCTGATCGCCGCCGCTCTCACGTTCCGCGGCTTCGCCTCTCCCGTCCTCGGACCGCGCAAGTCCGCGGCGTTCGCGACGCTCCTTCTCGCCGTCACGACGGTCGCAACGATCGCCGGCTCCGCGGCCGGTGGCGGAGATCCGTATCTGCTTGCATTCGAAGCGACCGCGCTCTCCGCGCTGACCTTTTCTCGAGCCCGCGGCGCGACGGTGATTGCCGCCATCGCACTCGCAGGGGCCGCCTTCGCAAAAGTCGAAGGGGCCGCCTTCGCCGCTGCCGTCGCGATGGCACTCGTGCTCGTGGGGCGGTTTCGCACCGCGATCGCGGTTGCTTCTCCGGCGATCCTGCTCGTCGCCTCGTGGATCGCATTCGCGCGTCACCACGGACTCCTCGACGCTTACGGCCGCGCGGACCGTCAGCTGCACCTTTCCAACCTCGGCGCCGTTCTGCGATGGTCCGGCCAGCAACTCAGTTATCGCTCGTTCTATCTGCCGTGGATTGCCGCACTCGGTCCGTTCGTCGCAGCGCGCTCGTTCCGTCCAGCGATCGTCCCGCTGCTCGTGGCGCTGGCCTCGATCGGCTACTCGCTCTACTTCTATCTTCATGAGCCGGACCCTCTCTGGTGGATCCAGTCCTCCGCGGAGCGGGTCATGACCACGACGCTCCTCTGTTTCGTGGTTGCCACGGCCGCAGCGAGTGAGTAGAGTCGCGCCCCATGGCCTGGTTCCGGAAGGAAAAGAAGCCCAAAGAGGCGGTCGAAAAGCAGACCGCGATCCCGGAAGGGCTCTGGATCAAGTGCGATGAATGCAAGGAAGTCATTTATCGCAAAGAAGTTGAGGCAAACCTCAACGTCTGTCCGAAGTGCGGATACCACTTCCGTCTGACCGCCCGGGAGCGCTTCGAGATCCTCTTCGACGACAACAAATACAAGGAATTCGCGGGAGACGTCCGCTCCGGCGATCCGCTCGAGTTCCGCGACACCAAGCGTTATCGCGACCGCCTGAAGGTTTACCAGCAGCGCGTCGGAACCGGCGACGCCGTCCTGTGCGCCGAGGGAAAACTCGACGGCATGAACGTGGTGATCTGCGCGATGGAGTACGCCTTCATGGGCGGCTCAATGGGATCGGTCGTGGGCGAAAAGATCACGCAGGCGATCGAGCGCGCCATCGACAGGAAGGAGCCGGTGATCATCGTCTCCTGCTCGGGGGGCGCGCGCATGCAGGAGGGCATCCTCTCTCTCATGCAGATGGCGAAGATCTCCGCCGCGCTGGCGCGTCTGAGCGATGCCGGACTCCCCTTCATCTCGATCCTCACCGATCCGACCACGGGCGGAGTGACGGCCTCGTACGCGATGCTCGGCGACCTCAACATCGCCGAGCCGAAGGCGCTCATCGGGTTTGCCGGCCCGCGCGTCATCGAGCAGACGATCCGCCAGACACTCCCGGAAGGTTTTCAGCGCGCCGAGTTTCTCGTCGAGCACGGGATGGTGGACCTCATCACGCCCCGCGTGGAGATGAAGCCGGCGTTGTCCCGCTTCCTCCGGTTCTTCCTCCAGAAGGCATGATCCATTGACCGCGCTCGAGTGGCTCGAGTCGCTTCAGGGAAGTGGGATCCGCCCCGGGCTCGCGCGGATGCGGGCGATTCTCCGCGCTCTCGGCAGTCCCCATCGTGCCTACCAGGCGATCATCGTCGCCGGAACGAACGGCAAGGGATCGACCTGCTCGACGCTCGCTTCGATCCTCGACGCGGCCGGCTATCGCACCGGCCTCTACACCTCGCCGCATCTCGTCGACATCCACGAGCGCTGGATGATCGGACATGCACCGGTCAGTGAAGAGTCGCTCGTGGATGCGATCGGGATCCTTCGCCGCGCCTCGCGAAAGGCTGGAATCAAACCGACGTACTTCGAAGCTCTGACGCTCATCGCGTTCGTCATCTTCCAGCGCGAGAGTTGCGAGATCGCGGTGCTGGAAGTGGGCATGGGCGGGCGCCTCGACGCGACGAACGTGGTCCGGCCGATCGCCTCCCTCATCACCCCCATCGGCCTCGACCACACCGAATACCTCGGCAACACCATCCGCAAGATTGCGCGCGAAAAAGCCGGCGTCATCCATCGTGGTGCGATCGTCCTCACGAGCAACCACGATCCCGCGGTGCTCTCGGTGCTGCGCAGGCGAGCGGCGGCTTTCGGCTGTCCGTTTCTCGAGGTTCGAAGCGACGGCACCGAGCATCCGGTCCTTCGCGGCGACTTTCAGCGGGAGAACGCGGCCCTCGCCATCCATGCCGCCGAAGAACTGAAGCCGCAGCTTCCGAAAATCACGCGCGCGGCGATCAGGCGCGGTGTGGCCGCCACGCGATGGCGGGGACGGCTCGAGCGGACGGTCATCGCCGGAAAGGAGATCTGGGTCGATGGTGTCCACAACGCGCACGCCGCGAACGCCGTGGCGCCCTTCATCGCGCGCAGCATCATGAAACCGCGTCTCCTGGTGTTCGGGATCATGAGCGACAAGGACGTGACCGATGTGGCAACGCTCCTGTTCCCGCTGTTCGACGAGATCATCACGACCGAGCCGTATCCGCCACGATCGAAAGCGGCCGTCGAGCTCGCGGCGATGGCCAGATCGATGAACGTGAAGGCGCGCGCGGTTCGCGAGCCTCGCGCAGCGATCCGCGCCGCGCTCGCCTCAGGCGCTCGCGCGATCTTCGTCGGAGGATCGCTCTACCTTGCCGGCGCGGCGGTGGAGTTTCTCGACGAGACGCGGAAACGCTGAACCGGCCAGCAGCAGGATCGACAGAATCCACCCGCCGATCACGACACCGCGCAGCCGCCCGAACGTCAAGGTGACCTGGTGCCGTCCGCGCGGCACGATCACGCCCAGGCGGTCGACGTTCAGCGGGACGGTCTCCAGCTCCGCGTCACCGCTCCGCGCCACCCAGCTCTCGAAGAACGTCTGGTTCACCATCACGAGCAGAGGACCGGCTGCGTCCACATCCACCCGTACGGTCTGTCCATCTTCGGCATACCTCTCGATCCTGCCCGCGGCAGAACGAAAGCCTGCAATCGACACCGGACCGACCGCAAACCGCCGATCATCGAACCCCGGCGATTCGAGGGTCCGCACCGCTTCGAAGATATTGCGCGCCGGCGCAACCGCGGGAACGATCACCGCCATCGGCAGCGCGCCCTCGACGTTGCAGCTGTTCACGCGCAGATAGCGGAGCTTCACGTCGGGCGTCACCGCCGCGAAGCGCTCCGCGACGGCGCGGCTGAGAAGAGAGTGCATGTTGTCCGGCGAGCGCCCGACGCCGTAGCGCAAGTTCGCCACCGCGCCGAACATCCAGTCGAAGGCCGCCGCGCGCTGGTGATATTCGGACCGCGCATCGGTCCGGCCGGCGAAGATCGCCGGCTCCCAGTGCACGCGCACCGGCGGCCGCTGCGGGACGCGGTAGGGCGCAAACCAGTCGAGTGGAAGTGCGCGCACAGCCGCCCAGAGCAACGGCAGCAGCGTGATGAGAAGCCAGGCGCGCCGGAACCGGGTCCTCGCAAGATAGCCGGCGATCAGAATCACCAGCGCCGCCGTCATAGGCAGCACGAGCTTCTCCGGGAAGCGCACGATCCTCGCCGCGGGAACCGCACCCACCAGCGCATCGACGATCGGATTGTTGCTGCCGAGCGCGAAGAAAAGGCACATGATCACGATCGTCACGTATCGAGATTTCGTCACCATGGCCGGCAGCGCAATCGTTCCCACGAAGATCGTCGAGAAAAGCCGCCCTCGGAGCCCGCCGGGATCGTTGAGAAAACCGTTGAGCGGCCAGACGAAGATCTCGGCGACTCTCTTCCACGTCAGGGACGTCGCCAGCACGGCCGACGGCGACATCGGCACGGACCGCTCCACCTCCGATGCGATCTCGAAATAGGCAGCGAGTTGTGGCGCTGCAACCCCGGCTGCCAGGGCGATGGCCGCGGCAATCGACGTCCACCGCATCCGTCCGGCCGCAACGATGGCGACGGCCAGCGCGGTACCGAGCATCGTCATCGGCTCGCTGCCTAGGATCATCAGGCCGAATGCGCAGCCGAGGAGACGGGGCGATCGTTTTTCAACGCCGAGGAACGCGAGAGGAATGAGAAAGACGTTTGTGACGAGGTTATAGAACGCGGTCGAGGAGATCACCACGCCGCTCAGCAGCCACAGCGTGGCGCCGATGGTGGCATCGCGATCGGCGAGGCCGCGTATGAGGCAGAGCGCGCGCATCGCCAGAAAGCCGCCCGCCAGATGCAGGAAAAAGTGGAGATTGAATGCGACGTGTGCCGGCAGGAAGAGGTAAAGGACGTTGTCCGGATAGAACGTGAGCGCGTTCGGATTGCCGGCGAGCGGCTGCCCGCCCATGTCGTGAAAGTTCCACCAGGGAATCTCGCCGGAGCGAAACGTTTCGGCCGAGATGACCTTGAGCGGATAGTGCGTCGTAAGGTTGTCGCGGAAGAAGAAGAACCCGAAATACGAGGTCGCGAGCGCCGCGACAACCACGACGGGAGTGAGGGCAAACCTCATCTTTCCGGGCACACTCATCAATGAAGGGAACGGCCTCCGGCCTCAGGTCCGCGTGGCCATTATCAGGTAACATCCGCCCCGGGAGAACCTGCTGCATGTCGATGACCAAGGAAGCGCACCGCGCCGCGATGGGACACGAATTCCTGGACCGCGGCCTCAATGAAGTCGATCCGGAGATCGCGGAGGCGATCCAGACGGAGACGATCCGTCAGAACGACACGCTGGAGCTGATCGCGTCGGAGAACCACGTCTCCAGGGCGGTGCTCACCGCGATGGGCTCGGTCTTCACGAACAAGTACGCCGAAGGCTATCCGGGCAAGCGCTACTACGGCGGCTGCGGGCCTACGGACATCGTCGAGAACATCGCCATCGAGCGCGCGAAGCGTCTCTTCGGCGCCGAGCACGCCAACGTTCAACCTCACTCGGGCTCGCAGGCGAACATGTCCGTCTACTTCGCCATGCTCAAGCCCGGCGACACCATCATGGGAATGGATCTGTCCCACGGGGGACATCTCACGCACGGCCATCCTCTCTCCTACAGCGGCCGCGATTTCAAGGTCGTCGCCTACCACGTGCGCAAAGACGATGAGCTGATCGATTACGACGAGATGGAACAGCTCGCGCTCGAGCACAAGCCGCGCATGATCATCTGCGGCGCGTCCGCCTATTCGCGCATCATCGACTTCAAGCGGATCCGCGAGATTGCGGACCGTTCCGGCTCTCTGATGATGGCCGACATCGCCCACATCGCGGGCCTGGTCGTCACGGGCAATCATCCGTCGCCCGTTCCCCACGCCGATTTCGTCACCACCACGACGCACAAGACGCTGCGCGGTCCCCGCTCCGGTCTCATCCTCTGCAAGGAGCAGTACGCGAAGGACCTCGACCGCGCCGTCTTCCCCGGCGTCCAGGGCGGACCGCTCGTGCACATCATCGCGGCCAAAGCGGTGGCCTTCAACGAAGCGCTCACGCCCGAGTTCAAGGAGTATCAGACGCAGATCGTCCGCAACGCGAAGGCACTCGCGCAGGCCGTGGCCGATACCGGTTTCCGCATCGTCTCCGGCGGAACCGACAACCATGTCTTCATGACCGACGTCTTCTCGAAAGGCATCACCGGAAAGGACGCGCAGAACATCCTGGAGGCGTCGAACATCACCGTGAACAAGAACACCATCCCCTTCGACACGCAGAAGCCGATGGTCGCTTCGGGTGTGCGCATCGGCACCCCCGCCGTCACCACGCGCGGACTGCGGGAGCCGGAGATGAAGAAGATCGCCCAGCTGATCGCCCGCGTGCTCGACGCAAAAGGCGATGCAGCCGCGGCGATCGAGGTGAAGAAGGGCGTCAAGGAACTTTGCGATCAGTTCCCGATCTACCACTAGACGCTGGTGCCTGGTGCCTCAGTGCTCAGTGCTCAGTGCTCAGTGCGGCCCGGCACCAAGCACCAAGCACATCATCCAAGTGACAAACGACACAGCCCCATGTTCAAGACCTGTCGCCCAATAGCGCCGTGAAGAAGAAATACCCCTACTACCCCGTCTACCTCGACATCGAGGAGCGCAATGTGCTGATCATCGGCGGCGGCAACGTGTGCGCGCGCAAAGCCGAGACGATGATGAAGTACGGGGCGCACGTGACGATCGTCTCGCCCGAGTTCACGGACGAGATCGAGCAGTGGGCCACGCAGGGAGTCCTGACCGTTCGCCGCAAGCCCTACGAAGAGCCCGACCTCGATGGCGCCTCGATCGTCATCGCTTCCACCGACGATCCCTGCATCAACGCGCGCATCGCCCGCGATTGCCGGCGCCGCAAGATCCCGGTCAACGTCGTCGACGTCACCCACCTCTGTGAGTTCATCGTTCCGGCGATCGTGGAGAGCGGATCGATCCAGATCGCCGTCTCGACCGGCGGAAAATCGCCCGCGCTCGCCCGTACGCTCAAGGAAGACCTCCAGAAATTCGTCGGCCCTGAATACGACGAGGTCAACCAGGTGCTGGGCAGCCTCCGCTCCGCCGCGAAGAAAACGCTGCCGACCGACATCGATCGCAAGCGGTTCTTCGACAGCATCATCGGCAAGGGCATCCTGGACATGCTCCGCGAGGGGCGACGCAACGATGCGTATGCCGCGATCGCCCGGAGCTGTGAGGAAGCCGGCGTTCCGCTGAGCGACCAGCTGCGAGCAGCGCTGGCCTGACCGTTAACGGTTACGATGACGCCGGCATGAAGCGGAGCGGCATCGTCATCGGCGCATGGACGTTCCTTGCGCTGATCGTCATCCCGCTCTATCCCCACTTCGTATCGCCCAACGAGCTGACGCGATGGGCGCTCGTGGCGGCCGCCGTCGAGTCACGGACGATCGAAGTCAGCTCCACGGCCCGCATCCTCGGCCCCCGCTTCGAGGATCTGGCCATCGTCGATGGCCGTGTCTACTCGAACAAGGCGCCCGGCGCCGCGCTGGCCTCCGCTCCCGGATATCTCCTGGCGCGCCCCTTCTACGGCCCACCGTCCGCCGGGAACATCCGTCCCGTGGCGAATGTGATGCGCGTCGTCGCATCGACGCTGCCCACGGTGCTCCTGGCGCTCGTGTTCGTCGCGATCGCGCGCCGGGCGGACGTCGACGACGCGCGGGCGGCACGAGTCGTGTGGATCCTTCTCTTCGCCACCCCGGTCTTCGTCTACGGACTGCTCCTCTTCTCCCACGCCCTCGTCGGCGCCTGCCTCTTCGGAGCATGGGCACTCCTCTTCTTCTTCGCGCCGTCCAGGCGGAACGACCTCGCCGCGGGCGCCCTGATCGGCTTCGCAGTCTCATCCGAGTACACGATGATCTTTCCGTCGATGGTGATCGGCCTCGTCCTGCTGATCGAGCGCCGCTGGTCATGCGTTGCGCGGGTCGTCGCGGCCGGGCTTCCTTTCGCGGTGCTGCTCGGTGCCTACCATCACGCCGCGTTCGGCAGCGTTTTTCGCACGCCGTACTTCTACGAAAAACTGCCCGAGTATCGCGAGGTCGCCCGCAGCGGATTCTTCGGGCTGCACCTTCCGTCGCCCGCGACCTTCGCCAGTCTTCTTTTCGACCCGTCGCGCGGACTCCTCGTCTTCTCACCCGTGCTCATCGCCGCAATTCCCGCATACCGCGCGGCGCGACGGCGCATGCGGTCCGCAGCCTGGTGGACGCTCGTGGCGATCCCCGCGACGATTCTTCTCGTCTACAGCGGCTACCCGAACTGGCACGGCGGCTGGAACGTCGGGCCGCGCTATATCGTGGCGGCGATCCCGTTCGTCGTCCTACCGCTTCTGTTCCGAAACGGCGGCGTGATCGAATCTCTCCTGGCGGGGTTTTCGGCGCTCGCCGTCATCTTCACAACCCTCGTCTTTCCGTTTCCGCCGAACGCCTTCCCCTTTCCGTGGATCTCGCTGGCCGCCCCTCTTGCGCTCGATGGCCTCGTCGTGCCCAACCTGTTCCACCTCATTGGAAGACCTGCGGCGATCGCAATCCCGACGCTTCTGATCCTGACCGCCATCGTTGCTGCGCACCGGCGGCTGGCGATGCTCGCCGTCCTTTGCGGCGCCCTCACTGCGGTCATCGCCGGATCGCAGTGGTGGCGGGTCGGCAACCCGGAAGTGGTCAACCTGCAGCGAAGGTACATCGCCGAGGTGTATTTCGAGCAGCGCGGCGCGATGGGTGAAGCACCCGTGGGGCTTCTGCGGCGGCGCGAGTCGGAGCTTCGCCAGCCGCCCGCATCGTGGCCCTTCTGATTCCTCAAAAGACGGCGCCAACCGCTGTGCTATCCTCGCCCGCCACCATGCCGCTCCGGGAGAAAAAGGTGGTCGCCGTTCTTCCGGCTTACAACGCCGAAAAGACCCTCCAGGCGACCTTTGACGACATTCCGAAAGACTGGGTCGACGAGATTCTCCTGGTCGACGACTGTTCGCGGGACCGCACGGTCGAGCTCTCGAAACAGCTCGGGATCCGGACGATCCGGCACGAACAGAACAAGGGCTACGGCGGCAACCAGAAAACCTGCTACCGCACTGCGCTCGATCAGATGGCGGCGGACATCGTGGTGATGGTGCATCCCGACCACCAGTACGACCCGAAGATCATTCCCCAGCTCGTCCAGCCGCTGCTGCGGGGCGACGCTGACGCGGTCTTCGGGTCGCGCATGCTGGGTGGCCGTCCCATCGAGGGGGGCATGCCGAAGTGGAAGTACTTCGCCAACCTCTTCCTGACGATGGTGGAGAACGCGACGTTCTACGTCTTCCTGTCCGAGTATCACTCCGGGTTCCGCGCCTATTCGCGCCGGTATCTCGAGGGCGTGCACTTCGAAGCGAATTCGGATGATTTCGTCTTCGACACGGAGATCATCGCGCAGGGCGTGGCGAGCAAGATGCTGATCCGGGAAGTACCGATCCAGACACGCTATTTCGATGAAGCCTCGCAGATCGGATTCTGGCGCTCGGTCCGTTACGGGCTGGCCATCCTGAAGACGATGGTTCTGTACAAGCTTCACAAGAAGGGCGTGTGGTCACATCCGATCTTCCGGCCGCGCGCCGCGTCGGGGCCCGCAGCGCCTCTGACCCAGACGACTCGATGATCGAGCCGGCCCGTCGGAACGACCGCCTCGCGATCGCGCTGCTCGTTTTCCTTCCCACGCTTTTCTTCGGCGACGTCCTGCTCGGCTTCGGCAATTTCTATATGCGCGATCTCACGCGCTACTACTACCCGACCAAGCAGATTTACCGAGAGATCGCGCTCAGCGGCGAGCTTCCGCTCTGGAACCGTCACTTTCACGGCGGCCAGCCGATCGCGGCCAACCCCGAGCACGAGATCTTCTACCCCCTCACCTGGCTCATCGCCCTGCCCAACTACGACCTCGGATACCGGCTGCACATCCTCGTTCACATTTACCTCGGACTGCTGGGCATGTACGCGCTGCTCCGGTCGATGCAGCTGCAGCCGGCGGGCGCGTTCTTCGGCGCGCTGAGTTTCGGCCTGGGCGGAATCTACCTTTCCTACGTCAACCTGCTGCCGATTCTCTTCTGCGCGGCGTGGCTTCCGCTCACGTGCCTTTTCGTCCGACGGTTTCTGATCCGGCCGGCGCTGCGTGACTTTGCGCTGGGGGCGCTGATGCTCGGAATGCAGTTCCTCGTCGCCGAGCCGACGACGGTCATGCAGACCGGATTTCTCATCGGCATGTACGGCCTTTATCGCGGATGGCACGGCCGGACCGAGGACTCGCCGTCGTTCGTTCATCGTGTGGGGCGAATGTTGCGCAACACCGGGTGGATCGCGCTGATCTCGACCTTCGGCTTTGCGGTGGGTGCGGCGCAGATGCTCGCCGCGCTCGATCACGTCGGCGATTCGGCGCGGTCGCGCGTGTTCGAATTCACGCTGGTCAAAGCGTGGAGCATGCCCTGGGCGAAATTCGCCGAGCTGATCTACCCCAACATCCTCGGGCACATTTCCGTGGACAGGGTCATGTGGTACTGGGGCGGCGGCGTGTATCCGGGAATGGGCTCGCCGTTCCTGTTCAGCATCTATTGCGGACTGGGCGTCATCACCCTGGCGATTGCGGGCATCTTCACGCGGCGGCGCGGCAGCCTGTTCGTCGTTCTCTTCGTGATTTTCTCGTCCGTCATCGCGCTCGGCGCGCAGACGCCTCTGCTCAAATTTCTCTACGACGCCGGGATCGCCACATCGATCCGTTATCCCGAGAAGTTCATCCTGATCGCCGTGTTTGCCCTGATCGTGTTCGCCGCCAGGACCCTCGATGTGATCCTCGCCGGCGACCAGCGCGTGCGCGACACCGCGGTCGGCTTCGCGATGGCCACGACGGTCGTCGCCGTTCTGATGGCAATCGTCGCCTTCACGCCGTTGTATGCGCAGGGTTTCCGTACCGTCTGGGGGCAGGCGGCAGGCGCCGGATCAAACCGCATGATCGACCTCTCGCGGATCGACTGGATCGTGGCCGCGGTGCGTGGCGCATGTCTCGTGGCCCTGCTGCTGACCGTCGGGACGCGCTTCCGGAAAGCCTGGCTCGCGGCGGGCGCGATCTTCCTTTGCGCGGATCTCGGCCCGGTCATGCACGAGCTCAATCCGCGGATGCCGATCCGTTTCTTCACGCAGGAGCCCGAGGCGCTGAAGAGTCTCGCGCCGAACCATCGCGACTACCGGATCTTCCACGAGGCGGACTGGTACGGGAGCGATGCGACGGCCCGTCAATACTTCTCGACCGGCAGCGCGGTGTACTGGGTCGTTCGAAATGGTCTGTTCCCCATGACCCCGGTCGGCCACGGGATCCAGACGGTGCTCGAGCGCGATTACGACAAGACGGCCCTCATCCCGACCATCGATCTGACGGAATCCCTCTGGGACGTCAAGCGCGCCGGCAAAGCAGACTGGTACCAGCCGTTCATGGCGATGTCGAACGCCTGGTATCGCGGGATCCATCGCGATTTCGACGAGGAGAAGAAACGCACCGGCGGCGATTTCAGAAAGTCGCTTCCAGTCCGCTTCCTCGAAGGTGCGCACTACCCCCGGTACTACTTCGCCGATCAGATCGTCCGGATCGCGGACCGGAAAGACTTCGTCAGTAAACTCATCAACGGGACATACAGCGACCGCGTCGCCTTCGTGCAGGAGCCGTCGTTCGTGCCCGGAGCAGGGAAAGTGACCGGAGTACGCGAGACGGCGAATACCGCCCTCATCGACGTGGAAGCCGATTCCCGGGCGTTTCTGGTCATGAGCGTGACGCCACACAAGTACTGGCGTGTCACAATCGATGGAAGGAGAGCCCGGCCGGTCGTCACAAACATCGGATATCAGGGCGTCGTCGTGCCCGCTGGACGTCATCGCATCGCCATGACCTATCGCAACGACGTGATCGACATCGGCCTGCCGATCAGCGGCACCACCGCGGCGCTGCTCGTGCTGTTCGCAGTCTTCGCCAGGAAAGAACGCGACGGCGGCCAGCTGATGGAATGAGCGAGTCTCGTCGCGGTCCCGACCGTCTCGCAGTCGCACTGCTGATCCTCCTTCCCACTCTTCTCTTCGGTGACGTGATCCTCGGCCTTGCGAACTTTGCGGCGCGGGATCTCACGCGCTACTACTACCCGACCAAGCAGATCTATCGCTCGATCGTCGCTGGCGGAGAGTTCCCGCTATGGAACCGTTACTTTCACGGAGGCCAGCCGCTCGCCGCCAATCCCGAACATGCGATCTTCTATCCATTCACCTGGCTGGTCATGCTGCCGAGCTACGACCTCGGCTACCGCGCGCACATCCTGGTGCACATTTACGTCGCACTGCTCGGGATGTATGCGCTGCTCCGGTCGATGCAGGCGCGTGCCCCGGCGGCTCTGTTCGGGGCAATCTCGTGGGGACTCGGCGGAACGCTCCTGTCCTGCATCAATCTCCTGCCGATCCTTTTCTGCGCGGCATGGCTTCCCCTGACGTGTCTCTATGCGCGGCGCTTCCTGCGCGAAGGGCGCAGGAGGGACTTCGCGCTCGGTTCCCTCTTTCTCGGAGTGCAGTGCCTCGCAGGGGAGCCGACGACTCTCCTGCAGACAGGGTTGCTCATTGGGATGTATGCACTGTACCGGAGCCGCGAGGCGGCTGGACAAACGGCACGGAACCTCGGAGCGGCCGCGGCCGTCGTCCTGGGCGGCGTCGCGGTGGGCGCCGTGCAGCTCCTTGCGGCCGCGGACCACGCCGCCGATTCGGCGCGTGCGCGGCCGTTCGCCTTCGATGTCGTGGAATCGTGGAGCATGCCGTGGGGAAAGCTTCTCGAGCTGATGTACCCGAATGTGCTCGGACACGTGCAGATCGCGGGTGACATCCGCTACTGGGGCGGGAACCTGTACGCTCCGATGGGTGCTCCGTTCCTCTACAGCATTTATCCAGGACTGGCAGTCGGCGCCCTGATCGCAGCGGGCGTGGCCCGCCGGTCGCGCGGCTCCATTTTCACGGTGCTCACGATCTCCCTCTCTGTCATCCTGGCACTCGGCAGTCACACCCCGCTACTCCGCCTCCTTTATGAATCGGGGCCTGCGTCGCACATCCGTTACCCGGAAAAATTCATCCTCATCGGTCTCTTCGCCGGGACGGTGTTCGCGTCGCGGGTTCTGAGCCGTCTGCTCGAGGGCAACGAAGGACTGCGGCGTGCGGCGGCGGGGTTCGCGGCCGCAACGTCCGTCGTCGCCGCGGCCGCGCTTCTGTCCGTTCAAGGATGGTGGCAATCGTTCTTCGGACTCGAGGGAACGGGCGAGGTCATGGCGATCGTGCGCACCGACTGGGCCCTCGCCGTCTTTCGCGGATTGATCCTGTGTGTCCTGTTCATGACTCTCCGCCCGGCTCGAAGCTGGATGGCCGCAGCGTTCCTCTACGTGTGTCTCGATCTTCTGCCCGTCGTCCATGAGCTCAACCCGAGGATGCCGTCGCCATTTTTTACAGAGCGCCCGCCCGCCGTCGACGCACTCCTGCCGAACCATACCGATTACCGTGTCTTTCATCTCGCCGACTGGCAGGTCGGCGATCGCATCGGCCTCGACCATCCGGCGAAGGATGCGCGCCACTGGATTGCCCGTAACGGACTGTTCCCGATGACCGGAGCGGGGTGGGGAATCCAGACCGTCCTCGAGCGTGACTACGACGAGACGGCTCTGCTGCCGACGGTGGATCTCACAGACTCCATGTGGGAGGTGCGAGAGTCGGGTCGCCCCGACTGGATGCTACCGTTCGGGGCGATGTCGAATGCGTGGTACCTCGCCATTCCGCGCGGCCAGGCACCGCCGAACGAGATGCTGGCACGTCCAGTCGAGTTCCTGGAAGGAAAGCATCATCCCCGCTACTACTTCGCCGAGAAGATCGTATCGATCCGCGGCCGCGAGGACTTCGTGTCGCGATTGTCGCGCGAGGCTTTCCCCGATCGCGTAGCGTTCATACCCGCCCCCGAATTCACGCCCGGATCCGGCACCGTCGTCAGCGCGATCGAGACGGCCAACACCGCCACCCTCGAAGTCGCGACGACCGGGAGGTCGTTTCTGGTGATGAGCGTGACGCCGCACAAATACTGGCGTGTCACAATCGACGGCGCGGCTGTGGAACCAGTCGTGACGAACGTCGGGTATCAGGGAGTCATGGTCGAAGCGGGCTTGCATCAGGTGAAGATGTCGTATCGCAACGATGTGATCGTGGCGGGCGGCGTGGCGAGCGTCCTCGCCGTCGTGGCGTTGCTCGCGATCGCTCTGGTGCCAGCGAGGAAGCGCGTTGCGGTCGCCTGAAGAACAGAGACGACGCCACCGGAACGAGCGCATCGTCGCCGCGGTGCTGGTCATCGTCCTGGCAGCGGGGACGGCGATTTTCGTTCGCGAATCGCGCCGCGCCGATGAGGAATTCCGACGCGAGACCACGTACATCCCCAGAGAAACGCCGATCACAGTGGACGTGAAGCTGCTACAGGAGTACATCCGCTTCGACACCTCGAATCCTCCCGGACGCGAAATGCCGGCCGCGCAATGGCTGGCGGGTCAGATCCGCGCCGCCGGCCTTCCAGTCGAAGTCATCGAGTCCGCACCGGGACGCGGGAACGTCTATGCCCGCATCGAAGGAAAACGCGAGGGTGGCGGACTGCTCCTGCTTCATCACATCGACGTCGTCCCCACGAATGCAGAATCCTGGAAACATCCCCCCTTCGCCGCCACGATCCGGCTCGATCAGCTTTACGGACGAGGCGCCGTCGACATGAAGGGTGCCGGAATCGTGTTTCTACGCACGTTTCTCGACATCGCGGCGGCCGGCCGGCAGCCGGAATTCGACCTCGTTTTCCTCGCAGTGGCGGACGAGGAGACTGGCAGCCGGTGGGGAATGGAGTGGCTCGTCAACAACCGTCCGGACGTCCTGGACGGGGTCCGCTATGCGCTCAACGAAGGCGGCATCACCGAGATGATGGGAGAGCGTGTCACCTATTTCGGCATCGAGATCGGCACGAAAGTTCAGGTTGCGCTGCAGGTGGTGGCACCGACCAGGGAACAGCTGCAGCGCCTGCGCATCGCGCTCGAACCGTACTTCACGCCCGACCGCGAGCCGGGCCGCGTTCTTCCGGAGGTTCGCGATTTCTTCCGAGATGTCGCGCCGCAGAGAATCGAGTTCGCCGATGACCTGGCTGACATCGATCGCACCATCGCTTCAGGCAAGTTCTGGGACCTTCCCATCGGCTACCGCGAGCTGACTCAGAACAACGTGTTCGCTCAGGGCATCGTCGCGCGGCCGGGAGGAGGATTCCAGATGCGGACGCTCCTGATGAACCTCCCCGATGAGAATCCGGATGAGCGGATCGCCTGGCTCGAGGAAAAGGTCCGGCCGTTCGGCGCCCGAATCGGGGAGGTGGAGCGCAAAGAGGGACCGGTCCCGATGGCCTCGTCGAAGACTCCGTTCTTCGCGCTGCTGAAAGAGGAGGCATCCCGGACCTTCGGTTGCTCTGCCGGCACCGAGGTTCTGAATCGATCGTGGAACGATTCGAGGTTCCTCCGGCATCGCGGGATCGACTCCTATGGGATCAATCCCTTCCCGATCGATTTCTTCCAGGCCGAGGCCATCCACGGCACGGATGAACGAATCAGGGTGGAGTACTTCATCAAGGGGATCGGCTTCACGGGCGGGCTGGTTCGGCGGTATCTCCTTGAAGGTGACAGAAATCGTCAGGTGGGCGGATAAATAGTGTCGTCCGAGAGCATTTCCGGACCATCGAAAATTCAGCAAACAGTTGGTAACACATGACTTCCGATTCGAGCCCATCCTGGTATACCCGTTGCGCTTAGAGGGATTTCGAAAAGGAGGATGTACATGTCAAGGAAGCAAAAAGGTTTTACCCTCATTGAGCTGCTGATCGTTGTGGCGATCATCGGTATCCTCGCGGCAATCGCAATTCCGAACCTTCTCACCGCCATGCAGCGGTCGAAGCAGAAGAGAACGATGGCCGACATGCGCTCGATCGCGACGGCGTGGGAAGCGCGCGCGACCGATCTCAACCGCTACAACGCGGCTGGCGCGATCTCGATCCCGACCCAGGCGGTGGACACGCAGATTTCAGGCGCTCTCAGCCCGACCTACATCAAGAGCATGCCGACGAAAGACGGTTGGGGCAATACCTACCGTTTCCGTACGGACCTCGCGTGGAACACCGGTCAGGCGCAGAATTACGCGGTCTGGTCTCCTGCCAAGGACGCCGCGTTTGAAACCACGCCTCCGGGAGGCGGCCAGACGAGCTTCAACGCCGACATCGTCTTCTCGAACGGTTCGTTCGTTCAGTATCCGGAAGGCATCCAGACTCAGTAACACTGCATCTCAGCATCACACTGAAACGGGCGCCCGATGGCGCCCGTTTCTTTATCAACCAGCTGCGTACCTGAGAGAGGTAGCCGCAGCCTGCAAGGAGCCAGACGAGCCAGGGGGTCCGGCACCGTGAAAAAACAGCGTGGCTTTACGCTCATCGAGTTATTGATCGTCGTCGCCATCATCGGCATCCTGGCGGCCATCGCCATTCCCAATCTGCTGAGCGCGATGCATCGCTCCAAGCAGAAACGCACGATGGCCGACATCCGCTCGATCGCCATCTCCTGGGAAGTCCGGGCGACCGACACGAACCGCTACAACGCCGCCGGCGCCCTTTCGATCCTCGCCACCTGCGCGGAGCAGATCGACCACGCAGCGCTCTCCGGCGCGCTCGTCCCGACCTACGCGAAGATAGTCCCGAAGCTCGACGGATGGGGCAACCCGCTCCGCTTCCAGACCGAATCGCCGATGGGCGACATCGAAGCCTCGAACGACTACATCGTCTGGGCTTCAGCGAAGGACGGGCTCTTCACCGCGACTTCCGGAGACGACGGCGGAGGCATGACGAACTTCAACGACGACATCATCTTCTCCCGTGGCGTGTTCCTGCAGTACCCCGAGGGCGTTCAGGTGCAATGAACGGAATTGAGAATTGAGGATCGAGAAAGAATCGCTTCTCAATCCTCAATTCTCAGGCTTCCTGCGCGCGCAGCACCGAGGTCATGTTGAGGTACAGCCGCTCGTGGTAGGTGTATGCATCCTTGAAGATCTGCGGAAAGTTGCCGAGGTCTTTGGTCGCAACGACGAGGTTGACTCCGTAGAGGAATGCCGCATTCCCGTCCAGCGTCCGAAGGTTGTCTGAGACCAGGATGAAGAACGACTTCCTGCGTTCGGGCGGCATCAGCGCAATGATCGGTGCCATGCCTTCGAGCGGCGGCGGCGTCATCTGCGGCGGATTGATAAAGATGACCTGCGGCGCGTCCTGCATGAAGCGGTCGCGGGCCTGTTCGGCCGTGGGATACACGACGGGCAGATAGCCGATCAGCTTGGCGGCCTGTTTGAGCGCCGGACTGTCGTTGCCGACGATGAACGCTTTTGCGCCGAACTCGTTCTCGGGATCGTCGTCCTCGTCGTCATCCGGGACCGGCGCCGCGGCCTGCATGGCTGGGGCCGCGGGTGCCGGTGCGCCCTCAGTGCCGAGCTTGCGGCGGTCGACGCTGAGCTTGGTCTTGCACACCGGGCACGGGAAGCTCACTTCCTTCATCGGAAGTTTCGTCTCGTCGAGCGAGAGTGGTTTGTTGCAACTGGTACAGGTGATCTTGATCATCTGCTCACTCCAACATCGACAGCATCGAGCCTTCGTCCTGCTTCTTAGGCAATGAGGCCGGCTCGTCGGTCATACGCAGGGCCAGATTGGTGGGGTTCGACGCGTAGGCCATGGCCGTCTCTTTCGAGATCGTCCCTTCATTCCACAACTTCTCGATCTCGTCGTCGAACGTCTGCATGCCGTCCACCGCGCCATCGTGCATGGCGTCGGTCAGCGACCGCCCGTCGGTCTCGCCCTTCATGACGTAGTCGCGCGTGCGCATCGACGACTTCAGAATCTCGAGCGCGGCCACGCGCCCACCACCGATCTTGGGCAGCAGGCGCTGGGAGATGACATACCGGAACGACTGCGAGAACCGCGTCCGGACCTGCGGCTCCTGGTCTTTCGGAAACACTCCGACGATTCGGTCCACCGTCTTCGCAGCGTCGATGGTGTGCAGCGTCGAGAGAACCAGATGGCCCGTTTCGGCCGCTTCCATGGCGATCTCGATCGTCTCGACGTCGCGCATTTCGCCGATCAGGATGACTTTCGGCGCCTGCCGGAGTGCGGCGCGCAGAGCGAGGGCGAACGTCTTCGTGTCCGACCCCACCTCGCGCTGATTGACCGTCGACTTGATGTGGCGGTGCATGTACTCGACCGGGTCCTCGATCGTGAGGATGTGATACGCGTGGTCGGTGTTGATCTGATGGATGATCGCCGCGAGCGTCGTCGACTTGCCGGACCCCGTCGGCCCGGTGACCAGGACGATGCCGTTCTTGAGCTTCGGTATGTTGAAGAGCTCCTTCGGCATGTTCAGCGATTCGAGGCTGGGAATACCTTCCGGGATGACGCGGAGCACGATCGCGTACGTCCCCCGCTGCGAGAAGATGTTCACGCGGAAGCGTGTCTTGCCCGGGATCGAGTACGAGATGTCGACCGAGCCATTCGTGACGAGGGTCCGGGTGGCCTCGCGATCGCCCCGCAGCATGTGCATGGCGATCATTTCCGTCTGGTAGGGCGTGAGCCGCGGCAGCCCGGGAAAATTGACCGGGGCCAGCTGACCGTCGACTTCGACCTGCGGCTGGCGTCCCACCGAGAAATTGAGGTCGGATACCCGTTCCGACATCTTCAGCATCGCCTCGAGGATGGCGTCGAGATTGAAGTTTTTCATTTGGGCCTCTGGACCGCGCCATTGTAGCTAGAATTCGGCCGGTGTCGCTCATGGCCATCGACTACGGCGGGAAGAGGATCGGAATCGCCGTGAGCGAATCGGGACTGCTCGCCACGCCGCATTCGGTCCTGCCGAACGAAGGCGACATCGTGTCGCGTCTGGCCTCCCTTGCCGATCAGCTGGGCGCCGAAACCGTGATCGTCGGCCTCCCTCGGCGGGCTCGCACCACCGCCGGCGAGCACAAATATCGCGATCTCGCCGAGCGCCTGCGGCAGCAAACATGCAAACCGGTCGTACTCTGGGACGAGACTCTCAGCACCGTGGAAGCTGCGGAACGGCTGCGCGAAGGCCGGCGACGGAGATCGAAAGGTATGGACGACATCGACATGTACGCGGCTGCAGTCATCCTCCAGTCTTACCTCGACGCCAATCAGGGGAGGCAACCATAGCTTCGAAGATCCGCCCGAAACGCCGCGGATGCCGGAAGGTCGTTCACTCGCTGATGACCCTCGGCATCTTCGGCATCCTCCTCCTGATCGGAGCCGGCTGGTTCTTCTGGAACGCGCTCCAGTCTCCTTACCGCGGGTACAGCGAGCCTGCCAAACGGGTCGAGGTCAAGAAAGGCATGCGTACGGCGGCGATTCTGCGCGAGCTGCAGGCCCAGGGCGTCATTCGCGATGAATACGTCCCGCTCATCTACATGAAGCTCCTTCGCAACCGCGACTCGATGAAAGCGGGCCTTTACGAGTTCAAAGGACCGACATCAGCGGTCGATGTGATGGAGAAGCTGATCCGCGGCGACGTGATCCACACGAGCGTCACCATCCGCGAAGGCCTCGATCGCTTCGCCGTGGGCAAGCTGTTCTCGGACGCCGGATTCGGAACCGAGGAACAGTGGCGTGAAGCGACTGACAACGCGGACCTCATTCGCGACATCGCGCCCGAAGCGGATTCGCTCGAGGGCTATCTCTTTCCCGACACCTACAAGTTCGACCCCGGAACGAGCGTCGCGAGAATCACGGAGGCGATGGTGAACAACTTCCGCAAGAACTTCAGCGAAGAGATGGCCCTCATCGGGACTGGTCTCACCATGCACCAGACGGTGACACTCGCATCCATCGTCGAGACGGAAGCGAAACTGCCCCAGGAACGTCCGCTCGTCGCTTCGGTGTACCTCAACCGAGTTCGCAAACGCATGCTCCTCGGCGCCGATCCAACGGTGATCTATGCGCTCAAGCTTTCGGGTAAGTGGGATGGCAACATCCGAAAGCCCGACCTGCAGATCGACTCTCCCTACAACACGTACCGGGTCCCGGGACTCCCTCCCGGTCCGGTCGCCAATCCCGGACTCGCTTCGCTGCGCGCGGCCGCGGCTCCGGCGACGACGAACTTCCTGTACTTCGTCGGAAAGCAGGACGGCTCGCACGCGTTCTCCACGAACCTCAACGAGCACAACAGGAACGTCGACGTCTACCAGCGGCAGTTCTATCGGAAGCAGCGTGAAGCAGCCGCAGCCGCGGCGCCCGCGCCACCGCCGCCCGCAACAGCCACGGCCCCTGCCAAGCGATCGCCGATCAGGCCCTGAAGCCCAATTCGACCTTCGACCTTCGACCTTGAACGCCTTCAGGCAGGTGTCTAACGTCTAAGCGACCGAAGGTCGAACGTCGAAGGTCGAAGGTCGAATCGCCCCGAAGCCGCCGCTGGGACGAGCCGCACGGACTGGCCTTGCGGCCCCCCAGAGTCCGGGGTCCAAAACGGGCTGGCGCAACGCCGCGTCCCCTGCTATCCTTACCTCCTCCTCAGCAAATAACTCTGGTTCAACGAGAGGGAACATGCCAGCAAGAAACCGCCCATACGAGCAGTTTGGTGACTACATTCTGCTGAAAAAACTCGAATCGGATGGGCTGGGTGATCTGTTCCGCGCCGTGAGGATCGAGAAAGGCGCTGCCGGCGCGGTCGTCGCCCTTCGCCGTCTTTCCGGCGGTCACAAGGAGGCACTCGCCGCCAGTGCTCACGCGGCCGGGCAGCTCGTCCCGTCGCTGAGCGGCTCCACGTTCGCCAAGGATCAACAGATCGGCGTCGTCGGCGGCACAGCCTACGTCGCGCACGACTACGCGAGCGGCCGGTCGCTTCGGTACATTGTCGACCGGGCGCGCGGCAACGGCGCCCCTCCAAATCCGATTCCGCTCGATCAGGCCATCGTCATCGCCGAGCGCGTCGCCCTCTCGCTCGCTACTCTCAGCGACCTGCGCGCGGGCGGCGACCGGCTGGTCCACGGTGGTCTGATTCCTCAATTCATCTGGATCACGGAGGATGGTGAAATCCGTGTCGGTGGTCAGTGCCTCGCTGCCGGCCTGGCGGCGTCGCTGCATGATGAAAAAGTAGCGGCCGATATCGGCCGCTACTTCTCGCCTGAGACCCAGCATTCAGGTCAGGCGTCGAAGTCCACCGATGTCTATTCTCTCGGCGCGGTTCTGTTTTTGCTGGTGACCGGCCACGAGCCTCCCGACGCCACCCGGACGAGCGCATTCATGCACGCGATCCGGGCGGGCAAAACGATGGCGGGCGAGCCGCTGCCGGATGACATTCGCTCGATCATCGAGAAGTCGCTGAACATCGATCCTGCCGCACGCTTCGCCTCGCCGGCCGATATGCGCAACGCGCTCTCCGCCCTGTCGGCGAGCGGCAAGTACACGGCTACGAGCTTCAATCTCGCCTTCTATCTCTCGAGCCTCCTGAAGAAGGAGATGGAAGCCGAGGTTGCGGAGCGGCAGCGTGAAGCTGCGCTCAACATCGCTCCTTATCTCGAGGTACCGGAAGCACACGCGGTGGCAGCACCTGTTGCGGCACCCGCCACGGCGGCCTTCGCTGCGCCTCCCGCGGCGGGGAAGAAGAGCAAGACGCCGGTGGCCATCGCAGCAACCACAGTCCTCGCTGCTGCCGGCGTGGGCGCGTGGTTTTTCCTCGGCTCGAAGCAGCAGACGGCTGGCGCGCCGGCCGTCGTCGCTGCCAGCACGATTCCGGTGGCAGCACCGGTACACCCGCCTGTCGTGGCACCTGAGCCGATCGTGGCGACGCCGGAGCCGGCGCCCGGGGCGGAAGCGACGACAGCGACCGCATCACCTGCCACCGACACCGAATCTGCCGAAGCGCTCCGGAAGAAGATGTTCGAAGAGGCCGTGAAGAAGCGCCTCCAGCAGGAGATGCTGAAGCTGCAGGCTGAATACACGCGTGAGCTGCAGCAACAGCAGTCGCGCAACGCGCCGGTTCTCTCGACCGCGGCGCCGGCCGTACAGTCTACCCGCGCCCAGGAAGAACGCCCGTCCGCGGCCCAGCTCGATCAGCAGCGCGAGGTATCGCGCGCGGACGACCTCGCCGCGACCCAGCAGGCTGCCGCGGCGCCGCCGAGCACGGTGTCCAGCATGCCCGCGCCGGTCGTGCCGACCGCTACGACGGCATCCCCGGCTGTTCCGCCGCCTGCTCCAGCGGCGCCCGCGGTTCGCGAGGGTGACATCGTTTCGATGGAATCTCTCGACCGCGCCCCCGCCCTCGTTCGTGAGCCTCGGCCGGGTTATCCGCCGATCGCCGCCAGACAGCGAATCGAAGCAACGGTCATGGCCAGCATCCTGGTCTCTGAGACCGGAGACGTGCTCGACGTGAAGATCCTGAAAGGTGAACCGCGGTTCGGCTTCAACGACGCTGCCATTCGCGCGTTCCGTGGCGCGCGCTACTCGCCGGCGATGAAGGACGGCAAGCGCGTGAGGACCTGGGTCCCGCAGATGATCCACTTCAAGCCGTGATCACGGAGTGGGGACCACGGCGACCGCGAAGTAGCGGCGCCGCGCTATGTTCCAGAGCGGATCGCGCCGCCACGCGAACGTCTTCGCACCCGGCGCGCCACTGACGCCCTCGCGAAGGTACAGCGATGGCGCAGTGGATGCCGGCGGCGGTCCTTCCTCGAGATGCTCGAGCCGGAGATCGCCCAGGAAGTATTCGGCGAACGGCCGCATGCGTTTCTGAACGTAGATGGTGACGTCGGGCCGTGCAGTCATCCGCAGGTGAGTCATCGCCTGCATCGGCGGAGAAAGTTCTTTCCGGACGAGGGAGATCCCCGGCCAGACCCAGAACGCCATCGATCCCGCCAGCCCGGCGATGATGCCCCACGTGATCAGCCTCCGACCCCATGCGCCCGGGGTGAGCGACGCGATCTGCGTGATCGCATCTGCAACGAGGATCGCCAGCAGCGGCATGTATCCGATCGAGAATCTGCTTGCGCTGTGAAAATCGAGCGTCAGCCACGCGAGAATCCAGAATGGCCCGAAGGCGCCGGTCGCAGTCAGCACGGGCCAGCGCCGCCGCCATACCGCGGTCGCGAGTGAGATGACGGCAAGTGCGGTCAGCGCGACGTTGACCGGCGAGAGGCGAAACGGACGCACAAAAAAATCGTCCGCGATCCGCAACAGCGACGGCCGCGTGGGACTCATGAACGAATCGACCTCGGCCAGATAGCGCTGATGCGCCAGCAGCGCGTCGCGATAACGGGACCACTCGCCCGTCGCTGCGATGGCGCCCGCATAGCTGACGGCAACCACCACGCCCATGATGACGGCGCCCGCAACGACCACTCCGATCCGCCGGGCGCGCCATCGATACCAGGCCGAGATGAGAAACGGAAGAAAACCGACCAGCAGATTCTGCGGACGGACACCTGCGGCCAGGGCCAGCAGAAATACGCCGCCGATGAACGAGTGCGACGAGCGGGCGCCGCGCAGCACCACTGCGATCGCGAGCACGGCCAGCACGATCGCGGCAACGTCGCTGAAGCCCGTGCCCCCGAAGAACCAGACGTTTGGAAAAAACGCGAACAGGACCGCGGCGCCGAGGTTCGTGCCGAACGGAAGGCGGAGTTCCCGGCCGAGGAACACCATGGCCGGGACGATGACGACCGCAGCCGTGACGTTGATGGCCTGCAGCGACCGGAAAGGCTCGATCCCCAGCGACACCAGCGCTCGCGCGAGAAGCATGAACAGCGGAAAGCCGGGCGGGTGCGGATGATGAAGTGCGACGTCATAGTCGCGGAGGCCGAGGAGAAAGAGCATCTCGTCCCAGTCCCAGGGGCCGCGGGCGAGGGCGAGCAGACGTGTCACCGCAACGACGGATGTCGTCACCATGACGGCGGCGCGTTCCATACGCGTCATCGGCTCGGGAGGAAGCGAGAGATCAGTCATGGCGCGGCCGGTTTCCAGTCATACCCCAGAAGGCGAACGGAAAGGTCGCGCGAATCGCCGCCGATGCCTTCGCGCAATGGATTGATGAATCGATCGCTCGTCAGGACCAGCTCGTTCCACCTGTCGGCAGACGCCTCGACGGTCCAGCTCCGCTCCATCGGGGCGCCGACGGCGATCGTCTCGATGGGAGCTCCGTTCAGCCGCACCTCGATGACCGGGGGGCCCTTCTCCAGAGCCGGCTCGAGCTTCAGTGTCAGTCTCATTCGACCGTTCGACGGAGGCAGCAGGGTCACCGACCGCGCGCCCATCCACAGCCACACATCGGCTCCGTGCCATTCCTCGGGATGCCATCCGTCGCCGAACTTCGCCCAGGTGCGCGCCGGAAGGACGGTCGTTTCGAAATATCGCTGCCGGACGATGTCGAAAGCGCGCCCCCTGTCGCGGACGAATCTCGTCGCGCTCATGAGTGGCGTCGGCGTCTCCGTGACGAGGATGGCATCGGCCGGCTGTACTGCTGGACCGAGATCCTGCGGCTGATCGACGAGAATGGTGGGGCGGTCGCCGATGATGAATGTGGCAAACGGCATGAGGCTGCCGTGAACGAAGACCGGGGCCGACCGCGGAATCTCCTTGTCGATCCACTCCAGCGCCCGCACCGGAGGCGATGGATTCCGGCGCACCTCGGAGAGGGCCGGGATCGACCAGCGCGCGAGAGCCGCGGTGAGGACGAGGACAAGCAGAGGCCCGCCCCACCGTCCGACACCCGGTATCCAGGCTGACGCACCAGCGAGGGCGGCCGCAGCGAGGATCGCGTACATCGGCGCGTACGTGACCCCGTAGCGCGAGACGCTGTGAAAATCGAGCATGAGCCAGGCGAAAATCTGGAACGGAAGGAAGATGAGGATGAGCAGCCACGCGCGGCCGTCGCGGCGGATCGACGTAATGACCGCACCCGCTGCAGCAGCGTAGATGACGATGCGCGCATAGATCTCGCCGGGAATCGACCGTAGGAAGAAGAACTCGAACAGGACCGTGAGAGGCGGACGGGTCGGGGTGAGGAACGAGTCGACGGATCGGAGATAGTCGCGGAGCTTCCTGGCGGTGGCCATGTACTCCTCGTACGACGATGAGGCGAGGATCGCTCCGGCATAGAAGGCGGCCACGATCGCTGCACCGACGGCCATCGCTCCCAGAACCGCGCCGCGATCCCGTCTCTGCCTCCAGACCGCGATGAGGGCGGGGGCAGCACCGATGAGGAGCGCTTGAGGGCGGATCGCCGCGGCCAGCCCGAGAAGAATCGCGCCGGCGACGAGCGACCGTCGTTCGCGGGCTCCTCGAAGAAGGAACGCGCATGCGGCCACGGTCAGGGCGAGTGAGGGGATGTCGCTGAAGGCGGTACCGCCGTAGAACCAGACATTCGGCAGAAAGACTGCCAGCAGCGATCCACTCCACGCGATGGGAAACGAGAAATCGAGCTCACGGCAGAGAAAGAAGAAAAGCGGAAAGAGTGTCATCGAGGCGATGACCGTCACGACCTGGAGCGCGCGAAAGTCCGACGTCGTGAACATGCGGGTCAGGTTCGCGAGAGCGATGAATAGGGGGAAGCCCGGTGGATGCGGACGATGGCCGGCCGCGTCGTACTCGATCACCGCGAGCGCAAACTGAGCCTCATCCCAGTCCCAGAGAGTACGCGAACAGGCCATGAGCCGCGTCACGGCCACCGCCAGCGCTGTCAGTCCGATGAGGAGCCGCTGCGGACGAGTCAGCGGAAGTGGCAAAGATGCTTGCAGTTCCAAAGGGGCACCATTCTCGCAAAATCGAGCGCATCATGGCGGCAAGAGCGGTGAAGAGGCGGTGGCATCTCGACCTGCACGGCATTCGCCGCGAAGGTTCGAAGGAGCATGGCTTCCGCTACCGCAACGCTGACGGCGAGACGGTCATCGACGAAAAGACGCTCGCGCGCATCCGCAAGCTGCGCATCCCCCCGGCATGGACGGACGTGCGGATCGCGCGCAGCGACGCGGCACCGCTGCAGGCGGTGGGCGTCGACAAGAAGGGCCGGACGCAGTACATCTATCACGCCCGCTTCCGCCAGAGCCGCGAAGAGGAGAAGTTCCGCCGCGTCGTCGAGTTCGGCGAAGCGCTACCCGCTCTGCGGCGCCGGGTGCGCGCCGATCTGAAGCGCTCGGATCTCAGCAAGGATGCCGTGCTCGCAGCGATCGTCCGTCTCATCGATCAGGGATTCTTCCGCGTCGGGAACGACAAGAGCGCGAAGTCAGAGTCCACCTACGGCCTGACCACCGTCACGTCGAAACACGTCGACGTCGCCGGAGACAAGCTTCTCTTCGACTACGTCGGGAAATGGAAGAAGAAACAGCGCCGCGCGGTCTCCGACGCCGACGTCGCGAAGCTCGTTCGAGCGCTGAAGAAAAGCGGCGGCCAGGAGTTGTTCAAGTTCGTCTCCGGCGAGCGCTTCGTCGACGTGAAAGACCGCCACGTCAACGACTACATTCAGTCCGTCGTCGGCAAGAACTTCACGGCGAAGGACTTCCGGACATGGGCGGGCACCCTGCTCTGCTCGATTACCCTGGCGATGCAGGGGCAGGGACGGACTGTTGCCGAACGCAAGCGCAAGGTCCGCAAGGCCGTCGTGGCAACGGCCGAACAGCTCGGGAACACGCCGGCGGTGTGCAAGTCCTCTTACATCTGCCCGCGCCTGCTCGACGAATACATGGGCGGCAAGGCAGAGCTCGAAAAGAGTCTCTTCGCAAGCTCGCTGACCACACTCGATCTCCCCGAAGACAAGGTCTACTACGTGCCCTGGGCGGCAGGTATCCGCGCCGCCGCGACGACCGTCAACGTCGGGCAATTCCAGGAAGCCGGCATCGACTACACGGCGTTTGCCAGTTGGGAGGATCTGGTCGGCGCCGGTCAGACACTGACGGTCAAGGAGGGCGATGCGATCGCGCGGGCCGGTTTGTCGCCGGCGACGGCGGCGCTTTCCCTCGTGAAAACCTTCATCTGGCAAATGGGCGGTGAGTTCTACGACCGCGAGTCCGGGAAGTGGACGTTCTCCACACCCGAGGGCGAGGCGGCGATGTGGGCGTTCGCCGGGTTGTAGTTGTCATCGAGCTCCAGGCAGTGGGCGATCGTCGCGTTGGCGAAGGCGGCGGTGACGGTCGAGGTCGTCACCGTCGTCCCCGCGACAGTGCAAGGACCACCCTCGGCGACGTCGTGGACAAAGGCGAGTGTCCGTTCCCCCACTGGATAACGGGTGCCCGCCAGCAAGGTGCCGAGGCAGTCGAGGACGACGGCCTTCGTGGCGCGGACGACGTCGGGCGGGATGTCCGCGAACCGGAGACCGGCGGCGTAGGCGGCGAGCTGGCGCGTGATCACGGTCGACTATCTCCTCTCGCCGGCTGACGCGACGGCGGCGAAATCGCGGAACAGCCGGGTCATGAACTTGATGCCCTCGTGGAAGTCGTCGAGCCGAATGCTCTCGTCGGGGACGTGGAAACGGGATTCGGCCGCGACGGTCCCGACGCTGACGTACGGCGCCCCGAGCGGCTCGGCCAGCTCCCAGATTGGCGCGCCGATCCACTCCGAGATCGGGAAAACCACGGCCTCGCCGCCGAAGAACTCCTCGACGGTGCGGATCACCCCACGCACGACGGGGTGATCGAGCGGGGTCTTGCCCGGGTGGCGGAACCCCAACGGCGTGAGGGTGACATGGCCGAAACCGTGCCGGTCAAGATGCCGGCGGAAGAGGGCGCCGATGCGGTCGGGGTCCTGGTGGGGCACCAGACCAAAGCGGACGGTCCCGACGGCGCGGCGCGGCATCCCCTGCAGACCATCCAGGACCGGTCCCGCCGCCAGTTCCGCCGCCTCCAGTGTCGGTTCGAACAGGAGCCGCCGCGTGATTTCGGCGCCGGTCGCGCCGAGGGTGAACGCCACGACACCGACCGCCGCTTTCGTGCCCGCCTCGTCGAAGTCGATCCGCTCGAGCAGGGCGCGTTCCTCGGGCGTCGGCTGCACGACGTCGTCGTAGAACCCCTCGATCAGCACGCGCTCGTCGCGTCCCTTCATGCCGGCGAACGCCCAGACGATGTCCCAGGCCGGATTGGGGACGATCGCGGTCAAACTGCTGTGGAAGCTGCGCGCCGCCCCCCGGCTCTCCAGGCGGAAGGCCACCCGGCCGCGACTGCCCAGGCTGACGGTCGGCCGGTCGCGCGCGTCGCGATTGCCCCCTTCGCCCAGGCAGGCATCGGCC
>CALMZP010000164.1 GCA_937870635.1 uncultured Acidobacteriota bacterium | reverse complement strand
ATGGCGGACGACCTGCGCGCTCTCCCCTTCGCCGTGGGTCTCAGCCGGGCAGCGCACCGCGTCATTCGCCAGAATCTCTGGGCCAGCCTGGGCATGGTTGCCTTCCTGATCCCCGCCACGATCTTCGGCTTCGCCGGAATCGGCATCGCGGTCGCGCTGCACGAGGGATCGACGCTGATCGTGGTGGCCAATGCGCTGCGGCTCTTGGCGTATGCCGACGACCGGCGTGGGTAGCTGCGATGAGCATGCAGACCACGATCTGGATCGGCCTGGCGATGGGCGCGATCGCGGTGATCAACGCCAGCCTGATGGCGTGGCTGTGGCGATTCCCGATGAAGCCCGATCCTTCGGGTCGCGATCCGCACGGGATCTCGACTGCGCCGCGGGCGGGCGTGCTTCTCCATCGGTGCCTGGGATACGTTTTCATCCTGCTGTACGCGGTGCTCCTCTTCGAGATGCTGCCGCGGATGTGGGAGTTCCGCGTTGCGTCGCCGACAAGCATCGTGCACGGGGTCCTCGGCGTGCTGATCGGCGTGCTGCTGACCGTGAAGATCGCCGCGATCCGGCGCTTCCATCGGTTCGGCCATCGGCTTCCGTGGATCGGCGGCACGCTGGCGGTTACGACTCTCATCACGGCGGCCCTCGGCGTGGTTCCGGCGTGGCGTGTCGTGCAACCGCTCGTGCAACTCACTCCCGAACAGACGCGGGGGCGGGACGTGGTCGCTCAGAAGTGCAATCAGTGCCACGGTGCTTCCACCATCGCCTCGGAGCGTGAAGACGCGCGTGAATGGAGTCGCATCACGCGCAAGATGCAGCGCTTCTCGCGCAGGATTCCGGGTAAGGATCCGATCCTCGACGAGGAGAGGATCGCTGCGGCGCGCTATCTGTCCTCCATCCTCGGTGAGGCGGACGATGACGATGACGAAGATCCCGAGGACGAGCGAGACGATGAGGAACGCGACGACCGTGACCGGCGTGGTGGCCGCGGCCGCCGGGCGACGGTAGTCACTCCTTCGACTCGTCCCGTGTTTTCGACTGGCGCCGATGTTCCGCCGCCAATGAACGGCGAAAGACTTCCTGCGTCAACTCCCTCCGCTCCTCCGCCCATGCACGGATCTCGACCTCTTCTTCCGCGGAGAACGATTTCCCGTTCTCCGCGACGAAGATCTTTGTCGTCGATTGAATCGGATCGGTCGTCGCTCCGCCACTCGCCGTATCGGGACCGCGATACTGCGCGGCCCCGCGGAAATATGAGGAGGAGAGCGGATGAAGGGCGGCTTGGTTGTGCAGCGCCACCCCGCTTTCCAGCCACGTTTCAGGAACCTCTCCGACGATGTGCGCGAATGCAGCAGGAACGAACGCTCGCGGATCGGAGTCGTACCGCACGCCTACCCGCACCATGAGGAGGTGCGGGTATCGGACGCGGTCGAACGCCATGCGGCTGAATTTCATGACCGTCCCGCTGTTGCTGAAGAAGACGGCGCTGATGTTTTCCGCACCGGGAAGACCATAAAAGTTCGATTCGATCGACTTCTTTCCCAGCGTATGCGCTGTGACGTCACTGAGGCTCCCGTCGAGCTTTTCTCCGATGGGCGACGTCAACGTGATCTCTTTGCCATAGAGATACCGGTGAAGACCGGCATGCGACCAGCGCAACGGGTCGTCGTCTGCAAAGTCGGCGATCGCGATCACGAGCGGCTTGCCCGCCACGTGATCCCGTTTCCAGTACTCCGCGCCCAGTTTTCGTTTAAGAGGTGTGCCGTAGCGGATCGGCAGAAGGTCCTCCACCACTCGTTGAATCGGCAGGGAGACGGTTTCCGTGGCGACCTGGGGAGGGTTGGCCGTGACGGCTTCAATCCACGCGCTCTCGCCGAAGCGACGCGCGAGGAAATCCGGTTGGTCGTAGGGCTCGGCCACGTCGAAACCGGAGAACGTCAGCGCAGCGAACAAGTAAAGCTCCCAGACTCGCGCATCAAACCCGACTGTTTGGAAATCGGGAACGAAATTTTTGTCCGGACTCGGCATTCGGGAGAAGACATCGTTCATCAGCTCGCGAGCCGGTTGAAAGCGTACGTGGTCGCGAACTTCGATGAACCGCGGGTGCAGCCGGTGAGCAGGCATGCTGGTCGTGAACAGGTCGCCGGCCATCGGTTCTATCCTCGGGCGCGTTGTATCATATGAACGACTGTTCATATGAGCGCACGAACCGAACTGAAGAAAACTCGCAAGGTCGACACGAACGACGACGCCTGTGAAGTGAACGTCGTCGATGCCCGGAAGGTCACGAGCGTCCGCCGCAAGATGCACTCCGCCGACGCGGTGCAGCTCCTGGCCGAGACGTTCCGCGTCCTCGGCGACCCGACCCGCGTGAAGATCGTTTTCGCACTCTCGAAGGAAGAGCTCTGCGTCTGCGATCTCGCCACGATCGTCGGCGCGTCGCAGTCGGCGGTGTCGCACTCGCTCCGCGCGCTCCGGCAGATGGAGCTCGTGCGCTATCGCAAGCAGGGGAAGATCGCCTACTACTCGCTCGACGACGAGCACATCGGACGCCTGATCGACGAAGGGTTCGATCACGTCCGCGAGCTCGTCTGAGCATCACTTCTGAGGATTCACTCCTATGCCCAATCAGGAACTTCAGCTCCGCGTGGCCCATCTCGACTGCGACAGCGACGCCGCGGCGATCCGGCGCGGCCTCGAGCGCGTCGATGGAATCTCCGATCTGCACGTCTATCCGAAGGCGGCGAAGGTCGCACTGCGGTTCGATGAAAAGCGCGTCTCCGCGGATGCCATCAAGACCTCGCTGCGCGACCTCGGCTTTCCGGTGCATGAAGGACCCGGCATCGCGGAAACGCCGAAGCCCTGGAAGAACCCGAAGGTCATCACGTCGGTCGCGTCGGGCGTTCTCCTGCTCGCCGGATGGTTGATCGGCCGCGCCGGCGCGAGCGAAACGGTGACGCTGGCGATCTACGTCGTGTCAGCCATCGTCGGCGCCTACTATTTCGCACGCGAGGCAGTCGAAGACCTGATCTTCGAGCGGCGCATCAGCATCGAGATGCTGATGACGGTCGGCGCGACGGTGGCCATCATCATGGGCGAGGCGATGGAGGGGGCGATGCTGGCCTTCCTCTACTCGATCTCCGAAGCGGCCGAGGGATACACGGAAGAGAAAACACGCTCGGCGATCCGCAAGCTGATGGACCTCACGCCGAAGCGCGCCACCGTGCGGCGCGACGGACGCGAGGTCGAGATTCCGGTCGAGGAGCTGCTGGTCGGCGACATCTTCATCGTCCGTCCGGGCGAGGCGCTGGCGACCGACGGCGA
>CALMZP010000163.1 GCA_937870635.1 uncultured Acidobacteriota bacterium | reverse complement strand
CCCGGTGCCGGAACGGTGCGCATCCAGCTGAAGGCAGTCACAATGCGGGAGGTAGCGGAGTTAAGCCGTGCTCTGCTGAGCCTGTCATGATTCAGATCGCGGCCCAGATGAAGGTTCTGGTGGCGATCGAGCCGGTGGACGGACGCAAGGGAATTGACTCGTTAGTTCGTCTGTGCCGGGAGAAACTGTCGTCGGATCCGTTCTCCGGTCACGTGTTCATCTTCCGCAGCCGTCGCGCGACGGCCATTCGTATCCTCTGTTATGACGGCCAGGGATTCTGGCTGGCGCAAAAGCGGCTTTCGACCGGCCGTTTCCCCTGGTGGCCGACCGGCAGCGAGTCGGCGCGAACTCTGGAGTCCTATCAGGCGCAGCTGCTGCTTGCTGCGGGTAACCCCGATACGGCGGCAGCTCCGATGTGGCGGCGGGTGAGCTGAAATAGTGCTTGCGTTCTGAAGCGGCTTCTGTCACACTGCTGCCGTGAACGAAGGCGTGCTCCGTTACCGAGGCCGGGAGATCACTGCCGCCGACATCAGTTTCCTGCGTCAGTTCATTCACGCCCATTCCCATCTGAGCCGGTGGAAGCTGTCCCGGCGGTTGTGCGAAGTCTGGCAGTGGAAACAGGCCAACGGCGCGTTGCGCGATCAGGTGTGCCGAAGCGCGCTGCTCCTGCTGCACCGCAGCGGAGAGATCGAACTGCCGCCAGTCCGGCGCCGACCGTTGCGCAACTACCTGGCGGATCGCGAGCGGCCGGAACCGGTGGTGCCGGACAACCGGCCGGTGCACGGATCAATGGCGCTGCTGCGATCGCAGATCGAGATTCATCAGGTGCGCCGTACATCCGGGGAAGCGCTGTTCAACAGCCTGATGGAGCAGTATCACTATCTTCGATACGACCAGCCCGTCGGCGAGCATCTGAAGTACCTGGTGACGGTCAGAGGGCAGGCCATCGCGTGCCTCGCCTTCTGCTCGGCGCCGCGGCATCTGGCCCCGCGTGACCGGTTCATCGGGTGGGATGCAGAAACACGCCGGCGGAATATCCGGCTGATCGCGTACAACACGCGCTTTCTGATTCTTCCGTGGGTCACCGTGCCGCATCTGGCGTCGCATCTGCTGGGTCGTGTAGCGGCGATCATCGCGCGCGACTGGGAACAGGTGTACGCGCATCCTGTCTGGCTGCTGGAGACGTTCGTCGATCCGGCGCGTTTTCGCGGGACCTGCTACCGCGCGGCAAACTGGATTCCGCTGGGCTCGACCACGGGCCGCGGCAAGGATGACCTGACCCATAAGCCGAACCGGCCGTCAAAGGAAATTCTCGTCTATCCGCTTCACCGCCGGTTTCGCGATCTGCTGAGCGAATGAGATGAAACGCAACCGCCGCATCGATGTCAACCTGAATGAACTGGACCAGGTACTGGACCACGCACGCGCCGAACCCCTCAGCGACAGCGATTACGAGAAGCTCAGGACGGCGCTGCATACGCTGGCCGAACTGCTTTCCCGGCGAAGGAGCACGGAGAAGACCAGCGCGGTTGTCGACCGGCCGGACACCGGGAGTGCGGACGCGATCGCAGCCGCGCAGGACGAGAAACAGGCCGGACACGGACGCAATCCCGTCTCCGCGTTCACGGGAGCGCGCAAGGTGGGGATCGCTCACGGGCAACTGAAGCACGGCGACCGCTGCCCGGAATGCCTGAGTGGAAAGGTCTATGCGCAAAAGGAACCGCGGGCGCTGGTGCGCATCGTCGGGCAGGCGCCGCTGAGTGCGACCGTGTATGAACTCGAGCGTCTGCGGTGCAATGCATGCAGTCAGGTGTTCACGGCTGAAGAACCGGAAGGCATCGGCACGGACAAATACGACGAAACGGCGGCCGCGATGATCGCGCAGCTGAAGTACGGCAGCGGCGTGCCATTCAACCGGCTGGAACAACTCGAACGGCAGATGGGGATTCCGCTGCCTGCAGCAACGCAGTGGGAGATTGTGGAAGAAGCGGCAGAGACGATCAGGCCGGCGCACTCTGAGCTGATCCGGCAGGCCGCCCAGGGCGGGATCGTTCATAACGACGACACCGGCATGCGGGTGCTGCGGCTGCAGCGCGAAGCTTCGGATCAGCGTACGGGCGTATTCACGACGGGCATTGTTTCCATCGCACAGGAGCGGGAGATTGCGCTGTATTTCACCGGCCGCCAGCACGCAGGTGAGAACCTGGCGGATGTTCTGAAGCGGCGGTCAAGGCAGGCGCCGGCGCCGATCCAGATGTGTGACGCATTGTCGCGGAATGTGCCGAAGCTGAGTGAGGGCGCCGAGGCGCTGCTGGCCAACTGCCTGGCGCATGGAAGAAGGCAGTTTGTGCAGATTGCAGAGAATTTCCCGGACGAATGCCGTTACGTGCTCGAGATGCTGGGCCGGGTCTACGGATACGACGGCGAAGCAAAACGGCAGAAGATGTCGGCGGATCAGCGGCTGGAGCTTCACCGGCAATTCAGCGGTCCTGTGATGGACGAACTGCATACCTGGCTTGAGGCGCAACTGGCCGGAAAGAAGACGGAGCCGAACTCGGGGCTGGGAAAGGCGATCACGTATCTGCTTCGCCACTGGCGGCCGCTGACGCTGTTTCTGCGGCAAGCCGGGGCGCCACTGGACAACAATGTGGTCGAGAGGGCTCTGAAACGCGCTGTTCTCCACAGGAAGAACGCGCTTTTCTATCGCACGATGAATGGCGCCGAGGTCGGTGACCTGTACATGAGCCTGATCCATACGTGTCAGCTCTGCGGCGCGAACTCGTTTGACTACCTCATTGAACTCCAGCGGCATACGGCCGAACTGGCTGAACATCCATCGGAATGGATGCCGTGGAACTACCGGGAGACGCTCGAACGGTTCATGACCGGATAGAATGTGAGGACTGCGATGATGGCCGAAAAGGATAGTGTTCGGCCATGTGGATCGGGCATGCGGAAATGGCCGTAAAACGGGCATCTGAGAAGACGAAATCAGGACAGGTTTTCGGCCACTCACGAAAGAAGCCACAAATGTTTCGTGTTGGCCTGTATGCCCGCGTCTCGACGCAGGATCAGCAGACGCTTCCTCTACAGATGCGCGCGATGCGCGAGTACGCAGCTGCCCGCGGGTGGACGATCGTCGTTCAGGTGAAGGAGGTCGGCTCCGGCGCTTCCGAACGCGAACTGCGGCAGAAGCTGATGGAAGCAGCGCGACGGCGCGAGATTGATGTCGTGCTCGTATGGCGGCTGGACCGGTGGGGACGATCACTGCCTGATCTGGTCACCACACTCGAGGAACTGAATCACCTCGGCGTAGGCTTCGTATCTCTGACCGAAGCGCTGGATCTGACCACGCCCACCGGCCGGGCCATGGCCGGTCTGCTCAGCGTGTTTGCGGCGTTCGAACACGAGATCCTGCGCGAACGTGTCCGCGCCGGGCTCGCCCATGCGAAGCAGAATGGGAAACGGCTTGGCCGCCCTGCAACGGCTGCTATCAAATCGGCTGAAATCCGCAAACTGCATCGCGCGGGCGTCAGCAAGGCTGAGATCGCCAGACGCCTGAACATCGGCCGCACCTCGGTCCGCCGCATTCTCTCTTCCAGGCGTACAGTGTAATCGTGCCGCGAACTCGCACGGTGTACCAAATCAGGATCACGTTGCCGGACATCCAGCCGCCCACGAGGGCCAGGGTGCCGTCCGCCGTCTCGTAGGCGGAGCGGATGAAGCCGTTACGGGCGTCGACGCGGTTGTCCTTCGTCCCGTCGGCGTCGAGATCGTCGTAGTACGGATTCGGCGAGCCGTCGGCGTTGGTCTCGGTGACCAGACCGAGGAACTGGTGGCTGAACTCGTCGGTGATCGGGTTGCCGAGCAGCAGCAGATCGGGCGTCACCCCGAGGTCCTCGACGATGTAGCGGAGGTAGGCCCAGTGCGCCTCTTCCCACATGTGCCCCTGCTCGACGTACGTCTCCTCGTCGACGATCCCGGCTTCCAGCGGCGCGAAGTCGGCCGCTGTCGCCGACGGGAAGTCTTTCGCCAGCGTCTCGGCGAAACCCATCGGCCCGGCGCAATCCGCCGCATAGGTGCAGCCGTTGTAGGTCGCGTCGGGGCGCGTGATCGAGGTGTAGTAGATGCGGAACTGCGAGAGATCGGGCGCGATCTCGATCGCCTTCAGATAGAACCCCGCCGTTTGCCCGGCGCGCTCGCCCGCCAGCGTCACCTTGACGTCGGCCCACTCCCCGGCCGCGATGTCGGCCACGGAGGTTGCGCCGTCCTTCGTCGTCGCCACCGGCGAACCGCCCGCATCCGCGCTCGCTGTAGGGATGACCAGGACCCGGTCGTAGTTGACCGCGCCGTCGTCGGTCGAATCGTAGACATAAAGGTCGTAGGCGCGATCGACGTTGCTCTCGACCGGGAACGCGGTATTCGTCTGGACCAGCTGCTGCTCCATCGCCGGGCTGAACGATTCGGGGACGTTCGTCCACCCGTCGGCCGGCTGGAGATCGACCCGCTGGT
>CALMZP010000162.1 GCA_937870635.1 uncultured Acidobacteriota bacterium | reverse complement strand
TCCCGGTGCCACTGCATGTTTCCCGTCTGCGCGAGCGGGGCTACAACCAGTCACTCGAGATCGCCCGTTTCGTCTCCCAACGACTGCATGTCCCGCTCGACTGGGAAGGAGCGAAACGTGTCCGACCCACGGCCCCCCAGACGGACTTGCCGCGCGATCTGCGCCGAAAAAACGTGCGTGGCGCATTCGACACGAGCAAGATCTTTTCCGGCCTTCGAGTGGCGATCGTGGATGACGTGATGACCAGCGGACATACCGTCAATGCCCTCGCGGAGAGCTTGCGCCATAGTGGCGCCCGCGACGTGCGAGTGTGGGTGGTGGCACGGGCCTGACCAAAAGTGAAAAATGAAAAGTTAAAAGTGAAAAGTTGAACGGCGTTTTTTCAACTTTTAACTTTGCACTTTTAACTTTTCACTGCCTTTTCAATACCGCCAGCCGTTGGCGCACGTAGGCAAGCAATTTGTCATCCAAGACTCCGGTTTCAACGGCGCGTTGGTACGCGTTGCCAGCGGTGTTCCAGTCCTGTATCGCCTCAAGTGAGATGCCCATGCCAAGCCACCAACGCCCCTCCCGGGGATTGAGGGTAAGCACTTCGTTGTAAACCTTGATGGCCTCGGCATGCTTGCCGCCGCGTTGATACAGCGCCGCGAGAAACGCCAGGTATTCCGGATTTTCCGCGCCGTAACGCCGGTTTCCTTCCATGACCGCCAACGCTTTCTGGTCCGCGCCGTGTTCGACGTAGACCCGTGCCAGCAACTGAGCGAAGGGATAATGCGCCGGTACCGTGTCGATACCGCGCTCCAGGAGTTCCTGCGCCTCGCGCCAGTGTCCTTGCTGCAATAGCACACCGGCAAGCAGTTCGCGCCCTGGTGTGTGTGTTTCATCGATTTTCAGAGCCAGCCGGAGGTGTTTCTCGGCATCCGGTAGGCGTCCTTTCTGCAACAGATCCGCCGCCCGGCGGTATTCGCTTTCGGCTTTTTCGTTCGCAGCGAATGGCTTGATGCGTTTGTCCATGACCGCCATGTCCGACGATACCGATCCTGACTTCGCTCCCGGTTTCTTTTCAACTGGTATGGCGGCGCGAGCGTTGGCGATTTTATCTTTCGATACCGACGCTACTGTATTTTCCTCCACTCGCGTCTGTTCGACTTTTGTCGAGGTCGACGACGGCGGGGTCAAACGAAGTTTTTGGCCGGGACGAATAACATGATGGCGCCCCAATCCGTTCCAATGGGATAGCGCCCCCAAGTCCACCCCGGTCTGGGTGGAAATGCCGTAGAGTGTCTCGCCTCGATCCACGGTCCAGTAACCGCGTTCTTTAGCCGTGGCGACTTTGGATGTTTCTGTTGTCACAAGCTTAGCGGGAGCGACCGCAACCGGTGCTGATGTGGCTTCACGCGCTTCCACGACACCAGGCGGCGCGGCCTGGGGCAGTGGAACCTTCAGAGGAGATTCCGCCGGTGGTGCTGTCGGTGACGCTGATGGTCGGCTTCGGCCTCATCCTCAACGTGCGGATGCGGCGCTTCACCAACTGAGTTTGCGAAGCCGATGCTGCTGCTGATTCTCGCGTGCGCCCTCGTGCTGGCCGCCCTTGCGGGCGCCACGGGCGAACCGCGCCCGGCCGCAGCGCCGCTTCGCCGGAGCTTCCTGCATGAACAAGGAGATGATCATCTCCTCGACTGGGCACGAAACGCGCGTGGCCATTCTCGAGGACGACCTGGTGGCCGAGATCTTCGTCGAGCGCGAGCATCAGCGCGGCGTCGTCGGCAACATCTACAAGGGCCGGGTGTCCAAAGTGCTGCCCGGCATGCAATCCGCCTTCGTTGACATCGGCCTCGAGCGCGACGCCTTTCTCTACGTCACCGACGTCATCAGCCCGGCCGAGGCCGTCGAGCGCTTCGAGACCGAAGACGACGTCGAGGATCGCGCCGTCGAGGCCGTGCCCGATGACGCCGATGCCGCGCAGGCGGCGCATGCCGACGCGGAAGAGGCCGAGGAGGGCGAGCCGCCCCGCGCGCAGGCCGCGGCCCGGCCGGCGCCCGCGAAGCGCGAGTCGAAGCCCGCGAGGGACCGCGGCGGCGATCGCGACCGTGACCGCCCGCAGGCCAAGATCGAGGAGCTGCTCAAGGAAGGGCAGGAGATCCTCGTCCAGATCGTCAAGGAGCCGCTCGGGACCAAGGGCGCGCGCATCACCTCGCACCTGAGCCTGCCCGGACGGTTCCTGGTCTTCATGCCGACGGTCGATCACGTCGGCGTCTCCCGCAAGATCGACTCGCGCGACGAGCGCGGCCGCCTCCGCGGCCTCGTCAAGACGTTCCGCCAGGAGCACGACTTCGGCGGCGGCGTCATCATCCGCACGGCGGCGTCGGGCCGCCCCGAGGCCGACATCAACGCCGATCTCTCGTACTTCCATGACGTGTGGAAGGAGATCCGCGTGAAGATGGAAAGCTCGCGCGCGCCGGCGGTGATCTTCCGCGAGCAGAGCCTCGTCGCGAAGCTGCTGCGCGATCTGCTGACCGAGCAGTACACGACGATCCGCATCGACAACGAGCAGGAATACCGCCGCGTGATTGCGCTCATCGAGCGCTTCATGCCGGCGATGCTGCCGCGGATCAAGCACTACACGCGCGAGTTCCCGATCTTCGAGGAATACGGCGTGCAGGGCGAGATCGACAAGGCGCTGCGCAGCAAGGTGTGGCTCAAGTCGGGCGGCTACCTCGTGATCAACCAGACGGAGGCGCTCGTCGCCATCGACGTCAACACCGGCCGCTACGTCGGCAAGAAGTCGAGCGGGCGGCTCGAGGACACGATCGTCAAGACGAACCTCGAGGCGGTGAAGGAGATCGTCCGGCAGATCCGCCTGCGGGACCTCGGCGGCATCATCGTGCTCGACCTGATCGACATGGAGGAGAAGAAGAACCGCCAGAAAGTCTTCCAGGCGGTCGAGCAGGAGCTGCGGAAGGACCGCGCGCCGTCGAAGGCGATCCAGGTCTCGGACTTCGGCCTCGTCATCGTCACGCGCAAGCGCGTGAAGCAGAGCCTCGAGCGGCAGCTCACCGAGCCGTGCCCGTACTGCGCCGGCTCGGGCACGATCAAGGCGACGTCGATGATCTGCTACGAGATTCTGACCGAGGTGCGCAAGATGACGCCGGATCTCGACGGCCAGGGGCTGGTGCTGCGCGTGAACCCGGACATCGCGCGCGCGCTCAGGGAAGAGGAGCGCGTGCTGTTCCGCGAGCTCCAGGACACGGTCGGCCGCTCCGTGACGCTCAAGGCCGACGGCCAGCTGCACCACGAGCAGTTCGATCTCATGGCCCTCTGAGCCGAGGGCCACCCCAATGTAAATGGTAGATGGTAAATAGCATCGGCTATTTGCCATCGCCAGGGGCGGGGTCGAGGGGCTTCTTTCGAGACTTGCCTTCGTTCGCCTGAGCGGTTTCGCGGGACTTCGCGAGGATTCGCGTGAGTTGGCGGCCTTCATCCAAGGCTCGCATCACCTGATCACCTCGCAGGACTCCTTCGCGATGTGACAGTTCCAGCCATCCCACGGCCTCATCGACTTCTTCGAGCGCAACCGACAGCTTGGCTGTGAACTCCTTGTGCGATCGCGCCATGCAGGCGGCGCGATAGTTACTCGCGACGGAGTCAGCCGCGCGTTTCAGCTGGCTCGCTCGTGGCGCCGTTTCATTGGCGCGGAAAAGCGGGCTCGCAAGCCGTCCCACGTCGACCACCCAAGCCACGATTCGTTCACGCAGTTGTTGTGAATCCATGCGCAGCTGTACCGGCATTTTCCGTGCCTGAGCATTTCCGCGCGTTTCGGCGTTTAGATAGCAGATTGATCAATGCTATCTACCATCTACCATTTACCTTTCGGAGGCTCTCATGCGCCGACTGCTCGCTGCCGCTTGCTTTGCCCTCATCGTCGCGACGGCCGGACTGTCCGGGCAGCAGGGGCTCACGCCTGAGGCGGTCGAGCGGCGCTGGGCCCTCGAGAAGGAGCTGCAGGCCATCGCCGTCGTCGACCGCAAGGTCATGATGCCGATGCGCGACGGCGTGAAGCTCGCGACTGACGTCTACCGGCCGAAGCACGCCACGGGCAAGGTGCCGATCATCTTCGTCAAGACCCCCTACAACTTCAATTCCTGGGACGTCCGCAACCGCGTGCCGGCCGACATGAGCGCCGCGCTTGCCGCCGTCAAGCGCGGCTACGCGTACGTCGTGCAGAACGAACGCGGGCATTTCTTCTCCGAGGGCAACTACAACATCCTCGGCGCGCCGACGACCGACGGCTACGTCGCCATGGAGTGGATGTCGCCGCAGCCCTGGTCGAACGGCAAGGTCGGGACG
>CALMZP010000161.1 GCA_937870635.1 uncultured Acidobacteriota bacterium | reverse complement strand
GGACTGAAGGTGATTAACGCGACGTGGACGAACGCCGGTCATGAGCTAGCGAAAACGTGCTGGGCCTCCTTCGACGTCGATCCCCTCTTGATCCAACTCAGCCGTTAGCTGTTACAACGCCTACACCTGTAAGCAGACCACGACCCAGCGTTCCGCACCCGCGGAACGACTGTTCATCACTTCTTCACGCTGCATTCATGAGTTGCACAAGTCCATGTGCAACCGTGACACATGGTTTTCGACGAGACGGCATTTCGCGATGAGGAGATCGCAGAGTTCGACGCCTTGCCGGCGCCAGAGCGTCTTTTTGCGATTCTAGATGCTTACGAAGTGCGGCTCGTGGCCAGAACCGCCGCCGCGTGCGATCGCGCCGGGGCACGCCGGATCGCAGAAGCAGCGACATTCCTCGGCAATGGCTGGCTCTACCCAATCGTGGCGGCGCTGGCGGTGCTGGCCCGCATCGATCACCCGGGGCGCTTTCTCGTTTCCTCCCTGGCGAGCTTCGGCGCAGCGTTCGCGATCTATCCCTTTCTCAAAACCTTCCTTGCCCGGAAGAGGCCTTGCGCCTATGACGCCAGTCTTGTCCGCCGTGTCGCCCCGCTCGACACGTACTCATGTCCCAGCGGGCACGCGATGACGGCCGCGGCATACAGCCTTCCTCTGGTTTTCGCGGCGCCCGGCGCCTTCGCACCCGCCTGTGCGATGGTGGCGATCATCGGCTGGTCGCGTGTGGCTCTGGGACATCATTACCTGAGTGATGTGCTCGTGGGAGTCATTCTTGGCGTCGCCGTCGCAGCGCCGATCACATTGATGATGTTCTGAGCAACATCGCTCGAAGCCAGCCGCCTGTTACCAGAGATACTTCTTCAGGCCGGACCGGCGCTTTTCAAACGGGCCATAGATCGCATACGTCACCGCGCCGCCATCCTGCGGACCACGAGGGAGAGAGCCGCGCTGTCCCTGCTGGTTGAGATACAGCGTCTGGCCATCGGGGGCGAAACAGGCTCCGCAGAACTCCGTCCTGTTCGCAGTCGTGCGCGCGAAGTCGAAGATCTCTCCTTCCTGAGTCACGCCGCGGATGCACTGGTTACCCGGTCCGTCCTCACAGATCAGGATGTCCTGCGTTGAAGGCACGACGACGATGTTGTCAGGATTCTGCAGGCGCGCGGAGTCAGTCGATTCGTAGATCAGCGTGATGATCTCGCGCCCTGGATCGTATTCCCACACCTGGCCGAGCTTCCTGACGCCGCCGGCGGTTGCCGTGAAGTAGATCTTTCCCTCCCCGTTTCCGATCCACATTCCCTCCAGCCGGTCGAAGAATGCCGCGCCCCTGTCCTGCGCCTGGATGCGGTTCGGAGTATGCCCGGGCGCGCGGTCACGCCTGTCGTCCGTATCGTCGTCATGATCAGGTTCGTCCACGGCCACCCATTCGACAGGGTAGGGCGCCCCCACGACCCTCCCCTCGTCCATGTTCGCCTGAAATTCGTTTCGTAATTTGAGCGCCTCCAGCGGTCCATTCGTCGATGCGAGCGGCGTGGCGGATGGAGCCGGCCGGTACCGATAGAAACAAGACCCGATGAGCCGCCGCGCCGCCACCGGATCGGGGCTGATGCTTCGATCCTCGGTCATGTAGATGATTCCAGCGCGCTCGGCCGCGGCCTCGTGCGCGCGACGCCCCGCCTGGCAAACCGGAATCGCGGGCAAGGCCCTGTCGGAGCGCGCATCGACCTCGAAAATGTATCCGTGCTTGATTCCGTTCGTGCTCCGCTTCACCACTTCTTCGCACGTAATCCATGTGTGAGGATGACGGATGCCGCCCCCGCAGTTGGTCGAGGTGCCGCTGAGAATCGCAAAGTCCCGAATCACGTTGTACGAGTAGAGCTGCTGGCCCGTCACGGAGTCTTTCCCCGCGCGCTGGCGCGAGATCTCCAGCTTCGTGACGCCACCAGTTGCCAGCGGATCGTAATCGTGGCATGGATCCGTGATGACTTTCTGCTCTCCGGCGCGCTCGCGATTTTCATGGTTGCGAATGAGAATAGTGCCGCCGTCGGTCCCGGGAAAGGCGGCCATGCCGTCGAAGATGCCGGGAGTTGGCCGACCGTCGCTCATCACCGTTCCCTGGACGGACAACACCTGGTAGTTGAAGTCGATGGGCAGCCATAGCGCGCCCTTTCTCATGAGCGGACCATACCCTTCGCTCTGGAATGAACGACCGTTCGAGCCGCTGGCACCCAGCGCATGAAAGGGTCCGAGCGCGGCCAGTGCCCCGCCGGCCATCGCTCCCCGCTCGAGAAACCGCCGCCGATTGATCGTCATGACCTCGCCTCCGTTCGCGGCGGAAACGTATTTCGCCAACGTGAAGTCGCCGTGGCAGTGGAGTGAATTGGACGGCGGGATCAGCGGACACGACGAAAATGCACGCGCGGAACGAGCTCCTTTACACACGATTTGCATCGCGGTCGCGAAAGCTCCCGCGCGCTCGTCTATCGTCGCCCCCTCATGAGCGCAGTCAGCACGCCGTCGGAGTTCGGCACGGTCGCCAACTTCGTCAACGCCCAGCCCTCCTTCGACCCATCGGTCACAGTGGGCACGCTGGTCGACGAGTTTTTCCAGAACGCGCCGCTCGAAGCCGTGGCCGTCGTTCAGAACTCTCGTCCACTCGGCCTGATCACCCGCCAGAAGCTTCTCTTCACTGTCTTCCGCCGGTTCGGGTGGGAAGTGTTTCACCGCCGGCCCGTCGCTGTTCTGGCGGACCGCGAAGCTCTCGTGGTCACCGACGTCACGGGTATCGATCAGGCTCTCGGACTGGCGATCTCGCGCGAGCCTGACGATGCATACGACGACCTGATCGTAGTCGATGCCGTGGGGGACTACATCGGCCTGCTGTCAGTACGACAGATGATCGTCCAGCACAGCCGAATCCTGGCAAACATCCTCATGCAGAAGGAAGTCGCCGATGCCAAAGCGCGCGAACTGGAGCAGGTCAGCGAGATCAAAGCCCGGTTCCTCGCCAATGTCACCCACGAACTCCGGTCGCCGGTCAACGCGATCATCGAGCTGGCCGAGCTGATGCGCATCGCAGCGGAGAAAGGCCATATCAGCCAGATCCGTGACCGTCTCACCCTCATGCTTTCGAGCGCCACGAACCTCAGAAGCATCATTACGAACATTCTCGACCTTTCGAAGATCGAAGCGGGACGGATGGAGGCCATTCACGAACAGACCGATCTCGTCGATCTCCTGCAGGAGGTCGCGGCGACCACCCGAATCCTCGTCGGCAACCGGCCCGTCGACGTGACTCTTGAAACCGAGGGAAAGCGGACGATGACGACCGATCCCGTCAAACTTCGGCAGATCGTCCTCAACCTGACCAGCAACGCGGCCAAGTTCACCGATTCGGGCTCGATCCGTATTCGTCAGTCGTTCCATGTCGATCACGCCGTCATCGACGTGATCGACACCGGCATCGGCATCCGTGCCGAGGATCTGGAACGGTTGTTCGAGGCGTTCAGCCAGCTGGAAGACGCGAAGCACAAACGCCATGGGGGCACCGGCCTCGGACTGGCCATCACGCGCGAGCTTCTCGAGCTTCTCGGCGGACAGATCGACGTGCAGAGCGAGATTGGTCTAGGCGCCACGTTCACGATTCGCATTCCCGACATGAAGGAGAGGCTTCCCTTATGAAAACCGCGCGCATTCTCATCATTGACGACGACATTGCCCATCTGTCCTCCACCCGGGGACTGCTGGAGGCAGAAGGATATGAAGTGTTCATCCATACGCAGGCGTTCGGGGCGACCAACCTCGCGGCTGATCTTCAGCCGAATCTGATTCTCCTCGACGTGAACATGCCCGGCCTCTCGGGCGAAAACCTCCTGAGTGTGTTGCGGGCAAACGCCAGGACGCGGGCCATCCCCGTGGTCTTTTATTCGTCCAACGACGAAGACACGCTTCGGGGAGCGGTGTCCCGGCTGGGTGCCCACGGATATATCAGCAAAGGCAGCATTGCTTCGTTACGCCAGAAAGTAGCGAGCTATCTGAAAAGCCAGCCGGTCGCACGCTGAAGCGGTACCGGCTCTGACGACCTTCGATATGAATGGCGGCAGCGCGCTGTGCCGGCGGTTCTTGGCCCGGTCAAAATGATCAAATCTGGCTCTTTCTCCACGCCGAGCTTCCGGTCGATCATGGACGCAGACAAGGAGGTCACATGGTCTCGACCAGCAACCTCTCCGCAAATCCCATCGACACGGATGCCCTTCCGTGGATCTCCCTCGGATCAGGAGAGTCGTTCAAGCCGCTTCGTTTCATGCCGAATGGACGTGCCCTGCTGCTGCGGCTGGATCCCGGCACAGTCGTTCCGCGTCACCGGCATCTTGGCGAAGTGCACGGTATCAATCTCGCCGGTCATCGCCGGCTGCTCGACACGAATGAAATCGTCGGTCCTGGCGGCTATGTGTACGAGCCAGCCGGCAACGTCGACTCCTGGATGGCGATCGGCGAGGAGCCCGTCATCGTGCATATCGTTTCCTTCGGGGCGATGGAGTACCTGGGCGATGACGGCGAGGTCCTTCGCCGCGACACGCCTTCCTCCCTGTACGAGATCTACCTCCGCTACTGCAGGAGCAACGCTGCTGCCGTCTATGCACGGCTTGCTCTGGGCGCGTCGTTCCTGTCGGCCGTC
>CALMZP010000160.1 GCA_937870635.1 uncultured Acidobacteriota bacterium | reverse complement strand
CCGTTAACCGTTAACCGTTAACCGTTAACCGTTAACCGTTAACCGTTAACCGTTAACCGTTAACCCGGATTATTCACGGAGATAGCACAAAAGAAATTGCGGGCCCCTCTCCAAGCCGCTAATCTCAAGGTGTTCGAAGCCGCGAGAGGCGTGCGAAGGGGGAGGAAGCCCGCGTGACAAAGTGTACCGGACAAATCGATCTATTTTCCATTGGTCGGCGGAAAGTAACGATCGAGTCGAATGGAACGTTCATCACCTCCAACGCCGGTGTTTTGCTGGCGAGCCGGATTGAGAAGCGCCTAGAGCTGTCGAGAAGATTCAGTCAGGTGCTGAGCGATGAGCGTGACGCAGCCTTGGTGAAGCACACGTACGAGAATCAGATGCGGCAGAGGTTGCTGCAGATCGTGTGTGGCTACGAGGATTGCAACGACGCCACGGAGCTACGCCACGAGCCTGCCCTGCAAACGGCAATGGGACGGGTGGCTGGGCGAGAAGAGTCGACGCTGGCTTCGCAGCCGACGCTGTCTCGATTTGAGCAACGAGGCGGTCGCGAGGTATTGCGAATGTCGGAAGTGTTGGTCGATCTTTGGATCGATCAACTCCTGAGGCGGGGGCCGCAAGCGTGGAAAAACATCGTCCTGGAGTTCGACTCGACGGACGATCCCACGCATGGTCATCAGCAGTTAACGATGTTCCATGGGTACTACGACCAGACCATGTATCACCCTCTGCTGGTGTTCGACGGAGAAGGGTGGCCGGTGGCGGTGGTGCTCAGGCCTGGGCGGGCCTCCTCGAGCGAGGGAGCGGCAAGCATTTTGTTACGGATCTTCAGGCGCATCGTTGATCGGCTGCCGAAACAGGCCAGGATCACCTTCCGTGGCGACGCCGGCTTCGGCAGTCCCGACATGTACGAGCTTTGCGAGGCACTTGGGATCCGCTATGTCATTGGGCAGGTGACACATGCCGGATACAAGGCCATGACCACCGACGCCCTCGAGGAAGCGAACCGGCACTTCGAAACGACCGGCACCAAGAAACGAGTGTTCCGCGAGTTTGCGTATCAGGCGCAGACCTGGGATCGTCGGCGACGAGTGATCGGGAAAGCCGAGCGGGGAGCCGAAGGAGAGAACCTGCGGTTCATCGTCACGAATATCGACGACCTCGATCCGGAAGCCTGCTATGACTACTACAGCGAGCGTGGCCAGTCCGAGAACTTCATCAAGGATCTTAAAAATGCGATGTTCGCTGACCGGCTGTCGTGTTCGGACTTCATGCCGAACCAGTTTCGGTTGCTGATCCACACGGTTGCATACATCGTGATGCTCGAGCTGCGGCGCGAGATGGCAGGCACCGCCTTGGAAAAGGCGCAAATGGATACTCTTCGGCTCAAGCTTCTCAAGATCGGCGCATGCATCGTGGTCACAGCACGCAGGATCTGGGTACAGCTCAGCGAGTTCGATCCCTCACGACACCTGTTCGAGCATCTCAGTCGCCGGCTCGCTGCTGCGCCGAGTTAAGCGAAACGCTTCGAGGACCGACTTCTTCGCCGCTTCTCAGCCGGAGGTGTCTTCCGTACCGCAGTTGTGCACTTCAATGTGTGCATATCGGCTCTGATTGCTGGCTTCCCCAAGGCTCTCAGCAGCCTCTCTCGTCAGCTGCGCGGGGTCCAGTCGCCGTCCTGTCGTCTAAACTTCGTCAGAAGCCGCCACCGTGAATAATCCGGGTTAACGGTTAACGGTTAACGGTTAACGGTGAACGGTGAACGGTGAACGGTGAACGGTTTATCATCCCCGCCGTGGAGCACAACACAGCATTCGTTTTTCCAGGACAAGGCAGCCAGTTCGCGGGGATGGGGAAGGATGTCGCCGAGCGCCATCCCGCCGCGAAGAAGGTGTTTGACGACGTCGACGCGGCGCTCGGCTTTCCCCTTTCGAAGCTCTGCTTCGAAGGGCCCGACGACGCTCTGAAGCTCACCGAGAACACGCAGCCGGCGATTCTCACCGTCTCCGCGGCCATCCATGCCGTGCTCGAAGAGGCCGGTGCGGCGCGGCGCGACATCGTCGCCGGACATTCGCTGGGCGAGTACAGCGCGATCGTCAGTGCCGCCGGACTGACCCCGGCGGAGGCAGCGAAGATCGTGCGTCTGCGCGGGAAGTTCATGCAGGAAGCGGTTCCCGTGGGGACCGGCGGCATGGCTGCCCTCATCGGGCCGACCGTGGAAGAAGCGCAGGCCATCTGCGCGGAAGCGGCGCAGGGCGAAGTCGTTTCGGTGGCGAACATCAACGCGCCGGGGCAGATCGTGATTGCCGGCACGAAGGCGGGGATCGACCGCGCGATCGAAGTTGCGAAGAAGCGCGGTGTCAGGCGCGCGCTCCCGCTGCCGGTGTCCGCGCCGTTTCATTGCGAGCTCATGAAGCCGGCCGAGCAGCGGCTTCAACCGGTGCTCGAGGAAGCGAACATCCGGGATCTCTCGATGTCGCTCGTGTCGAACGTCGATGCCTCTCCGATCGGCACGGCTCACGCAGTACGGAACGCGTTGCTCCGGCAGGTGGCCTCGCCCGTCCGCTGGGTGGAGTCGATCCAGAAGATGATCTCGATGGGCGTCCGCCGTTTCGTGGAAGTCGGGCCTGGCAACGTCCTGACGGGGCTGATCAAGCGGATCGACTCGTCGGTCGAGCTGATCAACGTGTCGGACGCGGCGAGCATCGAGGCTTATCTGGAGAAGAACAAGGCATGAAGATCGACCTGAGCGGGAAAACGGCCCTGGTGACCGGCGCCTCACGCGGCATCGGCGAATCGATCGCCCGCGCCCTCGGCGCCGCCGGCGCGCATGTGTTCTGCGCCGCGAGGAGCGCCGATCGCGTCCGCGAGATCGCCGAGGAGATCGGCAATGCGACCGGCGTCGAGCTCGATATCTCCTCGTCCGACGTGCGCGAGAAAGTGAAGGCGCTCCTCGAGCAGAAGCCGATCGACATCCTCGTCAACAACGCGGGGATCACCGAAGACGATCTCTTCATCCGGATGAAGCCGGAGGCGTGGACGAACGTGATCCGCACGAACCTCGATTCGGCGTTTCACATCACGCAGGAAGTGGTGAAGAAGATGATCCGGGCCCGGTGGGGCCGGGTCGTCAACATCTCGTCGGTGGTCGGCCTGATGGGCAATCCGGGGCAGGCGAACTATGCGGCGTCGAAGGCGGCGCTGATCGGTTTCACGAAGTCGCTGGCGCTGGAGATCGGATCGCGGAACGTCACCGTCAATGCCGTGGCTCCCGGTTTCATTCAGACCGCGATGACCGACGCCCTGGGTGAAGAAGCGCGGCAGAAGCTCGAAGAGCGGATCGCGCTGAAGCGGCTCGGCACTCCCGAAGACATCGCGAACGCGGTGGTGTTTCTGTCGTCGGAGCAGGCTTCCTACATCACGGGAACGGTGCTCAACGTGAGCGGCGGCCTCTACACCTGACCGCGCGCTTGCTCGAGAGCACGGCGGATGACGGCGAGAAGGACGCGCCGTTCCGCAGCGTCGGCCATCATGACCTTCGCAAGGATTCCCGCGCCACTTCTGCTCCCGGTGAACGCGAGGAGGTCGCGTCCCGCGCGGCTCGAGCGGTCGCCCACGAGAAGGACGAGCTCCTGAAGCTCTTCGTTCGAGAGCGGGTGCGGTTCCTGAGGCATTGATTTCTCAGCGCGACCGATTGCGTCGCTTCTGCTCGTCGATGGCTTCGCGAACATGCTTCTCGATCTCCGTTTTGACTTCTTTTGGCATGGACATGACCTGCCGCGCGATCTCCGGTCCCGATTTCGTACCCATGAGATTCACCAGTTCGCCCGCCTTGTAATTCGTGGGATCACTGCAGGCAGCGCTGAGGATCGCGAGGTCGTCATGTGACAGGAGCATCCATGGACACAATAAGACGACAGCCGCAACCTTCCGTTGGACGGGTGGCTTCGAGCCGTGAAATCGCTCGCCGGAGGCAGGCGTGGCCCCCTTTACCGTGACCGATGCGTCAAGCAATCGTCAATTGCGAAAAGCGGGGTGTGGAAACTGCCTCTGGCGTCACTCCGTAAGAGAGAGATGCGGTTTCTTCTGGTGGAAGACAACGCCGTGCTTGCAGCGGGTTTGTCGTGGGCGTTGCGTGATCTTGGCCATGAGGTGTCAGTGGCCCCGATGGGCCGTCAGGCGATCGGGATGATTCAGCATCAGTCGCCCGATGCAGTCATCCTCGACATCTCTCTTCCCGACATCGACGGTGTGCAGGTCGCGGAGTTCATCCGCCGCGATCACGCGGATCTTCCGATCGTTTTCGCGAGCGGACACGATGGCGATCAGCCTCGCCTCGTCGCCGCCGTCAAAGACAGCCTGACGGCGATCCTGCGCAAACCGTATGCGACGGAGACTCTGCTCGAGGTGGTTGCGAAGCTGATCGCAGCAAAGGGGCGGCAGGGGGATGGTGCGCCCTGAGGGATTCGAACCCCCAACCCTCAGATCCGAAGTCTGATGCTCTGTCCAGTTGAGCTAAGGGCGCAGCAGAAGAAAAGCTACCACAGCGGCGGTGGCGCCGCCGTGCTGGACAGTCTGCGGCCGCGTGAATAGAATCGCGCGCCTTGCTGTTCTTCGGGGTCCTGCCGCAGTAAGCCGTTGTAGCTCAGTTGGTAGAGCAGCTGATTCGTAATCAGCAGGTCACCGGTTCAAGTCCGGTCAACGGCTCCACTTGCCGCCCACCCGCGCCACCGTGACGCCACCCACCCGCCCCCCCGTGACGCCCGCCATCCGCCCACCCGTGACGCCGCCCATCCACCTCCCGTACGGTGGGTTGGGCGGGCGGCGTCACGGGGGTGAGGGCGGCGGGCGTCACGGCGGCAAGGGTGGGGGAGAAATAATTGCTCCCTCCGCCACCTTTGCTTAGAATCGCCGGTCCCGGTCCCACGGGGCTGGACATTCTTTTACAACCTGCCTTGCTCCTTGGATCCCGCAGAGCGGGATCCCGCCAGGCCAGAAGGAGGAATCATGAGGACTTATGAAGTCCTGTTTATTCTTTCTCCGCAAGTACCGGAGGAAGAAGCCAACGCGCTCATCACCGAGTTCCGCACGGTCGGTGAGGGCACCGGAGCCACGCTGAAGACCGAAGAAGCGTGGGGCCGTCGTCGTCTCGCCTATCCCATCCACAAGTTCAACGAGGGCAACTACCACCTCTTCGTGTTCGAGAGCGAAGGCTCGCTCGCGGAGCTCGACCGGCGGATGAAGAACTCGGATCGCATCCTGCGCCACCTCATCGTGCGCACGGATCTCGATCTGAAGCGCGCCGACAAGCTTGCCAAGAAGAATCCGAAGAAGGAGCGCGTCCGTCCGGCTCCGGCATTCGCTGCCGCCGAACCGGTACAGGCCGAGGCTCCGGTTGCCGTCGACGAGACGGTGTGAACAGGAGGAGATGACATATGGCTACCAGCACCCCATCCCGCGGCCCTCGCACCGGCGGTGGTGATCGTCGTGAAGGCGGTCCCGGCGGACAGCAGGGCGGCAAGAAGAAGTTCTTTTACCGCCGCAAACGCGTCTGCAAGTTCTGCGTCGAGAAGCTCGAGTACATCGACTTCAAGGACGTGAAGATGCTGCAGCAGTTCATTCCGGAGCGGGGCAAGATCCTGCCGCGCCGCATCTCCGGTACCTGCGCGCTGCACCAGCGCAAGCTGCAGAACGCGATCAAGCGCGCCCGCACCGTGGCGCTCATTCCCTTCGCCACCGACTGAGCGCGGAGCGCATGATCGTGACTTCTCTGGAGCAGAGCGAGATGCGGCCGGCTCCGGCCGCATCGGGCCGCCCCGATGGCGGGGCGTCGATGCGCGGCACGCGCACGGCGCTCGGCTACGGCGTGGCCACGGCGTTGATGCTGATCTCGCCGCTGCTCGTCTTTGCTCCCGCCGCCCTGTTCCAGTGCGCGTTGCGCAATGGGCGGCGTGTGGCCTGGGGGGCGTTTACCGTCGCCGTGATCCTGACGGCCGGTTACTTCATCCAGGTCGCGAACGTCTCGACCGCACTCGCCTCGTCGCGCATGGCCTACGCTTCGCTCGCCGCACTGGTGCTCTCCATCGCCGTACCGTCGATGGCCGCACTGCCGCTCGTCGAGCGCGGTCAGCCGTTCGGCACCGTGCTGATGTTCGCCCTGACCGGCAGCGCCGTCGGCCTCGGGCTGACGGAGGTTCTGATGCGCACAGTGGCCGGCTTCTCGCCCTTCGCGATTCAGGTCGCGCAGGCGCGGGAGATGTCCGCGCGCATCGTGGCCTTCTATCGCGACAACAACGCCCGACCCGACCTCGTACGCGGGGTCGAGGGGTGGATGGAGTCCGCGATGCAGGTCCTGCCGGCGTGGATCCTCATCGACTTTTCCCTCATCTTCGTTCTCAGCCTGATGATGGTCGGCCGCCTCAAGTCATGGCGTACATTCGCCGCGAACCGGACGGTCGTCGATCAGGCCGAGCGCTCGTATCTGTTCCGTCATCTGTCCCTGCCCGAGTGGCTGCTGTTCGGATTCGTGTTCGGCGGAATCACGCCGCTCGCGACCGGATCGCCGCGGCTGGTGGCGGCCAACGTCCTTGCCGTGGTGGTGTTTCTCTACCTGATGCAGGGGCTGGCCGTGTTCCGCTTCATGCTCGTCAAAGCGGGAGCGGGCGCCGTGGGGACGATCTTCGGATTCATTCTCCTGGCCCTGCTGTGCATCACCGGTCTGGGACTGTTTCTGCTCGCGATCGCGGGCCTGTTCGATCCATTTTTTGATTTCAGAAAACTCAAGCGAAAGGATGACTCTCATGAAAGTCATACTGATTGAAGAGATCCGCGGCCTCGGTACCCGGGGCGATGTCGTCTCCGTGAAAGACGGTTACGCGCGAAACTATCTCTTCCCGAAGAATCTTGCTCGCGAAGCGACGGCGGGAAACCTCAAGTCCGTCGAGCAGGAGAAGAAGAAGTGGGCACTCCTCTCCCAGAAGGAGAAGGAGCAGGCCGAGAAGGCTGCTGCTGCCGTCAAGGGCGTGAAGATCACGATCGAGAAGCGCACCGGCGAGAACGGCCAGCTCTTCGGCTCCGTGACGGCGAACGAGATCGCCGACGCGCTCGAGGCGAAGGGTGTCGAAGTCGACAAGCGCCGCATCGAGCTCGCGCATCCGATCAAGTCGATCGGCGTGCACGAAGTCGACGTTCGCCTGCACCGCGAAGTGACCGCGCACATCAAGGTCGAAGTCGTGGCGCAGGGCGTCGAGCGGATCGATGAAGCGGAAGCCGCGGCCGTGGCTCCCGCCTCGGCGCACGCCGAAACCGAAGCCGAAGCGTAAGGTGTTGGAGGGTGGCAGCTGGAGTCGCCCTTCGGCCTTCGATTTTGGATTTTGGATTTTGGATTTTGGATTGGCCCACAATCCAAAATCCAAAATCCAAAATCCAAAATCGACCGGCCGAAGGCTGGCTCCAGCTGCCGCACTCCCACTTCGGCTATCCTCCCTCCCATGAGTGACGAGCGGTATGTCGAGGGGCCGCCCGCGGGCGCCGACGGCTGGCGCGAGGTCTGGCGGGACGACCGGCGCTATCGCGAGGGTGGTTTCCTTCAGAAGGTCCTTCACAAGTTCCTGCGTCGCGCCGGCGCCGCCGACCGCGACCGGCAGCGCGACTTCAACCTCGTCCTCCTCGATCTCGTCAACGAGGTCCGCGCGCTCGGCGAAGCCGTTCGCGCCGATCTGCGTGGCGATGTCGAGTCCGTGCAGCGCGACCTCCGTCACTCGGAGACCGCACTCGCGAAGGACATTCGAGAGATCCGCGAGCTGATCCCCATCGCGTCGCGGCGGAATGACGCGCTCATCGCGGCGCTCGATCAGAAGATCGAGACCCTCGCCGTCCGCCTGCGCGACGTCACCAATCCCATCATCGCCGCCGGCGCCAGCGCGCCGCAGATCGCGAGCGACTTTCTCTATCGCCGTCTCGAGGACGGTCTGCGCGGCTCAGCGGCGGAAGTGCGCGCCGCGATGGAGCCGTACGCCGCCCGCGCGGCGCAATCACCGCCGGCTCTCGATCTCGGATGCGGACGTGGCGAATTTCTCGAGATCTGCCGCGAGCGGGGCGTCGAGGCGCGCGGCTTCGATACGAACGAGCGCTCGGTCGCCGATCTCAGGCAGCGCGGCTTCGAGGTCACGCTCAGCGGCATTCCCGAATGCTTCCAGGGTATGCCGGATGGCAGTGCCGGTTCGATCCTCGCCGCCCATGTCGTCGAACATCTTCCCGTCGATGCGCTTTTTGCCCTGTTCCGCGAGTCCGCCCGTGTTCTGAAGAAGGGCGGAGTGCTCATGATCGAGACGCCCAACGCCGAGTCGATCATCGTCAGCGGATCCGAATTCTGGCGCGATCCGACGCACCTGGCACCGCGCCACCCGGCCGCGCTCGTCCTCCTTGGCCGCGAGCACGGGTTCGATGTCGAGGAAGTGCGCGCGGTGCATCCGCTGCCGGAAGGCACCGCGCTCGAGAGCCGTCCCGATGATCCGCCGGCGCTCCGGCGCGTCGTCGAAGCGATCAATGCCCGGATCTTCGGCCCGCAGGATCTGCGCGTCGTCCTGCGCAATCAACACTTCTGATTTGCGTTTCCATCCGCGCACCCGCAAGATGCGCACACGATGATTTCCGCGTACCGACCGATGTGTTGTAACGCTCACGGCTCGAACGGCGCGGAGGCATTCGTCTAGTCACAGAGAACGGGTAAACGACGACAAAGGCCCATCGCCGGCGAGCACGGCGATGGGCCTTTCTGTTTCCAGGGAAAGGCCCGCCGCAAGGCGGGCCTTCGCATTTCATGACAGTCGAGACAAAAGCACAGAGGGTGGAACGGCTGAAGCGGGAGTTGAACCCGTGGGAAGCGCTGGACGAGCTGCGGCTGTACGCGCGGCGCGGATTCGACGCGATCCCGCAGGAGTGGATCTCCACGTACCTCCGCTGGTGGGGCGTCTACACGCAGGGGGATGGTGCCGGAGTTCTGGGCGGCAAGGGAGGCGAGGGGAAGTCCGCTCCCTGGTTCATGGTGCGCATCCGCGTGACCAATGGACTGCTGCGCTCGCACCAGCTGCGCGCCATCGCCGATGCCGCCGAAGCGTATGCCGGAGGCGTGGCGGACATCACGGTGCGGCAGAACGTGCAGCTCCACTGGATTCCTGCCGAGGCGCTGCCAGATCTGCTGGACACGTTGTGGACGCATGGGTTGACGACGATGGGCTCGTGCGGCGACGACGCGCGCAACATCACGGGCTGCCCGCTGGCGGGCCTCGACGCCGACGAGATCTGCGATGCGTCGCCGCTCGCCATCGAGGCCACTCGAAGCCTGGTCGGCGACCGTGAGTTCTACAACCTGCCGCGGAAGTTCAAGGTGACGATCACCGGCTGCCGCCTCTGGTGCTCCTATCCGGAGATCAACGATGTCGGCCTGACGGCGGTTCGGGACTGGAACGGAGAGATCGGATTTTCCCTCCGTGTGGGCGGCGGGCTCTCCTCCGAGCCGCATCTGGCCAGAAAGCTCGATGTGTTTCTCGGCTGGAACGAAGTGATCCCTGCCGTTCGTGCCGTGGCGGAAGTGTTTCGTGACGCCGGCGTGCTCCGCGAGCATCGCGAGCGCGCGCGCCTCAAGTATCTCTTTCTGCAGCATGGGTGGACCGCGGCCGAGGCGTTGGAGGCCATTCAGGCACGGCTTCCATTCCAGTTGAGAAGGGGTGTGACGGAGCATCCTCCCGAAGACGTGTATCGCGATCACGTCGGGATCCATGCGCAGCGGCAGCCGGGCTATGCGTACGTGGGAGCGGCCGTTCTGCGGGGGCGGATGCTCGTTCCGCAAATGCGCGCGGCGGCCGATGCGGCGGAGCGCCATGGGTCAGGGGAACTGCGGACGACGATCATGCAGAACCTCCTCGTGGCGAATGTCCCGATGGAGCGGGCGGAAACGGTTGCGCGAGACTTGAGCGCGGCCGGCCTCCAGACGGCGGCGTCGCCGTTCGTCCGCGGGACGATCGCCTGCACCGGCACGCAGTTCTGCAAGATCGCCATCACCGAGACGAAGACCTTTTCACGGTGGCTGGTCGGCGAGCTCGACCAGCGGCTGCCGGAATACAGCGAACAGCTCAAGATCCATGTGACGGGATGCCCGAACAGCTGCGGCCAGCACTGGATCGCCGACATCGGGATCGAGGGAAAGAAGATTCGCGTCGGCGATCAGCTGGTCGACGCCTATTACTTCTGCGTGGGCGGCGGGCTTGGCAGCGAGGCGTCGCTGGCGCGCCCGGTCGGCTACCGCTGCCCGGCGAGTGACGTCCCGGCGTCGATCGAGAGGTTGCTGCGGTCGTTCGAAGCCGGCCGGAGCGGGGGAGAAACGCTGCGGCAGTTCCTCGGCCGCCATTCCGAAGAAGAGATTCGCGCGCTGCTCGCTGGTGCGCCCATTGTCGTCGCGGTGCGTGATGAGTCGCCGGGCCGCGTTCCCCACGGAGTCGAAGGATGAACAAGGAGAAAATGATGTCCCGATCAATCCGAATTTCTGCGCGTGCCCTCAACGATCTGGCCCTGCTGAGCACCGGCGCGTTCGCTCCGGTGAGTCGTTTCATGACGTTCGACGAAGCCCGCTCGGTAGTCGAGGGTCTGGAGCTTCCCGGCGGCGAGGTATGGCCGATCCCTCTGCTTTTGCAGGCGGATGATCTGCCAGCGGAACCGAACCTGTCGCTCGTTCACGGCGATGCCATCGTCGGAACCCTGCGTCTTCAGGAAGGGTTCCGCATCCCGCTCCGTGACTGGGCGAAGAAGATCTATGGCACCGATGACCAGAATCATCCCGGTGTCGCGGCTTTCCATGCGGCCGGCGAGTTTGCCATCGCCGGGGAAGTGGAATGGCGCGGCACGCCGGGCAGCGTTGCCGGTGGAGCGGACTGGCTCACGGCCGCCGCAGTGCGGGCGGAAATCGCGGAGCGGGGCTGGAAGCGTGTCGCGGGATTCCAGACTCGCAATCCGATCCACCGCGCGCACGAATACGTTCTCCGCGTCGCGCTCGAGGTCACCGACGGGCTGCTCGTTCATCCGCTCGTCGGCGAGACGAAGGCCGACGACATTCCGGCCGATGTTCGTCTGCGCTGCTACGGCGCTCTGCTCGATCATTACTTCGCGCCCGACCGGGTGCTCTTCACACCGCTTCCGGCGTGGATGCGGTATGCGGGGCCGCGCGAAGCCGTCCTCCACGCGATCATCCGTCGCAACTATGGCTGCACGCACTTCATCGTCGGACGCGATCACGCCGGCGTCGGCCGCTATTACGGACCGTACGACGCACAGAAGCTCGTCGCGTCGTTCGGCGATCGCATCGGCATCAAGCCGCTCTTCTTCGACGAAGTCTTCTACTGCCTGCGCTGCCAGGGGGTGGCCAGCAGAAAGACGTGCGGCCATGCCCTGGCCGAGCGGCTCCTGCTGAGCGGGTCCGAGGTGCGGCGGCGGCTTCGTGAGGGGATCGCTCTGCCGGAGGAGTTCACCCGTCCGGAGGTCGCCGCCGTCCTGGCCGCCGCCTTCCGTCAGGAGGCCGGCAGTGCGTGAGGCTCTCTTTGGACTGCTCGGAGGAACTCTGATCGGGGCGACCGGGATCGGAACGGGCTCTCTTCTCACGCCGCTGCTCATCATGGCCGGGTATCGCCCGTCGGTAGCTGTGTCGACGGGCCTGGCCACGCTCGTGGTGTCGAAGCTCACGGCGTCAATCGCTCATCGCTCCGCCGGGAACTGGCCGGGGCGCCAGGGTTGGATCGTCGTCGCCGGCGGTGTGGTCGGTATCGCGGCGGTTTCGCTGCTGGTGAACAACGGCCTGTCGCCGAGCGACCTCTTCATCCGGCGCGCGGTGGCGGTGAGCCTCTTCACGACCTCCATCGCCGTATGGATCCGCTCCAGGCCCAAGCCCGATCCCGTCGATGCGGCCTCCGATCCACGCGCGCTCTTCATTTCCGGAGCAATCGTGGGGGGATTCGTGACACTCACGGCTGCCGGCTCGGGAAGTCTTCTCGTGCCGGTCCTGCTCATCCTGACGGCGTGGGGCATTCCGCAGCTTGCCGCCACGAGCAGCATGTTCGGGTGGATCGTCGCTCTGCTCAGCTTTGCAGTGCATGTGGGACAGCGGAGCTTCGATCCTCATCTGTTTCTGATGGTTCTCGCCGGTCTCGTTCCCGGCGTTCTCGCCGGAGTTTTCGTCTCGCCGTGGATCGATCGGAAGTCGTTCGCGCCCGCGCTGTCCCTGTTCACGCTTTATCTCGCCGTTCAACTCATCTGAGGAAGGATTTGACTATGTCTCTGGATCCTGCCGCCTGGAACAACGCGGAAACTCTCGAAGCACGCGAGCTCGTGCGAATCGGATTGGAGTCCTTCGATGGCGACGTCGCCATCGCCTCCAGCTTTGGCGCCGAAGACGTCGTGCTGATCGACCTCGCCGCGGCGACGGACATCCCTTTCCGCGTCTTCACGCTCGACACCGATTTTCTGTTCCCGGAGACCTACGCGCTCATCGACACGATCGAATCGCGATACGGAATCTCCGTCGAACGCTGCCGGGCCAGCCTCGCTCCCAATGAGCAGGCTCTGGTCCACGGCGAGGCGTTATGGTCGAGTGACCCCGACCGTTGCTGCGCGATCCGAAAGGTCGAGCCGTTGCAGCAGAAGCTGCGGACCCTGCGTGCCTGGATCACGGGGATCCGCCGGGACCAGGCTCCATCGCGCGCGAGTGCGAAGAAGATCGAATGGGACGAGAAGTTCAATCTGTGGAAGTTCAATCCCATCGCCGACTGGACCTCCGAACGTGTGTGGGATTACGTACGCGCGCACGCGGTTCCCTACAACGTGCTTCATGACCGCAACTACCCGAGCATCGGCTGCACCTGGTGCACACGCCCGGTGGCTCCCGGAGAAGATCCGCGCGCCGGCCGGTGGGCCGGGTTCAACAAGACCGAGTGCGGTCTGCACAAGGAATGAAATGTGCGCTTGTGAGGATTCATCGAGACCCGACGGTGTCGTCGTACGGCTGCACGTCGACCACGATCTGCCCCGGTGGAGGCGGCGGAACGCGATGCGGCATCAAGCCGAGGACGAGACCGGTCACGAGACCGGCGATGTGGGCGGTGTTGTCGATCAGCTCCGACATCGACAGGCCGATGGCGATGTTGAGGAACGCCCAGAACATCAGCTGGCTGATGAGGCCTTTCGTCCACGGCTCGTGCCGGAACTGCGGCGACCTTCGGATGGAGAAGAAGAACGCGCCGAGGATGCCGAGGATGGCGCCGCTGGCGCCGACGGACGCGGTTTCGACGCGGAGGGAACTCGCGATCGAGGCGACGGCACCGCTGACGAAATAGACGAGAGCGAACCGTTTCGAGCCGAACATCGCCTCGTACAGCATGCCGAGCTGATAGAGCGTCCACGAGTTGGCGGCCCAGTGCAGCCAGCCGGCGTGGAGGAACATCGCCGTGAAGACGCGCCAGTACTCACCCTGGGCGAGCATCCGGGGAATGATCGCGCCGCGGCCGAGGATCTCGGGGTCCGCAAGCTCGGCGATCCAGACGATGGCAATGGCGAGGAGGAGCGCCGCAGTCACCGGCGCCCGTGAGAGGGCGATCTTCATCGACGCTCCATGAGTCGCGTCAATCCGCGGAAAACCGCATGCGCGAAGCCGGGCGAGAGCTCCTTGAAGCGCATGAACATCGTCGCGGTGAGGGGGAGGATGCGGCGATAGCGGCCGTCGGCCACGGAAGCACAGATGGCGCGCGCCACGCGCTCCGGCGGTACAGCGAGGATCAGACGCGAGGCGGCGGGCTGCTTTCCACGTTCTGCTTTCATGAAGAATTCGGTATCCGTTGTGGCAGGGCACACCAGTGCAACGCTCACGCCTTTCCCGATCACCTCGTCTCGCAGCGCCTCGGTCCAGCCGGCGATCGCGAATTTGCTCGCGCAGTAAGCGCCCATGCGAGCGAACCCCATGATTCCGGTAATCGACCCCACGTTGACGATGCTGCCGCGCCGGCGGGCGAGCATCGCGGGGAGAACGGCCTGCGTGCAGTGCACCGTGCCGAAGAAGTTCGTATCCATCATGTCGCGCATCTCGCCGATCCGCGCTTCCTCGGAGGAATCGTAGATCGCGAAGCCGGCATTGTTCACCAGGATGTCGACGTCGCCCGCGGCGGCGATGAGGTTGCGGCAGGCATCGCGGTCACGGACGTCGGTGACGACGATCTGAGCGCGCACGCCGAGTTTCCGGCATTCTCCAGCTACGTTTTCGAGCATCTCGGCGCGCCGGGCGGCGAGGACGACGTGCGCTCCGCGGCGGGCGAGCTCGAGGGCGGTCGCGCGGCCGATCCCGCTCGAGGCGCCCGTAATCACTGCAATCTTTTCGTGGAAGTCCATTGTTTGGTCCCGGCGGCGTGCACGTTCGGAAACGGGCAGGTTTATAGCATTGACACCTAAAAAGAGCGCCACCTATACTCGCTGTACCCCGACCTTTGACTCATCCGAGTCGAACAACGCTCAATCGAGGAGGCTGGAATGCCGTTCGAGGAAGTGAAGAAAATCTGGATGAACGGACGGCTCGTGGACTTTGCCGACGCGAAGATTCACGTGCTGACGCATGCCCTCCATTACGGCTCAGGCCTCTTCGAGGGCATCCGCTGCTACCAGACGAAAAACGGCCCGGCCGTGTTCCGCCTCGACGAGCATCTCCGCCGTCTCTACGACAGTTGCAGGATCTACCGGATGGAGGTCCCGTACTCGTTCGCGGACTTCAAGAACGCGATGCTCGATGTGATCGCGGCGAACGAGTTCGATGACTGCTACCTCCGCCCGCTGGTCTATCGGGGCTTCCACTCCCTCGGTGTGAATCCCGCGAACTGCCCGATCGACGTCATGATCGCCGCCTGGGTGTGGGGCAAGTATCTCGGCGCCGAGGGTTTCGAAAAGGGTGTCGATGTCCGCGTTTCCTCCTGGAATCGAATGGCCCCCAATACATTCCCCGCACTGGCCAAGGCCACCGCGAACTACATGAACTCCATCCTCATTCGTGCCGAGGCAGCGGCGGAAGGGTATGCGGAAGGGATCGCGCTGGATGTTTCCGGGTATGTCAGCGAAGGCTCCGGCGAGAACGTGTTCCTCGTCCGCGACAACAGAATCCTGACGCCGCCTCTTGGAGCTTCCGTGCTCGCCGGCATCACCCGCGACACCATCATCCGCCTGGCTCGCGACCTCGGCTTCGAAGTCGTGGAGACGCTCATCCCGCGCGAAGCGCTGTACATCGCCGACGAGCTCTTCCTCACCGGCACCGCCGCCGAAGTCACGCCAGTCCGCAGCGTGGACAAGATCCCGGTCGGCGCCGGCCGCCGTGGACCAGTCACCGAGCGTATTCAGAAGGAGTACTTCGCGTACATCGGCGGAGAGATTCCCGACCGGTTCAGCTGGCTCACGCCGGTCTACACCGGAAAGCGCGCGGAGATGCGGAAGGCCGCGCTGGCCGCGCGGTAGGGGACAGTGGAGCGCGGGCGACCTCGCCCGCGATCATGTGTTGAAGAAGCGGGCGGGGTCGCCCGCGCTCCACCATCCGCTAAATCTGCCCTCTCTGCCGCATCGAATAGAACCGGTGCGCGCCGACGACGATGTGATCGGCCAGCTCGATGTCGCACAGCCTCAGCGACTCGATCATCTTGCGCGTGAACATCAGGTCCTCCGCCGATGGCGACGGATCGCCTGATGGATGATTGTGATAGAGCACGATCGCGCAGGCGTTCTCCTCGAGTGCGTAACGGAGCACATCGCGTGTCGACACTGCGGCGTGATTGATCGTGCCGACGAAGATCTCGCGCTGCTTCAGGATCCTCTGCCGTGAATCGAGGAACGCCGCGCCGAGCTTTTCCTGGACGTGGTGCGCATAGCTGGTCACGAGTGCGCGGCCGAAGAGATCGGGATCGAAGGTGGGAAGCGTGTCCGGCTCCGCGCCGGCGAGGCGCCTCGCCACTTCGAAGGCGGCGACGATGCGGCTCGCTTTCGCAGGCCCTACGCCTGCCAGTCTCGCGAGCGTGGAAGGCTCGCGCCGCCGGAGGGAAGACATCCCGTCCTGCAGCATTTCCCGCGCGAGCTGGATCGCGTTCTTTCCACGCATGCCCGATCCAAGAAGGATTGCGATCAGTTCCGCGTCCGAGAGCGTGTCCGCGCCGTGATTGAGCAGGCGTTCCCGCGGGCGGTCGTCGAGGGGCAGATCGGCGATGACTTCTCTCATTCGCTTCCCTCCAGGATCGCGTCGACGATCGGCGGGGTCGCTTCGGCCGCGCGCGCTGGAATTGCGAAGGTGCATGCTGACGGCAGCGATGATGCCTGCGGGTTGATCTCGACCGATAGCCCGCGGTGGAGTGAGACCAGTCCAGCCGCCGGATAAACCACTCCCGACGTTCCGACGACGACGAGGAGATCCGCCCCCATCATCGCCGCCGATGCGCGCGCGATCGCAGGCTCGGAAAGCATCTCCCCGAACCACACCACGTCGGGCCTGAGCATGGCGCCGCATTCACAATGAGGAGGGAGGGACGCGAACGGAGCCTCGCGCAACGTCGTCGTCCCTTCGCGCACGCAACGGGCCCGGAAGATATTGCCGTGGAGCTCGACGACATCGCCCGATCCTGCGCGCTTGTGGAGTCCGTCGACGTTTTGCGTGATGACGACCGCGTCGTGCAGTCTGGCGATCGCCAGATGGGCGGCGTTGGGCTTTGCGTTGCGGATGATGTCGCGTCGCATCTCGTACCACTGCCACACGAGAACCGGATCGCGCTCGAACGCCTGCGGAGTGGCGAGATCCTCGGCGCGAAAGTTCCGCCAGAGTCCTTCGTTGCCGCGGAAGGTGGGGATGCCGCTGTCAGCCGAGACGCCGGCGCCGGTGAAGAGCACGACGCGCCGTGGACGCAACTTGCGGATCGCTTCGACCGCCTGAGCGACTTCACTCATCGCGGCCGAGGATACCTCGGGTGGGTCAAACGTCTACGAGGGGTGGACTGTGAAGTGCGGCAACACGTCATCCTGAGCCGGCGAAGCGGCGAAGGACCTCCAGATGGCAGAGTTTGGCATCTTGAGGTCGTTCGGCGTCTCCGCGCCTCAGGATGACGTAAGGCCTATGCCTTCGGGATGTTCTGTTCGTGAATCTGGATGAAGGCGTCCTTGCGCAGGCTCTCGAGGTAGGCCTTGAGATCGCGCTGGAACGTTTCTTCGCTGGCGTCTTTGCGGAGCTTGTCCTTCACCGATTCGAACGCGGGAACTTCGGACGGAAGCCGCTGCTCGACCTTGAGGACGTGCCAGCCGGAGCGCGTTTCGATCGGACCGAGCACATCGCCGGCCGCCGCATTGAAGACAGCGGTATCGAGATTCGCGAGGAGCTCACCGCGTGCGACCTCGCCAAGATCTCCGCCCTGGTCCTTCGTGCCTGCTTCGGAGACGGCGGCGGCGATCTTCGCGAAATCAGCACCGGGGCCACGAGCGTCGGACGCGGCGGTTTCCGCTCGCTTGCGCGCTTCCTCGGCCAGAGCCGGATGCTCCGGCTTCACGATGACGATCTCGCGGAGGCGGGCGCGTTCCGGAAGCCGGTATTGCTCTTTCTCCCGGTTGTAGCGCTCGCGCAGCTCGCGGTCATCGAGCTCGCCGCGGTTCCGCAGCTCGCGGGCGAAGACCTTGTTTGTGATGAGCGTTTCGCGGAGGCGGACTTCCATGTCCGCGCGGGTCATGCCGGACTGACGGAGCGAGGACTCGAACTGCTCGTCGGTGGTGATGTTGTACTGCTGTTTCAAGCGGTTGATCGCGTCCTTGATCTCGTCAGGAGAGACGGTGACGCCGATGCGGTCCGCGCGATCCTTGATGAGGAGCTCTTCGATGAGCTCATCGACGATCCGCGCGCGCACCTGCTGCTTCCGCTCGGCCACCTGCTCCGGAGGGCTGGTCTGCTCGATCTCGCGATCGAGGTCGGCGAGGCGTTTGGCGTATTGGGAGCGGGTGATGATTCGATCGCCCACACGGACGACGACCGCTTCGACGATGTCCGCGGCGCCGGCCGAGAAGGCGACGGCGGCGAACAGGGCTGCTGCGAGTAGGGTTTTCTTCATAAGCAATTGATCCGACGAGTAGCGGTCACAACAAGTTACGGGGGGATTTATTCGTTCTCGGATTTCGGGAAGGCCCCTGAGTAGCGGAAGGGGAGGCGCTTGGTCAGGACCGCCGTGGGGAGCTCTTTGCGGGCCGTCGAGACGAGCTGGGCCATTCTAGCCCGGGTCGCTTCCTCCTGAAGGCGGGCCCGGATCACAGGGAAAGCCGTTTCCAGGGTCATGGTCCCGGGTGGACGGTGCTCTTCGACCTTGAACAGGTGATAGCTGTTGTCGGTCCGGATCACGCTGCTGATCTGACCGGGGCGGAGGGCGAAAATCTCTTCCTCGAACATCTTCGGCAGCTCGCCGCGGGTGACGAATCCGATCTCGCCGCCACGTTTCGCGTTCGCGGCCCGGGAGTGCTCGGCCGAGAGTTCCTCGAAGGAGGCGCCCTTCTTGAGCTTGGCGGCGATTTCGTTCGCCAGTGATTCTTCGTTGACCAGGATCTGCCGGACTTTGACTTCTTCGCCGGTACGGAACTCTGCTTGGTGCTGATCGTAGTAATCGCGGATCTGCTGATCCGTCGGCTCGCCTGTCTCGGCTGAGAGATTCGCGAGGAGACGCTGGCGGCGCATCTCGTCCTTTTTCTCGACGACCGTCGCCCCGGCGTCCGTGCGGACGGCGGTGGCGATCGCGTCGGCCGGAACTTCGACTCCCGTCTTCGCGGCGTATTCGGAGAGGACGATCTCTTCGAGATACTGGTCGAGCACTGCGCTCGCGACCTCCGGCTGCAGCTGGGCGAGCTCCGTCCCGGCGTTCCGTTCGAGATAACGCTTGAAGTCGGCCAGCGTGATCATCCGCTCGCCAACGCGCGCGACGACATCCGGCGGCGTCGCCGGCTTCCGGGAACAGGTGACGAGGCTGAGGATCAGCGCAGCTGCGAGGAACGGTCGCACGGCGCGGTAGGGTAGCACTGGATTTTGGATTTTGGATTTTGGATTTTGGATTGGGAATCGATCAATCCAAAATCCAAAATCCAAAATCGTTTCATGCCGCGATCCCTCTCAGCAGCCTCTCGATTGCATCGATGACCTCGGCGCCCTGCTCCTTGATGGGGAACGAGAGCACGCCGGTTGGCGAGAACTTCGCCTGCGGGGTGTCCTGGATCAGCTGGAGGAGTTTGTTCGGATCGACCTTCGCGTTCTGCGTCAGCTTGAGCACGACGCGTGCGCCTTCCCGAACGATCGAGATGACGCCGATCGTCTGCGCGTAGCGTTTGATCTTTACGAAGCGCAGCAGGTTGTCTATGTTCGGCGGGACAGCTCCGAAGCGGTCGCGCATCTCGTTGCGAATGTCTTCGAGGCGCTGGTCCGTCTGCGCGGAGGCGATCTTCTTGTAGAAAGTCATGCGCAGGTTCTCTTCGAGGATGTAATCCTTCGGGATGTAGATGTCGACGCCGAGGTTCATCGAGGTCTCGACTTCCTCCTCGATGCGCTCGCCCTTCATCTCACGGATCGTTTCCTCGAGGAGCTTCGTGTACATCTCGAAGCCGACCGCGGCGATCTCGCCCGACTGTTCACCGCCCAGGAGGTTGCCCGCTCCGCGGATCTCGAGGTCGCGCGCGGCGATGCGGAATCCGGCGCCGAGGTCGGAGAACTCCTGGATGGCTGCCAGGCGTTTGCGGGCGTCGCTCGTGAGCACGCGGTCGCTGGGGACGAGAAGGTAGCAGAAGGCGAGGCGGTCGCTGCGTCCGACGCGGCCGCGCAGCTGGTAGAGCTGCGAAAGGCCAAAACGTTCCGCGTGATTGATGAGGATCGTGTTGCAGGCGGGGATGTCGATCCCGTTCTCGATGATGGTCGTGGCCAGCAGGACGTCGTATTCGCGTTTGATGAACGCGAGCATGGCCCTTTCCAGCTCCCGCTCTTCCATCTGGCCATGGCCGACGATGACGCGGAGACCGGGAACCAGTTTCTCGAGATACTCCTTCATCCCGTAGATCGACTCGACGCGGTTGTGGACGAAGAAGACCTGGCCGCCGCGGCCGGTCTCGAACTCGATCGCCTCCCGGATGAATTCGTCGTTGAACGGAACGACGGCGGTCTGGATGGCGAGGCGGTCTTTCGGCGGAGTCTCGATGACCGAGATGTCGCGGATGCCGACCAGCGACATGTGCAGCGTGCGCGGAATCGGAGTCGCCGACATGGCCAGGACGTCGACGGCCTTCTTGACCTGCTTGACTTTCTCCTTCTGGGCGACGCCGAAGCGCTGCTCTTCGTCGATGATGAGCAGACCGATGTCCTTGAACGCGATGTCCTTCGAGAGGACACGATGCGTCCCGATGACGATGTCGATCTCACCTGCCTCGAGCTTCCGGAGGATCTCCTTCTGCTCTTTTGCGGAGTAGTACCGCGTCATCAGCTCGATCGTTACGGGGAACGACGCGAAGCGGCGGAGGAACGTCTGATAGTGCTGGAAGGCGAGGACCGTGGTCGGGGCCAGCACGGCGACCTGCTTCCCGTCCATCACCGACTTGAACGCCGCGCGCATCGCCACTTCGGTCTTGCCGTAACCGACGTCGCCGCACAGCAGGCGGTCCATCGGCTTGCGCGACTCCATGTCCGACTTCACGTCGTCGATCGCCGCGAGCTGGTCCTCGGTCTCATCGAACTCGAAGGCATCCTCGAACTCGAATTGCCAGGGTGAGTCCTTGCTGAAGGCGTGACCGGTGACCATCTGCCGCGTTGCGTAGAGCTTGAGCAGCTCGTCGGCCATGTCGCGCATGGCCTTCTTGACGTTCGCCTTCGTGCGTGCCCAGGCCGTGCCGCCGAGTTTGTCCAGCTTCGGCTGCGCGTCGCCGCCACCCGAGTACTTCTGGATGAGGTTGAGGTTCTCCATCGGCATGAGGAGCTTGCCGCCGGAGCCGTACTCGATCTCCATCACTTCACGCTCGGTGGCGCCGAACGGAATCCGCTGCAACCCGACGTACCGGCCGACGCCGTGATCGACGTGCACGATGTAGTCGCCGACCTTGAGGTCGCGAAGATCGGTGACGAAGGCATCGGTCTTCTTGCGGCCGCCGACCCGAGTCGACGTGGGCGGCTCGAAGAGGTCCCATTCCGAGTAGGCCGTGAGGTTGATCTCGCCGAACGAGAATCCCCGCGCGAGATTGCCTGATGTCACCACCACGTCCTGTGCGAACGCCGGCGAGTCGTTGACAAAGGGAACGCCGAACTCACGCAACAGGCGCTCGACCTTCTCGGCGCCGCCTTTCGTCGCGCAGAAGAACAGCTGACGTTGTCCTTCGCGGTGACCGCGATTCAGATCCGCGGTGAACTCGCTGAGCCGGTTCGTGAATCGATCCGTCTGAGGCGCGTGCACCCGCAGCTCCGTGGTTCCGCCTGCGTCGCGAACGTGGACTTCGCTCATCGCCAGGCGCGCGGAGCCGGTGAACTGGAGAACGTCCGCGCCGGGAGCCACGATCTTCTCCGGTGGATAGGCCGCGCGACCTTTCTCCGAAGCCACCTCGTACTCCGACCGGAGAAGCGATTCGAACTTGGCGATGGTCGTGATGATCTGGTCGGGCTCGATGAGGACCAGCGACCACTCGTCGCTGCCGATTACGTCTGCGAAGGTGATCGAGTTCGCCGCGATCGGAAGGTAGTGTTCGATGCCCGGGAACGTTCCGTTCTCCGAAAGGCGGTCGATCTTCTCAGCGAGGTCGCGTTTGTAGATTGGATCCTGAAAATCGAGAGAGAGCCGGCGCGCCAGAGCCGACCGCGCGGCCTTGTCGAGAGGGAACTGAGTCATCGGCATCACCGCGACCGGGCCGGAAGGATCGTCCGAACGCTGCGTCTCGACATCGAACCACCGCAGCGATTCGACGGTATCGCCGAAAAGCTCGATGCGTACGGGCCGCTGGGTGGTCGGAGGAAACAGATCGAGGATGCCGCCGCGGAACGCGAACTCGCCCGTCTCGCCGACGAGATCGGTCCGGACGAACCCGTTCTCGACCAGAGTCTGCAGCAAGGCGTGCATGTCGAGTTCGTCACCTTCGGAGATATGCACCATTCGGGCGCGGAACTCATCCGGTTGCGGAAGGCGCTGGAAGAGGGCGCGCGCCGGAACGATCAGAACATCCGCGGCGCGGTCGGCGATCATCCCGATGGCGCGAATCTCTTCGCGCACGACGCCGAGCGACGGGGCTACATCCTGATACGGGGAGAGCGACGGACTCGGGTAAACCGAAACGCACCGCGGATCGCGGTGGAAGAGGCGGAGCGCGGTCTCGAAGTCCGCGGTCGCCGCTTCGCCGGGTACGACGATGGCCAGGCGTCGCTTCGATTTTTCCTGCAATGCCGCTAGGATCAACGCGCGGGCTTCGACGGACGCGCCCGTGAGCTCGACGCGGTTGCGGGCGGGGACGCGGGCGAGGTCGCCCGCGCTCCACACAGCGGCGTGGGTTGCATCGACGCGGGCGAGGTCGCCCGCGCTCCACAAGCTCGAAAAAAAATCGCTCCGGGCGACTTCCGCGCGGAGCGACGCGATCAGGCGGTCATTGCGCGTCATGCGCGCGGGATTTTATGGTGTGAAGTACCCACGGATCGTCCTGGCGGTCAATTTAGGCGATGCCAGCGTCACCCGGACCCGCCGCCATTCCTTCGGCCGGACGAAATCGGTGACCTGATAGAGGATCGCGAACTGGGCGCGGAGATCCCTCTCGATCTCCCCATACTTGGCTCCGAGGTCCTGTTTGGTGGCGACGGCCAGGAAGCCGCCGGTTTCGACGGCCAGATGGTTGAGCCGCTCCACATCGCGCTGCTGCGACTGAAGCCCCGTGTCGTACACGATGAAGTACAGCGGAATCCCCGCCTCGACCGAGGTCTTCTCGATCTCGTTGAATGAGCGAACGGATTCGGTGTCTCCGCCATCGGTGAGGATGACGATCGCCCGGCGGTTCTTCTCGTCCTTCAACTCCCGGATCGCACTGGCAATGGCGTCGTAGAGCGCCGTGCGGCCGGCCGGGGCGATTCCCTGGAGTGCTTTGGCCACGAGGTCACGCTCGCCGGTGAGCGGCTGCTTCCTCCGCGGAACGTCCTGCACCGCGGTGACGCTGCAGCGGTCACCCGCCTTGAGCGTGTTGGTTGCAAATTCGAGGGCGGCCTTCGATGCCGATGCCATGCTGTGCGTCATGCTCGCCGAGGCGTCGAGCAGCAGCGCGATCGAGATCGGCTGGTCGAACGCATTTCCAAACTCGACGATCGTCCCCTCCGCCTCGTTATCCATGATGCGGAAGAGCGAGCGATCGACATCGTCGCGCGTAGAACCATTCCGATCGATCACCGATACGAAGATCGGAACCGTTCGAACCTGGATCGATTCGACGTGAACGTCACCGGACGCGGACCAGAAGTCGGCGGCCTCATTGCCCGCCTGCGATCGCGCAGTCACCTGCACGAATCCGCTGGCGAGCACCTCCGCCGGCACTTCGAACCGGAAAGGAGGTTCGGTCACCGTGGCGACCTTCGTCGCGTGGTCCCAGAGCTCGACCGCGACGACGGGATCATTCTTCGGCGCGGTCGTTTTTGCTTCGAACAGGCGCGATCCGAGGTCGACGGCCTGTACTTTGACCGTGAGCGGAAGGTGGCCGCGATTGATCGTCTCGTGCCATTGCACGCGTCGTTTGTCGGGGCCGATGGCGGTGATGGCGATCCTGTGTTCGACGGCCGTCGGTCCGAAATCGACATTCACCCGATGCGGCCACATGATCCCCTCGGCAATCTTCTGGCCGTCGATCGTGATCCACACCTTCGCGCTTTCGATTCCGGGGTCGACGGTGACGTCGACCACGCCGACCAGCTCTCCCCGTTTGACGGTCTCGCCGCGTTTCAGAGTCAACTGATTCGCGGCGGTCGCTGGCAGGGCGTACAGAATGACGAGAATCAGGGAAATGGCGACGTTACTGCGACCGGGGCCGTGACTGCTGGCTGCTGCTTTCATAAATCCGCCGGTATTCGAACCGGTTCCTGGTTACCGTTTTCACGTACAACTTTGTCTCAGCGTACGCGATTGACTCTACAAATAAATCAGGGTCGCCAAGGGGCATTCGAGCAAGCCATCTGCCAACGGCCTCTTCGCCCGCGTTGTAGGCCGCGATCGCCAGGATCGGGTTGCCTTCCATGCGCGCAAGTTTCTGTGAGTACTCCGCGGCACCGACGGCGATGTTCTCGTACGGATCGAAGAGCTGCTCCCGCGTCACGTTGTCCAGCCCGGCGAGCGACGCGATCCGGGCGCCTTCGTTCGGCATGATCTGCATGAGCCCGACCGCTCCGGCGTTCGAGACTGTCGTCGGCTCGAACCCGCTCTCCTGGCGGATGATTGACGCGATCAGGTACGGATCGAGCTCACGCCGGGCGGCTTCGCGCTCGATCGCCTCCCAGTAATTGAGAGGATAGAGGATCTCCCAGAAACGCCGCGGCACGTTCTCCCCTCCGTGACGCACGAACTGGCGAAAGCGCCGCTGCAGGATACCGTTGGCTCGGAACGGCTCGCCGCTCTGTACGTAGACGTCTGCCAGCAGGAACGCGGCCCCGAGGTTGTCGGGCCAGGCGGCGGCGATGGCTTTCATTTCTCGGGAAGCATCCCGTCCGAGCTCGATCGCGAGAAGTTCACGCACCGTGTCCAGACGCGCGGCCGGGATCGCCGCGAGGTCCGCATCGACGTTCGGGAAGACGTTCCCGTTGGCGACCGCATCGGCGGCGACCGTGGGAATGCCGAGAATCTCTCTCGCCCGGTACGCGTAGTAGTTGTAGGGGTATTCGGCAATCACCTGACGCAGGCTGGCGTCGCGCTCGGCGAGGCGGCCGTTGCGCTCGTGGACCTTGCCGGACCAGAAGAGCGAGTTCGTTCGATAATCGCCGTCCGGATACGTGGCGAGATACTTGTCGAACGTGGCCAGCGCCTCGTCGTCCCGGCCCGCGAGCACGTAAGTCCAGCCGAGAGTCCAGAGATTCTCGCCGTCGTTGCCGGAGGCGCCGGCGTCGAGTGCCGCTTTCAGGTTCTCGAGCGACTCCTCGTAGTCGATGTTGTCTGTGACGTAGTACTTCGCTCGCTGGACCTTCGCCTCGATCGCTTCGCGACTCCGAGGGAAGCGTTTCTCCAGATCTTCGAGGATGCTCAGAAAGAGCTCCGGCCGATCGTCACGCCATGCGGCGCGGGCGCGGAGCAGGAGCAGGGACGGGTCGGTGAAGGTCTCCGTCGCTGTCTCGTCGACGAGACGGGTGTAGCCGCGGGAGTTGAAGAGCGACCGCAGGTAGACGCCGCGGTAGAAGTCACTGGTTCCCGACTCGGGGAAGCGCGTGCGGATCCGCTGCAGATAGTCGAGCGCCTGATCGTAGCGGTTCGCGCGAGCGAGACTCCGCGCAAGCCGCGTCGCGTCTTCGAGCGGCAGCAGATCGAGCGGCGAGTCGGATGACGCGGCGAGATCGCCGTAGATCTTTTCGGTGAAACGGCCGCTCGTGTAATCGGTGAGGAGCCGCATGCGGACTTTCGCCGCGAGATCGCCCCGGCCGTGCTGACCGAGGAGCGCCGCCAGATCGAGAAGCTCTTTTTCGCTGTTCTCGTCGATGGGGACCGCCATTGCCGCAACGAATGCGGAATCGGCAGCCTCACGGTTTCCGGCAGCGGCATGGAGGGCGGGAAGACGAAGACCGGCCACGGTCGCGGCGGTGGTATCGGGTGACGCCAAGACCTGTTCGGCGGCCTGAATTGCTCCGGCGACATTTCCGCGGCCGAGCTCCGCTTCGATGAGACGGAGGCGCAGGAAGGGAGCGAGGAGAGGCGACCGTTCCGCCGCGGCCTGCAGGGCAGTGACGGCTTCGTCGTATCGCTTCTGATCGAAGAGATGAAGGGCCAGAAGAGACGAGGCGCGCGACGCGATGCTCGCGTCGTCAGAACCGGAGAGTTTCCGGAGGCCGCGTTCGTACAGATCGAGCTTCGCGGCGCGGCGCAGCGAACGCGCTTCGGACAGGGTGGATGGAAGCGCTTCCTCTTCGACCACCGCTGCCGGAGTTGCTGCCGGCGCGTCGGGCGGGGCGACCGCCGTCGAACGCCCGCATGCGGCGGCGATGATCAGCGCGGCCGCGATGACTCCGCGGGCGCCGCGCTCGTTCAGGTTGCAACCTTTCGTATCCACCGAGGACCCTCCCGCTCGAACCCGACTCGCTTCAGAAATTCGGCTGACTGCTCGTCTGCATCGCGGACCAGCAGCTGAGGCCGGTCCATCTTCACGGCGATCTGCTCCAGTTCCGCGAGCATCGCCCGGCCGATGCGCTTCCGGCGAAGATCGCTCGCTACCACAATGTCGTCGATCTCCACCCCTTCGGCCGTGATCCGCATCGCGAGGATCGCGACCAGTTCGCCGGCGAGCTTCCCGAGCAGACCACATGCCGGAACTGTCCCGTTCTTCCCCTCGGCGCGCAGGAAGGCCTCCACCGCGCCGGAATCGGCGCTTTCGATGGCGCGGACGAAAAGGCGTTGTCCTTTCATGGGTATGGACGGCTACGTCTCGTATTGTGATGCTTTTACAGCATATCGACAGAACAAATAATACTTGACTTCGCCCCGGCCCAAGCTAGACTTTCGGTCGGGTCCTTCCCCCCGTAAACTTCCAGTGAAGAGTCGATCATGAACGTGCAGCAGGCGATAGCCGATTTTCTCGAGCACGGCCAGACCGTCCGGAACCTTTCCGACCGGACTCTGCGCGCGTATCAGTCAGATCTGAGCCAGTTCCATACGCACGTCAGCGACGCGGCGATGGTCGACATCACGCCGGAGCATCTCGAGGGTTATCTGGACAAACTCGGGACCGGGCCGTATCGCGATACTTCGATTCGCCGCAAGGTCGCCGCTCTCAAAGTCTTCTTTCGTTATCTCGAGGAATCGGGCGTGGTCACGGAATCGCCCGCGCGGAAGCTGCGCATCAAGAAGCCGGTCGAGAACCGCGTTCCCACGGTGCTCTCGACGCGCGAGATCCGCGCGCTCCTGGCCGCTCCGAAAGAGCTGATCGCAAGCCTCGCTTCGTCGCGCGATCAATCGCCCGGCGGGCGGAACCGATACTTCTGTGCGGTTCGCGACAACATCATCCTCGAGCTTCTTTTCTCGACGGGCATCCGCATCGGCGAGCTCGTCGCCCTGAACGTTTCCGACGTCGACGTTGACAAGCGCCAGATCCAGATCACCGGCCGCGCCACGCGGGGACGGGCGGTCACGCTCACTTCGGACGTCGTCATCACCGCGTTCACGCAGTACCTCGAGCTTCGCGGCGACCGCAGCCTCGATACGCCGGCGCTGTTCGTCGGCCGCAGCGGAACGCGCCTGACGATCTATTCGATCGAGAACATCTTCAAGAAGCACGTGCGCATTGCCGAGATCAAGCGCCACATCACGCCGCATTCGCTGCGGCACACGATGGCGGCGATGCTCGTCAGCAGCGGCACGGACATCCGCGAGGTCCAGGAGATCCTCGGCCACGCGTCGATCCTCTCCACGCAGGTCTACACGCGCCTGTCGATCTCGAAGAATCGCCGCGCCTCGCTGGCCACGCTCCCCGCGCCGGCCACGATCTTCGCGGATCCTTCCAATACCAGACTTTCCATCAAGAAGAAGTAGCTGGTGAGGCGGTTCTGGTCGGTGGGTACCTTTTAAGGGCGTTCGTTTCGCGAAAAGTCCATTCGAGATTTGCGGTTCCGATGCACGGCGCAGGAATACATCCGGTCGAACTCGGCATTTTCGGCCCTCGGATGCAACGTTCGCTCGTCCGGCCGGCGATTCTCGTCCTGGCGCTCCTCGGAGCGCCGCTGGCGACGCATGTCGTCATCCACGATCTCGACGATCATTCCGAGCCTCATCATTCGGCCGTGATGGAGATCGGCGCCGCGCATGGCGGCCATGAGCACCCCCTCATCGCTTCGAGCCCGCCGCGAATCGTCCGTCCCGCCAGCACCGTCCCGATCCTGATGCCGGTGTCGTGGACATCCGCCGAGCGACCGGCTCACGGGCATCACCGAAACGCGATCGCGTTCGGCGCGCTCCGTATCGATGATGACGTAGGCGCCCAGGTGCTGCTCTCGACCTTCCGCATCTGATTGCCACTCCCGCACGCGTTCCTTTAACGCTTTCTGCGACAGGAGTGGACTTTGCCTTTTCTACGCTTTCTCTCAGCAGGCGTGCTCGCGGCCGCAACGGCCCTGGGTGCGCAGACCGAACCAGACAACCTGTCCGCGAGCGAACCCGCCGGTGAGCTGACGCTGCAGCAGGCAATCTCTCTTTCCGCCGGCCGGAATCCGGAGATTGCGGCATTGGCCAGCGAGGTCCGCGCGCGCGAAGGGCGGGTGCTCCAGGCTCGCGCCCTGCCGAACCCCGAGATCTCGGGCACGACCGAGAACCTCGGCGGCGACATCGCGAAGACCGGCGGCGTGCAGTCCACCTTCCAGCTCGGGCAGCGCCTCGAGCTCGGCGGCGATCGCGCGGCACGGACCGGCGCGGCGAGGGCTGCGCTGGACCTGGGGCGATCGGATCTGGAGTCGCGGCGCCTCGAGATCGTTGCCAGAACGACCCGCGCATTCATCGATGTCCTTTCGGCGCAACGGCGCCTCGAATTGAGCACAGGTGCTGTCCGCCTCGCCGAAGAGCTGAAGATCACGGTGGCGGCACGAGTGGAGGCCGGTAAGGTCTCGCCGATTGAAGAGACGCGCGCCGAGGTCTCCCTCGCCAGCGAACGGATCGAACGCGAGCGCGCCGCGGCCGATCTTGCCGCTGCCAGATCGCGCCTCGCCGCGACGTGGGGGAGCACCTCACCCCGATTCGAGCGCGCGGCCGGCGATCTCGACATGGTCCCGATCCTTCCCTCGCTCGAGTCGGTGGCGGGGATGATCGAGCGCCATCCCGAGGTGGGGCGATGGACGGCGGAGATCGCGGAACGGGAGGCACTGCTCCGTATCGAACAGGCGCGTGCCGTTCCCGATGTGACCGTCGGAGGCGGATACCGGCATTTCGAGGTGGGCGAGGGCGCGTTCGTTGCGACGGTGACGTTGCCGCTCCCGCTTTTCGATCGCAACCGCGGCGGGAAGATCGAGGCCGGTGAGCGCATCGCCCGAGCGCGGGAAGAGCGCCGGGCGGCAATCGTCCGCCTTCGGCAGTCCGCCGATGAAGCCCGCTCCTTCCTCGCACGCTCGCGGGCCGAGGTGAGAAGTCTTCGCGAGCAGGTCATCCCGGCTGCCGAAAGTGTCTATGAAGCGGTGAGCGAAGGCTACCGTCTCGGCAAGTTCGGTTACATGGAGGTTCTCGACGCGCGACGCACGCTGGCCGCGGTCCGCCTCCAGCTCGTCCGCGCGCAGACGGAACTGCAGCACGCCTTCGCCGACCTGCAGCGGATCACGGCGGCACCGATGAACGACCTCACGAATGGAGAGCAGCAGAAATGAAAGTCCGAACCGAGATTCTGGCGGTACTCGCGCTGGCGGCGGTGCTTGTCAGCGCTTCGGCCTGCAAAGGCCCGGAACCCGAAGTGAAGGATGGCGCCGGCAAGGGTCCGCACGGCGGCAAGCTTCTGACGAAGGACGATTTCGGTCTGGAGGTGAAGATTTTCGAGGAGGGCGTTCCCCCCGAGTATCGCCTCTACGGATTCGATGACGGCAAACCGCTCCCTCCGACAACCTTCGACGCGACGATCACTCTCAAACGGCTCGAGAGGACGGACACGATCCACTTCTCTCCGCGCGGGGACTACCTGCTGGGCGACAAGGAGATCGTCGAGCCGCACTCGTTCGACGTCACCGTGAAAGCGACACGCGACGGCCGTTCCTACGAATGGACCTATGAATCGTATGAGGGACGAACCGAGATCAAGCCCGAAGAGCTGAAGAGCGCGGGGGTGGTCATCGAGCGGGTCGGTCCCGCGCGGATGAAGAACGTCATCGAGTTGCCGGCGCAGATCGCCCTCAACGCCGACAGGACGGCGCACGTGGTGCCGCGCGTCCGCGGTGTGGTGACAGAGGTGAGAAAGAACCTCGGCGACCGCGTCAACCGCGGCGAGATCATCGCGGTCCTGAGCAGCGGCGACCTGGCCACGGCGAGGCAGGCCTATCTGGAGTCGGTGCAGCGCCTGGAGCTGGCGCGGGTCACCGCGGCGCGCGAAGAGCAGCTGTGGAAGAAGAAAATCTCGCCGGAGGAGGACTACCTGATCAGCAGGAACGCTCTGGCGGAAGCTCAGCTAGCCAGGCAGGCATCCGCGCAACGTCTGGCGGCCCTCGGTGTGGCGGCCGGCGAGGTACGAGGTCAGACCGACCTGGCGCGCTACGTTCTGCGCTCGCCGGTCACGGGAGTCGTCATCGGCAAGCACGTCACCGTCGGAGAAGCGGCCGAGGCGACGGCGACGCTGTTCACGGTCGCCGATCTTTCCACGGTCTGGACCGACATCAGCGTCCCGCAGAATCAGCTTGCTGCCATCCGCACCGGCCAACAGGTCATCGTTCATTGGGAAGACGAGAGCGTCAGGCAGATCGGAACCGTGACGTACGTCGAGCCTCTCGTGGGGGAGGAAACGCGGTCCGCCCGCGCGCGGGTGGTCATCCCGAATCCGAGTGGCGTATGGCGGCCGGGCCTTTTCGTCAAGGTCGATGTGACGCAGAACGAGTCGATGGTCCCGCTGGCCGTGAAAGCGGAGGCGCTGCAGACGTTCCGCGACTGGGACGTGGTCTTCATCAAGGTCGGTGACCTCTTCGAAGCGCGGCCGCTCGAGTTGGGGCGGCGCGAGGGGGAGTGGGTGGAAGTGATCTCCGGGCTCACCGCGGGGATGGAGTACGCCACGAAGAACAGCTTCGTCGTGAAAGCCGACGTCATGAAGTCGGGCGCCAGCCATGACCACTGAGGCCGCCGGCCGGCGGCGCGGCGAGCTCATTCGGCGCGCAATGAGGAAGGACACGACATGCTCGAACGCATTCTGAGATTCTCCATCCGCCAGCGCTGGGTAATTCTCGCGCTGACGCTCGGCTTCGCCGCGCTCGGTATCTACAACTACCAGAAGCTCCCGATCGACGCGGTTCCCGACATCACCAACGTTCAGGTGCAGATCAATACGGAGGCGAGCGGCTTCACACCGTACGAGGTCGAGCAGCGCATCACCTTCCCGATCGAAACGGCGATGGCCGGGCTTCCTTCGCTCGACTACACGCGGTCGATCTCACGGTACGGCCTCTCTCAGGTTACCGTCGTCTTTCGAGACGGCACGGATATCTATTTCGCACGCAACCTGATCAACGAGCGGATCCAGGAAGTGAGGGACAAGCTGCCTGCCGGAGTCGCGCCAACGATGGGGCCGATCGCCACGGGCCTCGGTGAGATTTTCCTCTGGACCGTCGAGGCGAAGGCCAACGCCGTCCGGGAGGATGGCGCGCCCTACACCACCACGGATCTCCGCACGGTGCAGGACTGGATCGTCCGGCCGCAGCTCCGCAACATCCCCGGCGTCGCCGACGTGAACTCGATCGGCGGTTACGTCAAACAGTTTCATGTCACGCCGAGAACCGACAAGCTGATGGCGTACGGCCTGACGTTCCGCGACATCGTGGCGGCGCTCTCGAACAACAATGCCAACGCCGGTGCCGGCTACATCGAGCATGGAGGGGAGCAGTACCTCATCCGTGTACCCGGCCAGGTGAAGACCATCGAGGAGATCGAACGGGTCATCGTCGGGTCGAATGCCGGCGCTCCCATCTACATCCGGGACGTGGCCACGGTGTCGCTGGGGAAGGAGCTGCGCACCGGCGCCGCCACGAAGAACGGCAAGGAAGTCGTCCTCGGGACGGTCTTCATGCTCATGGGCGAGAACAGCCGGACTGTCTCGCAACGCGTGGCCGCCAGAATGGAGGAGGTGAATCGAACGCTGCCCGCCGGTCTCGAAGCAAAGACCGTCTACGACCGCACCGTGCTCGTCGACGCGGCGATCGATACGGTGCGGAAAAACCTGTTCGAAGGCGCCGTCCTCGTCATCGTCATTCTCCTGCTCTTCCTCGGCAACATTCGCGCTGCGCTCATCACCGCGCTCGTGATTCCTCTGTCGATGCTCTTCACGATCACCGGGATGGTGTCGAACAAGGTCAGCGGAAACCTGCTCAGCCTCGGCGCTCTCGATTTCGGGCTGATCGTCGACGGGGCGGTCATCATCGTGGAGAACTGCGTCCGACGCCTCGCGGAGCGCCAGCATCAGCTCGGCCGCCTTCTCACGCGCGGCGAACGGTTCGAGACCGTTTTCTCAGCATCGAAGGAAGTGCGCAAGGCCACGATGTTCGGTGAGTTGATCATCATGATCGTCTACCTGCCGATCCTGACTCTGACCGGGGTCGAAGGGAGGATGTTCCGGCCCATGGCCTTCACCGTGATCGCGGCGCTCCTCGGCGCGATGATTCTCTCGGTGACCTTCGTCCCCGCCATGGTGGCAATGCTGCTTCGCGGGAAGATCGCGGAGAAAGAGAATCCGATCGTGCGCCGGGTCCGTCTCGCCTATGAGCCGGCGCTCGACTGGGCACTGAAACGTCGCAAGGCCGTGGTGGCCGTCGGCGTGGCGTTCTTCGCCGCCAGCCTGCTGCTGGCTTCGACGATGGGCTCCGAATTTCTACCGAGTCTCGACGAAGGCGACCTTCTCGTCCACGCCCTCCGCATTCCCGGGACCAGTCTGACCCAGGCCATCGAGTTGCAGCACACCCTGGAAGAGAGACTGATGCGATTCCCCGAGGTGAAGGAGGTCTTCGCCAAGATCGGCACCGCGGAGATCGCGACGGATCCCATGCCGCCCAGTGTGGCCGACGTGTACGTGATGATGAAGCCACCTTCCGAATGGCCCTCGAACCGATCGAAGGCCGAGGTGGTCGCGGCGATCGAAACGGATCTGCGCAAGCTCCCGGGGAACAACTACGAATTCATCCAACCGATCCAGATGCGCTTCAACGAGCTGATTGCGGGCGTGCGCAGCGACGTCGCCGTGAAGGTGTTCGGCGACGACATGGAAGTGCTGGAATCGACCGGAAAGGCCATCGAGACGATTCTCGAGCGGGTCCCCGGCGCATCCGACGTCAAGCTCGAGCAGGTCACCGGGCTGCCGGTTCTGAGCATCCAGATCGACCGCGGCGCGATGGCCCGCTACGGGCTGAACGTCACCGATGTGCAGGATGTGGTCGAGGTGGCGATCGGCGGCGAGGAAGCGGGTCAGATTTTCGAAGGAGACCGCCGCTTCGACCTCGTCGTCCGGCTTCCCGAGGACGTGCGGACGGACATCGAGAAGTTGAAGCAGATCCCGGTTCCCCTGCCCGGCGCGGGCTCGGCAGCCGCGCGAATGAACTACATTCCCCTGAGCGCGGTCGCGAAGTTCGTCGTGGCGCCCGGTCCCAACCAGGTCAGCCGGGAGAACGGCAAGAGGCACATCATCGTCACGGCCAACGTGCGAGGCCGGGACATCGGTTCGTTCGTCGCTGAGGCGGAGGAAGCGATCCGCGCCGATGTTCCGATCCCGGCCGGATACTGGACGACATGGGGAGGGCAGTTCGAGCAGATGATCTCCGCCACGCGCCGCCTGCAGATCGTCGTACCGGTGGCGCTGCTGCTCATTCTGGCGCTGCTCTTCGCCAGTTTCGGCAATCTCAAGGATTCCCTGCTCGTCTTCAGCGGCGTTCCTCTCGCGCTCACCGGCGGCATTCTCGCGTTGTGGCTGCGCGGGATCCCGCTCTCGATCTCCGCCGGCGTCGGGTTCATTGCCTTGTCGGGGGTGGCGGTTCTGAACGGCCTGGTCATGATCTCGTTCATTCAGGGTCTGAGACACGACGGGAGATCACTCGACGACGCGATCCGCGAGGGCGCGATCAGCCGTCTGCGCCCCGTGCTGATGACCGCGCTCGTTGCGTCGCTCGGATTCGTCCCGATGGCGCTCGCCACCGGCACCGGGGCCGAGGTCCAGCGGCCGCTGGCGACGGTCGTCATCGGCGGCATTCTCTCGTCGACCGTGCTCACTCTGCTGATCCTGCCGGCGCTGTACCGGATGTTCCACCACGACGTGCCGCTCGAGCGCCGCGTTGAGGATGAAACCTCGCTGATCCCGCTGGAAGACTGATGACGAGTTCCGGAGCCCATGGGTCGGACGCGCTCTTCCAACCCCACCGCGGAGCCGTCCGCGGTGCGGTGTACGGCCTGGCGGCGGCGATGCTGTTCGGCATCAGCGCGCCGGTGTCGAAGATGCTGCTTTCCGATCTCCCGCCTCTGCTTCTGGCCGCCCTGCTCTATCTCGGCGCCGGAGTTGCGCTTCTCGTGGTGACGCCATTCGCACCGCGGGAGAAGCGGAATGAAGCGCCGCTTCGTCGCTCGGACCTGCCGCTGCTGGCCGGCATCGTTCTCACCGGAGGGATCCTCGGTCCCTACTTGATGCTGGTCGGCCTCCAACGAGTCTCGGGTCTTGCCGGTTCCCTTCTCCTGAACCTGGAAGCGCCGTTCACGATGATCGTTGCCCTGCTGTTCTTCGGTGAGCATCTGGCCCGCCGGGAGGCGCTCGCGGGAGCGTTGATCGTCGGCGGAGGTCTGACACTCGCATGGATGCCCGGGGAGTTCAACGCCCATTGGGTCGGGGCGTTGTCGATCGCTGGCGCCTGCCTGAGCTGGGCTCTCGATAACAATTGGACGCAGCGGCTGGCGCTGAAGGACCCCTTCGCGGTGGTTCGGATCAAAACGCTCGGCGCCGGAATCTGCAGTCTGGTGCTGGCGCTCGCTCTCGGGCAATGGATCACTTCAATACGTGCGACCGCGGCCGCGCTCGTCGTCGGCGTCTTCAGTTACGGCATCAGCATTCTTCTCGACGCCTATGCGCTGCGGCACGTCGGCGCCGCTCGCGAGGCCGCATTCTTCGCGACCGCCCCCTTCATCGGTGCCGTGGTGGCGATCCCCCTCCTGCACGAGCGCCCCACGTCACTCGAAGTCACAGGCATGCTGGCCATGGCTGCCGGCGTGGCGGCCCTGCTTCGAGTCCGGCACACCCACTTTCACACGCACGAGGCCATGGAGCACGAGCACGTACACGTCCACGATGACCACCACGATCATCCGCATGAGGCGGATGCCGGAGTTGGCGAACGGCATTCGCATATCCACACCCACGCGCCGTTCATCCACGATCACCCGCACGTTTCGGACGCTCATCATCGGCATCACCACTAAAAGCCAGGGAGGGCGGCGATCAGGCACCAACAGTGCGCGGGCTCAGCGGATGGAGAAGCTCGAACGTTGAGGACCGGAAAGTGCCGCGACGAACGTTCGTGCCGCTCGAGTCCGCTTGTGTCCTGCCGGGGAACGTATTCGGCCGCGTCAGTGTTCGGGATCACAACTTGCGGTACGATTCATCCCCAATGAACCGCCGCCGTCTCATCGCCGCAGCCTGGATCGCGGGAACCACACTCCCATTCCTGCTGGCGACGGTGTTTCTCGTCGGTTGCTGCGTCCTGCCGTTCCATCAGGTCATGCACAAGCTGATGCCGCTCTGCGAGATGGCGGCGAGTGTGGTGCGTGGCGATCACGGGGAGGCCGCACACGACCATGAGGACGCCGTGCCGCCTGCGCCGGCTCGCGAGAAGCAGGAACCGGTGAAGCGCATCGCGACTGAGGTCCCGGTAGCCTACCGTCTGGCAGGCCTAGCCCCTGCCGAACGCTGCGTCACTCCGACCGCCGCCACCGCCTATCGGAGCTTCATCTCCCTCGGCGCGGTCCGCTGTGACCGCGACGTCGGCCTGCATGTTCTCGTCGAAACCTTCCTGATCTGATCCTGCCTTCGCCGGGCGCGCTTGCGTCGTGGGCACTGGTGTGTCCGGACGACGCCTGTTTGATGTCCCGCTCTTTTTCCGGCTTTTCCATCAGCGGATGTTCACCGTGCGCGATCCGTCGTCGCCCGGTCACGGAGATTCACAGGAGATCCCAATGAAGCACCGAATGCACAACGTCCTGGCAGTGACGTTCGCCGCCGGCCTGGCGCTCGTCGCCTCGTGCGGCGGCAAACAGACGGTTGCAAGCAAGAGCGCGGAAGCGTTCCGCGAAGCACAGAAGAAAGGCATCGCGGCTGGAGGCGGGGCTCACGGCGGGCACACCGCCGGCGAAGACCAGGCGACCATGACCGGGATGGACCATTCAACGATGACCGGAATGGATCAGTCGACGATGGCTGGGATGGATCACTCCAGGATGCCGGCGAAGGACCGCTCCACAATGAGCGGCATGGATCAGTCGACGATGGCTGGGATGGATCACTCCAGGATGCCGGGGAGGGACCGCTCCACAATGAGCGGCATGGATCAGTCGACGATGGCTGGGATGGATCACTCCAGGATGCCGGGGAAGGACCGCTCCACAACGAGCGGCATGGATCACACAACGATGGCGAGCCCCGGCCGCTCGAAGATGACGGGGATGGACCACTCGCAGATGCAACACGGCCAGCAGCCGATGGCGGGAATGGACCACTCCCGGACGCAGTCCGGCCAGCAGCCGGCGGAAGGCATGGACCACGGAAGCATGCCCGGAATGCAACAAGGTGCGGCGGCCGATGTATCTCCGGTGAAACCGCCGACCAGCAATGCAGAGATGCTGGCCGTGCGGCCTGCTGCCACGCTGAAGGGGGACCCGTTCGACGCACCCGCGCCCGCGGCCGTCTCGGAAGCCGCGAAGGCATCGCAGGGTGGCGGTCACGAGGGCATGGAGATGCGCGGGATCACGCCCGGCGAAGATCGCGAGAACCCTCCCACGCCCGCACCCGCGATTCGCGACACCCCGGCCGCGGGAACCGCCGCGCCACCCGCAATGGACCATAGCCAGCACGGCCAGACAGCTCCGGCAGTACCACAGCGAACGCAATCGCGCACGACTCCACCGTCGCAGGCCCGGCCCGTCGCGACGGTCTACACCTGCCCGATGCACCCCGAAGTGACGAGCGACAAACCCGGCACCTGCCCGAAGTGCGGGATGACGCTCGTGAAGAAGCAATGAAGAGGACGAAGCGATGAAGTCCATCACCACGATTTCTCTCGGCGCATGCGCCCTCGTGCTGACAGCCTGCGTGAGCGTTCCCCGCGACGCGGGCACGAGCGACGTGCAGCAGGCGTTGACGCAACGCGGCAGTTCTTCCGTCGAATGGAGAACGCAACCGGCGACGGCGGACGACGAGCGCACCGCCGCCATGTTGCGGGACGATCTGACGGCGGACGAGGCGGTCGCCATCGCCCTGGTCAACAACCCCCGCCTGCAAGTGACGCTCGCGGAGCTCGGCATCGCGCGGGCAGACCTCATTCAGGCGAGCACGATCACGAATCCCGTCTTCGAGTTCGAGATCCGCTTTCCGGGCGAACCGTTTCGTCCCTACGAGATACGGCTCGCGCAGTCGCTGATCGAATTGATCCAGCTGCCGCGGCGCCGCGCCATCGGCCGCGCGGCATTCGATGCCGCGCAAATGCGCGTCAGCTCCGAGGTCCTCCGGTTCGCCGCGGACGTTCGGGCCGCGTACTTCGACTTGATCGCGGCGACGCAACATGTCGCGCTCGGCCGCACGATCGCCGAATCCGCACAGGTCGCGGCGGAAGTGGCGATGCGTCAGCATCGCGCCGAGAACATCACCGACCTCGATCTGGAGAACGAACAGGCGCTCTACGAGCAGGCGAAACTCGATCTGGCCCGGGCCGAGCAGCGGCTCCTTCTCTCACGCGAGTCCCTCCTGCGGGCGATGGGATTACGCAACGCGAACGCCGAGTGGCGCGTGCCGGCCGCGTTCCCGGAGCCGCCGGAATCCGAGCCGGATCAACAGAGTCTCGAACGTCTCGCGGCAGCGCAGCGGCTCGATCTCGCCATCGCCCGCCGGGAAGTCGAATTGGCCCGGAGCCAGGTGCCGCTTGCGCGCCTCGCTGCTCTGGAAGAGACGATTCTCGACGTTCACAACGTGCGCGAGCCGAGCGGCGAGCACACCAGGGGTCCGGGGATCGAGATTCCCATTCCGATCTTCAACACTGGCCGGGCTGCGCGCACCCGCGCCGAAGCGCAATTCCTTCGCGCCCGTCACCTGCTCAACGCCCTCGAAGCGGAGTCGTCCTCTCAGCTGCGGGCGGCGCGCACGACATTGGCCGAGGCACGGGCGCGTGTGGAGTACTACCGCGACGTGATCGTCCCGCGCCGAACGCGCATCGTCGAGCTTACGAAGCTCGAGCACAATGCGATGGTCGCCGGCATCTACCAGCTTCTGCAGGCGAAGCAGAACGAGCTGCAGGCGCGTCGTGACTTCATCGAGGCCCAGCGCGAGTACTGGAGCGCTCGCACCGATCTCGATCGTGTGTTGCAGGGCGTCGCATCCGATACGTCATTCACACCGGCGACCGGCCAGAACACCGGCAAGAACGCGGGCGCCGCCCGAGGGGGCCATTGATCATGCCGTTCACACGTCGTAACCTCTTGTTTTCCGGACTCGCCGGTGCGGCGACCGGCCTTCTGAGCAGCACGCGCGCGTTCGCACAGCGTCTCCGTGCTCCGGGCGAAAGCGGCCCGCCACCCAAGCCGCTGGCGGCCCGGAGAAGCAACGGCCGCGCTCCCGTGATCACGCCGAACGGCACATCGTTGCCGTGGCGCATGGTCGACGGCGTCAAGGAATTTCACCTCATCGCCGAGCCGGTGCGCCGCGAGTTCGTCGAAGGCCTCGAAGTCAACGCCTGGGGCTACAACGGCGTCACGCCCGGTCCGACCATCGAGGCTTTCGAAGGCGATCGCGTGCGTCTGCTCGTCACCAACCGCCTGCCCGAGGGAACGTCCGTGCACTGGCACGGCTTCATTCTTCCGAACGGTATGGACGGCGTGGCTGGTCTCAACCAGCCGAAGATCGCGCCGGGCGAGACCTACGCGTACGAGTTCACGCTCCAGCAAACCGGCACGCTGATGTATCACCCCCATTTCGACGAGATGACACAGATCGCGCTCGGCATGCACGGCTTCTTCATCATCCATCCGCGCGATCCGGGAGTGCGCCGTGTCGATCGGGACTTCGCCATCTTCCTCAACGAATGGTTCATCAAACCGGGAACGGCTACGCCCGATCCGACGGTGATGCTCGACTTCAACACCTTCACGATGAATGGCCGCGTCTTCCCCGGCACGGCGCCGATGCTGGTGCGCACCGGCGACCGGGTGCGCATCCGTCTTGCGAACCTCACCATGGACTCTCATCCGATCCACATCCACGGACACGCGTTCTACGTCACCGGAACGGACGCCGGTCCGATTCCCGGCACGGCGTGGTGGCCGGAGAACTCGGTGAACGTGCCCGTCGGAACGACGCGGGACATCGAGTTCACCGCCGACAACCCCGGCGATTGGGCGTTCCACTGCCACAAGACCCATCACGTCATGAATCAGATGGGCCACGGTCTCCCGAACCTCCTCGGTATCGACCCCTCGAGCCCCCAGCAGCGTCTCGATCAGCTCGTCCCCGGCACCATGGTCATGGGCTCGGACGGCATGGGCGCTCACGCCGAGCAACGGGGAATGATGGCCCTGCCGCGCAACAGCATTCCGATGCTTGGAGGCCAGGGCCCGTACGGCAGCATCGACATGGGCGGCATGTTCACGCTCGTCAAGGTTCGCGACGACATGGACTACGACCGCGATCCGGGCTGGTACCGGCAGCCGCCCGGCACCTCCGCCCGCCGCGTCGACTCGATGTCGCCGCCGCCGGCGCAGCAGCAGCCATCGCATGAGGGGCACGGCAAATGAGACGGCGTACGAAGATCGCGGCCGGCGTCATCCTCGCGATCGTGGTGCTCGGCATCGCCATGGATTATAAGGATCCGCAATATGTCATTTCTTTCGCCGATGACCTGCTGGTGACATTCCCCATCGTATTGGGCAACCAGAAGATCGCCTCCCAGATCGGCCGGATTTCCGGTTTGCCGACGACTTATCTGTATAGCCCGCAAGGCACGCTGGCGGCGCAAAATGTCGGCGCGTTGACGCGTCAATCGGTCGAGCGTTACATCGATCAGTGGAATGCAACCAGCAAACCCGCAGCACGGAAATAATCCTTATGATGAAGCGCTTACATACTATTCAAATTCTCGCAATCGGTCTGTTTTGCTTGGCGAGCGGCATCGCCGGCGCCGAAACGCGCGATGTGCACAAATTTTTCTTCGACCAGCATCTGGGCGATTTCAAGGCGGAATTGGCCAATGCCAAGAAAGACGGCAAACGCGGCGTGCTACTGATGTTCGAACAAGAAGACTGCCCTTGGTGTGCGCGCATGAAAAGCACCGTGCTGAACCAGTCCGAAGTGCAGGATTACTACAAAAAGCACTTCTTGATTTTCACGGTCGACATCAAGGGCGATGCGAGCCTGGTCGATTTCCAGGGCAATGAAACCACCGAGAAGAAATTTTCCGAAAAGAACCGCGTGCGCGCCACCCCGGTGTTCGCTTTTATCGACCTGGACGGCAAGTTGGACTACCGCTACACCGGCGCCAGCAAGGATATCAACGAATTCCTGATGCTCGGGCGCTTTGTCGTCGATGGGACGTACAAGACGCAAACATTCGCGGCCTATAAGCAAGCGGTGAAATGAGCTTACGCGGGCTGTTTTACCTCGCGCGATTATGCTACGTCGCGGCTTTATCTTGTCTTTTTGTTGCCGGCGCACAGGCGCAAAATGGCAAGCCCCTCACGCTGGAAGCGGCCCTGAAAGCGGCC
>CALMZP010000159.1 GCA_937870635.1 uncultured Acidobacteriota bacterium | reverse complement strand
GGCGGAAGGGCGAGCCGCGTCGTGAGCTCGCCGCCGATCTCCTCGACCGGCAGCGGCATGATCATGCGTGGAACGAAGGCAGCGACTTTCATTCCGGCGGCATTGAGCGCCTCGACGGCTTCACGGACCGGTCCGGCGGACGAGCCCCAGCAGAGGATCCCCAGGTCGGCCTCTTCGGGACCGAAGCGGGTGAAGAGCGGATACTTCTTCGCGATCGCTTCCAGCTTGCGATAGCGCCGGGCGTTCATCTTCTCGTGCGTCTCGAACATTGCGCTCGGGCGTCCGTACTCGTCGTGCTCGAGGCCGTTCGTCTGATAGATGCCGCCCGCCATCCCCGGGATGCTCATCGGCGACACACCATCCTCGGAGTCGCGGTAGCGGCGGTAGTTCTCGAGGTCTTCCGCGCTCGCCAGGCGGCGGTCGACGACCTCGTGCGAGAGCGTGCTCGCGGCGAGTGTCTGGCGGCGCTGCGCGATCGACTGGTCGGAGAGCACGATGACCGGGATCTGGAACTCCTCGGCGATGTTGAAGGCGTCGACGGTGCAGTGGTACGAGTCCTCGACGTCGGTCGGAGCGATGACCGCGCGCGGAGTGTCGCCGTGGCTGGCGAAGACGGCGTGCAGAAGGTCTGACTGTTCGCTCTTCGTCGGAATGCCCGTCGACGGCCCGCCGCGCTGCACGTTGACGATCACCGCCGGAATCTCGGCGATCGAAGCGAGACCGTTCATCTCGGCCATCAGCGAGAGGCCGGGACCTGATGTCGCGGTCATCGACTTCACGCCGGCGAACGAACCGCCCACGACGGCACCGATGGCGGCCAGCTCGTCTTCGGTCTGCAGGCACGTGCCGCCGAGCTTCGGCAGCCAGTCGGCAAGGAAGTGGAGAATTTCGGAGGATGGCGTGATCGGGTAACCGGCGAAGAAGCGGCATCCGGCATCGATCGCGGCGATGGCCGACGCTTCGTTGCCGGACATCAGAAGAAACGGCTTCGCGTCGGACTTGACCGGAAGGCGGAGCTCCTCTGGGTGCAGCTCGAGACCTTTGTCGAACGCCTTCAGATTTCCTTCGATCACCGCCTCGGCCTTCTTTCCGAACCGGCGGCGGATCGCTTCGCGGATCGCATCCGGACGGATGCCGAGTGTCGAGGCCAGGAGCCCCAGCGCGAGGATGTTCTTTCCGCTCGGGGCCCCCGCTTCGCGCGCGAGTACCGTGAAAGGGATCGGGATGAGGCGGACCGACGTCAGTTCGGCGGGCGGCGCATCCTTCTCCTCATGGAAGACGAGCGCGCCCGCTCCGGGCGTGAGCTCGCTGTGGAAACGGGCGAAGTCCGCCCAGTTGAAGACGATCAGCGCGTCGATGGCGTCGGCCTGGGAAAAGATCGGCACCGTGCTGATGCGGACCGTGCAGGACGATTCGCCGCCGCGGATCTGGGGGCCGTACGCTTCTGTCTTGATGACGTGGAGCCCTTCGCGGGCACAGGCCATTGCCAGAATGTCGCCTGCGGCAACGGCGCCGTCGCCTCCGGATCCAACGATCGAAACGGTGATTTGCGTGGTCACTTGGCGTGTCTCCTCCGTACGCATGTCAGGATCGGCCCAGCGCAAACTCGGGCCGATGTCGCCGCGCACACCGGTACGTGACGTTCGTCACATGGTCGTATGACGCCCCGCATCGGGAGGCCCAGGCGGGCCGTCTACCCTCGTTGCGACCATGTCTCAGGCACTCGTTCTGATCGGGAACCCCAACGTCGGCAAGTCGCTCCTCTTCGGCTGTCTGACCAACCGGTACGTCAACGTCTCGAACTATCCCGGCACCACCGTCGAGATCACCAGCGCGATGGCAACGATCGCCGGCCACGTGCGCCTGGTCATCGACACACCGGGCACCAACGGCCTCATCCCCCACTCGGATGACGAGCGCGTGACGCGCGACATCCTCCTCAACTCGCCGGGAGCGGACGTGATGCAGGTCGGCGACATGAGCAACGTGCGCCGTGCGCTGCTGCTTTCGCTCCAGATCGCGGAACACGACATCGCCTTCACGCTGTGCCTCAACATGTCCGACGAAGCGCGCGAACGCGACTGCGAGATCGACACGGTCGCGCTGTCACGGACTCTCGGCGTGACGGTCATCGCAACCTCCGCGCTGCGCCGGTGGAATCTCGAGAAGCTGAAGCACGAGAGTCTCGCCGCTCGAAAGTCCCCGCTTCAGGTGAGCTATCCAGCCGGCATCGAAGCGGCGATCGCGCAGCTCCAGGAGCTCGACCTCACGCGCGGACTGGCGCTCTCGGTTCTCGCCGGCGACGAGACGCTGAAGCCTTTCCTTGCGGCCGACAAGCTGGCCATGTTCGACGCGATCCGCACCGCAACGCAGACCTGCTCGCCCCAGCCGCTGAGCGTCGCGATCGCGAACGCCCGCGTCGCCGCCGTCGACCGTGTGATCGGTGACGCGCAGGCATTCCAGACGATCCGCGGCGGCAGCGCGCGCGAGTGGATCGGCGCGATCACGATGCATCCGATCTGGGGAGTGCCGGTGCTGGCGCTCGTTCTCTACATTGCCTGGCTCTTCGTCGGCAAATTCGGCGCCGGCTACCTCGTCGATCTCGTGGAGACGAAGATCTTCCAAGAGCACATCAACGTCTGGGTCACCACGGCCGTCAATGCCATCAGCCTTCCGCGGTTCATCCGCGATGTCCTCGTCGGGCCCTACGGCATCGTGACGATGGCTCTCACCTACGCCATCGCGATCGTCCTCCCCGTCGTCATCACCTTCTTCTTCTTTTTCGGCGTGCTCGAGGACTCCGGATATCTGCCGCGCCTGGCGGTGATGCTCAATCGCATCTTCCGCAAGATGGGTCTCAACGGCAAAGCCGTCCTCCCCATGGTCCTCGGCCTCGGTTGCGACACGATGGCGACGCTGACGACGCGCATTCTCGAAACGAAGAAGGAAACCGTCATCGTCACCCTGCTCCTGGCGCTGGGCGTGCCGTGCTCGGCCCAGCTCGGCGTGATCATGGCGATGCTCGGCGCGCTCGCGCCCGCGGCGACCATGATCTGGCTCGGCGTGACGGGCGGTACGATCTTTCTCGTCGGTTATCTCGCTTCGAAAGTCGTAAAGGGGCGGTCGAGCGATTTCATCCTCGAGATTCCTCCCGTCCGGATGCCGAAGCTCTCGAACATCGCCATCAAGGTCGCCGCGCGGACGGAGTGGTACTTGAAGGAAGCGGTCCCGCTCTTCATCATCGGCACCCTCATCCTCTACGGCCTCGACGCGGCTCACCTGCTCGGCGGCATCCAGCGCATGCTCGCCCCCGTTGTCGTCGGCGCCCTGGGCCTTCCGGCCGAGGCGGCGAATGCATTTCTGATTGGATTTCTGCGGCGAGACTACGGCGCGGCGGGACTCTTCGCCATGCAGCAGTCGGGGACGCTGTCGCCCATTCAGACCGTCGTCGCGCTCACCACGATGACGCTGTTCATCCCCTGCATCGCGAACTTCCTCGTCATCCTCAAGGAACGCGGAATGAGGACAGGAATGGCGATCGCCGTATTCATTCTCGTCTACGCGTTCGGCATCGGTTACGCGCTGAACGCGATCCTTCGCGCCGTCGGAGCGAACCTGGCATGACGCGGATCGCCGAATGCCCGCTGTGCGGCACCGATTTCGAGAGCGAAGGCTGCCGCGCCGGCTGCCCGATCTCGATGGGCTGCTCCATGACGCGCTGTCCTATGTGTGGGCATGAATTCGTGGATTTTAGATTTTCGATTTTGGATTTTGGATTTGGACGCAGGAATCCAAAATCCAAAATCCAAAATCCAAAATGGAAGGACGGTGGAGCATGATTCATCCACTGACAGACGAGATTTTGGAGCGGCTCTTCTACGCGCGGGAAGAGCGGCGTTTGCCGGTCACAATCGACGAGCTGCCGGGAAACGGTGACCTCGCCGCCGCGCTCTCGGAGCTCGTCGCCGCGAAACACATCGTGCACCGGGAGAACACGGTGGATTTCGCGCCGGACGGCGAAACGCGGGCGCGCGGCATCGTGCGCCGCCACCGCCTCGCAGAGATTCTCTTCACCCAGATCCTCGATGTCGACAGCCGCGAAGCAGAGCGATCCGCGTGCGAGTTCGAGCACATCCTCGCCGAGAGCGTCGTCGACCGCGTCTGCACGTTCCTCGGTCATCCGCCTCAATGCCCGCACGGGCACGCCATCCCCGACGGGCAGTGCTGCAAGGTGTACTCGAAGAAGGTGGAGCCGCTGATCATGCGCCTCATCGACCTTCCCCTCGGCTCCTCGGGCTCCGTGGCATTCATCGCCCCGCGCTCGGTGTCGCGGCTCAACCGGCTGGCGTCCTTCGGCGTCGTTCCCGGATCCACGGTGCGCCTGATCGAGCGCAAACCCTCGGTCGTCTTCTCGTGCGGCCACACATCGATCGCCGTCGAGGACGAGATCGGGAAGGAGATCTACGTGAGGGCAGGGGCGTCTTGAGAAGGATGAAGGATGAAGGATGAAGGATGAAGGATGGAGGATGAAGGATGAAGGATGAAGGATGAAGGATGAAGGATGAAGGATGAAGGATGAAGGATGAAGGATGAAGGATGA
>CALMZP010000158.1 GCA_937870635.1 uncultured Acidobacteriota bacterium | reverse complement strand
ACCCTTCGCCGTCTTCGCGGCTCAGGGTGACGTGCTTGAGCAATCTGCGGCCGCGGCACGGCTAACGGTTAACGGTTAACGGTGAACGGTGAACGGTGAAAGGTGAACGGTGAACGAAAGCTGGATGTCTCCCGATCAACTCCAGCGACCGATCCAGCAGCTCCGCGTTCTCCCGTTTGTTCAGCCAGGTCGATCTTCCAGAGGGATGCGGGAGGACGACGACATCGAACTCGTGCCCGGCTCGCGCGGCCTGGTGAAGAACGCCGACGGCATCTTTCAGCTGGGCGATGCCGAGGAGCTGCGTCGAGGCGAGAGTGCCGACGGCGATGACGAGCTCGGGGCGCAGGATCGCCATCTCGCGATCGAGATGTTTGCCGCAATTAGCGATCTCGACGGCGTCCGGCACGCGATCGCCACCTTTGGGATCCTTCCCCGGAAAGCATCGAATCACCGCGCAGATGTGAATCCGTTTGCGAAACTGCTCCTCGGAGACGCCAAGGCGCTCGTGAAACCAGCGGAAGAGACGCTGTCCGGCGGTGAAGGCGAACGGCCGCTTGTCCACCAGCTCACGCGGACCGGGCGCCTGCCCGACCAGCATCACGCGCGCGTCGCGGACCGCGCCGGTGATCGGATCGCCGAACACGTTGGGGCAGGCGCGGCACGCACGGAGCTGCGCAAGATGCTGATCGAACTGCGTGTTACCATCGCCGGGCATGAAGCGGGTCCTTCCTGCAATTCTCCTGATTCTGGTTTCCAGCTCCGCCTTCGCCTGGACGCGCGGCGGCGATGAGCGCATCGCCCGCAAGGCCGGGCAGCTGGCGCCTCCCGACCTGAGGATCCTGATCGAGCGCTTCGAGCCCGAATACAAACAAGGACAGGCGCGCGCGCAATCCGACGAAGGATCGGAATCGCATCGGAACTACGCGCAGAGCGGCCGGCTGCGGGAGCGGATCGAGCGTGAGACGGCCGCCGCGATCGCCATGATCAAGTCGGGGCAGCCGATGAGCTCGGTCGTCGAGCAGCTCGGCGTTCTCTCCCACTTCGTCGCCGACGCCAACAACCCGTTCCACACGGTGAATGACGACCCGAACCTGGAAGCGTCGCACCATGATTATGAGCAGTATTTCGAGCGGCGTCTGTCGAAGTTCCCCACCGTCTTCTACGGTCTCGACCGCAACTTCCAGCTTCGCCCCTATCTCGATCGGACCATCTCCAGGACCTCGCGGTTCTATCCGCTGATGCGCGAGGAGTACTTCCGCTTCGGCACGCGCCGGTCATCGCGGGAGTTCGACGATCGCTCCACGGCGTTCGGCATCGCGTCGATCTGCTACTCGCGCGCCGTCACCGACATCGTGAATCTCTACTACTACATCTGGCGGCAGGCCGGCGGCGACGTCCGCTCGGCAACTCTGATGCGAGGCAGCAATCTCATCCTCAATGCGAATTGAGCGCGCGATCGTCTCGGTATCCGACAAGACAGGCGTAGTCGAGCTTGCAAAGGCGCTGGTCGATCACCGCGTCGAGATCCTTTCGACCGGCGGCACAGCGAAGCATCTCCAGGAGGCGGGCATCCCCGTCACCGCTATCGCAGAGTGGTCGGGAGCCCCCGAGATCCTCGGCGGTCGAGTGAAGACGCTCACTCCGAAGGTCTTCGGCTCGATCCTGATGGATCGGACGAATCCCGATCACGTGGCCGATTGCACGCGTCTCAACATCCCCCGCGTCGATGTCGTGGTGGTGAACCTCTACCCCTTCGAGTCGACCATCGCCACGCCCGGCGTGACGCTGGCCGCGGCGGTGGAACAGATCGACGTGGGCGGTCCGTCGATGCTGCGAGCCGCGGCGAAAAATCATCGCCACGTGGTGCCGCTCTGCGATCCGTCCCTCTACGGCGATTTCGTCCAGGAGCTCAACAGTGGCGAGATTTCGGATGCCCTCCGGATGCGATGCGCAATCGCGGTGTTCGAAAAAACATCGGCCTACGATGCGATGATCGCCGCTTACCTGCGTCAGCAGGAGCGCGAGATCGAGCCGGCGCCGGCGCGGCTCAGCGTGGCCCTCGACAAGTTCCAGGACCTCCGTTCCGGCGAGAACCCGCAGCAGAAGGCCGCGTTTTACGTCGAGTCGGGAACGAAGCCGTTCGAGCAGATCCAGGGAAAAGAGCTCTCGTACAACAACCTTCTCGATCTCGATTCGGCGATGCGCCTGGCGAACGCGTTCCGCGAGCCGGCCATCGCCGTGATCAAGCACACGAACCCGTGCGGCGTGGCGCGGAGGAAGACTCTCATCGAAGCGCTAGGAGCGGCGCTGCAGTCCGATCCGGTGTCGGCCTTCGGCGGGATCATCGGGGCGAACCGCGAGTTCGACGCGGCGTGCGCGAATGCCGTGGCGGACATCTTCCTCGAGGTGATCGTGGCGAGGTCGTTCTCCCCGGAAGCGCTGCAGATCCTCCAGAAGAAGAAGAATCTCCGCCTCGTCGTCAGCTTCCCCAACATCCCCGAGCTCGAATTCCGATCGGCGGCCGGAGGCGTTCTCGCGCAGACCGCCGATCTCGTCTCGGGACGCGACATGTGGAAGTTCGTCACCGAGCGCATTCCGACCGATGACGAGATCGACGGCCTGGAGTTCGCGTGGATCGTCTGCGCCCACGTGAAGTCGAACGCCATCGTGCTGACCAATCAGTCGCAGTCGGTCGGCATCGGGGCCGGACAGATGAGCCGTGTGGACGCCGCGAAAGTGGCCATCATGAAGGCACTTCTCCCGGTTGCCGGGTCCTATGCCGCATCGGACGCCTTCTTCCCTTTCCGCGACGGCCTGGACATCCTCGCCGATGCCGGCGTGACCGCGGTGATCCAGCCCGGCGGCTCGGTGCGCGACGCGGAGGTGATCGCCGCCGCCAACGAACGCGGCCTGGCGATGGTCTTCACCGGCGAGCGCCACTTCAGACACTGACGCGTGAAAGAGCCCGCTGAAGTCCTCGATTACGTCCTGAGCGTCACCCGCGAGGGCGACGTGGCGCGGCGGCTTCGCGAGAAGACGTCGACCATTGATGCCGAGAAACATGAGTACGACGCGTACTATGAGCTCGTGCTCCAGCTCATCAGGCCCGGCGGCCTCATCGCCCTCGACAACATGCTGCGCGATGGACGTGTCGCCGATCCGTCCGTCACCGAGCGCGGAACCGCGGCCATCCGCGCGCTGAACGAGAAAATCTTCGCCGACAAGCGTGTCGACGCCAGCCTCCTCACCATCCGCGACGGCGTCATGCTCGTCCGGAAACGCTGATGGGACGCGCAACCGACATCCGCCTCATCGTGTCCGACGTCGACGGCGTCTGGACGGACGGCCGCATCATCTATACCGGGGTCGCTCGCGAGACGAAAGAGTTCAATGTCCGTGATGGTCTCGGCGCGAAACTCGCCCAGAAGGCGGGAATCGTGGTGGCCCTCGTGACGAGCCGGCAATCCGACGCGGTCGAACGCCGCGCGCGCGAGCTGGGGATCACCGAGCTGCGCCAGGGCGCGTCGAGCAAGCTCGAGGAGACCGAGCGCATCGCCCGCAAGCTCGGCCTCTCCCTCGATCAGGTTCTCTACGTCGGCGACGACCTCCCCGATCTGGGGGCCATGGCTCACGCAGGCATCTCCGCCGCCCCTTCGGATGCCGCGCCGGAGGTTCTCGCCGCCGCCTCGTGGAAGCTGTCCACTGCCGGCGGACGCGGCGCTTTCCGCGAGCTCGTGGAGCGGCTGCTGAGCGAGCGCGGTGAATGGGACGCGCTCGTGAAAGAATTCATCAGTGGCCGGCCCGAAGCTCAGAGCATTTAGAAGCCGCGCGATCTACCGCGCCATCCTCGCCATCTCGTTCATCGGGAGACGCGTGCCGCTGCCGGTCGGCCGTTCGCTGGGACGCGCCATCGGAGAGCTCGGCTGGCGATTCGCCCGCCGCCATCGGCGGAAAGCGCTGGAGAACATCGCCATCGCCTTCCCGGAATGGCCTCACGCCCGCCGCCGCAAGACCATCCACGACATGTTCCTCCACCTCGGCGCCTCGCTGTTCGAGATCGTCTGGCTGCCGAAGCTCGACGCGAACAATCTGAAGAAGACGACGACGTACGAAGGTGTCGAGCGCGTGCTGGAGATCGCGCGCAGCGGACGGCCGGTAGTGATCTTCACCGGGCACTGCGGCAACTGGGAGTGGCTCGCCGCGGCGATCGCGCGCGCCGGCCTTCCGCTCACCGCGCTGCAGCGCGAGCGCGACGAAGGAGGCCTCAATGATTTCATCCGCGACATCCGTGCCGCGAACGGTGTGAAGACGATCGACCGCGGATCGCCCGGCGCCGGCCGCGATCTCATCCATGCCCTGCGCACCGGCGTCCTCGGATTTCTCATCGATCAGAGCCTCCGCGTCGAGAGCGTGAACGTCCCGTTCTTCGGCAGACCCGCGCAGACACCGGTCGGGCCGGCCAAGATCGCCATCCGCGCAGGAGCGTGCGCCGTGCCGGTCTTCATCGAGCGAAGAGAGGACGGAACGCATCTGGCGCGATTCCTCGAACCCGTCGAGTTGAACCGCAACGACGACCCGGTCGCCCTCACCGCCCTCATGACCAGGGCGATCGAAGACCAGATCCGCCGCGCGCCGGAACAGTGGGTCTGGATGCACGACCGGTGGCGGCAGAGATCATCCCGATTTTAGATTTTGGATTTTGGATTTTTGGCGCGCAGAAGGTTACCCGTATCAATCCAAATCCAAAATCCAAAATCACTACCTTCACCACCTCGGCCTTGCCGTGCATCGTGCGGCCGCCGGAGAGGAACGTCGCGTCGTCGGCAACCAGCGCGAAGAAGCGTGCCCGGTCCCGATCCGCGAACGCTCTCGCAAACGCGATCTCGGCCTGCCGGACTTCTTGACCGGGTCTGACGCAGAGAGAGGGACGATCAAGGCGCCTCGCACAGCGGTGCCAGAATGATCCATTGGGGACGCACATGTCCATGATCTCGCGAATCCTTGCCGCTCTAACGCTATTCGCTGTAGCTGCGACGGCACGCGGCGCAGACATCGATGCCGACGGTTTCGAGCGGATCTTGGTGCCACTGGCCATCATGACGCATCTAGTTCCGCGCGCCCACGGTACGCAGTGGACCGGAAACATCTGGCTGGACAACCAAGCGGACACGACGGTCGGGCTCAGCGGCATTCGAGGATGCAATTTCCCGGGATGCGGACTCTATCAGCCGGGTCACGTCGGTGCGCTCAACAACGGCCCGTTGACCGATCGGCCGGAGGTTGGGCTCGTGCTGATGACCAATGCTGCGACGGCCAGCCGTCTCACGCTCTCCAGCCGCCTGTGGGAGACGAGTCGCGCTGGTCAGCCTCGCGGCATTGATCTGCCGATTGTCCGTGAGGGCTCGTTCTTCCACGATCGTAAGACTTTTCTTGCGATCCCGATCGATGCGGGCGTTCGCGCGTCGTTGCGTATCTACAATCCCTGGGCGGCGGATCCGGGATCATCGGTTGTCGGCGCTCGAGAAGTTGACGTTCAAATTTTGTCTGCCACCGGACAGACGCTCGTCAGTACCCGGCTGTACCCTGTGATCGTCGGTGGTCCGATCGACCGATCGGACTACCCTGGCTTCGCGGCAATCCACGATCTCCTCGCAGCGTTCCCTCAACTCGGTGGCCACGAAAATGTGCACGTCCGAGTTGCGCCGGTCGTGCCGGACGCCCAGTACTACGCAATGGTCGCCGTCACCGACAACGTGACGCAAACCGTTTCGATCATCACGGCACAGTAGCGCGGTTCCTCGATGCAGACGGACAGGGGGTTAGCTGGGGGTTAGCTGTCCGTCTGCACGTGGCGCTCCGGGCCTTGTCGTCGCTGTGAAAAATCAGCGCCGGAGCATGTTCTTGGCGATGAAGATCACGTTGGCCGGCCGTTCGGCCAGGCGGCGCATCAGGTACGGATACCACTCGGTGCCGAACGGAATGTAGACGCGCATCCCCCACCCGTCCTTCACGAGCTGCTCCTGCAGGTCGCGGCGGACGCCGTAGAGCATCTGGAACTCGAAGGCGCTCGGGGCGATCTTCTCCTTCTTCGCGAAGGCGATGGTCGCGTCGATCATCTTCGGGTCATGCGTGGCGATTCCGTGGAAGACGCCGCTCTTGAGCAGGATCTTCGTCAGCTCGACGAAGTTCGCGTCCACTTCCGACTTCTCCTGCCAGGCGATGTCGGCCGGTTCCTTGTACGCGCCCTTGCAGAGACGGATGCGGATCCGTTGCGCGCAGAGATCTTCGACGTCATGCCGGCTGCGGCGAAGATACGCCTGGATCACCGCGCCGACGTGCCCGGCATGACCCGGCTGTCCATGCAGCTCGCGCACGATGTCGAGCGTCTTCTGCGTGTACGGCGAGCCTTCCATGTCGATGCGGACGAAGTTTCCGACCCGGACGGCGTGGGCGACGAGCTCGCTCACGATCGCTCGGGAGACCTTCTCATCGACGTCGAGTCCCATGTGCGTGAGCTTGAGGCTGACGTTCGCGTTCAGCTTCCTCGCGACGATCGCGTCGATGAGCTCGTGGTAGAGCTTCTCGCTTTCGCGGGCCTCATCGATGTTCGTGACGTTCTCGCCGAGGTTGTCGATGCTGACGCTCATGCCGAGGGCGTTGGTGCGGGCGGTGGCCTCGAGAGCTTCGTCGACGGTCATGCCGGCGACGAAGCGCTGCGAGACCTTGCGGCCTATGGCAGATCGTTCGGCGAAACGCCGCAGGCGGCGGCTTTCAGAGAGGGCGATGAAGAGGGCTCGAAACAAACGGCGGGCATTCTACATAAGAAGTGCCCCGCGCCAGGTGAGGAACGCACCCCCGGTCACGTAGCCTTGGCCACCGCGATCGCACAGACCCGCCCGGCACCGCTGTCGAGAAGCGTCGCCGCGCAGGCCCGGAACGTCTCGCCGGTCGTGCAGATGTCGTCGACGAGAAGCACCGAGACGCCGCGCGGCTGTGGCGGGGCCTGGAACACTCCGCGGACGTTCGCGGCGCGGGCCGCCCTGGCGAGACTCGACTGCGTTTCCCTTTCCACGGTCCGGGCCAGAAGACGCGGCTCGCAGCGGATCTTCAGCCGTTTTGCCAGCGCTCGCGCCAGGAGCTCGGCCTGGTTGTAGCCGCGGCGGCGGAGCTTCGCGCGGCTCATCGGCACGGGGACGACCGCATCGAAGCCGAGATCTCCGCGGCTCCGGACCACGCCTTCCAGCAGTCCGGCCAGCGGCACGTCGAGAAAATCGTGACGCTCGAACTTGAACGCGTGCAGCACGGATTCGAGCCCCGCTCGATATTCACCCCAGGCGTCGCACCACTCGACCGGGAGCGGGTTCGCGCTGCAGGAGATGCAGATGGGAGACGACGCAGCGGTCCCGGGGATCGGCAGCGCGCACGAGGAACACCTCGGAACAGAAATCGCGGGAAGCGCCGCCCAGCACTCGCCACAGCACGAAGCCACTCGTTCGCGCCAGGGGAGGTCGCGCCGGCACACCACGCACCACGACGGCAGAACGATTCGCAGCGCCTCGCGTCCAATGAGGGACAACGCGCTGCCGAACGTCATCTGCACAACGCGGATTCTAACCGTGTCACGCGGAGACGCGGAGAGCCAGGAGAGACATCACATGCCTTCATCGCTTATATTGCCCGCCATGAAAAAGACCTTCATCCTGCTCGCCATTCTCGTCCTCGGCGCCCTGCCGGTTGCGGCGCAGTCGACGGAATTCGGCGTGCTGTTCGGCGGCAGTGCCCGCTCGACGGAGAGCAACACGGCAGCCGGAGACGTGAATCTCGACGACGACTTCTCCCTCTCGCACAATTCGGTCGAGTTCTATTACGGCATCGAGCTCGAGCCGGGAACGATGTTCAAGGTCCGCGTCGGCCGTATCGAGACGCCGGTCGGACTGGCGAATCTCGCCGGCGGGCGCACCGACGTCGAGGGTGAGGTCGAACACATCGACGCCATCGCGGAGTACCGCTTCTCCGAGCCGTTCGGCAGCGCGGGACTCTTTGCGGGCATCGGGCTCTACCGGCAGACCGGCGAGATCGCCGGCGGCCTCGATGAGATCAGCGAAACGGACTACGGCTTCCTCGCCGGAGTGACGGCGGACTTTCCCCTTTCACGCCGTTACGGAGTCGTGCTGGACGCGACGCATCACTGGACGAAGCTTCCATTCAAGCCTCGTTATCTGACGGTGAGCGGCGGCCTGCGCCTGCGATTCTGAGCCCTGGAGCGCGGGCGACCTCGCCCGCGAGCGGTACGCCCCTTGCTCTCCAAACCTTTGAATTTGAAAAGGAGGGCAATGATGGCTCAGCAGCAGAAGTCCGGTTCCGCATCGCGCCGTGTCGGCGATGTCATGACCGCCAATCCCGATTGCGTCTCGGAACGCGACAGCGTGATCGACGCCGCCCGCATCATGAGAGATTCAGACACCGGCGTCGTTCCGGTGCTGGAAGGCAAGAAAGTCGTCGGACTCATCACCGACCGCGACATCGTCGTGCGCGCGATCGCCGACGGCAAGGACCTCAACAACGTCCGGGTCAACGAAGTGATGACCAAACAGGTCCGCAGCGTCAAGGAAGACACCTCCATCGACGAGGTGCTCACACTGATGAGCAGCGCCGAGATCCGCCGCGTCCCCGTAGTCAACAACAGCGACGAGCTCGTCGGCATCGTCTCGATCGGCGATCTGGCCAAGACCAACCGAGACGGCAAGGTCGGGCAGACTGTCGAAAAGATTTCCGAAGCTCCCCCGAACAACTAGTCCAGAGTGGAATCTCCCGACCGGCCGCGGCCGTTTCCCCGGTCGATGACGAAACTATCAGTGTTCCTCGCCGCGGCGTTCTTCGCCGCGGCGAGTCTGACCGCGCACACCGCTCCCGCAGACGCCAAGCCTCTCGATGCCGCTGCCGACAAGTTCGTCAGGCAGGCGCTTCCGCTCTGCGCGGACCTCCAGCTCTCGACGACCGAGCTCGGCGCCGCCCTCCCCCAGGGCCTCTCCGGGAAGGTGATCCACGCCGCCAGCCAGAGCCACTCGTGCGACGGCCAGTACGTCCTCTTCACCACCACCGCCGGCAGTTCCTACCTCGGCTCTCCCTGGTTCCTGAGCAACGTGCCCGGCGCGACGACCGAAGAGAAGTTCAAGACCTTCGTCTGGACCAACCTTCAGATGAATGTCGACGTCGTCATCGAGAAGAAGCGCTCGCCCGAAGGCCTCTTTCCGGTCAAGCTCCTTCAGACAACCGAATGGGGCAAGGTTCCCCTGGAAGGGCTCGTCGACGCCGACGGCCGCCTCTTCGTCATGGGACGGTTCCAGCCTTCCGGCGGCAACGCCGCAAAAGGAAGAACGGAGGCACTGCAGTCGCTGCTCGCCACTGCGCCGGCGAAAGGCCCCGCCACTGCGCCGGTGACGATCGTCGAGTTCTCCGACTTCCAGTGCCCGTCGTGCAAACGCACCGCCGGAGTCGCGGAGAGCATTGCCGCGAAACATGGCGATGCGGTCCGCTACATCCGCATGGACCTGCCGCTCATCTCGAGCCACCCCTGGGCGTTCGGCGCGGCGCTCGCCGGCCGCGCGATCCATCGCCAGAAGCCCGAGCTGTTCTGGGACTACAAGAAAGCCGTCTACGAGAACCAGCAGAACCTGAACGCGTTCGTGCTCGATGACTTTGCGCGCGGCTTCGCCGAAGACCACGGTCTGGACATGGCGAAGTACGACGCCGCCCTCGCATCACAGGAGCTGCGCGACGAGATCCTCAAGGGTGTCGGCGCAGCGTTCTCGAACCACGTTCGCGCCACGCCGACGTTCATGGTGAACGGCGTGTATGTGAGCACCGGCCCCGACGGCAAAGAGCTCGCCGAGTACGTGGCGGGCCTGCTGAAGAAGTAGCGACAGTCTCACAAAACGTGTCACCCCGAGCGTGAGCGAGGGACCTGGGGGAGGGGCGGCACGAGGAGTGATCGTCGCGCCCCCTTCACACCCAGGTCCCTACGCTCGGATGACAGTGGAGCGCGGGCGACCTCGCCCGCGACCGTTGACGTTAGGATTACCGCTTTTTCGAGGCTTTTGTGGAGGTCGCTTTGCGCGACGATTTCTTCGCCGTGGCTTTGCCGCCTTTTCTTCCTGCGGCGGCCTTCTTCTTCGAGGTCGAGCGCTTCTCATCGCCTGCCGCGCGGCGGATTGCCAGCGCCAGGAGCGAGGCACCGACGAGCACCCCGGCCGCTCCGCCGATGACCTTCTTCGGATTCTCGCGCGTGTAATCACGCGCGTTCTCGATCTGCTCGGCGAGATATTCCGAGGCTTTGTCGATCGATTCCTTCACGTCGCTGTCGGCGATGGCCGAGCGCAGACGCTGAACGCGTTCGCTGCTCAGACCGAAGCGCTCGAGCGCCTCGAAAACGCCGCCTTCATCCATGCCGGCCCCGGCACGTTTGAGGCTCTCGCTGATGTACTTGCGGTCCTCGTCCGCGAGCGAAACGTTCCGGCCCTTGCCCGCTTTGGATCCCGTTGTCTTCTTTGTCGCCATAAATAGTTCTCCTATCGCAATTCACACAGCCTGCCAGACCAGATCGAGGAAGGACTTCAGCATGCGGCCCGTCAGTCCCCAGATCTCGTACTGCTGGTGCACATAGTAGTAGGCAGGGTACTGCCGGTTCCGGAACGAGACGTACCGCACTTCCGGCTTCGCGGGATCGAGGAGCGCGTCGATCGGCACCTCGAACGCCTCCACGACCTCCGCTTCGTGAATGACGTACTGCACCGGCTTCTGGATGACTCCCGCGAACGGAGCGACGAGATAGCCGCTGTTCGTCACCAGATCGTCGAGGCGTCCGATCAGCTCCACATCCCCCGGCCGGATACCCACTTCCTCCTCGGCCTCACGAATGGCCGCCCGATCGAGCGGCTCCCCCTCCTCGGCTGCCCCTCCAGGAAACGAGATCTGGCCGCTGTGCGAAGCCATGTTCTCCGCCCGTCGAGTGAAGAGCACTGACCAGCGGTTGCCGTCGTGAATGAGCGGGATGAGAACCGCCGCCCGGCGATACTGCGGCGCAACGATCTCCAGCGCCGGCCGCGCCTTCATCAGCCTCCGCAGCTCCTCGAGCGACCGGTCGTCAAACACGCGCCACTCCCACTTCGGCCGCAGGCGCCGGATCGATGATCGGAATGCCTTCGAGGGCGTGATAGATCCGAAGAATGACCGCGCGGTCCTCCAGGGGAACACGAATCTCCGCGGTCCCTCCCGGCGGAAGATCGCCGGCGAGCTGCAGCCAGTGATCGGCGACCTCGCCCGTCTGGTCGTAGAGTTTCACGAGAAGGCGGTACGCGGGCTCTCCGTAGACCCTGGCGCGCAGCGGCGAATCTCCGTCGTTTCGAAGGGTGAGCTTCGCGGCGCCATCCTCGAATGCCACACCGGCGAGAACGATGCGCGGGAAGAGAGGTAATCGACCTTCGACCTTCGGCCTTCGACCTTCGGTGCCCGCGGCTTTGCTGCCGAGCGCGTTCACATAGCCATCCACAGTGAGGGCGATGCGAGCGTTGGCCTCGAGCCACAGCCGCTGCGCCGCGGCGATTTTCCGCGTGTCGAGATCGTTCAGAAAGAACGACACGAGGTCATCCACTTCGCGCTCGCCGAACGCGATCCGGACCACACAGTCGTTCGGATATTCAGCGAACTGGGCGTAGTCGCTGACCGCCACGGGCCTGCCCGCAGCAAACGCCCGGATCAAGGTTCCGGACGACTCCCCTGCGCTCGGATAACGGAGGTTCACCAGGCGGTCGGCGGCGGCGTAGTACCGCCCGAAATCGTCGTCGCTGACGTAGCCCGTCACGATGACCCCCTCGCCATGGATCGATGTCAGATCGATGTTCGGCGCCGGCTCTCCGACTACGAGCAGCCGCAGATGCGCATCTCGTTCGCGCGCGCGGCGGAACGCTTCGACGACGACCTCGCCACGTTTCGCCGACGTGAGGAACCCGAACAAGCCGATCACCCGATCGTCGGGGTTGATGCCAAGGAGTGTGCGAACTGGAAGCGGTTCGTGGCGGACGGGATCGGGCTCGTACGGATGCGGCACGACGTGAATCGGCGTGTCCACACCCAGCGATCGCAGGAGATCGGCGGCCCAGCGGTTATGGACGATCACCGCGCGTGAGCGGCGCGCAACCTCGACGGATGCGGGAAGAAGAAAGTTGCCCATCTCACTGTGCAGTCCCGCCGCGCGGCCCCGCGCCCACGCGGCGCCGGCCTCGCCGTGGCTGGAGTGGAGCGCATCGACATAACCGTCCACGTCGCCGCGGGCCAGCGTCATCTCCACGATGAGGTGATGCAGCACGACGTCGTGCAGCACCGCCACCCCCGCCCTCTCCATCGCCTCCGCGTACACGAAGCCATGATGAGGATTGTTCCCGAGCTGATAGATCGCCAGGTCGAAATCATCGCGGCGATACCCATCGAGCGACCCGAAAGCGGTGACATCGACCCGCTCCCGCAGCGCCGGAACGAGCATCGACGCGTAGTGCGCCACGCCGGAGCGGGTGGGCGGGAGGGGGGACAGGAGGGCGGCTTTCATGTTTTTTCTTGCTGACCCTGACCCTGGACCTTGGACCGCTATCGGTCCTTGGACCTTGGACCTTGGACCTTGAAGAGGCAATGTTGAATGTTGAATGTTGAATGTTCAATGTTGAGGGGTTCATTCAACATTCAACATTGAACATTCAACATTCAACATTGTCTTTTCAAAATCCAAGGTCCGGAACGGTCCTCGGTCCGGGGTCCACGGGTCCAGCTAGTCCGCACTCCTCCGCGCCCCCTGCGCGAGGTAGGCCTCGATCAGCTCATCGAGGTCTCCGTCGAGAACGCGCGACGGGTCGCCGATCTCGTATCCGGTGCGAAGGTCTTTGATCAGCTGATATGGCTGCAGCGTATACGAGCGAATCTGGCTGCCGAAGCTGATCTCCTTCTTCTCACCCTCGATCTTCTGCTGCTCTTCCTTCCTCTTCTCCAGCTCCTGCTGGTAGAGGCGCGCCTTCAGCAAGCGCATCGCCGTGTCACGGTTCTTGTGCTGGCTCCGTTCGTTCTGGCAGGTCACCACGATGCCGGACGGCAGGTGCGTGATGCGGATGGCCGAGTCGGTGACGTTGACGTGCTGTCCGCCGGCTCCCGATGAGCGGTAGGTGTCGACGCGAAGATCCTTGTCGTTGATCTCGATCTCGATGTCTTCCTCGATGTCGGGATAGATGTAGACCGAGGCGAAGGAGGTGTGGCGGCGCTTGGCGGCGTCGAAGGGGGAGATGCGAACGAGACGGTGCACTCCATGCTCCGACTTGAGATAGCCGTAGGCGTAGTCGCCGCGCACCATGAACGTCGAGCTCTTGATGCCCGCTTCTTCGCCGGCCTGGTAATCGACCATCTCCGTCGCCCAGCCGCGCCGCTCGCAGTAACGCAGATACATGCGCATGAGCATCTCTGCCCAGTCCTGCGATTCGGTTCCGCCGGCACCGGGGTGGATCGACACGATGGCGTCGCGGTCGTCGTGCGGGCCGGAGAGCTTCATCGTCAGCTCGATCTGGTGGATCTGAGTCTCGAGATCGGTGACGAGCGTCTCGATCTCCTTGCCGACGTCCTCCCCTTCCTTCTCGAATTCGAGGAGGACGTCGAGGTCGCCAGACTTCGAGTCGAGGGTTTCGGCAGCCTGGATACGCTTCTCCACGCGGCTGCGCTTCCGGCCTACTTCCTGTGCTTTTTCCTGATCGTCCCAGAAACCGGGAGCCGACATTTCGCGCTCGATCTCGTCGAGCGTCCTGCGAGCGCCGGCCAGGTCAAAGATAGCTCCGGACGGAGCGAAGTCGGGTGCGGATGTCGTCGATGCGTGTGAGGGTGTCGTCCTTCATGGCTTCGTAAGAGTAACTGAGAAACGGCGCCAGACGACGGCGGCGATGGTCAGCGCACTGGCCAGCCAGGCAAACCAGTCACCGTACCGCACATACGGCGTTACGTCCGTCTTCGGGTGGAATGAGGCGAAGATGATCCCCTCCTGACCCATCGGAAGCTCCTGGACGATCCGCCCGCTGGGGTCGATCACCGCGGATATGCCGGTCGTGCCGGCGCGGAGGAGATAGCGGTCATTCTCGATCGCCCGCAGGCGGGCCTGGTCGAGATGCTGCCGGGGTGCGGACGTCCCGTCGTACCAGGCGTCGTTGGTGATCGTCACCAGCACGTCAGCGCCATTGTTCACTTGACGCTTCGGAATCTGCGGGAACACGATCTCGTAGCAGATTGCCGGGCCGTAGGCAAAGCGGCCGCGCAGCGGCTGGTCGTTCGTGCCGAACTCGAACTCTCCGACGGCACGTACCAGCTTCTCCGCGAAGAACAGCACTTTCCGCAGCGGAACGTATTCGCCGAACGGCACGAGCTTGATCTTGTCGTAGTGGCCGATGGTCCGGCCACCGCTGACCAGGAAAGCCGCGTTCCACAACCTGGCGGGATTGTCGGGATCTTCTGAGACGGAGCCGAGGATGATGTCGACGTTGTGTTTGGCGGAGGTGGTCTCGATGGCCTCGCGATAGAAATCGGTGGAGGAGTACGACAGCGGCACCGTCGACTCCGGCCAGATGATGACCCTGGCCCCGCCGGCGATGGCGCGGTCGGTCATGGCCATCATCCGCTGGAAGATCTGCAGGAGATTGTCGGCATCCCACCGCATCTCCTGCGAGATGTTCGGCTGGAGGAGTGCGGCGACTTCGGGCGCCGTGCCGGTGGAGCGAACGACCAGCTTCGATGCGACGAGCCCGGTCCCCCACCACACGAATACGACGATGATTGTCGCGCCGACCGCCAGCGCCGCGGCGATGCCGCGCGCCTTCGACGTGATCAGCCATGCGAACACGGCAGAGGGGACGATGATCAGGGCGCCCACGAAATACGGTCCGGCGAAACGATCGATCTGGATGAGCGGTCCGTAGTCGATGATCGACGTGGCGATCAGGTTCCACGGAAAACCGGTCAGAAAGTACGTTCTCAGATATTCGACCGCCGCCCATGCGACGGGCACGAGCAGCCACGTCGGCAGCGTCCGCGGCGCGATGCGATGGACGAGGAACGTGAACAGCGCTCCGTACAGGCCGAGGATGAGGGCCATGGCGACAAAGAGCAGAACGCCGGCGACGTACGGCAGCCCGCCGTAATGCGACATGACGCGGATGACCCACGGCACCATGATCAGCCACGCCACGGTCTGCGAGATCCATCCAAGCGCGGCCGCGGCCCATCCGCTGCGCGCGCGCGTCACCGCGTACAGCAGCGGAAGGAAGGCGATGAACATCAGCCATCCCTGAGAGATGTCGGGAAACGAGGCCGCGAAGAGAACGCCGCTGATGACTGCTAGAAGGATTGCGATCGGCAAAGTCGTGAGGGGTGAGACGGTTAACCGTTAACGGCTACGGCTTCTTGTTGAACAGCGCGTCGAAGGCCTTGCGCGCGTCGTCGGGAGTCTGCGGCGACCGGCCCTTGTCGGCGGCGAGATCGCGGACGATTTTCGGTGCGAAGAACGCGCACTCGTTGCGGACGTGTTTGCCAGAGACGCGGGCCGGGATGTTCTCGCGGCACTCCCACAGCGTCGTGGCGTCGAAGGCGCGGCAGTTGCCGCACGTGTGAAGATCGGCGCCGCACTTTCCGCAGGCTTCTTCGTGAGTCAGATCGCCGAGACTGTGGCGGATCTGACCGCATTGATTGCATTTGAAAGCTTCGGGACCGAACCCGCCCGCCGTACGGCCGCGCGGAGCACCTTCGATCCGCTGGGGACGCTGCTCGGGGCGCGGCATCTGGGGGCGATCGCCGCCGCTGCTGCCGGAACTGCCTGAGCCGTAACCGCCGCCGTCCTGATATCCCTTGTGTTTGTACTTCCGATCGCTCAAGTGGTCACCTCATGAAAAACCAGTACACCGCGCCGGCGATAACGGCCGCGGCAATGAAAAAGAAAATCAGCCGAAACGCCAGACGTGCCACCTTCACAAGGAGCCAGATCACGAGGATGACGATCAGCAGACCGAGGAGCTCTGGGGGACTCGGCATGGGGGGATGCGGTTAGTGTAACAGGATCGGTGCGGGAGACAATCCCGGGGATTTTAGATTTTGGATTTTGGATTTTGGATTGGGTGAGGGCAATCCAAAATCCAAAATCCAAAATCCAAAATCATTTCAGACCACCAATCTGAGCGGCTGCTCGACGTACGCCCGCAACGTTTTCAGAAACTCCGCGCCGGACGCTCCGTCGATCACGCGATGATCACAGGACATGGTGATCTTCATCCGCTCGCGGATCACCACCTGGCCGTTCACCACGACGGCGCGCGATTCCGCCGCGCCGGCGGCGAGGATCGCGGAGTTCGGCGGATTGATGATCGCCGTGAACTCCTCGATGCCCCAGGCCCCGAGGTTCGAGATCGTGAACGTGCTCCCCTGATATTCGTCGGGCTTGAGCTTGCGGTTTTTCGCCTTCTCCGCGAGCGCGCGCACTTCCTGCGCGATCTCGCCGACGCTCTTCTCGTCCGCATTGCGAATCACCGGTGTGATCAGCCCCTCCGGCGTGGCCACGGCGATGCCAATGTGCACGTCGCCATGCTGCGAAATGGCTTCGGCACCCCAGCTCGCGTTGACGTTCGGATGGTGGCGCAGCGCCAGCGCCGCGGCACGCACGATGAAGTCATTGACGCTGATCTTCGCGCCCTCGATGTCCATCAGCTGCTGGCGCATCGACAGAAGATTCGTCACGTCGTAATCGACGGTCAGATAGAAATGCGGGATCGGGCCGGTCGATTCAGCAAGCCGCTTTGCGATCGTGCGGCGCATCGCCGAAAGGGGAATCTCCCTGGCCTCGAGTTCCGGAGCGCGACCCAGTGGAGCGCGGGCGGCCTCGCCCGCGGGGCGGGTGGAGACGCCACGACCGGCGGGCGAGGTCGCCCGCCCTCCACTGAATCCTTTGATGTCGGCGGCGACGATTCGTCCCCCGGGGCCGCTGCCTTCGACCGACTGCAGATCGACACCTAGCTCGCGCGCGAGATTGCGCGCGAGCGGCGACGACCGCCTCCGGTCGCTACCCGACTTCGGCATCGCCACGACGTTGTCCTTCGAGGACTGCGTGCGATCGGTGCGCGGACCCTTCATCTCGAACGTCTCGCCGTATTCGCCCGTGCTGTGACGCACGCCGTCCTTCCTGTCGGTGGCGCGGCGTTCTTCTTTCTTTGGTTCTTCCTTTTTTTCAGACGCGGGCGAGGTCGCCCGCGCTCCACCTTTTTCGCCTGGAGCGAGGATCTCGGCGAGAAGGCCGCCCACCTGGACGACTTCCCCTTCCTTCGCAGCGAGGTCGCCGAGGGTGCCGTCGGCTTCGGCTTCGAGGTCGAGGTTGACCTTGTCGGTCTCGATCTCGAGCACGGGCTCGCCCTTCTTCACCGCATCCCCCGCCTTCTTGTACCAGCGGACGACCTTCCCCTCGGACATCGCATCGCCCATCTTGGGCATGATGATCTCGGCCATCGTCAGGACCTGTACATCACTTTCTTCACCGCGCGGGCGATGTGTTCTTCATGCGGCGTGGCAAGGAGCTCGAGATTGCGGGCGTAGGGCATCGGCACATCCTCGCCGGTCACGCGCGCAACGGGCGCATCGAGCTCGTCGAACATGTTCTCGGTGATGCTCGCCGAGATCTCGGCACCGGCGCCGAATGGCTTCCACTGTTCCTGCACCACGACGGCGCGGTGGGTCTTCGCCACCGACTCGTAGACCGGGTCCATGTCTAGCGGCCGCAGCGTGCGGAGGTCGATCACTTCGCACTCGATGCCCTCTTCCTTCGAGAGCTTCTCGGCGACGACGAGCGACAGCTGAAGCATGCGGCTGAAGGACACGATCGTGACGTCCTTCCCGTCGCGCGCGACGCGCGATTGTCCGAAGGGGACGGTGAAGTCGGGGTCGTCGGGAACTTCGCCCTTCATGCCGTAGAGCGCGGCGCTCTCGAGGAACATGACCGGGTCCTTCCCGCGGATGGCGGTCTTGAGCAGCCCCTTCGCATCGGCCGGAGTCGCCGGCGCAACGACGTGAATGCCGGGAAAATGGGCGTAGAACGATTCGAACGACTGCGAATGCTGCGCGGACAGCTGGACGCCGGCGCCCTGCGGCCCGCGGATCACCATCGGCACGTCGACCTGCCCGCCGGAGAAGTAGCGCACCTTGGCGGCGTGATTCAGGATCTGGTCGGCGGCCACGATCGCGAAGTTGACGGTCATCATCTCGACGATCGGCCGCAGGCCAAGCATGGCCATGCCGACCGCAGTACCCACCATCCCTGCTTCGGCGATCGGAGTATCGATCACGCGCCGCGGGCCGTACTTCTTGAGCATGCCCGCCGTGATGCGGAACGTTCCTTCGTAGACCCCGATGTCCTCACCCATGATGAGGACGTTGGGATCGCGGTCCATCTCTTCCATCATCGCTTCGCGGATGGCGTCGCGATAACTCTTCTCACTCATTCATCCCCCCGTTGAGGGTCAGAGCTTCGGTTCTCGGTTTCTCTACAAACGGGAGAAGAGGCATCGTTCCCGGGTTCTCCCGATTGTAGAGAAACCGAGAACCGAAGCTCTGACCCTCAACCGGCGTCATTCGGTTTCACTCTCGGCGACCGGCCGCGGTCCGTGCTCGGCCACGACATCGGCAAACAGTTCTTCCGGCGCGGGGGCCGGACTCTCCTCGGCGAACTTCACCGCCTTCGCCACTTCCTCGGCGGCCCAGTCCTCCATCTTCTGCACATCGTCATCGGTGAGGCCACAGACCTCGCCGAGGCGTTTGCGCATGATGGTGATGGGGTCGCGATGCTTGTGCTTCTCGACTTCGTCCTTCGAACGGTACGGCTGGAGGATGTCCGCCGCGCCGTGGCCGGAGAAGCGGTACGTGACCGCCTCGATGCAGTACGGCTTGCCGGTCTCGCGCATCTGACGGACCACGCGGTCGGCCACGCCGCGGATGGCGAAGATGTCCTGGCCGTCGACCTTCTCGGTCTGGATGTTGTAGGCGCGGACGCGCGCGGAGAGGTCGGTCAGAGCGGAATGGCGCTCGATCGACGTGCCCATCGCGTAGCCGTTGTTCTCGATGATGAAGAGAACCGGGCACATCCCCTCTTTGCCCCAGAGGCCGGCCATGTTCATGGCCTCGTGGAACGAGCCGATGTTCATCGCGCCGTCACCGAAGTAGCAGACGGCGATGCGTTCGGTCTTCTGGTAGCGGAGCGCGTATGCCGAGCCGGCCGCCAGGGTGAGGTGACCACCGACGATTCCGTATCCGCCATAAAGGCCGTGCTCGACATCGAAAAGGTGCATGGAGCCGCCTTTGCCCCTGGAGATGCCGGTGCCCTTTCCGAAGAGCTCGGCCATGACGCGATTCGGATCGGAGCCGAGCGCCAGGGCCTGGGCATGATCGCGATAGCCGCAGTAGACGAGGTCATCCTTGCGCAGGGCGGAGATGATGCCGCTGGCGACGGCCTCCTGGCCGATGTACACGTGAAGGTATCCGCCGACTTTTCCGCGGCGGAATTCACGCTCGGTGGCCTCTTCGAAGCGGCGGATGAAGATCATCTGCCGGAGAAGGTCGGTCCACTCCGGGGCGCAGGCGATCTGATCGATGGTGGCTGTGGATTCCTGTTTCGTTTTTGCCATTACGGTTGTCAAAAAGCGGGGGTGCACACCGCGGGCCGGGATTGTATATCCTCCCGCAAGGAGCCGCGGGCGGTCCCGCCCGCGTGAATCAGGGGAGCGCGGGCGACCTCGCCCGCGGGGACGGGCGGGCGAGATCGCCCGCGGCTCCACCTCACGCCCGGACCGGCGCCGGCTTGTCCAGGTCCGTCTTCCGCGCGATGAACACGAGGGCGACGACTGCGAGGATCGCGCCGTTCATTGCCAGCGCCAGCGAGATTGACCAGCGCTGGGCGATCCAGCCCGCCAGGAGGTTGCCAAGCGGCATGCCGCCCCGGAAAGCCAGCATGAAGATCGACATCACGCGGCCGCGCATCGCGTCGGTCGTGGTCAGCTGCACGAGCGAGCTGTAGAGCGAGATCATCGCCACGATGCAGACGCCGGCGAAGAAGGCCAGGACCATGCTGAACGAGAGTGATCGCGACAATCCGAATACGAGAAGCAGGATGGCGAACGCGAACTGGAGAAGGAGCGCCAGCCGTCCCTTCCTCACCTGATAGGCCGTGGCGGCCACGAAGAGAGCGCCGACGACTGACCCGACGCCGTAAATCGTGAGCATCGATGCGTACCCGGTCGCATCGAGCGCGAAGACCGACTTCGCCACCACCGGCATGAACGTGACGATGGGCATCCCCAGGAACGTGCCGGCGAAGGCGAGAAACGTGAGGAGCATGAGCGTCCGCCGCTTCGTCACGAACTCGAAACCCGCCTTCATTTCGTCGAGCATGCCCGGCCGCGAATCCGCGGCGGGAACGGCCGGGGTGCGGATCAGCAGAAGCGAGATGATGACGGCGATAAAGGAAAACCCGTTCAACGCGAAGCATGCCGCTGCTCCCCACCTCGACAGTGCAATCGCGGCGAGGATCGGCCCGATGACCCGGGCGAGATTGAACTGCATCGAGTTCATCGCCACCGCGTTCGGCACATCCGACCGCCCGACGAGAAGCGGAAGCAGGGAGATGTAGGCCGGACCGCTGAACGACTGCGCGCTCCCGGTCAGAAAAGAGAGCAGGAAGATGTGCCACACCTTCACCTGCCCGAAGTAGACAAGCAGCGCCAGGATGAAGGCGAACCCCATCTGCAGATACTGGGAGAAGATCCTGATCTTCTTCCGCGACACC
>CALMZP010000157.1 GCA_937870635.1 uncultured Acidobacteriota bacterium | reverse complement strand
GGGCAGTAGCGCAGCCTGGTAGCGTACCTGAATGGGGTTCAGGTGGTCGGGGGTTCAAATCCCCCCTGCCCGACCAACTTACTCCCCATGAGCGAACAACCGCCGCAGCAGCCGCCAACCATCCGCATCACCCTCGACGATTCGACGGCGCAGGGTGAGTACGTGAATTTCGCCAACATCATTCATTCCCCCAGCGAGTTCGTGATCGACCTCGGCCGGATCGTTCCCGGGCGCACCGACGTGAAGGTCTACAGCCGCGTGATCATGACCCCTCTTCACGCGAAACAGCTCCTCGAAGCTCTCGCTCAGAACATCTCGCTCTTCGAGCAGAAGTTCGGCGAGATCCGCACCGACGCTGCCACGCAGTACTCGGTCAACGAGCCGTCCAACTAGCCCGTGAAGATCAGGATCCTCGGTGCCGGACTCGCTGGATGCGAGGCCGCCGTGCAACTCGCCCGCCGCGGCCATTCGGTCGAACTGATCGAGATGCGCCCGGTGAAGACGACACCCGCCCATCAGACGTCGAACCTAGCCGAGCTCGTCTGCTCGAACTCGTTCCGATCGTCTGCGATCACGAACGCCGTCGGGCTGCTCAAGCACGAGATGGCGCTCCTCGGCTCCATGGTGGTCGCCCGCGGGACGGAAGCGCGCGTTCCGGCGGGAGACGCCTTCGCCGTCGATCGCGAGCGATTCTCCGCGCTCGTCACCAGAACGATCGAGAGTGAGCCGAACATCGTGGTGCGCCGCGAAGAAGCGACGGCTCTCGACCGCGGCGACGCCGACTTCCTGGTCGTCGCCACCGGCCCGCTCACCTCGCAGCCGCTCTTCGACGCGATCAACGCGTTCCTCGGCCACGACGGACTCTACTTCTACGACGCCATCGCACCGATCGTGGCCGCGGACTCGCTCGACATGTCGAAGCTGTACTGGAAGTCGCGGTATGGCAAGGGCTCGGGCACCGACTACCTCAACGCGGCGATGTCGCGCGAGCAGTACGAGGCCTTCGTCGGCGCGCTGCTCGGTGCCGAGCTCTATCCGCTTCACGACTTCGAGAAGGCCGTGCATTTCGAAGGATGCCTTCCCGTCGAAGAGATCGCCAGCCGCGGCGTGGATACGTTGCGATTCGGTCCGATGAAGCCCGTCGGTCTCGAACACCCCGTGACCGGGGAGCGCCCCTGGGCTGTGATTCAGCTTCGGAAGGAAGACCTGTCGGACGAGTACTTCAACCTCGTCGGTTTCCAGACGAAGATGAAAGTCGGCGAGCAGAAGCGAGTCATTCAGCTGATCCCGGGCCTCGAAAACTGCACCTTCGCGAGATTCGGATCGATGCATCGCAATACGTTCATCAACGGACCACGCCATCTGCGCGCGACGTTCCAGGCGAAGAAGGACGATCGCATTTTCTTTGCGGGACAGGTGACGGGAGTCGAAGGGTACGTCGAATCGGCCGCGGTCGGGCTTCTCGTCGCCCGCTACATCGACGAGATCGCGCGGGAGGGCGCGGCCCATGCACTGCCGTACCACACGGCGCTCGGCGCTCTCGGACGTCACGTGTCCGAATCGTCGCCCGATCGTTATCAACCGTCGAACGTCACCTGGGCGCTCATCGAAGATGTCGTGGGCCGCGTGAAGAAGACCGAGAAGCGGGAGCGGCAGGTCGAAGCAGCGTTGCGGGCGTTACACTAAGGACTCAGTGCCGACGAAGCTGGACACGAAACCAACGATCACCATCCTCTACGACGCGGAGGAGGATCGCGTCCGGGAACAGGCTCTGGCAAGAGGCGAGAAGTTCCCAGCCCTCGTCTGCAACCAGATCGAAGAAAGCCTGACCAAGCGCGGCTACACGATCAAAAAGCTGGCCGCCAACCCTCCGGTCAAGAAACTGGTCCGGCAGATCGAGGACGACAACTCCGACCTCATCTTCAACATCTGCGAGTCCCTCGGCGGCGATGGTTCCGAGGAGCGGCGGATTGCGTCGGTGCTGGAGTTGCTCGACAAACGGTTCACCGGCTCGGGATCGCTCGCGCTGACGCTGGCCACCGACAAGTCGCTGGCAAAAAAGCTCTTCGACTTTCACCAGATCCGGTCTCCGGACTTCGCCATCATCGCGCCGGGACACGTAGAAGGAAATCCGAAGCTGAACTCGTTCCCCGTGATCGTCAAGCCGATCGCCACCGATGCGTCGATCGGGATCAACGCGAAGTCGGTCGTCGACAACTTCCAGGACATGATGGAACGCGTCTTCTCGATCCACCAGGAGTTCCAGTGTCCGGCGCTCGTCGAGCAGTACATCGACGGGCGTGAGATCTACATCGGACTTCTGGGCAATCCCCCCACGATGCTTCCACCCATCGAATGGGATCTCTCGAAACTTCCGGACGGGATGCCGCGCATCGCCGGCAGCGAAGTGAAATGGGACGACTGGAAAAACCCTGAGCTGAAGGCGGCCAAGGAGTTCGTTCCGGAAGATCTGCTCGCGAACGAGCCGCTCATGTCGAAGATCAGGGACATCGTCCTATACACGTGGAAGTCACTCCAGATCCGCGACTACGCCCGTTTCGATCTCCGCCTCACCGCGGAAGGTGAGCCGTACGTCATCGAGGTCAACCCGAACCCGTGGCTCGATCGCTCGGCGGAATTCGCAATGGCCGCGCGAAAAGCAAAGCCGGAGATGTCCTACGGCGACCTCCTGGAGAAGATCGTCGAAGTGGCGATGCTCCGCCCCATGCGGGAGAAGAACGGCAAGAGTTAGGACCAAGAACCCCTCACCTCAGAACGTAACGGACCCCCACCCGCACCCGGCGCGAGGCTGACTCGTATCCGAAGACTTCCTGGTAGCGCTCGTCGGTGAGGTTCTCCACTTTCACGAACGGCTGGTACGCGCCGAGGCGCCACGCGAGCACGAGGTCGGCCGTCGTGTAGGCGTCATTCATGACACGACCAAAGGGGATGAGGTCCGTCACATCGGCGCGCGCGCCCGCGTGGACGACCACCAGGTGCGTCGAGAGTCGCGAGAACTCGTAACCGATGGCCGCCGAGCCGGAGTGTTCCGGACGCCGCAGCAGCGACTCCCCTGTGGCCGCATCTTCCGAGTCCAGCCACGTGTAGGACACCGTGGCGTTCCAGTTCGCGAGACGCCGCGATGCGTTCAGCTCCACCCCGGTCGCGTCGGCGGCCGCGATGTTCTGGAAACGGAAGTCGTCTCCGAAGACGATCAGCTCATCGTAGCTGCTGCGGAACAGCGTGATCGAGGCCGATCCGTTCGCCGCGAAGCGGTCGTAGCCGATCTCGAACGTGGTGCTCCGCTCCGCGGCCAGCGAATCGTTTCCGAAGAACGGCGAGAACAGTTCTCCGATCGCTGGCGCGCGGAAGCCTGCACCATACGCAGCCCGTAACTTCCCGCCGTTTCTCAGCCATGAGACTGCCAACCGCGGCGAGACTTCGCTGCCGAACGCTTCGAAGTCATCGTAGCGCGCACCGGCGGTCACTGCGATGCCATTCGAGAACGAAAAGCGATCCTCAATGAAAGCCGAACGGTTCGTGCGCGAACGCTCGTCGAGCGTCGAGAAGTTGCTGGCGTGATCGACCACGCTCTCTTCGTACTCGCCACCGATGGTGAGAGTCCCGAAGCGGGCCGTGCCGCGCGCGGAGCGCGTTCTCGATGTCGTGTCGCTGCGCTCAGGCCCGAACGGCCCGGCGCTGTCGGCGAAATGCTCGACGCGGCGGCTTTCGGCGAGACGGAGCTCGAGTCCGTTCGACGAAGTCTCGAAGCGGATCGGCGCGACGATCTGCGATTCGGATCCGTCCTGCCGCCGCTCGGGACTGGGAACGAAGCGCGTCGAGTCCGCGCTGGGCGTAAGCGGAATGCCGAGATCGTAGGCCGTGTACCGGGCCAGAAGCCCGATCGAGAAGTTCTGCGTCGGACTTGCGAACAGACCGCCGAGGATCGAGCCGGCGTTGAAGTCGTCGTTCGGGGCGAAGCCGTCGTCGGCGCGACGCTCAACGGCGGCGTGAGCATTCCACCGATCGGATGCGAGCGCTCCCGACGCGGAAGCGTTCATGAGACCTCGCTCGCCTCCTTCGACTTCGACCCGCCCGCCGCTCCCTCGCGGCGTCGTCAACACGTTCACCACCCCGCTGACAGCCTCCGATCCGTAGAGGGCCGAGAAGGGTCCGCGAACGACCTCGACTCGTTCGACACCGGCCGATGACATCTGTCCAAAGTCGTAACCCGAGAAGTAGGGATTGTTCATCTCCACGCCGTTCCACAGAACGAGGGCCTGCTTGGAGCTGCCGCCGCGGAGGAAGATGCTGGTGGCCTTCCCGGGCGTGCCGGTCCGCGCAACTGCCAGGCCGGGCACTTCGCGCAACACGTCGACCACGTCGCGCGCGGCGCGGCGGTCCATGTCTTCTTTCGTGATGACGGAAACCGATGCCGGCGTTTCTTCAATCGTCTCCGGGACGGACGATGCGGTCACGACGATTTCGGCACTGACGGTGTTTTGCGCGGTCAGCGGAACGGAAACGGCGGATAGAAAAACAATGACAAAGAGGAACTGCTTCAAGACGAACTCCTTCCCTCCGAAGAGATCGATAAAAAAGTGGCGTCTGAAGCGGTCGGTCTCCTGGCTTCCGGGTCGTCCTTCCCGATGCGCCCTTCCCGTCCCGCGTGCACGGAACAGTGGGGGTCTACGCGACCAGCATCGAGTCGTCTCCGGTTACAGTGGCGGGGGCCGCGCCGGAATTCAACCGGCTTCCCTCGAGCAACGCCGCCTGGGCGTTGCTGCACCAAATCAGACGAGGTTGTAAAAGAACAGGCCGCGATTGTACTGCAATCAACGATCGATGAACGATGAAGGAAGGATGAAGGATGAAGGGTGAAGGATGAAGGATGAAGGGTGAAGGCAAAATCGTGTCATCCCGAGCTACGCTGCAGATCGACGGCGCTCGCGACGATCGCGATCACGTCATCCTTCGGCGTCTCCGCGTCGTTCATCCTTCATCCTTCATCCTTCATCCTTCATCCTTCACCCTTCATCCTTCATCCTTCACCCTTCATCCTTCATCCTTCATCCTTCATCCTTCATCCTTCATCCTTCTGCCTTCTGCCTTCTGCCTTCAAAGTCCACGCGGCAGCAAGCTGCCGCACTCCCAACTTGATACGATCCGCCGCATGCGGATCGGATCGCTTCTCCTCGCCTCCCTCCTCGCCTTCCCTCTCACCGCTGCCGAGCCGTTCGCCGAGGTCGACAAAGCTGTCGTCGACGTGCTGGAGAAGAGCGGGGCGCCCAGCGCTTCCGTCGCCATCGTTCAGGACGGAAAGCTCGCCTACGCTCACGCGTACGGTCTCGCAGACGTGGCGTCGAAGACCGCGGCCACGCCGCAGATGCGATACAGCATCGGTTCGATCAGCAAGCAGTTCACCGCGGCGGCGCTGCTGCTCCTCGCTGAGGAGGGACGGCTCTCGCTCGACGACAAGGTGATCCGCTGGATGCCGGATCTCACCCGCGCCGGCGACGTCTCCGTTCGCCATCTTCTTTCGATGACGTCCGGCTACCAGGATTTCTGGCCGCAGGACTACGTCATGCCCGGCATGCTCGAAGACGTGACGGTCGAAAAGATCCTCGACGACTGGGCGAAGAAGCCGCTCGATTTCGAGCCGGGCTCGAAGTGGCAGTACAGCAACACGAACTACGTGATCGCCGGCGCGATCGTGAACCGCGTCTCCGGCATGCCCTTCTTCGAATTTCTGCAGAAGCGGATCTTCACGCCCCTCGGGATGACCACCGTCTACAACACCGACCAGGCCGCGCTCGGACCCCAAGACCCGATGCGTTACCACCGTTACTCGCTGGCACCGGTGCGCGTCGCTCCGAAGGAAGGGCGCGGCTGGATGTACGCGGCCGGTGGCCTCGCCATGACCGCGGCCGATCTGGCGAAGTGGGACATCGCCATGATCGAGCGGAAGCTCCTCAGGCCGGAATCGTGGGCGGAGATGCAGCGCGAGATGCTCCTCACTTCCGGCGCCGGCACCAACTACGGCCTCGGTGTAGGCGTGGCCACGGTCGATGGACGTCGCGTGATCTCTCACGGCGGCGAAGTCTCCGGATTCACGGCGCGCAATGAGGTCTATCCAGATGAGCGCGCGGCGATCGTGGTCTTCACGAATCTCGATGCGACCGATGCGTCGAGCCAGATCGCGTCGAAGATCGCCCCTGCGATCTTCACCTCTACTGATCCCGGCCGGCAGCAGGCGCTCGATCGCGCGAAAGCGATCTTCGCCGGGCTGCAGCGTGGAAAGATCGACCGAACGCTCTTCACTCCGAACGCAAACGCCTATTTCAGCGAGGAAGCCGTCAAAGACTTCGCGTCGACGCTCCGGCCCTTCGGCACGCCGAAGGAGTTCACGCAGACCGCGCAGTCGCTGCGCGGCGGGATGGTCGCGCGCCGCTATCGGGTCGTGACGCCCAAGAAGACCTTCCGGATCAGCACGTTCTGGATGCCGGACGGAAAGCTGGAGCAGTACATCGTCACGCCGGAGTGAAAGGGGACGACGCCAACCACAGCTTTTCTCGAGAGGCTGCAGAACTCCATGCATTGGGCGTAATCTTCATCCGCCAATGAAGACACTAGGAAGCACCGCCCTCGTGCTACTCATTGCCACGATCGCATCAGCCCAGGAGACAACTCGAAGACGGGCCGTCCCACGCATGCCTCCGGCGCAGGAGCAGAGTGTGCGGGCATGCACCACCGACATCTGCACGACCTCGCAACCGCATGCCTGCATCGAGATCACGAACGCTGAAACTGCCTGGCGTACCTGCATCTCGAACCAGGGGCGCCGCGGCCTCGTTCTCGGCCCGACCGACCTGCGGCGCACTCCCACCAGCGACTGGTTGCGCATCCTCCGCGAAGCCGGCGTCGCCGAGATCTTCGTCCCCTACCACGGCCTCGGTCTTCGCCTTTACGATCACGAGACGACGAGCGCGCAATCGATCCTCGAAGTGACACCGGCCGATGCGGGGCCGAACGGGACGGTGCTGACACTTTCGGGGCAACGGATCCCCCAGCTCGTCGTAGAAACAAATGACCGTGGCATCGCCTGGCTGTGCAAGGAGCGCAGAAGCATCAGCCGTCGCGGTCAGGAGCTGGTGCTGTGGGGCGTGCAGGACGCGGCCAACTACGACTTCATCATCGAGTACCGCCTGCGCGACGACGGCAGCATCGGCTTCCGTCTCGGCGCTACCGGCTACAACAACCCTTTTTTTCCTCCGCGCAGCACGACCGAGGCGCATATGCATGATGTGTTGTGGAGGGTGGATGTCGATCTGAACGGATCGGGCAATGACACCGCCGTGGAACTCACGCATACCGAAACTTCCAACCCACGAGTCACGCGCGACGACGAAGCACCATTCAACGGAGGGCGTGAAGGCGTGGTGAAGTGGGATCCGGAGAAGTTCTTCACGATCGGCGTGGAGGACGCGACGCTGAATGCACATGGGAACAGGATCGGCTACGCCCTTCGTCCCGCCGCGTCCGGCATCTCGCGCCATTTCGGATCGGTTCCCCGCGAGGAGAAGTTCACGCAGTCGGACTTTGCGGTGACGCGATTCAAGCAGTCGGAGCGCGATGCGCTTTACGACACCGCCCACGTCCGCTACCTCCAGCCCGATCAATACCTCCTCGGCCAGGACTTCGAAGGAATGGGAGTGGCCGACAACGAATCGATCGAGAACAGCGACGTCGTGCTCTGGTACCGCTCCTCCGCCCACCACGATCCGCACGACGAGGATCACGCCCCGGGCGATCCATCGAGTCTGATGACGGGGATCACGAACGTGCACTGGCAGGGTGTAGATCTCGAGCCGCGGAATCTGTTCGACTTCAATCCGCTCGGAGGGCCGAGCCGAACCAACTGCCAGTGAGATGAGGTCATGAAACCACTCGAAGGGAAAACAGCGGTCGTGGCCGGCGCCACTCGCGGCGCGGGCCGCGGCATCGCTACCGCCCTCGGCGAAGCAGGAGCGACGGTGTACTGCACGGGTCGGAGCGTTCCCGGAAAGCCGGGGATGAAGAACCGTCCCGAGACGATCAACGAGACTGCGGAGATCGTCACCGCGCGCGGGGGACGAGGGATCGCCATCCAGACCGATCACACCATTCCTGAGCAGGTGCAGCGGTTGTTCGAGCAGGTCGGGGAGTTCGACATCCTGGTGAACGACATCTGGGGCGGCGACGACCTCGTCGAGTGGGGCAAGAAGTTATGGGAGACGAAACTCGACGACGGGCTGACCCTCATCGATCGCGCGATCAAGACTCACATCATCACCAGCTACTACGGCATCCCTCGCATGAGAAAAGGCGGACTCGTCGTGGAGATCACGGACGGTGATGCGTACTTCTATCGGGGGCACTTTTTCTACGACCTCGTGAAGACGACGGTGATCCGGATGGCGTTCGCGCTTTCGCAGGAGCTGATGGATCGCGGCATCAACGCCATCGCAGTGACTCCCGGATTTCTCCGATCCGAGTGGATGCTCGACCACTTCGGCGTCACGGAAATCAACTGGCGTGACGCGGCGAAGAAGATGAAATCGTTCATCGCGTCCGAGACGCCGTTGTTCGTGGGCCGAGGAGTAGCAGCGCTGGCTGCGGATCCGAAGGTCGGGGCGAAGAATGGCCGCGTCATCGCGTCCTGGGATCTCGGCGATGAATATGGCGTGACGGACGCCGACGGCACGCGCCCGCACTTCGTGCGATGGGTAGAAGAGAACGAGCCGGAAATCGCGGCGGGCTGGAAGAAGCTCGACGACGCCTTCTACTCATACTGGGGCCCGATGCCGTACGCCACGCCCGGCGAGTGAAACGTCATGGCGTCGCCGAAAAAAGTTTAGGGGTTGGGGTCACATCTTGACCGTAAACTTTTCCAGACCTGACCCCATTGACCGGAATTATAATTCCGGTTCATGGATGACACGGAGTTCCTGCGGGCGTTCGGCCAGCACATCCGGCGCGAGCGCTCCCGTCGCGGCCTGACACGCCGCGCCGTGGCCGAGACGGCGGGGATCTCGGAGCGCTACATCACCCAGCTCGAGAGCGGAAAGGGCAATGTCTCGCTGCTGGTGCTCCGCCACATCGCCGGGGCGCTCGGCATTCCGCTCGATCAGCTGGTGCGGGACGCCGAGCCTGTGCCGGGCCGCTCCCGCCGCATCGCACTCATCGGGATGCGCGGCGCCGGCAAATCGACCCTCGGCGCCCGGCTGGCGAAGGCGATGAAGGTCCCTTTCTTCGAGCTCGACCAGGAGATCGAGCGGATGGCAGGAACCTCGCTCGCTGCTCTCATTGAAATGTACGGCCAGGCCGCGTACCGCCGTTATGAGTCGCAGGCACTTCACGCCCTTCTCGATTCGCAACCCGAGTTCGTCGTTGCGACGGGCGGCGGGATCGTCTCGGACCCGGAGACGTACGAGCAGCTGCTCCACCACTGCTTCACGGTCTGGATCCGCGCGACGCCGGAAGAACACATGCAGCGCGTGATCGCGCAGGGCGATCTCCGCCCCATGGCGGGCTCAGCGAGAGCGATGGACGATCTGCGCCGGATCCTCAGGGAGCGTACGCCGCTTTACGCGCGCGCGGATGCCGCGATCAACACCAGCGGGATGAGCGAGAACGCCGCGGCAGCCAGGCTGCTGGAGTGGAGCGCGGGCGACCTCGCCCGCGAAAGATCGGAATTATAATGCCCGCCATTTTCTTGGAGAACGCATGATCACATTCGACCGTGAGCCGGGCAGCTACAAGCACTGGCGACTCACCTTCGACGGCCCCGTGGCCACGCTGGCGCTCGACGTGAACGAAGACGCCGGCATCGACGAGGGATACAAACTCAAGCTCAACTCCTATGACCTCGGCGTCGACATCGAGCTGCGCGACGCCCTCGACCGCATCCGGTTCGAACACCCGGAAGTGGGCGCGGTGGTCATCGCCAGCGGCAAGGAACGGATGTTCTGCGCCGGCGCGAACATTTACATGCTCGGCAAGGCGACGCACGCGACGAAGGTCAACTTCTGCAAGTTCACCAACGAGACGCGGAACGGCCTCGAAGATTCCAGCGAGCATTCCGGCCTGAAGTTCCTCGCCGCGGTGAACGGCACGGCGGCCGGCGGCGGTTACGAGCTCGCTCTGGCATGCGATGAGATCGTCCTCGTCGACGATCGATCGAGCACGGTGAGCTTCCCCGAGGTGCCGCTGCTGGCGGTGCTGCCGGGGACGGGGGGACTCACCCGCCTCGTCGACAAACGGCGCGTGCGGCGCGATCTCGCGGACGTGTTCTGCACGACCGCGGAAGGCCTCGGCGGCAAGAAGGCGAAGGAGTGGGGACTGGTCGACGAAGTCGTGCCGCCGCGCAGCTTCCCGCAAAAAGTGCAGGAGCGCGCGCAGGCCCTGGCCGCGAAGACCGACCGGCCGAGGGATGCGAAGGGCATCGCCCTCACTCCTTTGAAACGGACGATCGACGAGAAGGGCATCCATTACGAGCACGTCGACCTCGACGTCGACGCGGAAGCGCGCACGATCACGATCACCGTCACGGCTCCGGCCGGAGACGAGGCGATCGCCATCGATGCGATGGTCGAGCGCGGCGCGCAGTGGTGGCCGCTGGCGATGGCGCGAGAGCTCGACGACGCGATCCTCCATCTGCGCACCAACGTCCGCGAAGCAGGCATCTGGATCGTGAAGACGCGCGGCGACATCGAGGCGATGCTCCGGATGGACCGCGCCCTCGAGAAGCACGCCGGGCACTGGTTCGTCCGCGAGACGATCGGCTTCATCCGACGGACGTTCGCGCGGCTCGACGTCTCTTCGCGCAGCATCTACGCGGTCATCGCCGCCGGGTCGTGTTTTGCGGGAACGCTGTTCGAGCTCGCGCTGGCGGCCGATCGCTCGTACATGCTCGTCGCGGAAGAAGGTCCGGCGATCGCCCTGAGCGCGATGAACTTCGGACCTTACAAGATGGTGAACGGACGCACGCGTCTGGAGACGCGCTTCGGCCGCGGCGCCGACGATCTGCGGCAGTCGGTCGAGAAGAAGCTGGACGCGAACGAGGCGCTCGACGCCGGTCTCATCACGTTCGCGCCCGACGAGCTGGACTGGGACGACGAGCTGCGCCTGGCGATCGAAGAGCGCGCCAGCCTCTCGCCGGACGCGCTCACAGGAATGGAAGCGAGCCTCCGCTTCGGCGGAGACGAGACCATCGCCACGAAGATCTTCGGGCGGCTCTCGGCGTGGCAGAACTGGATCTTCATCCGCCCGAACGCGGTCGGCGAGCAGGGTGCATTGAAGTTGTTTGGAAGCGGGACAAAACCGAAATTCGGCTGGGAGAGAGTCTGAAAGTCACGTCACCCTGAGGCGCGGAGTCGCCGAAGGGTCTCAGGATGCGAAAGTCCTGCATCTTGAGATCCTTCGCCGTCTTCGCGGCTCAGGATGACGTGGAAGGGAAAACCAACCATGGCAAACATCAACTACGACGAGAAGATCCCGAACAACGTGGACCTCTCCACGAACAAGACCCTCCAGCGTGCGCTCGAGCACTGGCAGCCGCGCTTTCTCGACTGGTGGAAGGAGCTCGGCCCGGCCGTTTTCCAGAACAATGACGTCTACCTGCGCACCGCCACCTCGGTCGATCAGGCGGGTTGGGCCACGTTCGGGATGGTGAAGATGCCGGAGTACCGCTGGGGCATCTTCCTCGCCGATCAGAAGCAGGACCGCACGATCGGTTTCGGCGACAACATCGGACAGCCGGCGTGGCAGGTCGTCCCGGGCGAGCATCGGTCGACGCTTCGCCGCCTCATCGTGACGCAGGGCGACACCGAGCCTGCCTCCGTCGAGCAGCAGCGCGCCCTCGGCAACTCGGCGCCGTCGCTCTATGACCTGCGCAATCTCTTCCAGATCAACGTCGAAGAAGGACGGCATCTGTGGGCGATGGTCTATCTGCTCCACGCCTACTTCGGACGCGACGGCCGCGAAGAGGCGGAAGGACTTCTCGAGCGCCACTCCGGCGACGTCGACAAGCCGCGCATCCTCTCGACGTTCAACGAGCCGATCAACGACTGGCTGTCGTTCTATATGTTTGCGTACTTCACTGATCGGGACGGCAAGTTCCAGCTGAAGGCGCTCGCCGAGAGCGGCTTCGATCCGCTGGCGCGTACGTGCCAGTTCATGCTCACCGAAGAAGCCCATCACATGTTCGTCGGTGACACGGGCATCGGCCGCGTCGTGCGCCGCACCGTGGAGGTGATGAACGAGCTGAAGACCGACGATCCGGTGAAGGTCCGCGCCGGCGGGGCGATCGACCTCCCGACGATCCAGCGCTACATGAACTTCTGGTTCAGCTCCGCGCTCGATCTGTTCGGATCGGAAGTCTCTTCGAACGCGGCGAGCTATTTCGCGGCGGGCCTGAAGGGGCGTCCCGACGAGTCGCTGTACGAGGATCACGTCGCGAACGGCGACTTCTCGCTCGACATGCCCGATGGCAAGGGCGGCGTGAAGACCGAGTCCGTCTCCATGCGCAACGCCATGAACGAGGTGCTGCGCCAGGCCTACATCCGCGACTGCGAGAACGGCGTGAAGCGCTGGAATAAGATCATCGAGAAGGGCGGCATCAACTTCGAGCTGCGCCTGCCCAGCTCCCGTTTCCGCCGCACCGTCGGCGCGTGGGCGGGCATCCCCACCGATCCGTCGGGTCAGCCGATCGCGCCGGAGATGTTTGCCGCCGGAATCCGTCAATGGATTCCGACACCGGAGGATCAGGCCTTCGTCGCGTCCGTGATGCAGCCGGTCATGGAGCCGGGCAAGATCGCCGGATGGATCGCGCCCCCGGATCGCGGCATCAACAACCTCCCGGTCGATTACGAATACGTGCGGGTGTAGGTGGTCAAACCTCCGGCATTCCGATGCCACAATTGTCATCGTGGCCCGCGATCGCGACGTAGCGCTTCTCTTCGCCACGCGCGTGGTACGCCTCTTCGCCTACGGCTTTCTGTCGATCGTTCTCGTCCTCTATCTCTCGGCACTGGGGCTCGATGACCGACGTATCGGCCTGCTCCTGACGCTGACCCTGGCCGGCGACGTCGTCCTTTCGCTCTTCCTGACCACGCGCTCCGATGTCATGGGCCGGCGCTGGACGCTGATAGCCGGCGCGATCCTCATGGCCGCCGCGGCTGTCGTCTTCGCGGCGACGAACGTGTTCGTACTGCTCGTTCTGGCGGCGACGATTGGCGTGATCAGTCCGAGCGGCAACGAAGTGGGGCCGTTTCTCGCGATCGAGCAGGTGGCCCTGGCGGAGGTGGCGCCGGACAGCGATCGAACCTCGCTGTATGCCTGGTACAACCTCGTCGGCTCCTTCGCAACCGCGGCCGGATCGCTCGCCGCGGGATTGTTCAGCGAGATCCTGCTGCGCGGGGGCTTCAGCGAGACGAGCAGCTATCGCAGCGCGATCATCACCTACGCCGCGCTCGGTGCGCTGCTGGCGATTCTCTTCCGTAGCCTCTCGCCCGCGGTGGAAGCGCCGGTCGCTGCATCGCACCCGGCGTTCTTCCGTCTGCACCGTTCGCGCGGTGTAATCCTGCGGCTGTCGTCGCTGTTCGCCCTCGACTCGTTCGCAGGCGGCCTTGTGATTCAGAGCGCCATGGCGTTCTGGTTCCACCAGCGCTTCGGCGTCTCCCCGGCGAAACTGGGCGCCATCTTCTTCGGAGCGAATCTGCTGGCCGGAGTGTCCGCACTAGCGGCGGCGCGAATCGCCCGGCGCTTCGGACTGCTCAACACGATGGTGTTCACCCATCTCCCATCGAATGTCCTGCTGATCGCCGTCCCGTTCATGCCGACGCTGGCGCTCGCGCTGACCGTGCTGCTGCTTCGATTCTCCATTTCTCAAATGGACGTTCCGACGCGGCAGGCCTACGTGATCGCCGCTGTCGATCCGGCCGAGCGGACGGCCGCGGCCGGCATCACGGGCGTGGCACGAACGGCGGGAGCGGCGCTGGCCCCCGTCATTGCCGTTCCTCTTCTCCTCACGCTCGGCCACGACTGGATCCCGTTCGTCGCGGCGGGGTTGCTGAAGATCGTCTACGACCTGGCGTTGCTCCGCGCATTCCGCTCGGCCTGACACTTCCATATGATGGGAGCGCATGCTCATTCGGATCGCCACCATCCTTGCCACCGCGGCGATCGCTGCTCTCGCTCTTTCGGGGCCGGGAACGCGGTGGAGCTGGTGGGACTACCGCGTCGGCCTGCTTCTGTTCGCCGTGGCAGGGCTCGTCGGTCTGCTCGCCGCGGTGACCGGCTTCCTGGCAAGGCGGAGTGCCTCTCCGAATTCGCAGGCGGCGCGCCTCGCCGACCTTGCGATCGTGATGGGACTCGTCTCGTTCGGAATTCCTCTCTACGGAATCATGACCGCGCGCGGCGTTCCTCCCATCCACGACATCACCACGTCGCTCGAAGACCCTCCTCATTTCCGCGCGGCTCTCACCGCGCGGGGCAGCGGATCGAATCCCGCGCCCGACACGTTCGCGCCTGACGTCGCGCAGAAGCACCGCGCCGGTTACGCGACGCTGCAACCGCTCGTCCTTCCGTTGAACCCGGACCAGACGCTCGATCGCGCAGTCGAAGTCGCGCGGTCGCTTCGATGGAAGGTGCTCGCTGTCGATCGCACCGCGCGCACCGTTGAAGCCACGGCCACCACGGCCTGGTTCGGGTTCCGCGACGACGTGGTCGTGCGCATCCGCCCCGTGCCTGGCGGGAGCAGAGTCGATGTGCGTTCCACATCGAGAGTCGGCAGGAGCGATGCCGGCGTCAACGCCAATCGCATCCGCCGCTTCCTCCGGCTCATGCAGCCGACTCGATGATTCCGCTCTCCGTCCTCGATCTCGATGCGGGCTACGGCGTGACCGTCAGCAGCACCGGCCGATGATCCGACGCCTCGGTCTCGATCACTTCGGCGGCAGCGCAGCGTGCCCCGCCAGCCAGGAACAGATAATCGATCCGCTTCACGGGCGTGTCCGCGGGATACGTCAGGTGCGGCCCGCCGCCACAATCCTCCCACGCGTCGCGGAACCCCGCTTCGATCATCCGCGCATGAATGGCGCTGCCGGGCTCGGAGTTGAAGTCCCCACCGGTGAGAAGCGGTTTGCGCCGCGCGGCGCTGCGCAGGAGCTCTTCGACTTCCTGCCGGCGCCACGTGTCCTCGCGCGAGGCATCGAAGTGCGTGTTCATCACGGTCAACCCGTGGGTCTCGGCGACCAGCGCGATCCGCGGCTCGAGTGACCCCCCGGCACGAGGCTGCGGTGGCTCGATGCGCAGCGGCACGACTTCCTTCCCGGAGATCTGCCAGCGTGACAGGATCGCGATGCCGTAATCGCCGCCCTGGTAATCGAGCGACTTGCCGAAGACTCCGTGCAGGCCCGTCAGCCGCGTCAGCGTCTCCAGCTGATCGACGTTTCCGGAGCGCGTCGTCCGGATGTCGACCTCCTGCAGCAGGACGATGTCCGCCCGGCTCGTTTTGATCAGATCCGCGACGCGCTGTAGATTGTCGACACCTTTCGCGTCCTTCCCCGCGTGAATGTTGTAGACGAGGACGCGAAGCGGCTGCGGCGCGATGCTCGCGCAGGAAACGATCAGAAGCGTGAGCAATGTGATCTCGATCAGTTTTCGCACGCCGAGAGCATAGAGGAGAACACCCTTGAACCACCACACGACGAGCTTCACGTTCGACGTCCCCGCTCCCTACGCGAAGGTCGCTCCCCTCTTCGGCGCGCACGAAGAGCGCCGCTGGGCGAAGGGTTGGGATCCGCGGTTCATCTTTCCCCAGCCGGCGCGGGACGTCGAAGGAATGGTCTTCCGCGTCGGCGACACGATCTGGATCAACACCATCTTCGACCTCGGTGTCCTAACGAGTGCGGCAGCTTGGGGATCAAGGATCAAGGATGAAGGATGAAGTGCGGGAATGGTGAATGGTGAATGGTGAATGGTTTGTGCTGTGAATTCACCATTCACCATTCAACATTGACCATTCACCATTCCCGTATCCCCAATTCATCCGTCATCCTTCTGCCTTCTGCCTTCTGCCTTCTGCCTCCTTCCTTCTTCCTTCCCCGCCCCCAGCCCCCCGCCCCCGGCAGCAAGCTGCCGCACTCCGTGCTGTTACGATGCCCGCCATGAGCCCGGCCAGAAAGTTCGCGTGGGAGAAGCTGCCCGATTCGGAGCTTCTCGACGTCCGCCTGCGCGACCTCGGCGTCCGCATCGAGGGGACCTGGATCGAGGAATGCCTCGACGACCTCTACGAAGATCTGGCGCGCCGAGGGCTGAAGTTCCGGCCGCACGCCTGGCTCTCCACCGACTGGTTCGTCCCCGGCGACATTCCCGGCATCGCCATCCCCTTTTTCCTCGCTCACCCGCGGCTGATGAAGCTCGAGCGCAAGCACATGCTGGACGTCGAAGGCGGTACCCGCCCGGAGATGATGAGAATCCTCCGCCACGAGTGTGGACATGCCCTCGACAACGCCTATCGCATCGAGAGGCTCGTCGCGCGGCAGAAGCTCTTCGGAAACCCCTCGACCCCCTACCCCGACCACTATCGTCCGAACCCTGCGAGCCGCAACTTCGTGCACCACCTGCGGCTCTATTACGCGCAGAGCCACCCCCTCGAAGATTTCGCCGAAACCTTCGCCGTCATCCTCGGCTCCCGCAATCAGGGATGGAAGAAGCGCTACACGGGCTGGCCGGCGCTGAAGAAACTGGAGTACGTCGACCACCTGCTGGACACGCTGTCGCGCAGGCGTCCCGCCCATCACAGCCGCAAGAAACCCGACTCGCTGCCGACGCTGGGCATCACGCTGCGCGAGTACTACGCGGAGAAGCGCGCGCAGTACCTGGTGAGCTACCCCGACATTTACGACGGCGATCTGCGCCGGCTTTTCTCGAACGATCCGAAGCATCGCCGGCGCGAGCTCGCCTCCCGGTTCATCCGGCGCAACAGCACCGAGATCCGCAAGCTCGTCTCGACCTGGACCGGTGAATATCAGTTCACACTCGAGCAGGTGCTGAAGGACATGATCGGACGCAGCCGCGAGCTCAAGCTGCGCGCCGCGGGCCCCGAGCGCCGGCTGCGGGTCGAGTTCGCCATTCTTCTCACGGTGAAGACGATGGATTTTCACTACAGCAGCAGGAACTGGTTCGCGCTATGAAGCGGAAGAGACTGCGCGTCGTCGCCCTCATGCACCCGTCGACCGTGCCGCCGGATAACCCGGACGAGTACACCGAACGGCAGGCCTACGAGTGGAAGACCGAGTTCGACGTCATGAAGACACTCAAGAAGCTCGGCCACAAAGTGCGAGCAGTCGCGGTGCGCGACGAGCTCACGCCGATCCGCGACGTCATCGAGGAGTGGAAGCCTGACGTCGTCTTCAACCTGCTCGAAGAATTTCTCGGACAACAGGAGTTCGACCATCACGTCGTCAGCTACCTGGAACTGATGCAGGTCGCCTACACGGGATGCAATCCGCGCGGGATGGTTCTCTCGCGCGACAAGGCGCTCTCGAAAAAGCTTCTTGCCTATCACCACATGGTCGTGCCGAAGTTCGCCGTGTTCGAGCGCGGGCGCCGAGTCCGCCGCCCGAAAGGTCTCGACTTCCCACTCATCGTCAAAAGCCTCACCCACGAAGCATCACTCGGCATTTCGCAGGCATCGATCGTCGACAACGACGAGAAGTTGCGAGAACGAGTCCTCTTCATCCATCAGCGCAACGGCACCGATGCGATCGCCGAGCAATACATCGCCGGCCGCGAGTTCTACGCCGGTGTGATCGGCAACCGCCGCCTGCAGGTGCTGCCGATCTGGGAGCTGGTCTTCGAGAATCTCGCGCCGGGCGCCGCTCCGATCGCAACAGCGTCGGTCAAACACGATCCCGAGTACCAGCGCCGCCGCGGCATCTTTCAGCAAAAGGCCGAGGATCTGCCGGAGGAGTTGCAGAACCACATCGTGCGGACGACGAAGCGCATCGCCCGCACACTCGACCTCGATGGCTACATGCGCATCGACTACCGCCTCGGCGCCGACGGAAAGATCTACTTCCTCGAAGCCAACCCGAATCCCGACATCGCCCGCAGCGAAGAATTCGCGTCGGCGGCGGAGGAGGCAGGGATCGAGTATCCGGCGCTCATCCAGAAGGTGCTCGATCTGGCGCTCTTGCGGGCCGCGGGCCGGTGAGACGGACCCTGGACCCTGGACCCTGGACCTTGGACCTTGGACCTTGGACCTTGGGAGAGGTAGCCGCACTGGGTGGTCCGTTGGGTGGCAATCCCAAGGTCCAAGGTCCAAGGAGGTCCGATGTCGCAGCTATGCCCCGAGGCTCAGCGCTTCGGTTCGCGGCTCGCTGCGATCCGGTCGCGCTGTTTCGCGGCGAGGTCGATCAGCCGGCGCAGTTCCACAAGCGGCTCCTTGCTGTCGTCGACCTGGAGGCGCATCACCACGTCGTTGTTGAGCCACACGCCGCCATCCTTCTTCACGATGAGGATCGCCGCGGACTGCATGCCGCGGATATCGCCGCCGGCCTTCTGGCCGGCATCGAGGGCGGCCATCAGTTTGTAGGAGAGATGCCCTTCAGTGTTCTCGAAGGCAGTGACCATGTCGGCCACGACCGCTTCGCCGGCCAGGATGTTTCCCTGCGCCGTGCAGAACTTTCCGCCTCGATTGCCGGCCCACGCGCTGGCCTTCGGGCCAGTGAATGCGGCGTAGTTGCCTTTCGTGTCCATGATCGCGAACTGGCGGCCCTGCTTCGTCCAGTCGGCGGGCCGCGGGTCTGGATCGCTCTCCCAGATGGCCTTGACCGCGGCTTCGGGCGTCAACCCGGCGCGCAACAGCTCGAGTCCTCGCTGGCCGTAGGCCACGTCGATGACAGCCTGCGTCGCAACGACGCCGACACCCGCCTCCGCCCATAACACGCCGTTGCCAACGGAGAAGACGCGCGACTGCACCGCTCCGCCCACCTCGCCCGTCTTCGGGTCGAAGCCGAGGATCGAGAAGGTGGCGACGGGATCGGCGGCGTGAAGGGGGAGGGCGAGAAGGAGGAGCAGAAGAAGCTTTCGCATGGGGATACTTTAGCGAAACACCGCTTGTCATCCTGAGCGTGAGCGAGGGACCTGGGGGGGCCGGGCGGCACGAGGCTCGATCCTCGCGCCCCCTTCACACTCAGGTCCCTCGCTACGCTCGGGATGACACGCGGCTCCACCTGTCTACCGGCAGCGTCTTTCCGCCTCGTGCGCGTGCGGGAAGAGCGCCGCCGCTTTGCAGCCGTGATCGCGGCCGCCGATCTTCAGGTGCAGCCGGTAGTTGCCGGGATCGATCCGCGACGCTGTACTCAGAAGCGCGCGGTCGTTCGTCGTGGCGTAGATCTCCATCGCCACGATCTGTGCCGTACTCCGCGCGGCGCCGATCGCCGCGATGACGAGGGCGATGACGAAAACGAAATTCCGCGCACCGCGCATCCTTTGACGCGATACGCGGGCGGGATCGCCCGCGGCTCCACCAGGATCGCCCGCGGCTCCACCGGGAGCGCCGAGGGCACCGGCGGCGGTGAAGACCAGCTGGGCGGGGAGCGCGAGCAGCAGCACCGCGTCGAAGAGGCCGGCGATCACCGCCGCCGCCAGCGTCGCCAGCAGTGCCGCTGCTTCGAGCGCCTCGTCCGATGTGTGCGCGGTCCACAGCCGTTTCACGTTCACCACAGCAATTCCGGCGATGGCCAGGATGAGCACGCCCGCGGCGAGGAAGCCACGCTCCGATACGAACGCCACCCAGTCGCTGCTCGGCCACGGGTTGTACGTGACGCCACCGACCGAGCGGTCCATCGACGGATCACGTCGTGCCGCGAACTCCGGGTACTGCACCGGCCAGTTTCCCGGCCCGACCCCGAACACGGGATACGCAGCGGCCATGCGCAAGGTCCGCTCGTACTGAATCAGCCGTCCGCGGCCGCTTCCCTCTTCGTAGTTGGCGATGTCGTTCACCGAATCGAGATACGGATTCTCGCTGCGCCAGCGCAGCGTGTTCGGAATGGCCAGCGCCGCAACCGCGCCCGCCGCCGCGAAGATGGCGAGAATCACAACGCGCCGCCACACCTTCCCTTCACGTCGCAGGGCGCCGAACAGGATGAAGGCCGCGCCGATGATGGCGACGGCCGCCGCCGCGGCGAGCCACGCCGCGCGCGATCGTGTCAGAACGAGAACGGCGATCACGATCGACAGTCCGAACGCCCCGAGCAGCACACCGCTCAGACGCCGCGCCCGCAGTCCGGCGAGAACGACTAGCGGCAGACCGAACGCCGCCGCGTGCGCCACGAAATTGCGATTTCCGAGCGTGCCGCCGGGTGCGCGATTCGGCGAGAAGATCGTCAGCTCGAGTCCGTATGCCTGCACGAGCGACGTCATCGCGGCGAGCACCACGGCAAATGCGACCGTGTTCACCACCACCCTCTCCAGCCCGGCCACGCGCAAAGCTCGCGCGGTCCAGTAGAGAACGAACGCGGAGGCGCTCAAAGCCACAGCCCTCGCCGCAAGCCAGGGATTCGTCGCGAACACTGCGGACACGATGCTCAGCAGCAGATATGAGCCGAGCGCGAGATCGATCCAGCCGGCATTCGAGCGGCGTACCCAACGAATCGCGACCAGTCCCGCCAGCAGCGCCGTCAGATGAAGAGCCAGCTCTTTCGGAACGAGGAAGCGATCGAGATCGAACGCGCGGGTCGGCGAGGCCGCGAAGACGACCGCGATCGCACCGAGCTGCAGCAGCGACCGCGGCGCCTTCGACGGCACAGGTTCCGCTGCGACGAGTACCTGATCTTCCATGACTGCGTCAGAATGACATCATGATCGACATCCCGAGGTTCCTCTATGGCACCGCCTGGAAAGAGGACAGGACCGAGAGGCTCGTAAAACTGGCTCTGGCGGAGGGCTTTCGCGGGATCGACACCGCCAATCAACGCAGGCATTACTACGAAGCCGGCGCCGGCGCCGCGATCCGCGCGTTTCCGCGCGAAGAGCTCTTTCTGCAAACAAAGTACACATACGTCGAGGGACAGGACTCGCGCCTCCCCTACGACCCGGGCGCCGATTTCCCCACCCAGGTCCGCCAATCGTTCGAGCGCTCCCTCCTCAACCTCGGCACCGACTATGTCGACAGCTACATCCTGCACGGACCGCGGTCGCGCCGCGGATTGTCGAAGGGTGACGAAGAGGTCTGGCGAGCGATGGAGGCGCTGCAGCGCGAAGGGCGGACGCGTTTCATCGGCGTGAGCAACGTGACCGCGGAACAGGTCGCGACGCTCTGTTCGTTCGCCGAGGTCAGGCCTGCCTTCGTGCAGAACCGATGCTTTGCGCGGATGGGATGGGACCGCCAGACCCGCGCCGTCTGCCGGCGCGAAGGGATCACCTATCAGGGCTTTTCGCTCCTGACCGCCAATGTCGAGGAACTGCAGAGTGCCGTCATGGCCCGGATCGCGGAGAAGCATGGCGTCAGCGTGACGCGCGTCGTCTTCGCCTTTGCGCTCCAGGTGGGGATGGTCTGCCTGACCGGCACCTCCGACCCCGCGCACATGCGCGATGATCTCGCGGCGGTGGACCTTGTCCTTTCGCCGGAAGAGATCGAGACGATCGAGACTATCTCATCAGCCGCTTGAGCGTGCCCTCGACCCGATCGGCCATCACCGCGTAACCGTTGCCGTTCGGATGGACGTCGTCACTCTTCTTCGTCGGGTCGCTCAGAATGCCGTCGAGCATGTCGGGGACGAGTTGCGTCTGCTCTTCATCGGCCACGCGCTCGTACATCTTCCCGTAATTCGCGCCGAGGCTCGGGAAGTTGAAGCCGAGGAGGATGACCATGGAGCCGCCGGCGTGGATCTGGCGGATGATCGACCGCAGGTTCGCCTCGGTCGTCGCGATGGGGACGCCCCGCAGGTAATCGTTGCCGCCAAGGCCGACGATGACGATGCGGGGGTTGTGGGAGAGGACGTCCGGGAGGCGCGGCAGCGCCGATTCGGTGGTGTCGCCGTTGATCCCTTCATTGATGATGGGGATTCCTACCCGCCGGGAGAGCTGAGAAGGATAGTCTTCGCCGGCGTTCGCGCCGTAGCCTGCGGTGAGAGAATCGCCGAACGCGACGACGGTCGTTCCCTTCGAGTCGCGATTGGTGATCGTCCGGGAGGGCCAGAGAAACCATAGAAGAAGGAGGGCGGCTGCGGCGACAGCGATTGCGACCTTTCGGTTCATGGCACTCTTTGCGCTAATCGTAACCTGCGATGTATCGATTTCTACGCTACGTTCCCAAGAATCACCTGAGCCGGACGATCGGCCATCTGGTGCACGCGCGGCTTCCGCGGCCGATCGCGCGGCGGCTCGTCCGCTGGTTCGCCAATACCTACCAGATCGATGTCGACGCCGCGGGGCGTGAGCTGCACGAGTATCCGTCGATCGGACATTTCTTCATTCGCGATCTGCGCGAAGGGCTGCGTCCGATCGAGAGCGACCTCGTCAGCCCGGTCGACGGGACTCTGCGCAACTTCGGCCCGGTCACCGGCGGACGTCTCGAACAGATCAAAGGCAAGACGTACACGCTCGCGAAATTCCTCGGCGACCCTGCCAATGCCGCGCGATACGAGAACGGCACGTTCTTCAATCTCTATCTCTCGCCGCAGGATTATCACCACGTGCATTCGCCGGTCGGCGGCAGCATCGTGCGCAGCGTTCACATCCCCGGCATGCTCTGGCCGGTCAACGACTGGTCGCTCGCGAATATCGAGGAATTGTTCTCGATCAACGAGCGCGTCGTGACGTATGTCGAATCGAACTATGGTCTCGTGGCCGTGGTGATGATCGGCGCGACGAACGTCGGAAAGATCTCGGTCGTGTACGACTCGTTCATCTCGAATGTATCGAGAACGCGCACGCCCGCGACGCGCGACTACTCCCCCGCGATTCCCATCGCCGCCGGCGAGCGCCTCGGCACCTTCCACATGGGCTCGAGCGTGGTGATGCTCTTCGAGCCCGGCCGCATCGACCTGCGCAAGGTCCGGCTGCGCGCGCCGCAGAAGGTGCGATACGGCCAATCCGTGTAGACCGTCATGGTGTCAGGTCTGGACATTGGACATTTCTTCCAAAATTTCACCCTTGCCCGCTCTCAGCGCAATCCGAACTTTTTCCAGCAGTGCGCGGTACTCAGGGTCGTCCGGCAACAGGGCCTGGCTCCGCGAGCGAAGTTTTGCTGCGCCAAAAGCGGTCACTCCAAGCGCCGCTCCGATCGCCGGGAACTTAGCGCCGCACTCTTCGTGACCCAGATCAGCGACGAGTCTGCGCGCGACGCGTTGCGGGCGGCCTTTGAAGGTAAGATCGCTGACTCCCAACTCAGTCTTGACCACTTCGATGAGCCTGGCGAGGCCGGGCGTGATGAGGTGTCGCTGCCGGACCGGATGCTCGTTGCTGCGCGGTTTAGCGTCGATCCATTTCTGTACCTTCTCGCAGAAAGCCGAAGACCCGAGAATCCACCCGTTCACCAGTTCCGACCATGGGTCATATTCGACACCGCGCGCGAGACTCACGAACTGACGGAACTCTCGTTGCGCGATTTCTCGATCCGTAGGGTGAAATGTCGCCAATGTCCCGGAAACGGTCAGCCAGGACGGAACGGGCTCCAACCCAGCCGTTGCACGATACGAACTCCATGGCCACTCCGCGGGGGTCCGTACAAGTCCGCAGCGGACAGGATTGAGCGGCAGATAGCGCGTCAGCTCGAGTTGATGACGCTCGCGCTCAACAGGCTTCGCGTCATAGCGATGCTGAAAGAGATGACCGACGAGCGCGTGCCTCTTGTTAAAGGACGACGCGTAGTCGCCCAGAAGATCGCGCATGCCGTCCGAGAGGTTTCCCAATGGCGCCGTCACCAGAAGGTGCACGTGGTTGGTCATCAGAACCCAGGCATGCAGAATCCACTGGCGGTCGAGGACTGCCTGGGCCAGAAGCTCGACGAAATTGAGACAGTCGCGGTCATCACGGACGATGTCCTGTTTTCGGTTGCCGCGGCTGGTTACATGTTGAAGGGTGTTGGGATCAATGAAACGCAATGGCCTGCTCATAAGGTTGGGTGAGCAATAGCGAACGGACGGCGAGGAAGGCGTCCCAGACAGGCCGGCGTGGAATGACGAGGATACCTCGGCCGGCGCCCGCCGAAAAGGGCCCCCCTCACACGTCACTATTGGAAGAAAAGTTGTTTTTCCAGACCTGACACCATGACAATGCGCGGCGCATGGTCAATCTCTTTGTACCGAAAGAAACAGGAACAGGGGAAACGCGGGTGGCGGTGACGCCGGAATCGGCGAAGGCGTTCATCAAAGGTGGGATGACGGTTTCCGTCGAGCGGGGCGCCGGCGAGTCGGCGTTCATGCCGGACAGTGAGTACACCGCGGCCGGCGCGGCGATCGTCGATCGCGCGTCCGGCTTCGCGGCGGCGGATATCGTCGCGGCGGTCGGTGCGCCTCCGGCGGCTGATGTCGCGCGCATGAGAGCGGGATCGATCCTCATCGCGATGCGCGCCACGGCCAGTCCGAACATCACGACGTTCTCGATGGAGCGCATCCCGCGAACAACGAAGGCCCAGACGATGGACGCGCTCTCCTCGCAGGCAAGCATTGCCGGATACCGGGCAGCGCTCATCGCGGCGACCGAGCTTCCGCGCTACTTCCCTCTGCTGATGACCGCCGCCGGCACGATCAAGCCGGCAAAGGTGGTCGTGATGGGAGCGGGCGTCGCCGGGCTGCAGGCGCTGGCCACCGCGCGGCGCCTCGGCGCGGTCGTGGAGGTCTCCGACATCCGACCTGCCGTCAAGGAACAGGTTCATTCTCTCGGCGGTCGCTTCATCGACCTGCCGATGCAGGAAAGCGGCGAAGGAGCCGGCGGATACGCGAAAGAAGTCAGCGCGGACTTCCTCCGGCAGCAGCGCGAGATCGTCACGCGGCACATCGCCGCCGCGGACGTGGTGATCACGACCGCGCAGGTGCCGGGCAAGAAAGCGCCGGTTCTCGTCACGCGGGAGATGGTCGAGGGGATGCGTCCCGGCTCGATCATCATCGACCTCGCGGTCGATTCCGGCGGCAATTGCGAGCTCTCCAAACCGGGCGAGACGTCGCACAACGGCGTCCGCATCCTCGGTGTCTCGAACCTGGCGGCGACGATGTCGCACGACGCCAGCCTTCTTTATGCGCGGAACATCCAGGCGCTGGTGTTCGAGTTCGTAGAGAAGGGCGAGCTGAAACTGAACATGGACAACGAGATCATCCGTGAAACCGTAGTGAAAGGAAACGCATAGGTGGGTCCTCTTCTCATCGGCATCTATCTCTTCGTTCTGGCGATGTTCGTCGGAGTGGAGATCATCAACAAGGTTCCGCCGACGCTGCACACGCCGCTGATGTCCGGCGCGAACGCGATCTCGGGCATCACGATCGTCGGTGCGCTGCTCTCCGCCGACACCGGGAACGTGACCATGAGCAACGTCCTCGGATTCATCGCCATCATTTTCGCGATGATCAACGTCGTGGGCGGGTTCGCGGTGACGGACCGCATGCTCAAGATGTTCGGCGGGCGGAAGAAGGCATGAGCGAGCAGGCACTGCAGACCCTCGCACAGATCTTCTACCTCGTCTCCGCCGCGCTCTTCATCCTCGGGCTCAAGGGGATGACGAAGGTCAAGTCGGCGCGCGAGGGCAATGCCATCGCCGCCGTCGGCATGCTGCTGGCCGTCATCGGCACGCTGATCGAAGCGGGGCGCATCGACTACCGCTGGATCATCGGGGGGCTGATCATCGGCACGATCATCGGCTGGATCGGCGCCGCGCGCGTCCCGATGACGATGATGCCGGAGATGGTCGCCATCTTCAACGGCTTCGGCGGCGGCGCGTCGGTTCTGGTCGCCGTCTCGACCCTCTATCTGCTTTACCTCGAACCGGGGCGCACCGAACGTCTTGCCGATGTGATCGGCGGCTCCTCCGCGCTCACGATCGCGCTGTCGATTCTCATCGGCGGCGTGACGTTCAGCGGCAGCCTCATCGCCTACTTCAAGCTGCAGGGCAAAGTCGTGAAGAGCGAGCCGGTGCTCATTCCCGGCCGGCATGTCATCAATGCTCTCCTGTTCCTCATCCCGCTCGCGGTGGGGGTCTGGTTCGCATTCGGTCAGCTCGAACCCGGCATGTATGCGCTCCTCGCCTGGGTCGTCGTCGTCCTCTCCCTGATCCTCGGCGTCATGCTGGTCATTCCCATCGGCGGCGCGGACATGCCGGTCGTCATCTCGCTGTTGAACTCGTATTCCGGCCTCGCCGCGGCTGCCACGGGATTCGTCATCAACAACGCGATGCTGATCGTCGCCGGCGCACTCGTCGGCGCATCGGGACTCATCCTCACGAAAGTGATGACCGAAGCGATGAACCGCTCGCTCTCCAACGTCATCTTCGGCGGTTTCGGCGCCGTGGCCGAAGGTGCCGCGGGCGGTGGTGAATACGGGCCGGTGAAGTCGGGAGGACCGGAAGAAGCGGCGATGCTTCTCGACGCCGCTGAAACGGTCATCGTCATTCCCGGATACGGCCTGGCAGTCGCGCAGGCGCAGCACACCGTCCGGGAGATGGCCGACCTGCTCGAGGCGCGCGGAGCGAAAGTTCTCTACGCGATTCATCCGGTGGCCGGACGCATGCCGGGTCACATGAACGTTCTTCTCGCCGAGGCGGATATCGATTACGAAAAGCTGCTCGAGCTCGATGATTCGAACCGCGAGCTCCGGACGGCAGACGTCGCGCTCATCATCGGCGCGAACGACGTCGTCAACCCGGCAGCGGAGAAGGACCCCGCCAGCGCGATCGCAGGGATGCCTGTCATTCAGGCGTGGAACGCGCGCTCGGTGATCATGATCAAGCGTTCGCTCAGCGCGGGATTCGCAGGCATCAAGAACGAGATGTTCGAGTATCCAAACACCATGATGCTGTTCCTCGACGCGAAGAAGGCCCTTCAGGGAATCGTCGGCGAGCTGAAGCAGATGTGAACGTCACGTCATCCTGAGGCGGCGCAGCGCGCCGAAGGACCTCAAACTACGCGATCTTCGCATTTTGAGATCCTTCGCCGTCTTCGCGTTTCAGGATGACGTGGACAGTCCGCTCATTACGGCGCGGCTTCGAACTTTGCCAGTTCCGCGTCAGCCGACCGAAGGGTCAGCTTGCCGCCAGAGATCGAGAATGAGCGCGTCGATTCCAGAGCGCCGAAGAAGCGCGATTCCTGACGGTTGAGTGCGGAGTCGGCGCAGGCCATCTTCGTCGCGGCGACAGAGAGGATCCGCAGCTTCGTACCATCAAGGTCGTAGGTCCCGCTGAAACCGTTGCAGGAGCCGAAGCCCTCTAGCTTCCCGCCGGCCATGAAGCGCACGTGCGGCTGACGGTCGCCTCTCGTCTTGATCGACGGGCTGCCCTCTAGGTTCGTGAGACGCCACTCCTGGTCGAGAAGTGCGGCTGCGGACACATCCTGTGACGCCCCGCCCGGGGCCGCCGGGGGAACACACCCCGCGAGAACGATCATGGCCAGAATTGCGATACGCATCGATACGACTCCTCTTCCGGCTCGCATCTTAGCGCAGGACGTAGAGAGTGGAGCGCGGGCGACCCCGCCCGCGGCTCCCGTCCGAAAAGCGCGGGCGAGGTCGCCCGCGCTCCATCTACAAATCCTCTGCCCTCAGCTCGACCGTCGCATCCTTCCACGCCGTCCGGAACTGCTGCTCGACGAACTTTGCTTCGTTGTCGCGCTTCTGTGCGAGGAGCGACTGCCACAGCCCGAACAGGAGCCGTCCGTCCCGCGGCCGTTTCGCGATCGCGTCGCGGAACACTTTCTCGGCTTCGGCCGCGTTGCCGGTGCGAAGGAGCGCCGCGCCGAGGGACTGGCGGATCGGATAGTGCCAGGCGGGCGGCTCGTCGTACTGGATCGTCACTTCCAGCGCCAGGGCCTTTCGCCACTCCTCGATCGATTTCTCCTTTTCGCCGCGCGCCCACGCGAGCTCGGCATCGAGCGTCGCTGAGGCGAGAGCGAGAAAGTCGGACGACTTGTTGTTCAGCAGATACATCGACTCGGCCGGCACCGCTTTGCGAAGCGCCTCGAACTCGGCTCGCGCAGCGTTTGCCGCCTTCATGTCTCCCTTCCGCGCGAGCGCCATCGCCTTTGCGTACTGCCAGAACGCGCGGGCCAGCTTCCGCTCCGGCTTCGGCGCAGGCGTGGCGAGGATCTCGTCCCAGCGATGGAAACGGATGTCGGCGATCACCGGATAGAGAAGAAATGCCTCGAGCATCTGCATCTCCAAGTCCGCGTCGCCGACGTTGCGGACCATGTCCAGAGCCGACTGCTTCGCCTCCTCGTACCTCCCCTGCTGCGCCCGCGCATACGAGATGAAGTGGATGTTGTGAGTCCAGTACATGAGCGGATAGACGCCCGTTGCGCCGGTCCGCTGCACGAACGCCTTGTCGGCATCAGAGGCCGCGACGTTGGTCTTCGCGGCGAGATCGAAGTCTCCCGTCTGCAGGTAGATATGGCCCGGCATGTGGACGAGATGCCCCGCCCCCGGCACCAGGCTCATGAGGCGCGCCGCGCTCGGAATGGCGCGCTCCAGGTTCGGCGACGCCTCCACCGCGTGAATGTAGAAGTGATTTGCCGCGGGATGATCGGGATTGTGCTTCAGCACCGATTCGAGAACCGCCACCAGCTCGAGCGTCCCCGGCGCAGGCTCGCCGTCCAGCGTCCACAGCTGCCACGGGCGAAGCATCATCAGGCTCTCCGCGAACAACACCGCAGCGTCGAGGTCGTCCGGATACTTCTTGGTCACCTCCCGCATGGCGTTGCTGTAATCGGCGTGGAACTTCTTCCAGTCGGAAGCAGGATCGGCCGACGCGAATCGCTTCGTGAGCGCCTGGATGTAGGCCCGTTCGCGCTCGCTGACCTTCGGCGCCAGCTCCACCGCTTTCTTCACGGCATCGTACGTCGACGCCGCGCGGACGACATCGACCGCAGTGTCGTTGTAGTTCGGACCGATGGCCAGCGCGAGACCCCAGTACGCCATCGCCGCGTCGGGATCGAGCTGCGCGACGCGCCGGAAAAACCGCGCCGCTTCGTCGTGGTTGAAGCCGTAGAGAAGCGTCAGGCCCTGATCGAAGTACTTCTGCGCCCCTTCGCTCTTCGTGGTGATGGGATGGTGATAGTTTCCGAGATCGGGATGCAGCGCCGTGGCCACGTTCGGCGCACTGGCGTGCTGATGCTGGGAGAAGACCGGTGTTACCGAGAGGACGAGCACACAAATAACGACAACTGCTCGCATGCTTTGTCTCCTTTTCTTGATTTGATGCGATTGGCCGACCGGCGGTTTCAGACCGCGCGCACAACACATGCGTGCCGCGGACGGCAGGAAGGAGAGTGCTTGAAAGTCACGAGTCCTGCATTTTCCGAGGGACAGACGATTCCGGCGAAGTACCCGTGTGACGGCGGGGATCTGATGCCTTCTTCAAGGTCTACGCCCTCAACCGGCCCAGCTGATGGGACGGTACGACCGGAAACGTTGACCGTTGACCGTTGACCGTTAACCGTTAACCGTTAACCGTTAACCGTTAACCGTTAACCGCGAGAGCGTAGCCTGCCCACGTCATCCTGAGGCGCGCAGACGTCGAAGGATCTCAAAATGCGAAGATCGCGCATCTTGAGACCCTTCGCCGTCTTCGCGGCTCAGGGTGACGTGTCTCGTGACGCGTACTTCGGTTAACGGTTAACGGTTAACGGTTAACGGTTAACGGTTCCGTACGACCGTCGCCTCATACCGGATCGGCACGCTGCACGAGTTCGCGATGAAGCACTGCTCGTGCGCGATGTGGTGGAGCTGTTCGGCGAGCGCGGCGTCGCCGCCGGCGATCGTCACCTGCGGCCGCAGTGTCACTTCCGTGAAACGGCCGCCGTCGCCGTCGAGTGCCAGCGTTCCGCTCGCATTGTCTTCATACGCGGTCACGGTGATCCCCCGCCGCGCACAGAGTGCGAGGTACGACAGCATGTGACACGACGAGATCGCGGTCAGGAAGAGGTCTTCCGGATCGTGCTTCAAGGGGTCGCCCCGGAACATCGGGTTCGCCGACCCGACCAGGTCGGCCTTTCCCCTGATCGCCACGCGGTATTCGCGGCCGTAGCCGGGATAGGTGGCGGTCCCGTTGCCCCTGTTTCCAATCCAGGTGAGATGAGCCTTGTATTCGTGCGTTTTTCCCATGGTTTGAACTTCGCAGGCGATTCTGCCATGAGAAGCCAACGATCACGGCGGCGTGTGACTTGAGTGCCTGACCGCGGCGGCCGGGCGCGGTCAGAATGGGCCTATGCCGACCGTACCTCCGCCAGTAACGGCGCAATTCGCGTCGCGAATCTCGGCCATTGGCAGCGAAAACGCCTTCAAGATCGGCCCCCACATCCGCGAGGTGGAATCCCGCGGGACGAGGGTCATCCGCTGCAACATTGGCGAGCCCGACTTCCCTCTCCCCCATCACATTGCCGAGGCGGTCAAGCGGGAGATCGACCGCGGCCAGACTCACTATTGCGATCCGCAGGGCGTCGAGCCTCTGCGTGCTGCCATCGCGAAGAGCATGGGCGAGTCACGCGGCGTGGAGATCACCCCGGATCGAGTCGTCGTCTTCCCCGGTGCGAAGCCGCCGATCGGATTCGCGCAGGAAATCTACTGTGATCCAGGGGCCGAGGTCATCTACCCGAGCCCCGGCTTTCCCATCTACGAATCATTTACCCGCTACCTCGGCGCCGTGCCGGTGCCGCTTCATCTCCGCGAGGAACAGAGCTTCGCATTCGGCGCGCGGGACATCGAGCGGCTGATCACCGGGCGTACGAAACTCATCTATCTCAACTTTCCGTCGAATCCGACGGGCGGCGTCGCGTCGCGGGAACAACTCGAAGAGATCGCGGACGTGATCATGGCGCTCGCACCGCCGGATGTCCGGGTCTATTCGGACGAGGTTTACGAGCACATCCTTTATGGATGCGCGAAACACCATTCGATCGCCTCCGTCCGCGGGATGGCCGAGCGGACGATCCTCGTCTCGGGCGTCTCGAAAAGCTACGCATGGACGGGCGGGCGCGTGGGGTGGGCGGTCCTGCCTACCGCGGAAGAGGCGGCGGTGTTCCGCAACCTCAACATCAACTACTTCTCATGTGTCCCTGCGTACAACCAGCTCGGCGCCGCGCACGCGATCGAATCGCCGCAAAGCGCCGTGTCGATCGCGGAGATGGTCGGCGAGTTCGAGGAGCGCCGCGACTTCATCGTGCCGCGACTCAATGCCATCGATGGAATCACGTGCGCGATGCCCCAGGGCGCCTTCTACGTCTTTCCCAACATCGCCGGCGTCTGCGATCGCCTCGGCATTCACGACCACTTCGCGTCGTCGATGTTCCAGATGTTCCTTCTCTACGAATACGGCGTGGCAACGCTGGACCGGAAATCGTTCGGGCAGATCGGAGCCGAGGATAAGCACTACCTGCGGATTTCGATCGCTACGGCGATGGACGACCTCCAAGAGGCCGTTGCCCGAATCGAACGAGCCTCCACCGACGTCGAAGGATTTCGACGCTTCATCGCGAAAGGAAAAGTGGCATGACCGCCGTCCACCCGACCACGATCGATCATATCGACGACGTCGTCCTCGCACAGCGCGAGTCGGAGACATTCGAGCAGTTCGATGCGATCTACCGCACGCTCTGCGCGATGCTCTACAACTTCGCACCGATGTCCGGGCACCCCGGCGGATCGATCTCGTCAGGGCGCATCGTGTCCGCACTGCTCTTCGGGACGATGAACTACGACATCTCCGACCCGCTGCGCGAAGACGCCGACGTCCTCTCCTACGCCGCGGGGCACAAGGCTCTCGGCCTCTACGCGATGTATGCGCTGCGCAACGAGATCGTCCGCATCGTCGCGCCGGACCGCCTCGCGCCGGTCCAGGACCAGCTCCGCCTCGAAGATCTGCTCGGCTTCCGCCGCAATCCGATTCACGACACTCCCCTGTTTCGACTCTTCGGCTCACGCGCGCTCGACGGACACCCGACACCCGCAACACCGTTCGTGCGTCTGGCGACCGGAGCATCCGGCGTTGGTATGGCCTCGTCGATGGGGTACGCCGCGGCGATGCTCGACTGGTTCGGAAAGTCGGCGCCGTTCGTCCACGTCCTCGAAGGTGAAGGGGGCCTGACTCCGGGGCGCGTCTCCGAAGCCCTGGCGTTCGCGAGTACGGCCGGGCTGAGAAATGTCGTCGTCCACGTCGACTGGAATCAATCGTCGATCGACTCCGATCGCGTCACGCGTGAAGGCGAGCTGGCGGGCGACTATGTGCAGTGGGACCCCGCGGAGCTCTTCGCGATGCACCGGTGGAACGTGATCTCCGTCGAAGACGGCAGCGCGTTCCAGCGCATCGTTGCTGCTCAGCGCGCGGCCGTGACGATGGACAACGGCCAGCCGACGGCGATCGTGTACCGAACCCGCAAGGGCTGGCAGTACGGCATCGAAGGCAAGGCATCGCACGGCGCGGGACACAAGCTCTGCTCGCCTGCGTTCTACGAGGCGCTCTCCATCCCGCTCACCGACCTGCCCAGCTGCGAGGGCTCGGAAAACACGCTCTGTCACGATGGATCGAACCTTCCAGTCCTCGAGCGCTGCTTCTGGCAGTCGCTTTCGGTGATCCGCCGGAACATCACGGACCACCAGGAATCGCTCGCGCTCCTCGCCGGCCGGGTCGCGAGCTCGCGCGATCGCCTCGATGCAGCGAATCGCGACCGCCGCGACTTCGCTCCTGTTCTGGAGGATGTCTACGTCATCGCCGCGAAGAGCGGCCTTCCGCCGGAGCTGGAGCTCAAGCCGAAGGCGCGGGTCAGCCTTCGCGCGCAGCTCGGTAAGGCAATCGGCTATCTCAACCGCTTCAGCGGCGGGGCATTCTTCGTCAGCGCGGCCGACCTCCTGAATTCCACGAGCATCGCCGACGCCGCCGCCGAATTCGACAAAGGCTTCTTCCACGCGGCCCGCAACACCGACTCGCGCATGCTCTCGATCGGCGGCATCTGCGAAGACGCCATGAGCGGCGTTCTCTCGGGCATCTCGTCGTTCGGACACCACATCGGCGTCGGCTCGTCGTATGCCGCGTTCATCGCACCGCTGAGCCACATCGCGGCTCGTCTCCATGCCATCGGCGACCAGGCGCGCGGCGACCGTCGCCCGATGATCGTCGTCTGCGGTCACGCCGGGCTCAAGACCGGCGAGGACGGCCCGACACACGCCGATCCCCAGCCGCTGCAGCTCCTGCAGGAGAACTTCCCGCCGGGCGCGATGATCACGCTCACTCCGTGGGATCCGCGGGAGATCTGGTATCTCCTGATTGCGGCGCTCGCCGCTCGCCCTTCTGTCATCGCGCCGTTCGTGACGCGCCCCGTGGAGCCCGTCCTCGACCGCGAAGCCCTGGGTCTCGCGCCGGCATCGGATGCGCGCAAGGGTGTCTACAAACTGCGCGTAGCGAAGGGCCGCTCCCAGGGTTCCGTCGTTCTGCAGGAATCGGGAGTCGCATACGCGTTCATCAACGACGCGCTGCCGCTTCTGGAACGCGATGGAATCGACATCGACGTGTACTACATCGCCAGTGTCGAGCTGTTCGACCTGAGCGGCGCAGATTCACCGATTCCCGCGGATGCCATGGGCATCACCGGCTTCACCCTGCCCACGATGTACCGCTGGATCCGTTCCGACCTCGGCCGCGAGATGACGATGCATCCGTTCATGCACGGTCACTACCCCGGCAGCGGACAGGGACGGACGGTCATCGCGGAGGCGGGGCTGGATGGAGTGAGCCAGTACGAGCAGATCCGGCGTTACGTGGCCACCCGCCCGTGCCGCTCGTGAACGCCTGCCGCCCGGCCTACCGTGGGTCAGGTCGATTCGAAGTGCTGCTGATGGTCGTGCGCGTCGCGGACGCATTGAAGAAGATGCTTTCCGAGATCACACCTGTGTAACGCAGCGACAGGAACGACGACGGAACGATGGCTGGAACGATGTTCGTGGCAAACGCCGGTTCCCCCGGCTGCTGACTGAACGACGCGCCGAGGGTGCTGCGGCTGCCGAGCTGGGTGTCGAGCTTCGCGTCGATCGTTCCGACCCGCGAGCTCACCGAGACCTCCGGCAGGATCGACGCTGCCGCGAAAAACCAGATCCGTTCGTCGAGAAGCTCCCCTCCGAGCGTCGCCTCGTATCCGTTGACCGCCTGGCTGGACCGGCTGATGCCGAGGGATCCGGACATTTTCTTCGGCCCCTTCGTGAGAACCTTGATCTGTCCACCCGACACGCTGCCGAATTCCTGACCCAGCACGGCATCAGTCATCATCAATGTGAGGAAGAGGGCGACGCCGGTGCGGATCATGTGGACATGGTAACGCCACCCGCCCTCTCCACCGTGACGCCACCCGCTCATCCCCCGTAAATGTGTTTTCGTCCGCGGCGGAATGGGCGGGCGGCGTCACGGCGGATCGGGTGGCGGACGTCACGGTGGGAAGGGTGGTCGGCGTCACGGTGGCGGGGTGGGTGCGCTCACGGGCCGGGGGGCGGGGCGGACGATACAATTCCGGGCATGCCGGTCATCGCCTGTCCCGATTGCGGCCGCGACGTGTCCACGCTCGCGCCACACTGCCCGCACTGCGGGCGCCCGTCTCCCGCCGCCACGGCGCCGATTCTGCCTTCCGCCGCTCCTCCCCCTGCGAAGGAGGAGACCGTCTGGCACGGCTCACCGTCGTGGGTCCTCCTGACCGGGCGGCTCCTCGGCCTCGTCTTCGCGGCCCTCATCCTGCCGCTCGTCATGTGGTTCGTTGCGGGAGCGGCGAACGATGAATCGTCGCGCACGGGACTCCTCACGGTCGGCCTGATCGTCGCGATCGTCGCCTCGCTCATCCTCGGCGTCAGCTTCGTCGTCGGACTGATCATGCTCCGCAGCACGCGATACACGGTCACGAATCAGCGCGTGCTCATCGAGCAGGGCCTCTTCACGAAATCACTCAACGAGATCGACATGCGGCTCATCGACGACTCGCTGTTCTCCCAGAGCTTCCTCCATCGGATCCTGGGGATCGGCCACGTGACGATCATGTCATCCGACAAGAACACGCCGGTCTACATGCTCCGCGGAATCGCCGATCCCCGCGGCGTGCGAGAGATGATCCGGACGCATTCATATCAGGCCAGCCAGCGCCAGGTGTTCACGCGGCCCACTTAGAAAAACCAGATGCACTCCCGTTCCAGTCTCGCGTATGACGCGCGGCATGGAGGAGTTCGACACAGCCGAAGCGGCACACCCGGGATGGCCCGACCGGTTCTTCGCGCGGATCGTGGACGGATATCTGCGTGAAACGGGAAACCGCGGAGGGATGATCGGCGACGCACGTTCATTCCTTCTCGATGCGCGCGGCCTTCTCGAACATGCGCTGCGCGAGATGCGGCGCGCTGCGCCGTGACCGGATAACTAGCGAAGAGCGCGGCGCCGCGGCGCCGCCGGCCGGTCAAAGATCGCCACGCGCCCGCCCGCCGTGGTCTCGTTCGCGTCGGCAACGCGCGACGCTCCTGATTTGATGATGCGCTCGAGATCCTCCGGTGAGAGGTCCGGCGACTTTTCGAGGAGAAGCGCGGCCAGACCGGATACGTAGGGCGCCGCGTAGGACGTTCCGGCATTCGGAAGCTGGCCGTAGACGCGATGGGAGCTTCGATAATGATCGCGTCCCGTAAGCGTGGCCACGAGCATGTCCGAGGCCGGCGCGAGAATGTCGATGGCGTCGCCGATGCAGCTTCCTTCCCACACGCGGTTCTCCGGAGTGATTCCGCCGACGACGATCAGCCCGTCGATCGCCGTTCCCCGCGTAGCCGGAAACATTGCCACCCGGCGCTGCGCGTCGCATTGACCGTAGAGACGCGGCGGATTCTCCTGCCGCCTGGAGTGGTAGTTCCCGGCAATGCTCACGAACAGGAACCGCTTTCCGTTCGGATCGCGGCGTCCCTCGGCATCGACACCGTAGATCATGTCGCGCATCTTCGCTTCCAGGCCGTTGGCGTAGGGATCACCGTCGGCGGCCGGCAACAGGCTCATATTGACGATCGCTGTCCGAAACGGTGGTGTCGCGCTGTCCCACGCATGCCGGATGATGGAATCGAGTCCTTCCAGGTAGAGCAGCGCGTCGAAGCGGGCGACATGGACGGCGACGAGACTCGCATCGGGTGCCACACCGGTGGTTCGTCCGGCGACGATTGACGCCGTCGCGGTTCCATGCGTGAAGACCCAGTGCGAGGACGGAGTGGCCGTGTCCCGGCAGGGATCGAGCGGCGCGGCGAATCCACTCGTGCAGGTTTCAGGCGCAAACCCGAGCTCGCGCCCAGGATCGAGAGCGGCGATGACGTTCGTCCCGCCGGGCCGCGCGAATTCATCGTGATCGGCACGAATGCCGCTGTCGTAGACATAGACGACGACACCTTTTCCTGTGGCCGGACGGTCGACTGTCCCGTCGAGAACCCCTGTGAGGGAGTCGGCGCGGTCGAGGTGCCACAGCGTGTTCTTCGTGTGCTCGCTGCCGCAGCCGACGAGACGCACGTCGGTCGTGAGGTCGTCGATGGGAACGCTGACAACCTCACAGCGAGTCGACGCCGGCCGCGCCGCAACGGATGCGGCCGCCACAATGAGCAGAAGAGCGGTCCAGCGCATGGAGTCAGAATACGCCCGTTAACCGTTAACCGTTAACCGTTAACGGCCACGCGCCCGAGCTCAAATACTCCCCGATTCCCTTTGCCGCCTTCCGTCCGGCGCCCATGGCCAGGATGACCGTTGCGCCGCCGGTCACGATGTCGCCGCCGGCGAACACGCCTTTCTTCGACGTTCGCAGCGTCTCAGGATCGGCTTCGATGTAGTTCTTCTTCGTCGTCTTCAGATCGGGTGTGGTCGACTGCACGAGCGGATTGGCCGACGTACCGACGGCCACGATCACGAGCGACGCATCGATCACGAACTCCGATCCTGCAACCGGGACGGGTTTGCGCCGGCCGTCTGCTCCCGGCTCGCCGAGCTCCATCCGCACGCAGCGGACCCCGGTGAGCCATCCGCGCTCGTCGCCGATCAGCTCGACGGGATTCGTCAGCATGCGGAACTCGATCCCTTCTTCCTTCGCATGCTTGACCTCTTCCTTGCGTGCCGGCATCTCCTCTTCGCCGCGCCGGTAGACGAGGTACGCGTTGCGGGCACCGAGGCGCCGCGCCGTGCGCACGGCGTCCATCGCGGTGTTCCCGCCGCCGACGACGACCACGTCTTTGCCGCGGCAGTCGTAGACCGGCTCGTCGTAATCGGGGAACCGGTACGCGCGCATGAGGTTGACGCGCGTCAGGAACTCGTTCGCAGAATAGACACCATTCAGGTTCTCGCCCGGGACGCCGAGAAATTGCGGCAGGCCGGCCCCCGTGGCGACGAAGACCGCGTCGTATCCTTCTTCTCCGAGGAGCTCATCGACGGTGACCGTCTTGCCGACGATGACGTTCGTCTCGAATTCCACTCCCCTCTTGCGGAGCACATCGACTTCCTGACGCACGATGTCCTTCGGAAGGCGAAACTCGGGGATGCCGTAGACCAGCACACCGCCCAGCTCGTGCAGCGCTTCGAAGACACGGACCTTGTGGCCCTGCTGCACGAGATCTCCCGCCGCGCTCAGGCCGGCCGGGCCGCTGCCGACGATCGCCACTTTCTTCGCCGTGGACGGAGCGTTCTCCGGAATCCCGATCTGACCAGTCTTGCGCTCGTAGTCGGCCACGAAGCGTTCGAGATGTCCGATCGCGACCGATTCGTTGCGCTTGGCGACGAGGCAGTCGCCTTCGCACTGATCTTCCTGGGGGCAGACGCGCCCGGTGATGGCCGGGAGTGCATTGTCTCTGCGGATCACGGCCGCGGCGCCGAGGTAGTCCTTATCGATGATGCGGGCCAGGAACTCTTTGACGTCCACGCCCACGGGACAGGAGCGCGTGCACGTCGGCGTCTTGCACGCCAGGCAGCGGAGCGATTCGATGATGGCCGCATTGGCTTCGAAGCCGAGATTCACTTCCTCGAAATTGCGCGCGCGAACATCGGCGGCGATCTCCGGCATGTGCTGCCGGGGAAGCTTCATCCGTTCCTTGTTCGGGATGGTGTTAGACATGGGCGCAGGCTCCCCTGACGCGCGCGACTTCTTCGGCGCGGTGCTCCTTGAAGTGCGCCAGTAATTGCTGCTCGGCATCGCGATACATCGCGTTTCTCTGCATGAGCACGCCGAAGTCGACCTGATGCGCGTCGAACTCCGGGCCGTCGACACAGGCGAACTTGCTCTCGTTGCCGATGGCCACGCGGCACCCTCCGCACATCCCTGTGCCGTCGACCATGATCGAGTTGAGGCTGACAACCGTCTTGATCGCCCGCGGCCGCGTGGCTTCCGCGACCGCGCGCATCATCGGAACGGGCCCGATGGCGAGCACGAAGTCGGCCTCACCGATCAGCTCACGCAGCTTGTCGGTGACGAGACCCCTGCCGCCGTAACTTCCGTCGTCGGTCATCACGAAGACTTCGTGCGAGGCCTCGCGGACCTCTTTCTCCAGGATGAGGAGATTCTTCGTGCGCGCGCCGAGGATCGCGGTGACGTGGTTGCCGGCATCTTTGAGGGCCTGAGCCGTCGGCAGCGCGATCGCCGTTCCGACGCCGCCGCCGATGACCACACACCGGCCGTACTTCTCGATCTCGGACGGCTTGCCGAGAGGCCCGGCCACATCGAGGATCGCGTCGCCCCTGCCGAGCTCGTTCAGAAGCGAAGTGGTCTTGCCGATCGCCTGCACGACGAGGGTGATGGTTCCCTTCTTCGGGTCGGAGGACTTGATCGTCAGCGGAATGCGCTCGCCGGCGTCGTGGATCCGGATGATCACGAACTGCCCCGGCTGCTGTTTCCGGGCGATGCGCGGTGCTTCGATCTCGAACTGCTTGACGCCGGGGGCGAGCAGCGTCGCGTTCACGATTGGGAACATTCCGTCACCTTCCTGCCCGCGACGTTAGCAGCCACCCCGAACAATGGATTGAGATGGCTGACACGAGCGTCGGGTGACACCTGTCACAAGATCACGAGTGCGGCAGCTTGCCGACCGAAAACCACAGAGATCTTCAGAGCAGGGCGGGCGCCGTCCCCAGGAATGCGTACAATCGCCCATCGCCAAGCCCCCACTTCTCGAGCGCCTGGGTCTCCACCGCCGCGAGCTGCGCGCGTGGGCGATGTACGACTGGGCGATCTCGCCCGTCCAGACGACGATCATGGTCGCGGTCTTCCCGATCTACTTCATTCAGACAGCGGGAGCGGATGCGGGCGCGACGAAGGCGGCGCAGTGGTGGGCGCTCTCCAACGGCATCGCCATCGCCATCGTGGCCCTCCTCTCCCCGATCCTCGGCGCCATCGCTGATTACGCCGCCGCGAAGAAGAAGATGCTCGCCGCGGCGATGACCATCGGTGTACTGGCCTGCGCAGGGATGTTCTTCGTCGACAGGGGCGAGCTGCAGCTCGCTTCGGCACTGTTCGTCCTGGCGGCGATCGGCGCCGCGGCAGCCGTCGTCTTCTACGACGCGCTCCTGCCCCACATCGCCTCCGAGAGTGAGATCGACCGCGTCTCCACCGGCGCGTACGCGCTCGGATACCTCGGCGGCGGGATCATGCTCGCCGTGAATCTCGCAGTCATCCTCAAGCCTCAATGGTTCGGACTGGAAGGCGTCGATGCCACGCTGCCGGTTCGCCTCTCCCTCGCGTCGGTGGCCGTGTGGTGGCTGGTGTTCTCCATCCCGATGTTCCGTCACGTACCCGAGCCGCCGCGACGGCTCGAACAGGATGAACAAGCCGGCCAGAATCCGGCGCGCGTCGCCTTCACGCGGCTCATGGAGACGTTCCATGAGCTCCGGGGGTACAAACATGCGTTCGTCATGCTCCTGGCATTTCTCATTTACAACGACGGGATCGCGACGATTCAGAGGATGGCCGCGGCGTACGCAACGGAGCTTCGCATCCCGCGGGGCTCCGTGATCGCCGCGATTCTGATCGTGCAGTTCGTGGGCATCCCGGCCACGTTTCTCTTCGGCGCGCTCGCCGGCCGGATCGGAGCCAAGCGCGCCATCTTCGCGGGCCTCGTCGTTTACCTGGTGATCAGCGTGGTCGGCTACTACATGCGCACCGCCGCGCATTTCTATGTGCTCGCCGGGCTCCTGGGACTGGTTCAGGGCGGAACGCAGGCGCTGAGCAGGTCGATGTTCGCGATGCTCATCCCCCGGCACAAGTCAGGCGAGTTCTTCGGGTTCTACAGCGTGTTCAGCAAGTTCGCGGGCATCTTCGGGCCATTTCTGTTCGCGTCGATCATCGGAGCGACGGGATCGAGCAGGAACGCGATCCTGGCCGTCATCGTGTTCTTCCTCGCCGGCGGAGCGATCCTCACCCTCGTCAACGTGGAGGAAGGCGAACGCGCCGCGCGCGCCGCGGAAGAAGCCACGCACTGAGCTTCTGCGCCCTTCTCCCCCAACGGAGACCGGGGGAGAAGGTGGTGCGTTACCGCGACTCTTTCGACATCGCCACGAGCACTCTTCGCGCGTCCTCGGCTGATCGCACCTCTTCGGGAAAGGCGATTCGCGTTCCCTTCATCCCCTCCGCCGTTTTCACACGCACGACGAAACCGAGGCGGTCGCAGGACACCATCTGCGCTTCGAGCGCTTCGAGGCCGCCGAACCGGCGCGTGATGTTGCGCAGCGCGCCGGCATGATCCCGATTCATGTGCTCGATGATTCCTGCCGACGCGGCGGCGAGCGGATCCACGGCCGCTGCTGCGTAATCGCGAGCCTGGACCCACCCCATGACGCCGAAACCACCCACGTAATAGATCTCCACGACCTCGAGCTGGAAGAACGAGAAATCAGAAAAGGAGATCCAGTGCTTCGCATTGGGGTGCCGCTGCAGGTACACGTTGCGAACGGGCTCGCCCGGATTCTCGATCCGGCGCACGTTGCCCAGAAGAGTGGCGCGCTGGAGACCGAGAGGATCGGTGTCGCCGCCGCTCTGCATGACGAGAAGACTCGCGCGCGGGTCAGCGAGAAGATTCTGCGTGTGAATGGCCATGCCGCTGATGAGAAACAGCGGCGCGCCGTCTGAGGAGAGCGCGTACGGCATGACCGATGCGAACGGAAAGCCCGCATGACGGTCCGAATTCGTCGCGAGCGTGCCGATGGTTTCGCGATCGAGGAGCGTGCGAACACGCTCGGCGTGGCTGGGCTCGGCGACATTCGACGGTGCGGAAGAAGAGGCATGGCCTGTCATGCGCGCAGTATGTCACCTCACATAAGTAAAAAGATTTCAACAGGGGTTGCAACATTTGTTGTGCATTCGCACAGGGGACGTGTTCGAACTGCACAAAGTTCTGTATGCACGCTGCGGATGGCTGTTGAAAAACGATGAAAAGTTAACAGCACTTCGCGTTGATTTCCGATTAGCATTCGCGTGCTTCACATCGGATGCTTTATCGCAGATGTCAACGATGTGAGGTGGCCGCGAATGACGCGATAAGTCATCAAGGCAGCTACGGCGCGAACGCCCCTTTGCGGATATCAACGCGACGTAGAAGACCTCGGAAGCGAAGGTTCGCGAGGTCAGGTTACGGATCGAACGCTCCAAGGCGGATGTCAACGATCCGGAACGGCCCACGATGATGCCTGGATCATCGAGGCAAATGCGGCGCGAATGCCCCTTTGCGGATGTCAACGCGTCGAGAACGGCCCCGAAAGGCAAAGGCTTTCGGGGCCTTATTTTTTTTCGGGGTGGAGCCGCGGGCGGGGGGGGGCATTTTGGATTTTGGATTTTGGATTGACGACAATCCAATCCAAAATCCAAAATCCAAAATCCAAAATGGAGGTTTCGTGTCCGAGGACGAAGTTTTCGTTCTGGTGATCTCCGTCGTGTTCGGCGTGATCGGGATGGCCCGCAACTCGACCAGCGCCTTCCCTTCCCTCTCATTTCGCGGCAACCCTGCCCTCGGCATCGTGCGCGTCAGCGTCATCGCCTCGATGCTCTGGATCGCGTCCGTCCTCTGGAACTACGCCGACCCCAGCGTCACCGGCGTCTACGTCTTCTTCTATCTGGTCATGGGGTACGGTGCGGTGAAGATGTACGGCCAGACGATGGCCGCCGCCTTCGGCGCGAGCACGCAGCAGGACGCCGGTGAGCGCCGGAACGTCGCCGCCGCACTCGTCATCGCGGCGCTGACGATCTCCACCGGGATGATCTTCGGCGGAAGCCTCTGGGGCGAAGCCGACCCCTTGAGCGACTACGAAGGCGGCTGGTGGATCCCGGTCATCTTCTTCCATCTCGGATGGGGATGTCTCATGGGCGCATTCGCGCTCTACCTCCGGCGTGACAAAGGAAAGTTCTCGCATCAGATCCGGCGCGAGCGGAACGTCCCCGCGGCGCGCGCGGCCGGCGCGTTCCTCCTCTCCTGCGCTGTCCCGCTCACCGAGGCCGTGTCGGGAGACTTCTGGGGGTGGCGGCATGGGCTGTCGTCCGTCGGGATCATCGGGGCGCTGCTGATCGCGCACGAGCTGTTCGCGTCGTGGAACGGCGGCGGCGGCGACCATGCCGAGATGGACGTGACGAAATTCGATACGCGGCGTATCGCTGAAACCGTCGCTTACCTGGCGATCGGCAGCGCGGCGTGGGGCCTTCACCGCCTGGCCGACCGCTGGTGGGGACCGGGATGAGCGACGCTCTCGCCCTGGCTCACCACGGTCCGGAACTGCACGCTCAACGGTGGTCCCTCTCGCCTTCCGAGCACGCGGCGTTCGTTCGGGATCTCCGTTTTCGCTACTTCAAGTGGGATGCGTTCACGAGCGGCGTGTGCCGGGTGATTCCGGAGACGATGGTCCTTCGCCGCGCGGACCACGAGAACATCGTCGCTCTCGCCGAGGACTTCCATCGCGCGCTCGACCGTTTCGAGCGCCGCGCCGCACGCAACCTCGAGGCGCTGAGGCGGCTGGGGATTCCGCCGGTGCTCGATCCGCTCATCGGTTGCGAAGATCGCGATGCGCTGCAGATTGCGCGTTACGACCTCTTCCTCACCGAGGAGGGACGATGGATGGTGTCGGAGTTCAACGAAGATGCGCCCGGCGGATTCAACGAAAGCTGCGGGGTCCCCGATCTTCTCGGCAGCCCGGGCGATAGCCTGCGGTGGGAAGGCGATCTCCGGCGGCATGTCCTCGACGCCCTGCGTCCATACGAGACGATCGCGCTGCTCTACGCCACCGCGTTTGCGGAAGACCTCCAGCACATGCTGATCCTGGAACGGTGGCTTCAGGAAGAGGGGCATCGGACGGTGCTCGCCTCGCCCGAGCACCTCACCATTCGCTTCGGACGACCGCGAATCCTCGGCACGGGCGTCGATGCGGTGTTCCGATTTTTTCCCGGCGAGTGGATGCCTCGCCTGCCGAACATCGATGTATGGCTGAAGGCTGCGCCGCAGCTCCCGATGATGAATCCGCTGCGGCGCCTCGTGCGTCAAAGCAAAACGATCTTCGCTTTGTGGCGGGAAGAGACATCCCTCGATCCGCAGGATCGCCGCCTGCTCGAAGAGCATTGTCCATGGACCGAGTCGTTCCAGGCGGACAAGGTCCCGATGCTTCTCGAGCAGCGCGACCGCTGGGTGCTGAAGGGCGCGTTCGGACGCATGGGCGATGCGGTCGTCATCGGATCGCTCGTCACGGAAAAGGAATGGAGTGACGCGCTCGCACGCGCCGCCGCGGCACCGGCCGACTTCTGTATTCAGGAACGATTCGCAGTCCGTCCGCTGATGTTCGACCAGGGTCCGCTCTATCCGACGATCGGCGCGTATGTCGTCAACGGACGCTTCGCCGGTTATTACAGTCGCGCGGCAGCGCGGCCACTCATCACGCACGAGGCCTACCATGTGGCAACCGCTGTCGCGAATACTTGAGCTTCTGGGTCGCATCAGACTCAGGCTCGACGTGCTGTTTGGTCATCAGGACGTCACGGTCGGAGATCCGACGGCCGACGATGCGCAGCGCAGCCAGCTGTGGCACCGGTACATCCGTCCCGAGAAGCTTTACGACGTGTGGGGACCGCACCCGGAATCGCAATGGATCCCGTTTCACGCGATTCCGATTTTCGCTGCGCTCGACAGAATCCCGAAAGAAAAAATCGGACCGGCGCGGCCGGGCGCTCCGCCGAGCCTAGAACTGCCGGAGCATGCCAGGGGCAGCGCTCCGGCGCCGCAATGGCTCGTCCCCGGCGTCCTGACGATCGCCGATCTGCCCGGACCCGCGAGCGTCGAAGCGGCGGCATGGCTCGTCACATCGGCCGGGTGTCAGCCCGTCTGCACATTCAACAACTGGCCGCATCCGAAAGGCCTGATCCGCCCCGAGCTCATTCTCGCGGAGCTGCTGCGCTGGGCGACGACGATCGGAGAGGTTCGAGAGCGTCTGACTCCTTCCTCACCCCCTGTCTGGATCTGCGACAACGGCCGCCTCGGACAACGAACCGGCAAGCCGGGGGAGTTCGACAACCGGTACTACATCGAAGAGGCGGCGCTCCCTGGTCCGGGGCTGATGAAATCGGCGGGCATCAATCGGATCGTGTACGTGACCAACGATCCGGCGCAGGCGCCGGTCATCGATCTCGACGGCTTCTTCTTCGACAGCGAGGCGGCCGGGATCGCCGTTCACATCGCGAACGTCATGGAGCCCGGCCTGCCGTTGCGGCCATGGATTACGCGGCCGCCGCGAAAGTACGAGCCCAATTTCAAGCGTTCGTCAGCCGGCGGATTCGGCAGCACGGTGCCGGAGCCCTCGTCCGGCGGCGGGGGGTGAGGGTCAGCTGCCAAGCCACCCAGCACTCCGAACGAAGTCTTTCCTGCCTGGTCAGGCTTGAAGGAGATTTTCTGTGTCAAATGATGTGACTGCGGATGCGCCTCCGCGCCGGCGACTGATCGAGAGCGGGACGGGAAGCATCGCCGGCGCGTTCGGGCCCGTCGAATGGGACTGCTCGCCGCGACGGCGCTGATCTGGGGCTCGTCGTTCCTGCTCATCGAGATCGGGCTGAACTCCTTCCGCGCCGGCGTCGTGGCCATGATGCGCGTTCTCCTGGGCGCCTCGGCCCTCGCGCTCTTCAAAGGAGCGCGCAAGCCGGTGGATCGAGACGATCTTCCGAGGATCGCGTTGCTCGGGGTCGTGTGGATCGGCCTGCCGATGATTCTCTTTCCTCTCGCCCAGCGCCTGATCAGCTCCTCGGTCGCGGGCATGATCAATGGCCCGCTCGCGCAGGCGGCCAGATCGTCTTCGAGGTCTCCGACCATGGACGAGGCATTCCTGCCGGCAAACTCGAGTCGATCTTCGAGCGTTTCCTGCAGGTCGATGCCTCCGACTCGCGCGACAAGGGAGGTTCCGGCCTTGGGCTGGCGATCTCCCGCAGCATCGTCCGGCAGCATGGCGGCGAAATCTCGGTGACCAGCGAAGTGGGGGCCGGGAGCACGTTCCGGTTCACGCTGCCAGCGCCGCTAACGGATGCCTCCGTCGCCTCCGCCTCGAGCGGCCTCGTGCTCATCTGCGACGATGACCCGGAGACTCGCGACGCGCTTCGGGACATGCTCACCCGCCGCGGCTACGACATCCGCGAGGTGGCATCAGGCGAGAGTCTTCACCCGGCGATCGCCGCGCACCGCCCGGACGTGATCCTGCTCGACATCTTCATGCCGGGGATGAACGGCTGGGAGGCGCTGGCACGCCTTCGCAACGATCCCGAAACGGCGGACGTGCCCGTGGTGATCGTCAGCGTGCTGGGACGGGAAGAGAACGGAGAGCCGCTGTTCGATCTTTCGGGCTGGATTCATAAACCGCTCGACGAGCAGCACGTCGCGGAGACGGTGGACGGCGTCTGCCGCGTGCAGCGAAAGCCGCGCGTGCTGCTGGTCGAAGATGATCTCGATCTCGCACGGGTCGTGACCGCCTCCTTCGAACGGTACGGGGTCGAGATCGTCCACGCGGTCAACGGCCGGCAGGCGATCGAGCTCAGCACGAAGATGCAGCCTGATCTTCTCGTTCTCGACCTGATCCTGCCCGAGGTGGACGGCTTTCAGGTCGTGGAATGGCTCAAGGACCATCAGCTTTGGCGCAACGTCCCGCTGGTGGTCTACTCGGCACTGGAGCCGACTCCCTCCCAGAAGGAGCGCCTGACGCTTGGCAGCACGGAGTTCATGACCAAGAGCCGGACTTCTCCCGAGGAGTTCGAGCGGCGCGTGATGGGACTTCTCGAACAGCTTACCCAGAAACGGAGAAGACATGTCGCGTAAGAAGCTGCTTCTGATCGATGACGAGCCGGACATCCGGGAAGTGGCAACCCTCGCGCTGGAGACGATGGGAGTGTTCGAGGTGATCACAGCCGAGTCGGGAGCGATCGGCATCGAGCGAGCCGCGAGCGAACGGCCGGACGCGATCCTCCTCGACTACATGATGCCGGGGCTCGACGGTCCTTCGACGTTCGAACGGCTCCGCGGCGCGCCGCGCACGCGGGAGATTCCGGTGATCTTCCTCACCGCGAAAGTCCAGCCGGCCGATCGCCGCCGCCTCGCGGACCTCGGCGCATGCGGTGTATTGGCCAAGCCCTTCGACCCTCTTTCACTCAGCGATCAGGTCGCCGCGCTGCTGTCTCAGCGAAAGGATTGATCTTGACGATTCCCATGACCCTCCCCGTGACTTCCCTTCTCTGCCCGTCCTGCGGCGCGGAGATCAACGCTCTGACGGCGGAGGTATGCCAGTGCATCGCGGCGCACGCGACGGTGATCTGCCCCTCCTGCCGGTCATGTCTGTGCAGGAACCCGGCGGCCGTTTCGGCATTCCTGCGGTCGGCATCCTCGGAAGTAACGGTACGCCTCAACCGGGAGCGGAACCGACGGGAGGACCCGGCGAATGCCGCGCGGCTGGCCGATGTGCTGATCGTCGACGACGACGAAGAGATCCGCGACATGGCGGCCTACCGGGTCGAACAGATGGGTTACCGCGTGCGGACCGCGACCGGCGCCGCCGAAGCGCTGCAGATGATCGAGCAGACCTCGCCGGACATCGTTCTCACCGATGCCTTGATGCCGCTCATGGATGGACGGACGCTCTGCCGGCGCATCAAGGATCTGAATCCGCGGATCAAGGTCGTGATCATGACGTCGCTCTACACCGCGCCTCGCTACAAGGCGGAGGCTCATCGGGTCTTCGGCGCCGATGGGTATCTGGCCAAACCCGTCGATTTCCCGGTGCTGGAAGCCACGCTGGGAAAACTGCGTTGAACGAGATCCTCCAGCGGCGATTTCGCGAGCGTCTGCCCGTCCGGCTGCACGAGATCGAAATCCGCCTGAACAGGCTCGAAGAGTGCCCGGCCGATCACGGCGTGCTGCTCGAGATCATGCGCGGCTTCCATAGCCTTGCAGGAATCGGCGGAACGTACGGCTGCCACGATCTCACCGCCCGCGCGCGCGTTTCGGAGTTGATCTGCCTGGACGTGCTTGAAGGCGGCCGCACCGTTTCGGCGGCCGACGTTGCCATCCTGCGCGAGGCGGTCCTCTCCCTCGCCACCGCGGCATGAACGGCCGCGCCTCCGCGGCACGGAAGGCTCTGGCCGTGGCGCTGTTCGCGCTTGCGACTTCAGCGGAGATTTCTGCCGGCGCTGGATGGATCTTCGCTCTCACATTGAAATTGGCTTCGTTTTTACAGCTCGCCCCTCCCCAAACTGGGTATAAGGAGTGACGGAGGCCGCCATTTCCCTACCCTGGCACAAAAAACAATTTTCTTGCCACCCTGCCGGACACCGTTCGGAGACATGGTGGGGATAACGAAAGTTCTCCTGGTGGAGGACGATCCGTCGGTCGCCAGCGGGGTCGCCGCACTCCTGGAACTGGAGCGAGTCGAAGTCATTCAGGCCACCGGTGTGGCAGAAGCCATGCGCCTGCTCGGCGAGTGCGAGGGCGACCCCGAGGCGCTCGTCGTCGACGTCGGGCTTCCCGATGGCAACGGCATCGATTTCTATCGCGCTCTGCGTCAGACGGGCCGGCCGCTCCCCGTCGTTTTTATTTCAGGGCACGCCGAAGATGGCCTCCATCACCACTTCGATTCGCCCTCGGTCGCGTTCCTCCGCAAACCATTTTCATTCGGCGATCTCTGGACGGCGCTGCTGGCAGTCACGAACGGCTGACCAGGCGATGTTTGCACCTTCGTTCATGTGCTCTGGGGGAGACTCCGCCCCGCTTCCACCGGCAGGAACAGATGAAACTGAGTTCCCTCACCAGGTTTGCTCTCGACGAAGATCTGGCCGCCGTGCGCCTGCAGGATCTGGTGGACCACAGCCAGCCCGATGCCGGTACCCTTCTTCTTCGTCGTGAACAGCGGGTCGAAAATGTTCGGGAGCACGTGCCGGGGAATCCCCTCACCCTGGTCGGCCACAACGACATGCGCACTCCCCGAGGGGTCCTTGACGATGCCGAACGGCCGTGTTCCGTTGCCACTGGGAGGATGAATGGAGATCGTCACCGTTCCTCCCTTCGCCATGGAGTCGCGGGCATTGAAGACGAGGTTCGAGAAAGCCTGCGCCAGCAGCTGAACATCGCCTCGAACCGAGAGGGGCACCAGCGAGCACTCGACGGCGACGGTGATGTGGTCGCCGACGACGGTCTGTAATTCCGTACCAAGCGCGGTGAGCCAGGCATTGATGTCGATCGCGGTGAAGGTTGCGGTGCCGGGGTGGGTGAATCGGAGGATATCCTGCGTGATTCTGCGGCCGCGATTCACGGAGTTGAGGATCGATGCCACGGCTGCCTCCGCACGGGTGTCGTCAGGCGGCAGCCGGCGCCGGAGGATCTCGGCAAAAGGCTGGATGCCCATCAATACGTTGTTGAATTCGTGCGCCATCGTGGCCGCCATCCGTCCTAGGTGGGCAACGCGATTGGCCTGATCGATCTGTCTTTCCAGCGTCACGCGCTCGGTCATATCCTGCACCGTGCCCTGGTATCGCAGGATGTGGCCGGAGTCGTCGAGGACCACGGTCCGTCTGGCCTGGAGGATGCGGGTCTTCCCGTCGGGCCGCACGATCCGGTACTCGAAGTTGAGAGGCTCGGCGGAGTCAGTGATGTTCGCGATTCTTTCGCGGTCCTCCGGGTGGACCAATTGGAGGATGGCCTCGCGGCTTGGTTTGAAGCCTGGTTCGAAACCATGGATACGCGCCATCTCGTCCGACCAGAGAATCTCTCCCGTAAGGTTGTTCCGCTGCCAGCTCCCGAGGGCAGCGATCGTCTGCGCCTCCGCGAGCATGTTCTCGCTGCGCGCCAGTTCATCGACGGCGTGTTTGCGCGCCAGCACGCTCGAGATGACTTCGCCGATGATCCGCAACGTCGCCGCGTCTTCGTCATCCCAGAAAAGGCCGGCGTGCGCTGCGCTCACGCCGATCACACCGATCATCTGGCGATCCCTCTCGACCGCCACACACATCGAGCTACGTGCACCGACCCGCTCCAGCAGCCCTCTCTCCGGAGAATCAGCCGTCAGCTCTTCGTGGTGAAGCACCGCCGAAGGCGAGCGTCGCAACCGCCGGATGAGTTCGGAGAACCACGCCACCGGGAGCGAAGCCACATCCTCGGCAAGCGGAGCCAATCCAGCAGGCGCCCACTCGAATACTTCTTCGATTCTCTGCCGATCCTCGGAGAAAAAGAGCGCGCAGGCCGAATTACAGCCGAGGAACATGCCCGCTGACTGCAGCGCAACGGAAATCTGCGCGGCGAACTGCTCCACCGGAATGTTCAACATGTCGCGTGAGATGCGGGCGATGATCTGCTGCCGCATCTGCTGCCGCTGGCGGTCCGAGACATCGCGGGCCACCACGGTGAAGAACGACCGGCCGTCGAGCTCCCATTCGGAGACCGAGATCTCTACGGGAAAGGTCTTCCCGTCACCACGGCGCGCCAGCACCGGCAGCAGCGAGGAACCACCGCTGCGCCCGCTCTGATCGCGCAGGAGTGCCACGACATCCTCCTCGCCCATATGGCCGAGACCGAGAGCGAGCAGTGCGGACACAGACTGGCCGGCCGTCGAGACCACATGCTCGCCGAAGATCTGTTCCGCGCCCTTGTTGGAGGAAGTGATGCGGGCGTTCTCGTCGAGGATGAGAATCGCATCCTTCGCG
>CALMZP010000156.1 GCA_937870635.1 uncultured Acidobacteriota bacterium | reverse complement strand
GCAAAGCGATGCGGATGGCGAAGCTCGCGCGCGCCGCGCTTCTCTATCTCACGCTGAGCATTCACATCGAAGAGGAAGAACGACGCACGCATCGGAAAGGTGCGGTGCTGCCCATGCGATTGGACCTCTTCGATGATTCATGGAAGCGGTAGTTCGAGCGCTGAGAGTGCTGATCAACCGAGCGCGAAAGCCTCGATCTGCCGGAACCAGTTCTCGACGTGCGGGCACTCTTCACGGATCCGAGCGATGCCGATGCGTTGTGCGGTCAACGGTCCGTGGAACGTCTTCCTGTACGACGGAAAGAGCGCCTCGATGCGCTTCGAGGGTGCCGTCGTCGGTCCGTCGTTGATGTCCTCCGGCGTCTCGACGGCATCGCGAATCGCCGCGAAGGCGGGCTGCTTTTGTGTCATCGCCAGAGCCTTCGGGAGCTCCTCAGGCGAGGAGAAGAGCCACGCTTCGAACTCATGCAGGGCGAGAAACGGGATGAACCGTGGAGAGGCGCCGAGATCCTCATGGATTGCCCGTTCCACGTGCGTTGCGCGCTCGAGCGGGGTGCCAGGAGGCCGATCGTTCATCCCCGGAAAATCGGGAGGAAGCGCGTAATAATCGAGCAGCATTGTGACGAGCACGTCGGCGGGACTGCGCAGCAGGCGCACGGCGTCGTTGCGGAACTTCGGATAGTTCGTCACGCCGCCTTTGAAGTTGGGTCCATCCTTAACCCGCTTCGTGACGAGGATCGTGGGCCGCTCAAAAAAGAGGTCGAGAGGTACGAACTCCGGGGCGAAGACGTCTTTGACGAATCGCTCCTCGGTCTGGCCTTCAACGAGGATGAGCGCGCGTTTGGTCACGGGCGGGCACCGAGGACGCCTTTCTCCCAGAGCTCGCCGAGGGCGTAGTCGTCGAGCCAATCCGTCATGTCCGCGTGATCGAGGTGGGCGAAAACGCTTTGGCCGTCGGCGCGATCGACCGTCCATACCTGCTCCGGAGAGAGCTGATTCACGAGCGTCACCGACTGCGTGGCCACGATCACCTGCGTGCGTTCGGCTGCCGAGGTGAGGAGAGCGGCGACGACGTTGATCGCCGCCGGATGCAGTCCGAGCTCCGGTTCATCCAACAGCACCAGCTGCGGCAGTTCCGGCTGCAGCAGAAGAGTGGCGAGGCAGATGAACCGCAGCGTCCCATCCGAGAGTGCCGAAGCGTTGAAGTACGTGTCGGTCCCTTTCTCCAACCACTCGAGGCGGATCTTCGACTCGTTCAGCCGCAGCGGCTCGAGGCGAAAGTCGTCGAAGAACGGCGCGATCTGACGAACCGCATCGCGGATGTTCGCCAGGTGTTCCGGTTTCTTCTCCTGCAGCCAGTAGAGGAACGGCGCGAGGTTCTCCGCGTGAGGCCGTAGGAAGCGGTTGTCATCGACATCCGCCGTTCCCTTCACGGCCGCGTGGTCGCTGGTGTCATGGAAGTGATAGACGTGGTAGCCCTCGAGATCGCGTGCGATCTGGCGCGCCGAAATGTGGGTGTCCAGCTTGAGCCTCGACTCGCGAGCGCTCGAAGAAATGCCGTGATCGTAAGGAACCGGGTACTTGTCTTTCTCGTGGTAATACGCGACGTCGGAATCGATGATCAGTTCATCGACGTCCGTACCGCTCAACGTGGCCGAGTACGCGTTCGACGTATTGCCTTCACCAAACTCGAGCTTCAGCTTCATCCTCGGCGATATCTTTCGGCCGAAGTGCAGCAGTGCATCCGCGCCGCCCTTCTTGGCGGTGTATCCGGCGAGATTCTGGTTGAGGATCTCGCGCAGGAACCGAAAGACCTCGATGAGGTTCGACTTGCCCGAGCCGTTGCCGCCGATGAAGACGTTCAGCGCGTCGAGCTGGAGTTTCTGCTCGCGGATGGACTTGAAATTCTGGATCGTCAGCGTCTCGAGTTTGCGCATCGCCTGTGCGGTCCATCCTACGCTACGACGTCGGCTTCTCCGCGACTGTCAGAACGAGCTTGCCCGGTTCACCGGAGACGATCACGCGCGTGCCGGTGGGAAACCCGAGCTGCTCGAGCGCCCGTGAGCTGGCGATGCCGTCGAGCTCCTGGGTTAACACGTTGCTGATGGTGGTGCGCTGCTGTTCAGCGAGGTACTCGAGCATGGCCAGATGGTAGCGAGGAAGCTCGGCAAGACGCACCGCGTGCGGCAAGACGCGGTCTGCGTCGCTGCCGAGTGCCTCTTCGATGCTCTCGTGCGACCAGAGCTCGAGCGCCTTGGCCACCAATTCCTCTCGCCACACTCACTTGCCGAGCGGCGTCTCCATCAGCACGATTTCGCCGGTTGCAATCGCGTCTTTCATCTTCGCGCGGGACCAGCCGAGAAGAGCTGTCGCGGATGAAATGCTGACGTGCGGGCGCGGGTGGAGGAAAATGTGGCGGATGCGGTCGATGAGCGCCGGTTCGAGCATGGCAAAAAGCCTCCTCGTGATGGTCTATAGACTATCACGAGCAGTTGACGCGGACAAGAGATGACGCGTCAGCTCCAGCCGGAAGGTGAGGTCTTCGGACGCCGGTTACGCGAAGTGCGGCAGCGACGACGTGTCACGCAAGACACGCTCGCGTCGACGGCGGGTCTGACGAAGGCCTACATCAGCGACATGGAACGCGGTCTCAAGGTCCCGAGCCTCACCACCGTGCTCCGCCTGGCCGTCGCCCTCGACTGCAAAGTCACGGAGCTCGTCTCCGTGTTCGACAAGACGGACCTTCCGTCGATCCTGCCGAAATGACCGAACCGACTCTGGAGGCGAAGCTCCTCGCCAGCACGGCCGCGCGATCGCTCATCGCCGAACACGCGGTAGCCGCTCGACTGACGAAGCTCGGTTGGTACACCGCTCACAGTTCCTACTATGTCGATCGCGTGAGCGGAAAGCCGCGCGAAACTGATGTCGTCGCGCGGCAGTTCTGGACGCGCCACACCGCAGACGGCGACCGCAAAGGAACACTTCACCTCATCATCGAATGCAAGACGCTCAAAGCCTGGAACCTCCTCTTTCTCCCGGCGAAGGCGCCTCGCTTTCCGGATCACCGCGTGGAACACTGGCTCGGCTGGGAGCTCGAGCTCAACGCCGATCGAGTAGTAGACGCGCTCCTCGGCACAGGCCTCTCCGCTGACGAGGTGAAAGGCGCGCTCGCAGAGATCGACGCGTGGTCCAAGGCGCTCGATCGCGAGGATCGCATCCCGTTCCTCGTCGAAGCGCCTCCGGCACCCCATCGGGCAACAGCGTTCCGCGAAACGAACATCGACTCGCAGAAAGAGGAGCCCAGCGACTCCGTGCTCTGGCGCGCATCGCAGGCAACGTTCAGCGCGATCACCAGCGTCAGCGAGAGCTGGTTCGAGAAAGAGATCGCCGACGTCAAGTTCGGCCTCCGTCTCGGCGATGCACTCGGCACCGTCCGCATCCAGCAAGCCGCCTCGTGGCTCAAAGACGCTTTGCGCAGCAGCATCCACTTCCATCCGATCGTGGTGATCGAGGCCGAACTACGCATGCTGCGCGGCAAGACGCTGAAAGCCGTTCCGTGGCTGCGCCTCGAGCTGCGGAGCATCGACGGCTCGCCCGATCGCTGGGTGGACGTCGTAAACGCGGACGCGTTCAACGCGTACGCCGACGAGTTGACGAAGGAGTACGCCAAGACGATGCGCGCCGCCGGAGCACGGAAACAGTCGAAGAAGCGCAAACGTGCGCGAAGGTAGGGAGGTTACTTCTTCGCGCGCGTCTTCTTCGAAGATCGCGGCCGTGATGGCGACTTCTTACTACTCGTTTTCGATGGCTTCGAGGGCGTCGCCGGCGCTGGCGCTTCCTCGAACGGCAGCTCAGTCTGCGCCACGACCTTCTCCGCAGGCGTTTTCAACATCGATGCGAAGCGCAAGAGCACGTCGTCATTGAACTGTCGATACAGCACTCGGTACTCGCCGGTGACATTCGGCAGGGCCATGGCGAGCTTGATCGTGACGAGAGCATCGAGCGCTTTCCGTACGACCTTCACGGTCGGAAACTGAACGGCTCGGTCGTCTTGCTCGAGGAGCTGCGAACCATACGCTCGTTGCAGTTCGTCCGCGATCGCTGCCGCGCTCACGGGCCTCATGATCCTGCTGTTCCTCGGCAGCTGGCGCTCGACCATCATCATTGCGGTCTCGATCCCGCTGTCGGTGCTGGGCGCCATCATCATGCTGTCGGCGATCGGCGAGACGCTCAACATCATGACGCTCGGCGGGCTCGCGCTCGCGATCGGCATCCTGGTCGACGACGCCACCGTGACGATCGAAAACATCAACTACCATCTGGAGCAGGGCAAGCCGGTCGAGCAGTCGATCCTCGACGGCGCCAACCAGATCGTGACGCCGGCCTTCGTGTCGCTGCTCTGCATCTGCATCGTGTTCGTGCCGATGTTTTTCCTGGAGGGCGTCGCGCGCTTCCTGTTC
>CALMZP010000155.1 GCA_937870635.1 uncultured Acidobacteriota bacterium | reverse complement strand
TTCATCCTTCATCCTTCATCCTTCATCCTTCATCCTTCATCCTTCATCCTTCATCCTTCATCCTTCATCCTTCAAAAGACAGTGGCTCGTGTCATTCCATGTTTTCAGCACGCACCGGCCGCCGCGCCAGACGAACAGGTTGATCGATGCGTTGTCCTGCGCCAGATGGCGCGCGAACGAAACCGGCGCGCCCAGCAGCGCCGTCGCACCGATGCGGATCGCCGTTCCGTGCGCCACGACGACCGGCCGCCGGGCGCCGCGAACGACTTCGAACGCGCGATTCATTCTCTCCAGAACGTCGTTGTGCGATTCCCCCCCGGGACAGGGCCAGGCGGGGTCATCGACCCAGCGGCGGTAATGCTCTTCTTCGGTCTTCCTGACGTCGAGGAAGTTGCGGCCTTCCCATCCGCCGTAATTCATCTCTTTCAGCTCATCGAGGACTGTGATCGCGATGCCGGTCACGGCCCGGATGGCCTCCGCCGTAGCCAGCGCGCGCGACAAGGGCGACGAATAGATGGCGTCGACGCCAAACGCATGAAGGCGCGCGGCGAGCTTCGCCACCTGAGACCGACCTCTCTCGGAGAGCGCGCTGTCCTGCCAGCCCTGGGCGATTCCCAGGACATTGTGCTCCGTCTCGCCGTGACGGACGAGGACCAGCTGCTCAATCATGATTCGAGCAGGGAGCGGGCCGTCATCTCGTTCGGCTGAGGGAGGCCCAGAATCTGGAGGATCGTGGGGGCGACGTTCTCGAGCGAGCCACCGTCACGCAGCCTGCCGAAACGCTTCTGTGAATCCACGAGGATCAGCGGCACCGGGTTGGTGGTATGCGCCGTGTGCGGCTGATTGGTCTTCGGATCGAACATGAGCTCGCAGTTGCCGTGATCGGCGGTGATCAGGGCGACACCGCCCACTTTCTCTGCCGCGTCGAGAATTCTGCCGACCGCCCTGTCGGTCTCTTCGACGGCGGTGATGGTCGCTTCCATCACGCCGGTGTGACCGACCATGTCCGGATTCGCGATGTTCAGAATAATGATGTCGTGCTTGCGCGATTCGATCTCCGCGACGACACGATCAGCGAGCTCGCGTACCGACATTTCCGGCTTTTTGTCGTACGTCGCGACTTTCGGAGAAGGGATCAGGATTCGCTCCTCGCCCGGGAACACCGTGTCCGAACCGCCATTGAAGAAAAAGGTCACGTGCGCATACTTCTCGGTCTCCGCAATACGCAACTGCCGCAGCCCTGACTCCGAGAGAACTTCCGCCAGGTTCTTGCGCACGGCTTCCGGCGGGTAGATCACCGGCAGCCCGAAGTCTTCGTGATACCTGTTCATGGTGAGGAGATTCGTCTTCGGACGCACAGCGCGTGTGAATCCGTCGAACGTTTCATCCTTGAATGCCGTCACGATCTGGCGCATCCGGTCCGCGCGAAAGTTGAAGAAAATCAGCGCGTCGCCATCTTCCACACGGCCGCGATGCGCGCCGTCATTACCGATCACGGAGATCGGCTCCATGAACTCGTCGGTCACGTTCTGCCCATAGAATCGCTCGAGCGTTTCCCGCGGATCCTTCGTCTCCGTGCCGACGCCGAGGGTCATGAGGTCGTATCCGCGCTGGACACGCTCCCATCGCCTGTCGCGATCCATCGTGTAGTACCGGCCGACGATCGTCGCGAGATGCGCCTGCGGTTTGTCGCCAAGAAACTCAAGCAGTTCCGCCAGAAAGCGGTCGGCGGATTTCGGCGGCGTGTCGCGCCCGTCGAGGATCGCGTGCACGAAAACGTCCTTCGCGCCGGCGGCGATCGCGGCAGCGATCAGACCGTGCAGGTGCTCCTGGAGCGAATGAACTCCACCGTCGGAGAGCAATCCGGCCAGATGAACGGATTTCGACGACTTGACGGCGGAGACGAAGGTTGGATTCTTCTCGAGCTCGTGGTTCCGGATCGACTTGCTGATCCTGACGATGTCCTGATCCACGACCCGCCCGGCCCCGATGTTCAGATGCCCCACCTCGGAGTTGCCCATCTGCCCCTCCGGCAGGCCGACGGCCAGGCCCGAAGCTTCGAGGGTCGTCCACGGCGATTCTCTGTAGAGCCGGTCGAACCGTGGCGTCGTTGCCGCTGCGATCGCGTTCGCCTCGGCCTCCCTGCGGCAGCCGAAGCCGTCGAGAACGATGAGAATCAGGAAAGGTCGCGCCATGACTGGCGCGCGAAGATACCAGATGGAGGCGGGCAGGGTTGCCGGCGCCCCGCCCGAACCTCAGGACACGCGCTTTTCGCGCTTGAAGACCATGCCGATATGGTCCGTTGCCCCGGTCTTGAAATTGATCGAGGTGATGCTGACGAGCTCCCAGCCCTCGTCGCCGAGGCGGTTGAGCTCTTCAGCTCGGCGCGGGTCCATCGAGTAATTCTCCGACCGGACGTTGATGATCTTGTATTCCCAGGTCTTCATTGTCCGCTCTCCCCTCCCGGCGGTGCTGTCGAAACGGTTGAGGCGCAAGTGTATCAGGCATTGGGGCTTGAGTTTGCGGTCAGCCCAGCCCGCCACTCCACGGCTTCCGCGGGGTAGTCGGTGATCACTCCGTCGCAGCCGATCTCCCTGAGGCGGGCCCACTCGCGGACCCGATTCGGCGTCCACGGCACCACTTTGATGCCGCGCTCGTGGAGGTCGGCGACCATGTCCGCGTCGACATAGTGATAGTTCGGAAAGACCCACGACGCGCCAACGCTGGCAGCGTATTCGCCGATTCCGACGATATTGCAGTACATGGTGATGCCGAGGGGGATTCCGGTCTCCCGGCGGGCGAGGTTCTGGATGGTGGAGTGATCGAAGGAGGCGACGATGACGTTCGGCCATCCGGTAATGTGCTCGAGCAGGACGTTTTCCCATTTCGAGCGCTTGACCTCGAGGACCATGGTCGTCCGTTCGGCGTATGGTGCCAGGTCGGTCAGCCGGTTGACGACGCTGCCCTTCTCCGCGAGGTTGAGGGAGGAGAGTGTCTCGACGTCCTCATCGAAGAACTCGTCGTCGTGATACAGCACGGCCATCTTGTCGGTGAGCAGGCGAAGGTCGGTTTCGAAGCCGTCGGCTCCGGCGCGAATGGCCTCTTCGAACGACGCCAGGGTGTTTTCGGGGAAGCGTTTCGGGCTGCCGCGATGGCCGAATACGAGAAAGCGTTCCTTCACGTTAGTCACTTGTCCAGTTAGACTTAACGTGGTACGTTGCAAAAAACGGAGCGCGAATCCATGTCGAAGAAAATCCTGCTTGCGGATGACAGTATCACCATCCAGAAAGTCGTCGAACTGACCTTCTCGGATGGCGATTACGAGGTGACCGCAGTCAATAACGGTGCCCGTGCCATCCAGAAACTGTCCGAGATGCGGCCCGACATCATCCTGTCGGACATCATCATGCCGGAAAAGAACGGCTATGAAGTCTGCGAGTTCGTGAAATCGCATCCTGATTACCGGAACATCCCGGTCGTGCTGCTGACGGGAACGTTCGAGCCATTCGATCCCGATCGCGCGGACAAGGCGGGATGCGACGCGGTCGTCACCAAGCCGTTCGAATCGCAGAGCCTGATTCACAAGGTCGAGGAGCTGATCGAGTCGAGCCGCGCGAACGCGCCCGCCGCTGCACAGGCCGCCGTGCCGGCCCCTCCGCCGCCACCCGCCGCTCCTGCACCTGCACCGAAAGTAGAAGCACCCTCACCGTGGGCCGACGAGCCTCCATCACCCTCGGCTCCTGCACCCGGATTCCGCCACGCCAACGACATCTTCGGCTCCGCTCCTGCTCCATCAGGCGCAACGTCGGAGATGCCCTTCGCTCCGCCGCAGACCGGCGGCGAGACCCGCGCCATTCCGGCGGTCGGCTTCGAGCCGTCCAGCCCGGCAACGACGCAGCAGTTCACGCCGCCCGCTCCGGCCGAAGAGGATTCGCCGTGGGGTTCACCTGCGCCGATGGGTGGCGAAACAAAGGCGTTCCCCAAGATGAGCTTCGATGACATGAAGAAGCTCGCCGAAGAAAAGGCTCCCGCCGCGGCCGCGTTCAGCGAGCACAACGACGACCCCTTCGGAGCGCCTCCTGCAGCTGAACAGTTCAGCGGCGAGACACGCGCGTTCCCCAAGATGAACTTCGACGATCTGCAGAAGCTCGCCGCCGAACCGAGTCCCGCCCCTGCGCCGCCGGAACCTCCGCCGGCCGAAGAGTCGCCGTGGGGCGCTCCGCCCGCGATGGGCGAGACGCGCGCGTTCCCGCAGATGAACTTCGAGCAGCTCTCGAAGGCCGCCGAAGAGAGCGAACAACCAGGCAGCACATCGCCATGGGATGAGCCGAGCGCACCCGCAGCACCGGCATGGGGCAGCACGCCCGAGCCTGAAGTCGAGGAACCAGCACCGGAAGCACCCGCGTGGGCAGCGCCCTCCGCCCCGCCCGTCACGGCACCCGTCGCCGCCGCCGCTTCATCGACGGGCGGGAACGGCCTCGACCTCACCGACGACCAGGTCGACCGCATCGCCCGCCGGGTCATCCAGCTGATGTCCGATCAGGTCGTGCGGAACATCGCGTGGGAAGTGATCCCCGACATGGCCGAGATGGTGGTCAAGGAACGGATCCGGCAGCTGGAGAGCGAAGGGTAAGCAAGCAGCTCTCCTCATGAAAATCTACACGCGCACCGGTGACACGGGAGAAACCGCTCTCTTCGGCGGAAAACGTGTCAGCAAGGATGACGCGCGCATCGAGGCTTACGGCACCATCGACGAGCTGAATTCATTCATCGGCGTCGCGCGCGCCGCGTGGCCGGAGTCGCCGGTCGACGGAGAGCTCGAGAAAATTCAGAACGATCTGTTCGACGTCGGCGCGCAGCTCGCTGCGCCCGGCAACGATCGATTCACCGGCGCCGATCCGCGGCGCATCGAAGAGCTCGAGCGCGCGATCGATCATGCCGAAAAGGAACTGACGCCACTCACCAACTTCATCCTCCCCGGCGGCAGCATGGCCGCCGCGCAGATGCATGTCGCGCGCACCGTCTGCAGGCGTGCCGAGCGCATCGTGGTCTCGCTCGGGAAGGAAGCTCCGCAGGGAACGATGATCTACCTGAACAGGCTGTCGGATTTCCTCTTCGTCGCCGCGCGCTACGTCAACGCGAAGCTGGAGACGGCAGACGTGATCTGGAAAAAGCGGTAGAACGTTAACCGTTAACCGCGGAGAGCGTAACAGTGCCCACGTCATCCTGAGGCGCGCTCGCCCGCGCGCGGCCACGGTGAACGGTGAACGGTTAAGCGGCCCTACTCCTCGCGCCGTTTCGGCGCTTTCGCCGAGTTCATCCAGGCGGACCACCACAGATCGCGAAGCAGGGAGGCTCCGGCGGCGAGGCGGTCGCTCGCGAATGCGACGCCCGGGTCGGTGAGGCGATTGAATGGATCGAAGGCACCAGCCTGGTCGAGAATGTAAAGGTCGTCCACGAGCTGGTTCGACGCGCGGATGAATTCGACCGAGGTGACGAAGTAGTCGGTGCGGAGCACCGGAGTACTCATCTTCGGGAGGATGTGTCTCAGGTCGACGGCGCGGGTGACAAAGCGCGATTCAAATCGGGCGTGCGTTTCACAGTCGTTCGTGAAGCCGCGCGGGTTGTCAGCCGACATCCAGCCGTTGTAATGAAACGTCGTGTGATGAGGGTTGGCCGCGTCGGCGACGTAGTGACCGAGGTTGCCGGCGGTGTGAACGATCTCGCGCTCCAGGGTGACGCGTTCGTTCGTGCCGGGTGAGGTGAATCTCCAGCGCCGGAACTGGTTGGTGAGCATCTCCGTCAGCTCCGTGATGCGCCAGGGAGAGAAGCCGGTCGTGTCGTAATCGAGGCCGAAGCGCGCAATCCTCCCCGACGACACCATCAACTCGAGAAAGTCGTAACGGTTGCGGGGCAACTCCAGTCCGTCGGCGTACTCGTAATCGATGAAGTGGTCGGGCGCGCCCCATTTTTCGACCGATTCGCCGCCACCGCGCCAGCGGTCCGGCTCCGGTCCCAGCCAGACCAGCTGGGGAGAGGCCTCGAGGAAAAAATGCGGCATGTCCGTCGGCAACTCGAGCGTCGCCGCTTCGTTGGAGAGGAGGTGTCCATGCTCGCCCCAGGCCAGCGCCTGCGACGGCGCCAGCAGAACGGTCAGCGCCAGCGCGACCGCGAATTGAGAATTGAGTATTGAGTATTGAGAACTAATTTTGGGCACCATTTTCAATTCTCAATTCTCGCGCCGCGGGCGCGGAAGAATGGTCGGGGCAAGAGGATTTGAACCTCCGACCTCACGGTCCCGAACCGTGCGCTCTAACCAGGCTGAGCTATGCCCCGAGGACTGCGGAATCGCGCCGGCCAGCCGGCCTCGCGAAGGGGGCGGATTCTAGGTGAATTCCGCCGATCGGTCAACGGCGCACGGGGGTGATTCATTCCGGCCGGGCTCGCCCGATCACAATGCTGTGACGTAATTTACGCCGCGCGGTGCCATTGTGTTCAGGGGGAAATCGGCGCAGTGTGGCCACCGTTGATCTTGAGGAAAGGAGGCCATCGCCCAATGCGACGCCTCATGTATCTCGTTCTCCCCCTTCTCGTCCTCACATCGCTGCCCCTTTTCGCGCAGCAGCCGACCCTCAGCGAGCGAGTCGACGTCAACGCCGTCCTCCTCGACGTCATCGTCACCGACCGCAGCGGCCACCAGATCCTCGGCCTCACCAAAGACGACTTCATCGTCAGGGAAAACGGAGTCCGGCAGACGATCGACTCGGTCGACTACTTCACCAGCCGCCGGCGCGTGGACGGCCGTGAGGAGAAGCTTCCCTTCGACATCGAGCGCGTCAAGGAAGAGCGATACCTGGTCTTCTTCTTCGACAAGCCTGAAGGAGCAGCACTCTTCGATCAGCTTGCACGGGCGCGCAACGCCGTCGAGCGGTTCATCGACAAGGACATGGGCGGCGGCGACATGGTCGCCATCGTCGGCCACGACGTGCGTCTGAAGATCTACAGCGACTTCACGTCCAGCAAGGACCAGCTCAAGCGCGCGCTTCGCGACGTCGCCGCGTTCAAGACCGGCGTGACGAGGCCCCTCGCCGCCGCGCAGGCGACGCCCTCCATCCTGCGGAACATGAACGTCTCCGACATGATGGGCGACACCGGCACGGTATACGAAGGCATCACCGTTCTGGCGGATGCTCTGCGCGGCATCCGCGGCCGCAAGAATCTCGTTCTGTTCTCACCAGGCATCCGCGAGCCGGGTGAAAGCGTGCGCAACGGGATGATCATGAACACGAGCAGGTTCTACGACCCGATGATCGAAGCGCTCAACGCGTCGAACACCACGGTGTACGCCGCCAATCTGATGCCGAGCCCGATGTCCGATCCGGTCTTTCATCAGACTCTCGAGCGGATGACGAACGACACCAACGGCGAGTACCTTCGTTACGCCATCTCGTTCAATCCGATGCTGGAGAACATCGAGAAGGAAACGGCCGGCTATTACCTCCTCACCTACCGCGTGCAGAAGCCACGAAACGCGCGCGGCTTTCAGAAGGTGGACGTCTCGATCTCCAATCCGGAGTTCCGCGTGAAGGCACGGCCCGGCTACGTCTACGGCGAGAGAGACTGAGCGACGAATCGGACACGCTCACCAGGCGCGAGCTGTCCGAGCTTCCACCGCTCCTCCCAGACCACGGTCATCGGCTGCAGATAACCGCCGGTGACCGGATGGTCGGGCCCCATCGCCACGACGCTGCCGTCTGGGTGCAGCTGCAGCGTGCCTCGCTGCATCCCGCACGATGGAAGACTCGCCGGCACGTCCAGGGACACGGGCTTGGTCGGCCGCATGCGAATGCCGACACGATCGAGCTGTGGCGTCACCTCGCACACCAGCTCGCGCAGCGAAGTCTCGTGCGGCCCGGCGACGGTACGGATCGTCAGCCGGTCGCCGCGCTCGAGCGGCCGGATCTCTCCTCTGGTTCGCCCAGCCGCCAGATAACCGCGGACGCCGTCCCTCAGCCGCCCGATCGAAATCTCTTCTCCCTTTTTCACATCGAACTGGCGCGGATCACTCACATTCCTCCCGGACACGCGGACCTCCGCTTCGGCGCCGAACCACGACACAACCAGTGTTTCATCGGCGATCACGCGCGGGCCGGTAAGCGCCGACTCGAGGATCGCCGCCGATGCGTCGTTGCCCACCGCGAGATTTGCATGCGCCGCAGCGACGTCGTCGAACGGACCGCCCGGCGGAATGCCCCGTCCGATGCCGCCCCAGTCTTCGGCGCCGACGAGCATGGCCAGTGGCGACCGGATGATTCGAAGAGGACCCCACCAGGCAGGCCGCTCTACTGCCTGCCGCGACTCCGGCACGATCTCCTCTGCCGGCTCGATCACAATCTCATCTCCCGGCTCCAGCGCATGGAGGAGCGGGTGACTCGTCCGTCCGAGCAGGTTCCATCCACCCGGGGAATCGAGAGGGTAGAACCCGGCGACGCTCCCTGCGATGGCGAACGTTCCGGCAGCGACCCGGGGCCGCGACGTCGGCCGGCGCGGCAAGGACCATTCTGCTGGCCACCCGTCGAGATAACCAAAGCCGCCGCGGAAACCGATGTACCGCACGACGAGACGGAGATCGCGGACACGCGCGAGAAACTCGTCGCGCGGCACGCCGAGCAACGGAAGATCGGGTCCGTACTCCTCGCGAAAACTGACACGGATGCGATGAACTGCGGTGTCGTCCCCAGCGTAGCGAGGGACCTGGGAGGTCGGGGCCTCGAAGATCAGGTTGCGCGCCCCCCGCCCCCCAGGTCCCTCGCTACGCTCGGGATGACATGCTTTTAATGCGGCGTCCGCGCTCTCGAAAACCACATACACCGAGGAGTGCCCCGCGATCGCAGCGATGACCCCGGGCTGTGCGCGCAGTTCCGCCCGCGCGGCATGCAATTCCTCCGCGCTCACCTCACCGAGCTCAACGAGGATCGCGCGGTCTCCAGCTGGCGCGTACTTCACGAAGCTCATGCTACCGTTCTGCCCTCATGAAAAGGCAACAGAAGGTCAACCTCGCCGAGCTCGCCCGTCAGGCAATGATCGACCGGGGGCTGGAGCCCGACTTCAATGCTGAGATTCAGCGGGAAGTGAAGGCGCTTCGCGAGCCGGCACACACCGCGGATTCGTCCGTTCGCGATCTGCGCAAGCTTCCGTGGTGCTCGATCGACAACGACGATTCGCGCGATCTGGACCAGCTCACATGGGCCGAGCCGGCGGAGAACGGTTCGGTGCGAGTACTGGTGGCCGTGGCCGACGTCGACATACTCGTCCGCAAAGGTTCGGCCATCGACCAGCGCGCCGCGCACAACACGACCTCCGTCTACACGGCCGCGCGCATTTTTCCGATGCTCCCCGAAGAGCTGTCGACGGACATGACCTCGCTCAACGAGAACGAAGAGCGCTTCGCGATGGTCGCGGAGCTCACCGTGCGCGAGGACGGCCAGACCAGCGAGGGTGAGGTTTACTTCGCCCGCGTATCCAATCACGCGAAGCTTGCCTACAACCGCGTCGCGTCGTGGCTCGACGGTGAAGAGGAGATGCCCGAGAAAGTCGCGCGCGTGAAAGGTCTGGCGGAGACGATTCAGCTGCAGGACAAGGCTGCTGACAAAATGCGCGCGCGGCGTCACGAGAACGGAGCCCTCGACCTGGAGACGATCGAACCGCGCGCGGTGATGCGCGACGGCGAAGTCGTCGAGCTGCGGCGCGAGAAACGAAACAACGCCCGGCTCCTCATCGAAGACTTCATGATCTCGGCGAACGGCGTGACCGCGCGATTCCTCGAGCGCAGGGGTTTCTCGAGCATCCGCCGCGTCGTCCGCTCGCCCGAGCGCTGGGACCGCATCGAACGGATCGCCGAGGAGCTGGGCGAGAGATTGCCGCCCGAGCCGGATGCGCGGGCGCTCGAAGAGTTCCTCGTTCGTCGGCGAAAGGCGGACCCGATGCGTTTTCCCGACCTTTCGTTGTCAGTCGTGAAGGCGATGGGCGCGGGCGAATACGTGCTCGAGCGCGCCGGTGAAGATTCGGCCGGGCACTTCGGCCTGGCGGTGCGCGATTATGCCCACTCCACCGCTCCGAACCGGCGCTACCCCGATCTCATCACCCAGCGCCTCGTGAAAGCGGCCATCGCCGGAACACGCTCGCCGTACACCGACGACGAGCTGAGCACGCTCGCCACGCACTGCACGTCGCAGGAAGACGCCGCAAACAAAGTCGAGCGGCAGATCCGCAAGTCGGCGGCGGCATGTCTTCTCACCAATCGGATCGGCGAACATTTCGAGGGAGTGGTCACCGGCGCATCCGCGAAAGGCACATGGGCACGTGTCTTCGATCCGCCCGTCGAGGGACGGATCGTCAGGGGCGCGGAGAAACTCGATCTCGGCGATCGAGTTCGGGTGAAGCTTCTGTCTGTGGATGTGGAGCGGGGCTATATCGACTTTGCGCGAGCGCACCGATGAGAAAAGCCGCCGGCCCGATGAAGTGCATCAGGAGCCGGTCCGCCGAAGCCTCCATGTGATCCTCCAGCTGCCATGCCGTCACCATGTACGCGGCGACATACACGGCTGACATCGCTCCGATGATGGACAGCGGCAGGGCCGCTGTCTTCCACTCCCGGCGCACGACGAGAAACGTCGCCGCCGCAAAGGCCGCGATCCAGAACAGTCCCCACCGGTCCAGCTCGAACGCGTGGCGCAACAGTCCAGCGACCGCCGGTCCGAATCGCTCCAGGCGTTCGGGCAGCGTCGGCAGCAACGACAGCAGCGGATCGTCGTCGGTCGCATCGACTCTTCCCTTCCACACGAGGAGTGTGACCATGGCGGTCAGGAGAGGGATCAGCGCACGGATGATCCGCTCGCGCCAGACGACGATGCCCGCCCCGAGCAGAATCAGCGCGAACGGCAGCCCTTCGTTTTTCGTCAGAATCAGAAACGCCAGCCAGAACCCGAACCGCAGCGGCGACGCGCGCTCGACGAGCTCGAAAAAGGCGCACGCTGCAAACGCGCCGAGAAAGATGTCGTTGTATCCGGTGAGCGCGCTTCCTTCGTGCAGGACGGCGAACTGCGGAACCCACGGGATGAGCGCCGCCACCCACACACCCACCCACTTCCTCGCGTGAAAGACCAGCGATCCCAGCGCCAGGATCGGCAGCCAGCGGATCGTGAGGTCGTCGATGCTGCCGCTCGCGGTCATGACCGCGGCATTCACGATCGGGACGAGCAGCGGGTACTCGTTCTTCGGATTCCACGACGACTGGCCCTGAAAAAACGGACCATCGACGAATCCTTCGGTAGCGATCGCCTTCGCTTTCAGAACCCAGAACGCACGCCCGTCGAAATCGGCGAGCGGAAGGATGGCCCCTGCAAACAGCAGCGCGAGGATCGGGACGAGGGTCACGATCGTTGGGAGAGTGGGACGATTGCGCGGAATGTGGCGGGCGAGGTCGCCCGCGCTCCATTCGCGGGCGAGGTCGCCCGCGCTCCACACGATCAGCAATGAGATCAGGAACAGCAGCACCAGCACCGGAATCATTGGAATGTGCAGCAGCAGCGTGACGTAGAGCGTCACCCCCACCGTCCCGACTCCCAGCAGAAAACGGGCGCCGCCGCCGAGGAGGCGCTGCATGGAGGTGCCGACCACAGAGAAGCCGATGATCGTGATGAGAAGGCCGATCATGGCTGGCCCACCCATCGGAAGTAGGTCTTCCCGCCGCGGTCGCGCCATGAAACGAACGCGTACCACTCGTCCTCTGCGACCAGCTCCGCGCCGCCCACCCAGACCAGCGGAATCAGCGACCGCGGCGGCAGTTGATGCTCGCCTCCGTTGAGACGGACGGCGAGCTCGCGTTCGTGCGGATTGAGAACCCACAGACGCCCCCCCACGGGCACATCGATTCGCGCCCGCTGGAAGAAGCGCGCGAACTGCACACGGTCTGCGTCGCGGCTCGGACGGCTCACGAAGTAGAAACCCGCGAGCACAGGCTGGTCGGAATGGATCTCCATCCAACCCACATCGAGTGCGCCGAACAACTGATACACGACGTCGTTCCACGCGCGCCGCTCTCCAGGTCTCAGCTCGACGTGAGCCTGGCGTCCCGACGGATTGATCCGCAACGCGACATGGGCGGTGGTCTCGCCCGAGTTCTGCAGTACCCCTTCGGTCGTGTAAGTGTCCGGCGCCGGACCGTCGCCGGACGAAACGATCGGCACGACGAAGTCGCGCCCCGCCTCACCGAAGCCGAAATCGCGAACCACGTGATCGCGGCCAATTTCCTCCGCCCGCACCGCGTCATACGGCATCAGCCTCGCCTCGGCCGATCGCCGCCCGTCCATCCGCACGATCCTTCGCGGACCACTCGGGTCGATCCGGTAGGGTTCGAGTCCGAAATACAGCTTCGTACGCCGGGGAAAGGCGTAGTAGTTGAAGAAGAGCCCTGTGCCCGAATCGGCAGGTTGCCCCAGCACGAGCGCGAGCGGCTCGTCTTTCGGGATGATCTCGTCGATCCGCTTCACCGACGCGTAGAACGGTGCGAAGAGCCGTTCGCGACGTTGCTCGGGACGCGAGCCCGCCAGTCCGGCAGCCTCTCGCATCACCTCCATGAGCCGCGGAGCCGTGATCCAGGCCAGCGAGAGGAACACGACAGCGAACGCCGCGGCGCGAAGCCTGTTCATTCCTCGATCAACGATACGACCCTGTTCGCCGAATCAAGGGTCAGCACCTTTGCCTTGTGCCCCAGCGTCTGTCCGTCGTGCAGCAGTCCATACGAGACGATCGTAACGACATCGCCGGTGCGGACGTGGTGATCGGGCCCACTTTGTACGCGCAATTCCCCGGTTCCTTCAGCGGCGGGCTCAGCCCACGACCGCCATCGGCTGCCGGTCGTCGTATTCACGATCTCGACTTCTTCGAATGGCCGTACGTCCGCGGAACGGAGCATTACCGGATCGATCCGCAGCGAAACCGGCCAGCCAGCCTCGGCGTGTGTGACGGTCGCGTTGTGAATGACGGCGCGGACGAACCGGCGGATCATCCACGCCCTCGCGTGTGGGGCATGGAAGCTCGGCTGACGGCGATGTTGTCGATGAGACGCGTCTTTCCGATCCGCACCGCCCCTGCGAGCAGGAGATCGCGGTAGAAGTCGGCCGGACGAGCGAACGTCCGCGGATCGACGAGCGCGAGATAGTCGACTTCGACGCCGGGTGTCTCTGCAGCGATCTTGAGCATCAGCTGCTCGACGGTCTCCACATGCTCGACGCCGCGGGTGAGCGCCTCTTCACCCGCACGCAAAGCGCGATGAAGCACGGGTGCGAGCTCGCGCTGCTCGGGCGTGAGGTAGGTGTTGCGTGAAGATCGGGCCAGGCCGTCGCCCTCGCGGACCGTTTCGGCGAAGACCAGACGGACGGGCACGTCGAGATCCTCGACCATCCGCGCGATCACCGAACACTGCTGCGCGTCCTTACGGCCGAACACGGCGACATCGGGCTGCACGATGTTGAAGAGCTTCAACACGATCGTCGCCACACCTTCGAAATGACCGGGACGCCTCTGCCCTTCCAGCGGACGCGCCACCGCCCCTGCCGACACCATCGTCGTCGAATCCTCCGGATACATCACTTCCACGGAGGGGATGAACAGAAGGTCTACGCCTTCCTGTTCGAGGGACCGGCGGTCGCGCTCTTCGTCGCGCGGGTAGCGATCGAAGTCCTCGTTCGGCCCGAACTGCTTCGGGTTCACGAAGATCGAGACGACCACAAAGTCCGCGCCGTTCTCCCGCGCCGCGCGAACGAGGGAGAGATGCCCTTCGTGGAGATACCCCATGGTGGGGACGAACCCGACCCTCCGTCCGTGCGCTTTCGCAGCGGCAATGGCCGTCCGGGTTTCATCGATCGTGCGGGTGATGTGCATGGTGTTCACGTCATCCTGAGGCGGGGAGGCGCCGAAGGATCTCAGAATACGCAACTCGAGATCCTTCGCCGTCTCCGCGGCTCAGGATGACGTGTCTGCGCACGTCATTTGATCGGAACGACGACCCCTCCGCTGCCATAGAGCCGATCGAGATCTTCGCGCGTGCCGGAGTGGAACGACTCGGTCTTTTCGTCGGGGAAGCGCCCGGCGCGGATGTCCTCGAGGAACGCGGTCAGCGCCTTCTGCATCTCCTCGCCGAGGTGAGCGTACTGTCGGACGAACTTCGGCTTCATCTCGTCGTAGAGGCCGAGCACGTCGTGGAAGACGAGCACCTGTCCGTCGCAGCTCGGTCCGGCGCCGATGCCAATCGTCGGAATCGACAGTCTCTCGGTGATGAACGACGCGAGCTCGGTCGGCACGCACTCGAGGACGATCGCGAAACATCCCG
>CALMZP010000154.1 GCA_937870635.1 uncultured Acidobacteriota bacterium | reverse complement strand
GATGGCCACTTTCCCGAGCAGCGACTCGAGCTCTGCCTTCTGCGCAGGGTCGCTCGTCGCCGCGATCTTCGCTTCGATCTGTTTGTCGGCCTGCGTGTCGATGCGGCTCACGAAGAAGCTCGCGACCGACGCAATGTCGCCGATCGGCTGGCCGGCGGCGGCCCGGCGTTCGAGCCCGCGAAGGTACGCCTCGATGACCTGGCGATAGACCTCGTTGGAGAAAATCAGCGTGATGTTGACGTTGATGCCGTTCGCCGTCGCCTCTTCGATCGCCGGGATACCAGCCTCGGTCGCCGGGATCTTCACCATGACGTTGGGCCGCGCCAGCCGGGCGAACAGCCGCTTCGCCTCGTCGATGGTCTCGCTCGTGTCGTGCGCGATCAGCGGGCTGACTTCGATGCTGACGAACCCGTCGGCACCGTTCGTCCGGTCATACACGGGCCGGAAGACGTCGGCGGCGCTGGCGATGTCCTCGAGCACGAGCTCGTCGTAAATCTCGTCGCTCGACTTCCCTTCGGATGCGAGATGTCGCAGTTGCGCGTCGTAGTCTTCGCTGCCTCCGATGGCCTTCTCGAAAATCGTCGGATTCGACGTCAGCCCGCGGAGGTCGTCCTCGTCGATCATCTTCTGCAGCTTGCCGGAGCTGACCAGCTTTCGTTCCATCTGGTCGAACCAGATGCTCTGCCCCGTTTTGGCCAGTTCTGCGAGTCGATTCTTCATGGAGACCTCCGTTCGGTTGGGGGTGGAAGCATATCGCGGCGCATCGCGCGGGTGGCAAGCCGCGCGACGTAAACACTGACCAGAATCGCGCCCGCCGCCGTGATGAGAAACATCGTCCGATTGCCGCGCCCGGTCAGCGCGGCTGCTCCCGCTGCACCCGCCCACGTGAATGCGAGACAACCGGGAATGATGCCGGCGATCGTGGTCAACAGATAGGGACGAAAACCGACTCCGGTGAGCCCCAGCGCATAGTTGATCCAGGTGAAGGGCGGGAATCCGGAGAGGCGCATGAGCAGCATCACCTTCGTCCCCTCACGCGCCACGGCGCCGTCGATCGCCGCCATCTTCGGCTTTGACGCAAGCATCGACTCCACGCGGCTCCGGAACACTGACCGCGCCAGAAGAAACGCAGCGGCAGCGCCGAGGGTCGCTCCGATGATCACGACGACGGTCCCGGCAACAAATCCGAAGGTCGCCCCCGCGCCGATCGTCAACGCGCTGGCAGGGATCAGAAGGACACAGCAGACAGCGTAGAAGAGTGCGTAGAGAATGTAGCCGGCAGCGCCGAGGTCACGAATCCAAGTCTGGAAATCTTCGAGCCAGGCGGCGACGGGAAGCGTTCGCGTCGCAGCGACGAGGAGTGCGATCACGACGACCGCGGCAATGACCCGGAGCCAGATGCGCACGGAACGGCATTGTAGGGCTCACTTGAACGGCAGGGTCAGGAGCTTCTTCACCGACTTCACGGCAACGATCGTCGCGGTGATCCCTCCGACCAGAGTGCCGAGCACCAGACCCGCTGCACCGCCGGCCGCGAGTTTGCCGACGCCAGCACCTTTTCGCGGCCGAGGCCGCTCGACGGAGGCTGCTGTTGCGGGGGCCGGCACCGCCGGCGCGATTTCTCTGGAGCGCGCCTTCGAAGTGTCGCCCTTGAGGCTGCCGTACGAGCGCGCATAGACCTGAGTGAACTCAGCGCCGAAGAAGAGAATCTGGGCCGAGTAGTAGACCCAGATCAGAAGGACGACCAGCGATCCCGCGGCGCCGAAGCTCGACCCGACGGCGGCCTTTCCGAGGTACAGGCCGAGCGCGAATTTCCCGATCACGAAGAGAAGCGATGTGAACGCCGCGCCGAGCCAGACGTCCTTCCACTCGATGTCGAGGTCCGGCAGATACTGAAAGATCAGGGCGAACAGCACGGTCACGAGGCCGAACGAGACGACGAGCTGAATCATGTGCATCACCGCTTCGCCTCCCGCGGTCCGCGTGATGTAGTCGCCCATCGCGGAGATCATCGCGTCGAACACCAGCGTGACGAGGAGCAGGAAGCCGACGCCGAGAACCATCGCCATCGACAGGAATCGATCCTTCACGAAACCCATGATCCCCGCGCTCTTCTTCGGCTCGACGTTCCAGATCGTGTTCAGCGCGTCCTTGAGCTGACCGAAGACTCCCGATGCACCGAAGAGGAGCATGGCGACGCCGATGACGGTTGCGACGACGCCTTTGTTCTCTTTGGCTGCGCCGGCGATCATCGTCTCCACGGCCTCGGCGGCGTTGCTTCCGAAGACTTTGTCGAGCTGCGCCGAGACCTGGCCGGAAGCGGCTTCCTGTCCCCACACCATGCCGGCCACGGCGATCGCGATCAGCAGGATCGGGCCGAGCGAGAAGATCGTGTAGTAAGCGAGGGCCGCTCCGAGTCGCGGAGCCTTGTCCTGGCCGAATTCGGTGAAAGTCTGCTTGAAGATGTCGAGGTACTTCTTCATGGCGGGCGACGGGAGCAAGCGATATGCCCTGCGGCGAACGTTCCCATCTCTCTATCTTCACGCGCGCTTCAGCGAGGCGCACCGCGCATGGCGGTGCCAATGCCAAAGCATCAGCTCGCTTGACCGCTGTGACTGCCAGCCATATTGACATCCTCGATACTTGGCTAGATATTCATTTCTGACATATTAACGGTTCCGGTCTGTGCGAGCGATCTGAATGCGAGGCCGTCGGACGCTGGAGGGCTCAAGAAATGAACCGGGCACCACCGCAGAGGAACCCCGATTCCCATCCTGCGAGAAGAATTGGGAGGAGCTAACCATGCTGAAAAAAGTAGTGTTTGTTGCGGCGCTCGCCCTTTCATTCAGCGCCGTGGTCGATGCCGAGTGTGTGAAGTGGCGCTGCTGGTACGGTCTTGACACGGCGGAATGTGAACAGTCGGGGATAGGTACGAAATCGGTTACGTGCGAAGTTCGTGAACGCTGCACGTGGGTTTGTTCGCCTGGATGCTCGTGGACCTGTGAGCCAAACTGTTACTACCCCGACCCATGCCTCGACGCCTGATTTGTTTCATGCTCGCAGTAGTTTGCACCGCGCCTGTAGGTGCTGAGTCCATGGTGCACTTATCTGTTGAACCCCGGACCCCAGCTTGCAGCGACGTCAAACTGAAATTTCTTGCTGAGCCTCTGGACGAACACGCCCGGACCCTCAATGGCCAGCAGGATCTGGCGCTGTCCGAGCTTGGCGCAATCGACTTACCCAATGGCGTCTGGCGTCTGCGTGGGCGGAGCGAGCGCTGCTGGACATCGACCGCCGTACTGGGTGGCGGTGCTGCTCGAGGGAAAGTGCGTTCGTACCGTGTGGCACATGTGGTTGGAACGCTCGTCGCGCAGCAGCAAGGTTCGGCGCCGAAGGTCACCGCTGAGATTCGGCTTCATGACGAGGACGCCCAAAACCGATTTCCGCATTCGACTGACTGTTCTCTTTCGCTGCCTTCCTGGACGTGTGTCGTACCTGGAGATGTCGCGATCGATTTACGTCTGACCATTGCGGGATTCGCACCCGTGTACTACTGGGACGTCAGAGCATTGCCAAACCTGAAGAAGTCGCTGCCGCCGGCACCGCTAATTCCTGGCGCTAGTCTTAGTGGCTGGGCTCGGCTTGGAGATGGGTCGCCCACAGTAGGAGCCCGCGTCAAACTCTGGCGAGTGGATCGACAGGAGGGGCATAGAACTGCCCCGACTGTCCAGACGTCGTCGAACGCGAAAGGATTTTTCCAACTTGCCGGGATTGCAGCAGGTGACTATCGCGTGTTTGCGGAGCTAGACGGATGGGCGCCGGCACTCATCCCCTCCATGCGGCTCAACGCCGGCGAGACGCTGGTGTGGCCCTATGACTTAACGCTGAACGCACCTGCTGAGATCGTAGCCCGCGTCGATCCGCCGGTCGATGCCGACGGTGAGCCATGGACTGTCGAATTGCTCGCTTCGGCACCGATACTGCCGGGCCGTGCGACTGTGCAAGGGACGACCGAATCAGGTGAGTGGCGCGCGGGCGGGCTGCGCGAGGACGCGTACCAAGTTCTTTTGAAAGACAGTCGCGGTAATGCAGTAGATGAGGCACGCGTCCTGCCGCGGAGCGGCGAAAGGGTGAACGTGCCGTTTCGTTTGACGCAGACGGTCGTAAATGGCGTGGTCACCGTCGGCGGTACACCGCTGGCCGGCACACTGAGCTTTACGAGGCACGGCAAACTCGTCACCGCAAGCAGCGATGAAGATGGCCAGTTCACGGCCGTTTTCCCCCAAGACGGTGAATGGCGGGTGACGCTGTCATATCGCAAGCACCCCTCGGCTCGAATCGTCGGACCGGTTGTTGGGATCGAATCCGGCAAACCTCTTCGCGTAGAGTTTCCTGGCAGCAGGATTTCCGGAAAAGTCCTTACGGCAGCAGGCATTCCTGTCGCAGCCGCAGCAGTTCGGCTTCGAGTCGACGGCAAATTAGCCGCTCAACAAACAACGGGAACTGACGGCCAGTTTGACTTCTTGGGGTTGACCGAGGGCATCTACGAGGCGGTCGCAGAATCATCCGACTCGTCTACGGCAACGCCGCTCTCGATTTCGCTCGGGGAAACAGAAACACGTGAGATCACGCTCACGCTGGCGCCATCGCACGTCCTGCGTGGCCAAGTTGTCGCGCATGACGGCAGCCCCGTTGGTGGAGCGCTGATCAGAATTACCAGCAACGGTTTGCGACCGCTGCGGAACGCGTACGGATGGCGCGTCCCGCTCCAAGCTAGATGGTCGCCGGTGAAGACGAAGTGAGCAATCTCCCGATCCTGCCGGTGGTACCGGAGATCCCTCGCTTCACTCGGGATGAACTACCCGCTCTTCATCCATCCGATACACGTCTCCAGGCTCTTCCGCATGGCGTCGGCCGGGAGATTCACCGGCCGGCCATGCCCGGGAAGGACCCACTCGAAGCGGAAGGCCAGCAGCTTTTCCATCGACCGGATCTGCTCGCTCCACGAATACCAGCAGGCGCTTCGAAACGCGTACAGATGACCGCGTTTCTCGCTCCAGGCCAGGTGATCGCCGGTGAAAAGGAACTTCTCGCGCCAGAGATAGACCGCGTGCCCTTTCGTGTGACCGGGAGTGGGGATCATCACGAGCCCCGGCTCGATCTCGATCGGATCGAGACCCGCCGGCTGGTGCTCGACGGCCGCCGTCGACGCGCGCACGTCATCGCGATGGATCACGCGCTCACAACTGAAGCGCTCGTGGAACTGCTCGTGGTCCGCCACGTCGTCCTGATGTGTGAGAAGCATCCTGCGCACGCCCCCCATCGACTCGATGTTGGCGACGAGTGGCCTCGCGAAGCTCGGAGAGTCGATGAGGACGTTCCCAGATTCTTTCCGGAGCATGTAGCTGAAGGCGCCGAACGAGCTTTCCGACGTGAAGCCGCATCGATAGACGTCGTCTTCGATTCGCTCGGGATAGGCCGCGAGCGCAGTCGAAAGATCGCGCTTCCTGAGATCGCCGATCGATGCGGTGGGACACGACAGCAGCGCTTTCTGCGCCGCGAGAACCTCATCCGCTGTCTCCGGTTGATGGAACACGATCGACTGACTGCCGATATCGGAGAACACGGAGGGCGCAATCTGGCGGCAGGCATCGCAATCGATGCAGGTCGAGTCGACATAGAAGTCACCGGGAGCGTTCTCATCCAGACGGAGGGCAGCCTGCGCCATTTGCAGAATTGAAACGGTTTATCGAGGCCCGGCCTTCCTCACTGAACGTTTTGGACGATTTTGTTATAAGAACGGTATGCGATCGGAGCTCGTCACGAGCGCCCAGGCCGCCAGCGCGTTTCGCGTCGGCGTCTCCAGTATCAAGCGGTGGACCGACGAAGGGGAGCTCGAGGCCGTGCGCACTCCGGGCGGCCATCGACGGTACAGCGCGGCCGCGCTCCGAAGGTTCGCGGATCTCCGAGGTCTACCCACGGAGCGTCTTCCGCGCGTCCGGATCGAAGTTCCACCGCCAGCGGACGTCACGCTGTTCGAGGCGTTGGCCAACGGCGATGCGATGGCCGTGCGGCATCTGGTCGAGCCGCGCATCGACGGGTTACCGCGGCGCGCTGCCTTCTTCGATCGCGTCGTCGGAGATGCCCTCCGGGAGATCGGATATCGATGGGAACGCTCCCGTCTGACCGTGGATGAAGAGCACCGCGCCTCGGCCATCATCCGGGAGGCGATCGATGCGCTGCGGCCGCCACCACGGTCGGCGACGAAACGAGCCATCCTCGCCTGCCCGCCCGATGAGGAACACGAGCTTCCTCTGCACCTGGTGCGTCTCGTTTTCGAATGGAGCAACTGGGAGACCGAGCTTCTCGGCGCATCGCTTCCGTGGGATGCGGCCCGACATGCGGTCGCATCCACCCGTCCGGCGATCTTCGCCTTCTCCTCGCGAAGCGGCGATCCGTATCGCTCGCGGGACTTCGAGCGGTTCGTCCGCTCCTGCAACGACCGCCGGACCTGTGTCATCGTCGGCGGGGAGTGGGCCCGCGGCGGCCTGGGACGGCCCGCCGGGTACGTCCGCTTCCGGACCCTGCGCGGCTTCGAGCGCTGGCTGCGCACCTTTCGCCCGCGGTAACCCCGGATTATTTTTCCGCAGCTTCAGCTTTGGGGAGACGACATGTTCGACAACCTGCAGGACAAGATGGACCGGGTCTTCAAGACCCTGCGCGGCGAGGCCAGCCTCAACGAATGGCACATCGACAACGCGCTCAAGGAAATCAGAGTCGCGCTCCTCGAAGCGGACGTTCACTTCAAGGTCGTCAAGGAATTCACGAACCGCGTTCGTGAAAAGGCCGTCGGGCAGGACGTCCTCACGGCCTTCTCCCCCGCGCAGCAGGTCACGAAGATCGTTCGCGACGAGCTTCAGGCGCTTCTCGGCGGAAACGAAGTCGGACTCGCGCTCGTAGGCAGCCCGGCCGTCATCATGATGACCGGCCTCCAGGGCTCGGGTAAGACGACCACGTCCGGCAAGCTCGCGCTGCACCTCAAGAGCCGTGGCCGCCGCCCCTATCTCGTTCCCTGCGACGTCTATCGGCCCGCGGCAATCGATCAGCTCCGCATCGTCGCCAACAACGTGAAGGTTCCCTTCCATGAGATCGGCGACCTTCGCGATCCGATCCAGATCGCGCGGAACGCGGTGAACGAAGCGCGCACGCTGCTGCACGACACGGTCATCCTCGATACCGCCGGCCGCCTCCACATCGACGAAGACCTCATGAAGGAGCTGTCGACGATCAAGAACGATGTCCGGCCGAGCGAGATCCTGTTCGTCGCCGACGCGATGACCGGTCAGGACGCGGTGAAGTCGGCGAAGGAGTTCGACGACAAGCTCGGCGTCACGGGCATCGTGCTCACGAAGCTCGACGGCGATGCCCGCGGCGGCGCGGCGCTCTCGATCAAATCCGTGGTCAACCGGCCGATCAAGCTGGTCGGCGTCGGCGAAAAGTACGTCGACCTCGACGTCTTCTACCCCGATCGCATGGCCTCGCGCATCCTTGGGATGGGCGACGTTCTTTCCCTCATCGAGAAGGTCGAGGCCGAAGTCGACAAGAAGGAAGCCGAGCGGCTCGCCCAGCGCGTTGCCAAGGACAAGTTCACCCTCGAAGATCTGCGGTCCCAGCTCCTGCAGGTCAAGAAGATGGGCCCCATGTCCCAGATCGTGAACATGCTGCCGGGGGTGGCCGGCAAGGTGAAAGACGAGGACATCGACGAGGGGGCCATCGTCCGGATGCAGGCCATCCTCGACTCCATGACCGTGAAGGAGCGGGAGTTCCCGCAGATCATCAACGGCCACCGCAAGAAGCGCATCGCCAAAGGCTCCGGAACGTCGGTTCAGGAAATCAACCGCCTCCTCAAGCAGTACCTGCAGATGAAGAAGATGATGAAGAGCTTCTCCAAGGGCTTCGGAGCAAGGCGTTTCGGCAAGATGATGAAGGGGCTTCCCCCCGAGTTTCTCCAGTAGCGATTTCAGCGCGCCCGCCTGGTCCATCCGGCACCGAACACCTCTCGGTGCGTGCCGTCGATTTGAACGATCGTCACTCGGCGTGCGGTGATGATCACGATGGGTATTCGGAGCCGCTTCGCCTCCCGCAAGTCCTTCCGCGAAGGATCAGGCGTGCTCGGGGGGTGAGTGTGCGCGATGGCGATCGTCCCGGCCGGAATGCGCCCCGTCCAGCTTGCCTCGCCGACGTCACCAGCGTGCCACATCACAAGCCGCAGCGAGCCGTCGGATGGACGCCGGACGATGAATGCGGCGCGCTCGTTCGCGTGTCTCATCAGTGACGCAGCAGCGTTGAGTTTCGCGTAATCACGGATTGCGGCGGCCGAACAGAGATCTCCACATTCGACCGTGGCCAGTAGAGTGACGAATCGCAGCCATGTGATGAACATGACCGCAACGTCGACGCGAGATGTCTGTGAAAACTGGCGTCAACCCAGGAAAACCTAAGGGAAGCGTAAAATCGAGCGATGCGGCTGACCTTCGGCCGTTTCGTCTTCGATTCGCGCCTTCGCGCAGTCTTCGCAGGGGATGCGAAGATCGAGTTATCCCCGAAGGCTTTCTCGCTTCTGGAAGCACTCATTGAAGCGAAACCAGCTCCGGTTCCGAGGGAGGTTCTTTTTGACCGGCTCTGGCCGGACACCTATGTCGACCCGGCCAATCTTCACAACCTGGTCGCGGAGATCCGACGAGCGCTGGGCGACACAGATCACCAGATCGTGCGGACGGTGTACGGCGTCGGTTATGGGTTCGATGCGCATGACGCTTCGCAAGCGCGGTCCTCTTCACGCTTTGTGCTCTGGGTCCGTAACGACGTGTTTCCGCTGGCGCTCGGCGAAACGATCATTGGACGCGATCCAGAATGCGCAGTGGTCATCGATTCAACCGACGTATCGCGCCAGCACGCGCGCCTGTTCGTCAGCGAGGATCACGTCACGGTCGAGGATCTCGGCAGCAAGAACGGGACGTTTGTTTCTGGGGATCAATTGACGGCTCCCCGTGTCCTCCGAGGAGCCGAGGATCTCGCGATTGGTCGCACCCCCGTACTTCTGCGGAAACGAGGGAGCCTAAAATCCACCGCCACCGCCGGGAACCGGCCGGTCAAGGCAGGCGGCCGGTCCAGTTGACCAGGAATTCGATCTGGAGGCCCTGAGTCCAGTCTTCATCGTGGCGCCGGCCGATCACGCCGCTGCCGTCTGGAAACACGTCGTACTCATAGTCGTTGAGAGTGATCCGCCGCCTCAGCAGCGGCCGGGCGGGCGTGACCTGGACTCCGTGATCGAGCCGGATTTCGGCCATCATGAAGGGTGAAAACTCGATCCGCTTTCCATCGCGAAGCCACTTCGGTTGGCTCCCCCCGTTGCCCGACACCGCTGTTTTCATGGCACCATCGCGGAATCTCTGAACGTATACTTGGTTAGCACCCGTCTCATTCGACTGGTAGGCCAGCCATTCCCCGTCCGGCGACAACCGCCCAAAGTTCTCGGCAAACGGAGTGGCGACGACCGGAGTCACGCTCCGATCGCTGAAGCGGAACGCGTTGATATTGGAACTCGTTGGATCGTCATACGAAGTGAAGACGATGGTTTGACCATCGGCAGACCAATCGGTGACGCTCTTCTGGAAGGAACCGCGGACAAGGAGTTCACGTGTGCCGCCTTCGCTCGGCACACGGTAGATCCCGTCGTCCGATGAGTAGGCGATCCATCGTCCATCGGGTGACCAGACCGGGCTCCCGTCATGCGACAGTTCGGTCGTCACGCGCATCATGACCCGGCGATCCAGGCTCAACATCCAGATATCGGCGTTTCCGTTCGGCTCTTCGATCATGAAAGCCACTCGGGACAGATCGGGGGAAAGCCGCGGAGACCAGATGCGGGCGGGTCCCGCAAGTTCAGCGACCGTATCGCCGTCAGGGTTGGCATGCACGAGTCGAGTATCGTGGGAAAGACTCGGCTGAAGCGCGAGCACATCCCCGCTTCTCGAAACTGAATAGAGTGCATTCATGGTTTCCCGGCGGATCGCGCCGACCTTCGGCGCAATCACGACAGGCCTGCCGCTCACAACCGCGCTTCCGACATCGAATCGCTGAGCCATGAGCTTCTCACCGCGCACGAACAGCAGGTGCCCGGAGGAGATCCAAGTTGCATTTGCCGCGTCCGCGGAGATGACTTTGCGCACCGCCGGTTCACGCAGAGAGGTCACCATAACCGCCGCCGTCCGTTCGGTGACGTCGAACTGTGTCAGCAGAAAGCGGTTACCGTCTGGAAGGAATACAGGATCGACGTAAACATATCGCGGAATTGGCGGGATGATGCGGACGGGTTTCCCTCCCGCGGCGGACACGCTGTGAATCCCCGATCGATTTGCAAAGATGATGACCCCGTCAGGTCCCCATGACGCCCCAAAATCAGCCGCGGCGGCGCATACCGTCTGTGGCGCGGCACCATTCAGAGCTACGCGTTTGATGACCCCATCGACGAAGAACCCGAGCGACTTCCCGTCAAAGGACCAGAACGGATGTCGGATTACACCCTTCGCTTCGATTCGTTCGAAAGTCTCGCTGGAGAGGTCGCGTACCCATAACGCCACGGCCTTTCCATGTGTCATGAGCGCGACATGCTGGCCGTCTGGCGAGATCGCGAACGGCCTCTGCGTGGGCGACCCGATCACCCATCCTCGCCCCGGCGACGTCAGGTGAAGGCGCACGGGCTGCTCGAACTGAGTTCCGCGCCTCAGCCAAAGCGTAGCGCCGGTGGCTGCGATCGCGAGAAATACGATTCCTGCCGCGACGGTGAATTTCTGTTTACCTGGCGGCGCAGGTCGTTTGGCCGATTGCCCAATCCATCTCAATTGTTCGGCGATATCCCAGGCACTCTGCCATCGCTCGTCAGGAGCGTTCTCGATGCACTTGCGGATGAGATGATCGAGCTCTTCCGCGCCGCCAGGGTGCCTTGCCATTTCGTTGAGAATCACACCGAGGGAGTAGATGTCGCTTCGCTCGTCGGCAGGCCGGCCCT
>CALMZP010000153.1 GCA_937870635.1 uncultured Acidobacteriota bacterium | reverse complement strand
CCGTTAACCGTTAACCGTTAACCGTTAACCGTTAACCGTTAACCGTTAACCGTTAACCGTTAACCGTTAACCGTTAAAGATCGTAATCAGTCCCCTCGTCGTGTCAAGCGTCATTCGCGCCAATATGCGAGGCCGAGGTACCATTTCGATGGGACAACCGCTGGGCCATCCCTTATGGCCACGGTCAGCAATTTTCGCAAGCTCGATGCCTGGCGCGCCGCCCGCCGCCTCGTGAAAGACGTCTATACATTCACGGATCGGTTCCCTGATCATGAACGCTACTGCCTGACGCAGCAGATGCGCAGAGCGGTGCACTCCATTCACTCGAACATCGCAGAAGGAGACGGCCGCCTCTCCGCGGGTGAGTGGATCCATTTCCTTGGTCAGGCTCGCGGATCTCTGATGGAACTTGAGTCCGACGTCATCTCCGCGTTCGACCTTCGCTACTGCGACAAGGAACAGACCGAACAGATCGGCCTCAAGATCCGACAGGTGGCGCAACTGGTCAACGGCACGTTGCGTTCAGCGATGCGAAAGACCTTCAAAACGAAGAAGTATGGTTAACGGTTAACGGTTAACGGTTAACGGTTAACGGTTAACGGTTAACGGTTAACGGGATGCGCCTCGGTATTGAACACGACCTTGTTCAGGTCGAGCGTTCCGGGTGGCGAGAAAAGCAGGTAGAGGTACTTCATCGTCTCGGCGAGGAAGTAGCTGGGCATGAGGTCGCCCTTCTCCTTCGTCGTGACATCCCTCAGAACCGTGTACCCGTCTTTTGTGCGGCAGTGGCGGATGAGGTCTTCGAAGAATCGCCTTCCCATCCGCACGTATTTCGGATCGCCGGTGAAGTGATGGAGGACGTAGGCGGACTCGATGATCTCCGGCCGCAGCGGATACCCGGCGTGAACAACCTTCATCCGGCTGTAATCGATCACTTCAGGCTCGATGCCATGAAGCGTCCACATCGACAGCGCCGACTCCTGCAGACGTGCGGCGCGTTCCAGATCGCCGCCGAGGGCGAGGACGCCGGGTAGAAATGCGTGCAGGGCGCCGAAGTGGGTGGCGGTTCGCGCGCCGCTGTTCATGTCCGCTTCGCCGTACCAGTTGCCGTCCGCGAGATGCCGGTTCATCGCCGCCACGCTCTCGGTCCACATCTGACGGCAGTCGCTGTCATCGAACAGGACGGCGCATTTCAGAAGGTATTCGTAGTACGAGTCGATCGCGCCGCCAACGTGGCTTGTACGGTTGACCCACTCGCCGGTCTCCACGTCGATCTCCTCGCCTACCAGGCCGATGGCCGATCTCCGCTTGTACAGCTCGACGAGTGCCTTCTTCGCTTTCTCGAAGAACACGGGATTTCTCGAGTGGCGCGAGAGCGTCCCGAACTCGACGATCAGCGTGCCGATCTCGGCCGGGTTCGATCGCGCACCGCGCGTCTTGCCGGTCTTCAGGTTGACGTACATGTACGGCATTCCCGTCGGCGATTCGAACGCCGGCAGAAGCCGGTTGCCGAGATCCTCGGCGAGATGGAGAAGATTGCGATCGCCGGTCATCTCGAACGCCGACAGCAATCCGCCTAGGAGGCGGATCGTGATCTCGAAGTTCTTCACTTCGATGTCTTTGTCGAACGAGAGTTTTTCCACGACGAGGCGCTGCGCACGGCCGGCTTCTTCGCGGAGTCCGAGGAGGTGCAGGGTGCTCAGTGAATCGACGGGCGTGATGAGGAGAGACTCTGCGTACCAGTTCCGTCCTGTCCGGCTGACCGGCCGCAGCTCGTCGTATCCGAGCGCATGCCGCTCGTAAGATTGCCAGGCGTGACGGGTCTCGCGGCGAACCTGTTCGGCGGACGAGACGCATCCCGTCAGCAGCAGCAGGATGATGGGAAGAATCGTTTTCATGGGCGGAATCCTGTGATGAGCACGGCATCGCGAGAGAGATCACCGCGCGAGACGACCCACCCGCTGCGGTCCGGAAGCCACGCGTACGACATGATGAGATGCTCGGTGAAACTGGTGAGCCGCGTCGGAGCCGAACCGTCGATCGGTATGCGCCAGAGATTGGCGCGGTCGCTGGGAGCGGTGCTGACGATGAGAGCTTTGCCGTCCGGAGCCCAGTCAATTCTCGAGGCTGTCGTCGGCGGAGCGGCATCGAGACGATGCGTGGCCGTGCCGCCCGCCGCCGGCATGATTCCGAGAAACCCATTCGGTTCCCCTCGGAAGTACGCGGCAATCGCCGATCCGTCCGGCGAATAGGCGGGCCCGGCCGCGCCGGAAGTCGTCAGAGCAACCGACTCTCCTCCATCGATCGACACGCGGGCGATATTCACGTCCGGGTGGACGCGGTGATAAACGACCCACCTGGAGTCCGGCGAGATCGAAGCAAGGACGGCCGAGTCAACACCTCTGGCCAGGACCAGGCGATTCGAGCCATCGATGTCCATTCTGCAAAGCTCACTGCCCGACGACGTCATCGATCCATAGACGATGTACTTGCCGTCGGGAGTGGCGACCGGGAAACGGTTGGTGTGTTCATCCCGGGTGAGCAGCGTCCGGCCGCTGCCGTCGGCATTCATGATCCAGAGATCGAGTTTTCCGGTTTCCAGCGACGTAAAGACCCTGCGGCCGTCGGGTAGAACGGTGACCCCGTACGCGCCCTCGAGCTTCCCCCTGGTGATTTTCTTCGGCTCACCCTCGACGGGCACCATCCAGATGTCAGAAGCCGCGTCGGTCGCGACGGTCACGAGCGATTTCCCGTCGGCGGTCAGAGTGACGATGCGGTAATCAAAAAGATCGTTCGTGATCCGAACGGGCGTCCCGTTCGGATAAGGCAGGTACCACACCTGACTCCGGGCGTCGTCACCCTCGTCGGCGATCGCAGCGAGGCCTTTCCCATCCGGCAGCCACGCCACCTGGGCCACCTCCATCCACGGCCCATCGGAAATCTCCGTGATGGCGCCCGTCGCAACATCGACGCCGACGACGCGAGCGGTTCTCGCGTCACGATTCATGACCGAGGCGGCAATCTGCCGCCCGTCCGGCGACCAGGAAGCCCCTCCATAAAACACCGGGACGAACCGATCGGGAAGCTTCACCGACGCGAGGGTCTTCTCGTTGCTTCCATCGACGTTCGCAACGATCACGGAACTCTCGGTGATCGAGGGAAAGCGCGCGCGCAGGAAGGCCAGCTGCTTTCCGTCCGGGGAGAACGTCGGCGGCGACTCGATGTTGTCGATCACCTTGCGGGGGACGCCTCCCAACGGCGAGATCCGCTGGATCTGACCGTTTTCCCCGACTCCTTTCTGCCCGAAGAAAATGTCCCCATCCGGCGAAAACGCCAGACCCCAGTAAGCAGCGCGCCGCATCGGGATCAACTCCAGGCTCTGGCCGGTGCTCATCTGCCGCACCCACAGGCTCTGCTCCCCCTGATCGGAAACGTTGTAAGCGACGAACTTCCCGTCAGGTGAGATCGCGGCAGCGATCACTTTCCCGCTCGCGGTGACACGCGTGATCTTCAGCTGATTGGCTTTCGGCCCGCGTGCCGATGGCTCCGGCCCCGGCCGGAAGTAGAGAGCTCCAAAAGCCACGATGGCGGCAAGTACGAGTGGAATGCCGAGCAGGGCGGCCCACGGAAGACGGCGCGGCCGCGAAGGTGCCGCGGCATCGCCGGTGATTGCGCCGCTCGGGTTGGAATCAATCTCGCGCAACAGCTCGCGCACGTCGATGGCCAGGTCCCTCGCGCTCTGATAACGGTCGTCTGGATCCTTCGCGAGCGCTTTCCGGATGATCCGCACCAGTTCAGCGGGCGTATCCGCGCGCAGCGTGCGAATGCCATCCGGCTCGCTGTAGAGAATCTTGTGAAGCGTGTCGACGGAAGAATCGCCGCGAAACGCGCGGCAGCCGGTGACCAGCTCGTAGAGCACGCAACCGAGAGAGAAGAGGTCCGACCGGTGATCGACAGCTTGACCGCGTGCCTGCTCGGGCGACATGTAGCCGACCGTGCCCATGACCACGCCCGGGTCGGTGTCCTTGACCGCGGTCGCCGACATGGTCCCCTCCGCGGGCGCATCGTTGCGCAGGCGCAGCTTGGCCAGCCCGAAGTCGAGCACCTTCGCGTATCCGGCCGGCGTGACCATGATGTTCTCCGGCTTGAGATCGCGATGGACGATCCCGGCCGCGTGCGCCGCCGTCAACGCCTCTGCCACCTGCAGCACGAGTTTCAGCGACTTCCGGATGTCCGCGGGGCCGGACAGCATCTGCTCACGAACGGTCTTCCCGTCGATGAGCTCCATGGCGATATAGCGCATGTCATCGGCCTCGCCGATGTCATAGACGGTGAGGACGTGAGGGTGATTGAGTGCCGAGGCCGCGCGCGCCTCCTGAATGAACCGGTTGACGCGCGACGTGTCTGCGACGAGCTCGGGCGGGAGAATCTTGATCGCCACATGACGGTCGAGGGAAGCGTCGTGCGCCTTGTAGACCTTCCCCATGCCGCCTTCGCCGATCAGCGAGGCGAGCCGGTATCGGCCTCCCAGAATCTGTCCGGTGTTGTCCAGAGCGTTGCCATTCTAACCGGCGTCGGGCAGCCTGGCCGATCGCGTGCCGGGCGGCGTGAAGAGCCGCCGGCACGCGATCGGTGATGTCCGTTTTGCGAGACCGGTTCAGAACGTGTATGTCACGCGCGTGTACACGAACCTCCCGTTCATTCCGAACGGTGAATGGCTGGGGTAGCGGAAGATCCCGCTGAAACCCTGCGCGGAGTTGGGGATGTTCTCGTCGGGAAATACGTCGAAGACATTCTCAATGCCGGCCGCAAACACGTACTTCGACCACTTGTACGAGCCCTCGAGGTCCGCGAGCCACTTCGCCCCGTAGACCTGGTGGTCAGCCGGAGCGATGGTGAAGCTACAGTAATCGCCGTACTGATTCTGGCGAGCGGTCACGTTGAGATTGCCGTGGTTCCAGCTCTCCATGAGCCGGACGTTGTCGTGCGGCTGTCCGCACTCGATGCGGCGGCGCTCGATGAGGTCGAAGAGCACTTCGCCGAGGCCGGCCAGCTGGGGCGGGGTGGCCACATCGCCGACGATGTCGGTCTCGTTGTGGCTGTAGGCCGCGGAAAGGTCGAGGCGGCCGAGGGAGCCGAGTCCCCGCTGATAATTGACGACGACGTCGAAGCCGTTGGTCTCGGTGTCGATC
>CALMZP010000152.1 GCA_937870635.1 uncultured Acidobacteriota bacterium | reverse complement strand
CCTTCACCCTTCACCCTTCATCCTTCATCCTTCATCCTTCATCCTTCATCCTTCACCCTTCATCCTTCATCCTTCATCCTTCTGCCTTCCGCGTTGCACGCGGCAGCAAGCTGCCGCACTCCCTATCCCTGGAACCGATGATCGCGCGCGAAGACCATCGCTTGCGCGCGGCTCCACACGCCCAGTTTGTCGTAGATGCTCGATACGTGATTGCGGACGGTCTTTTCCGAGATCGAGAGCCGCTCCCCGATCTGCGCGTTGCTGAGACCCTCCGTGATCTTCAAGAGGATCTCGCGCTCGCGCGGAGAAAGCGCCGCGAACGGATCCTCCGCTCGGCTGCCGCCCGTCATCCCGAAGAAATCGAGCACCGCGTCCTGGAAACGCGGCCACGCCGGTTCGTGCTCGAGCAGCACGTGGTTCATCGACGGCACCTCCACGAACTGCGCGTCCGGTATCCGCGACGCCAGCAGCCGTCCCTCGGATGCAGGAGTGACGTGGTCCCGGTCGCCGTGGATGACCAGCGTGGGGACGCGCACCTGATCGAGCAGATCGATGATGTTGATCTTCGACCGCAGCTCCATGATCCTCACCGCCACCTCCGCCGAAGTGGTCCGCCGGCAAAGCTCGTTGAACGCAGCGAGTTGCTCCGGCGTCCCCTCCGGAAGGAAGCGCGAGGTGAACAGCTGGCGGAATGCGGGGTTCTCCTTCCCCCAGCCGACGCGGATCGCGTCGATCACGACCTGGAACTCGCGCAGACCTTCGGGATTGCTGCGCTCGGCGTAGCCACGTGCATACCCGCCATAGAGCACCATCCGCGACACGCGCTCGGGATGCCGGACCGCGTAGCCGATGCAGGCTGCAGCCCCCTGCGAGATGCCGAGGAGGGCGACCGGACCTGTGGGTTGCGAGGCCTCGATGACGGCTTCCAGATCGTCGATCCACCGGTCCAGCGAAAGGTCCGGCACGTTCCAGTCGGTCAGGCCGCAGCCGCGCTCGTCGTAGCGGACGTACCGGAAGTGCTCGGTGAAGAAGCGGAGCCAGTGGCGCCAGGTCGGGCTTTCCCACTCGAACTCCAGGTGGGTCATCCAGTTGGCCGCCTTCACCAGCAGGGGACCCGTTCCCGCCTCCGCCCAGGCCAGCTTCACGCCGTCGCTGGTATGGAGAAAGCGGATTCGCTGTCGTGGCTGGGACATTTGTCCTGCTCGTTTCGGGGGTTTCAGGGTCGATCCGGGACTCCACAACCATACCACCGCGGCGCGCCGGAACCGATCCTGAGACGCATGATCAAGAGAATCGGATTCTTCGCTTACGGTGTGATCTGTTACGCGATCTTCTTCGCGACCTTCCTCTACGCGGTGGGGTTCATCGGCGGCTTCGTGGTGCCGACGACGCTCGATGGTCCGGCGCGCGTGCCGCTGGCTCAGGGCATCGCCGTGAATGCGGCGCTGCTCGGGATTTTCGCGGTGCAGCACAGCGTGATGGCGCGGCGCTGGTTCAAGGAACGCTGGACGAGAATCGTGCCGGCGGCGCTGGAGCGATCGACCTACGTTCTGATGTCGAGCCTCGCGCTGATCCTCGTCTTCTGGAAGTGGGAACCGCTGGGTGGGGAAGTGTGGTCGGTGCAGGATCCGATCGGCCGGGCCGTGCTGCAGGGACTGTTCGCATTCGGCTTCCTGCTGGTTCTCGTGGCGACGTTCCTCATCAATCACTTCGATCTCTTCGGCCTGCGCCAGGTGTGGCTGTACCTGCGGAACAAGCCGTACACGAAGCTGAACTTCGGGACGCCGCTGTTTTATCGCTACGTGCGGCATCCGCTGTACGTCGGATGGTTCTTCGCGTTCTGGGCGACGCCGACGATGACCTACGCGCATCTTCTGTTCGCGATCGCGACGACGGCGTACATCCTGATCGCGATCCAGTTCGAGGAGCGCGACCTCGTCCACGAGCACGGGGCGGCCTACGAGAACTACCGCCGGCAGGTGCCGATGCTGATCCCGTTCGCGCGCACGACTCCGCGCTCGACGATGCAGAAGGCCGGCACCGCGGCGCTGGCGTTCTTCCTGATCAAGGGCCTGGTGTGGCTGGGAATCGGAGCGCTGGCGTTGTGGTGGTGAGTTCTCAGTCCCGGCAGGGAACGCCCGTCTCCCGAATGTACGTGAGTGCTTCCTCGATGCCATCGAACGTGAACATGCGACCGCCCCGGATGAAGCTCCATCCTGCCGAGAGCACGATGGCACCGAAGAAGAGGATCGTGACCCACAGCCGACCGCACGGTGAAACGTCGATTCGGCCAGAGTGACCATGAAGTAGCCCGTGGCCACGTGTGTCCGCTCCTTGTTTTGCGGCCGACGGTTGAGAGGATGTTAACCACAGAGTACACAGAGACACAGAGTGAGTTCTCTGCGCATTTCTGTGCTCTCTGTGTCCTCTGTGGTTGCTTCCTGGAGCTCTCCAGCACTAATCGTCCATCGCCGAGCGCTGTTTCGCGATCTCCGCCTCGAGCGACTTCCAGGAGCGGTCGAGGAAGCGGGGAAACTCCTCGCGATCGACGAAAGCGTTCGCGTCTCCCTTCTTGGCCTTTTCGAGCTTGCGGGCGAGCCCGAAGAATGACGCATGGTTGGCGAGGAAAACATCGGGCTGAAGCTTCCGCAGCCTGTCGAAGGAGCGGGGGTAATCGTTGACGATGCCGGGGTACCTGTCGTTGCCGACGAGCTTGTACCCCGGCGCGGTGAGGCTGCACTGGAAAAGGACGTCGACCGGCTTGCCGCGGTGCATGGCGATCGTGCGCCAGGTCGTGCAGCCCTTCGTGTGCCCGGGAGTGACCATCGCGGTCATGGCGATCTCTCCGAGGCGAACGACCTGTCCGTCTTCGATGATCACGTCCGCGGACACCGGCGGGTAGGCGAGCCGGTCGCCGAACGCGAAGTCGTTTCTCCCGCCGCGCGCAGCCAGTTCCGCCTCCGGCGCGGTCATGTACAGCTTCGCGCGGGTCTTCTTTTTGATCGCTGCAAAACCGCCGGCGTGATCGAGGTGCGCGTGACTGTTGAGGAGGACCCGGATCCTGGCCGGGTCGAATCCGAGCGATTGGACGTTGCGGAGGACGAGATCGACGTTCTCGTCCATCGGCGCGTCAAGAAGGATCAGCCCTTTTTTCCCGGCCAGCAGAAAGGCCCCGAGCTCTTCGGTGCCGACGTAGTAGATGTTGCCGACCACGCGGACCGGCTTGACGGGCGTCGTCCAGGATGGGGGAGCCTGGGCGGCGGCACCGGAGGCGAGGACCCAAAGGCAAATCAGTTGGACGTATCTCATGGGATCGCGGTGAATCATTCTATTTTGGATTTTGGATTTTCGATTTTGGATTGGACCAGACGAAATTCAGGCAGCTCAGCTACTCGCGCCGGTCGTGATCTTTCATGAGCGACGCGCTCTAACCAGTGACCCCAGACTTGCGGTCCATGGGATTCTCCCGGGACTTCTGCTGATCGAGCTGCTCGGCGAGACCGATCAGAATCCCCTCGGGACCCCGGATGTAGCAGAGCCGGTAGATGTTCTCGTAATTGACGACTTCATCGACCACCGTCGCGCCGAGCCTGCTGAGCCGGGCCAGGGTGTCGTCGAGGTCCTCGACGGCGAACATGACGCGCAGGTATCCCAGCGAGTTCACGGGAGCTGTGCGGTGATCGGACTCGATGGCGGGGGCGTCGAAACGAGAGAGCTCGATGCGGCTGTGGCCGTCAGGGGTGCGCATCATGGCGATCTCGACACGCTGTCCGCGCAGTCCGGTGACGCGGCCGGCCCATTCGCCGTCGATGGGCATGCGACCTTCGAGGATCAGGCCGAGCTCCGTGAAGAACTGAATGGCAGCATCGAGGTCTTGAATGAAACGCTGCACCGCGACCTCGGATTACCTTGGCGCCGCGGGCGATCACGCCCGCCGGGTTCAATTGCGTTTTCAGCGGGCGAGATCGCCCGCGGCTCCACTCAGTTCGCGGCCCGGTACAACGCGCCGCCGGCCGTGATGTAGATGCTGCCTTTGGCGATCTCGACGTTCGTCGCCTGCCCGGGCACAGCGATCCTGCGGATCTCCTTACCCGCGGGATCGAAGACGCGGACACCGAGCGCGCCGCAGCCGCAGTAGACGTTGCCCTTCCTGTCGACGGTCAGGCCGTCGGCGTATCCGCTGTCGCCGAAATCGACGAAGATGCGACGGTTCGTCGCCTTTCCTTCGGGCGAGAGGTCGTAGGCGAGGATGTGGTGCGGCGCATCGTCGGTCGATGCGACGTACAGCGTCTTCTCATCCGCTGAGATGGCTACGCCGTTCGGTTGTCCTGCGTCGGACACGACGAGATCGATCGTTCCATCCGCATCGATCCGATACACGCCCATGAGCGGTTGTTCGATCGGTTCCCCTCCGACGTATCGCGGATCGGTGAAGTAGACGCGGCTCTTCGAATCGGTGGTGAGGTCGTTCGGGGAGTTGAACGGCTTGCCACCGAATGCATCGGCCAGCACCTCGCTCTTGCCGGTCACCAGCTCCGTCCTCGTCACCCTCCGTCCGCCACGATCCGCCCCCTCGGCCACGACGAGGCGTCCCTGCCGATCGAACGCGAGTCCGTTCGCCATCCCGCTCGGCGAACGGAAGACCGCGGTCTTCTTCCTCGTCGGGTCGTAACGGAGGATGTGACCCGCGTACTTCGACTTCGAGCTGGCCGTGATGTCGGAAAAGTAGATCGACCCGTCGGGTGCCGCAGCGGGACCTTCGGTGAATACGCTTCCGTCGTAGACCTTCTCGACGGTCTGCGCGTTGGCCTGGATGACGATTAGGAGAGCGGTCGCGATGAGGGTTCTCACGATTGCGAATGGTATCTCTCGGGTGGACGACCTTCACCGCAGAGACCCAGAGGACGCAGAGGGACGCAGAGATGACCGAAGAGCTCTGCGTCCCTCTGCGTCCTCTGCGCCTCTGCGGTGAGCGTCGTCCCTCCGTCAGCCATCACAACGTCCTGATCTTCAGGGCCAATCCGACCAACACCAGCAGGATCACCCCCAATGCCACGAACAGGCCTTTTCGCCGATAGATGAGCTCCTCCAGCGAGCCCTGGCCGGCCAGGAGCGCGGCCTCGGCGTACTGCAGGCCTTCCTTCTGCTTCGTCTCGACCGGCGGTGCGGCGAAGGTGTGCACCAGCGTCTCGAGCTCGATCTGCGAATCGACGGCGGCATCCAGCTCCGCGCGGGCCTTCCGCACCTCGACGCCGCCGCGCTGCGCGCTGAGAAGGATGCGCTCCGACCGCGCGATCATCGTCGTCAGGCTGCGCGTGGCCTGCAGATACTCGCCTGCGTTGCTCCGGCCGACGCCATCGCCGTCATGGCAATCGTTGCAGCGGCGGACGGCCACCTCGAATTCCTTGCCTGCCTTCTCGTCGCGGAACGTGTAGTGAGTCTTGCCGATGCGGAACTTGTCGAAGAGCCGCGCGAACTCCGGACGGAGTCGGGGAGGCTCACCTTCGCGGCCTTTCACGAGGTGCGTCGGCAGCTCCTGCGCCTGGTCGACCAGCCAGTTGAAACGGCGGTCACCCTCGAGGCCGAGTTGATCGGCCCGGGCCATGAGTGCCTTGCGCATGTTCGCGTAACTGGTGGCCTTCTTTTTCGGCTCCGCCACGCGTTCGGCGAGAGGGCCGATGCCTTCATGGCAGAACGCGCACGGCGTCTCCGGCAGCACGCCGAGCATGGCCACCGTGGGACGCAGCACACCGTGATTTTCGTGACAGCTCACGCACTCGCTGAAGTGATTCATTTTGATGGAGGCGCGCTGGCCTTCATGGCAGTCTCTGCATTCCGCGCCCGCCATCAGCTCGTTGTGGGCCATCCACTGATCGTGCTTCCTGCTCGCTCGGAAGAGCTCCGCCTCGCGGCCGTGGCACTGGCCGCATACGAAGCTGACGCTCTCCACGCCCGGCGGCGTCGCGCCGTGATTGCCATGACAGTCGTTGCAGGTCGGAGCGGTCATGTCGCTCTTCTCGAACATCGCCTTCGCGTGCACGCTGACGCGCCATTTCGCGTACTGGTCGGTGGGAAGCGGCCTTCCGCCGGCGTCGCGATAGGGAGTCATGAGCTTCGCGTCGGAATGGCAGCGGCTGCACGTTTCCGCGACGTGCGTCGGATGGACAGGGGAGTCGGGCCGCGTGCGCCGCTTGATGTCGTGGACGGAATGGCAGTCGACGCACGTCGCCACGTTGGTGTCGCCGTTGCGCAGGCCCTGACCGTGGCGGCTCGACCAGTATTCGGTCACCTGGTCGACGCGTCCCGCCGGATTGAACCGTCGCATGAACGACGCCGAGGAGTGGCACTTGCCGCAGAACTCGGGGATGCCCGCGCGTTTCGGTGTGCCGGCGTACGGGTTGGCCTTGAAGCTCGCATCCATCGCCGCGGCCATGTCGTCGGCCAGCGCGGGGTCGGGATTGCCGCCGTGACAGTCGTGGCAGGAGAGTCCGACCTGCGCATGGACGTCAGCGGCCGCAAAAGCGCTCTTGTCGGTGTGACACGAAGTGCACGACGTTTGCGGAGGGGCTGCATGGGCGGAAACGGCGAGGAAGGCGAGGAGGAAAAGAAGCGCGGGCGGGGTCGCCCGCGCTCCACCATGTTTCGAACCTTTTGTGATGAAGGCGAAAACTCCTAGGAGCAGAGCGCTCAACAGTACGACGTAGAGCGGGAGCAGAGAGGCGTAGCCCCAGCACGTCATCACGAGCACGAAGATGAGGGCGATGATGCCGGCCGCGGTCCACATCGGACTCCTGCCTTCGCGCGCGCCGCGACGGTCGAGGAACGGCACGGCGACGAGGATCCCGGCGCCGAGGCCGAAGAGAAGAAGCGGGATCGCCTCGTATTCGACGCCGAAGATCTCTCCGCCCGGAACGAGCTTGAGCGTCTGGAACATGAAGACGAAGTACCACTCGGGGCGGATGTCTTCGTAAGCCGGCGCAAAGAGGTCGGCCTTCTCGCCGAGCTCCCATGGGAACAGCGCGCCGAGCGCGGCGAGAACGCCGAGGGCGAAGACCCAGCCCGAGAGATCGCGCAGGGCGAAGTGGGGAATGAACTTCATCGGTTGCCGGCGCGCCGCTTCTTCTTCGGCGACCTTCGGCACGCTCATGCCGCGCACCTGCACGAGCACGAGATGGAAAATGAGAACCGCGAGCGTGATCGCCGGAAGCAGCGCCACGTGCCAGCCGTAGAAACGCGACAGCGTCGCGCCGCTGACGCGATCGCCGCCGCGGAGGAATCGCACGGTCCATTCACCGACGAAGGGGATCGCCCCGCCGACGTCCGTACCGACCTTCGTCGCGAAGAACGCCAGCTGGTTCCACGGCAGCAGGTATCCGGAGAAACCGAAGCCCATGATCAGAAACAGCAGCAGCACGCCGGACACCCACGTCAGCTCGCGCGGCCGCCGGTAAGCCTTCATGAAGAAGACGCTGACGAGATGGGCGACGGCGAAGAACACCATCAGATTCGCCGACCACGAGTGAATGGAGCGGATCAGCCATCCGAACGGAACGGTCGTCATGATGAACTCGACCGATTCGAATGCCTCGTCCGCGCCGGGGCGGTAATAGAGCATCAGCAGGATGCCGGTGAAGACCTGGATGAAAAAGAAGAAAAGCGTCATGCCGCCGAGGTAGTAGAAGACGCTGTAGCGGTGCATCGGCACGGTTTTGTGCGACGCCAGCTCACGGAACTTCGACAGTCCCAGGCGATCCTCGGTCCACGCCGACACGCGATCGATCGTTGCGCTCATACGGTTACGCTTTCGTGATCACGACGGTTGAGTTGCCCGGCGATTTTTCGACGATATTCACTTTGTAAGCGGTCAGCGGTTTGGGGGGAGGGCCGATCACGTTGCGCCCGGTGAGGTCGTATCCGCCGCCATGGCAGTTGCACCAGATGCGGCTGTGCTCCTTCTGAAAGCCGACGATGCAGTCGAGATGGGTGCACGTCGCCGAATACGCGTAGAACTTCGCGTCGGCCGTGCGCACGAGGATGACCGGGTCGGCGCCGAAGCGGATGATCTTGAAACCCTTTTCGATGAGGACAGGATCCGCCGCCAGCCCTGCCTCCACCTCGCTCGTGCTCGCCTCCGCAATCCTCGGGGGCGTGACGTAGCGGAGAATCGGATAGAGAACGGAGAGCACCAGCGCTCCGAAGGAGGTTCCGAGGAACCAGTTGAGAAGGCGGCGCCGGTCGAAGCGCGCCACGGGCTTCGCGTTGATCACTGATGACTCCATGTGTGGGTCCGTCCTATTTCTGCGCGAGTGTGCGGATGTGGGCGACGACCGCTTTCACGTCGTTCTCGGGGATCTTGCCGTCGTAGGCCGGCATCTTGTTCTTTCCCTTTTTCGTGATGGCCAGCAGGTCGGCGTCGGACTGCTTCTGGACTTCTTTCGACGCGAGGGAGCGGATGCCGAGCTTCTTGCCCATCGCGGTCTCACCCTTGCCATCCTGGCCGTGGCAGGCGGCGCACTTGGATTTGAAGGTTGCGGGACCGTCGGCGGAGAGGGGGAGGGCGGTGACGACCGCCAGAACTACGAAGGTGAGGATCCGGGAACGCGACATGTAATGCCTCCTGTTGCGACGAATGGGTTCAGAGTAGGTGGAGGTGCGGGCGGGCAATAGAGGAACGGTCACCGCTCCGGGCGATGAGAATCACCGGCAGCAGTGATGACGGTATTGGCCACCGGATCAGGGGCGCTTGGGCCGCCGGCGATGCCGCCTCCTCAGAGGCGAAGATCCGGAAGATTTTTGATGCGATCGCGCCGGACCTGAAAGGCCACGGCATCGTCATGATTCGACGAGTGTGCTCCGTGGTAAAAAAACCTCCAAAATCCAAAATCCAAAATCCAAAATCCCAAAGCGCAGGCTCTCCCGGTTGACACGATCCTCATGCAACCAGAAGACTGGCGGGCGTGACGAGGCAGGAATGTGGCTGCGAGACCCTCGACCCTGAGATCGAGGCGTGTTACTGCTCGCTCGAGTCACTCGTACAGGCCGTGGGACGGCGTTACGCGCTCCAGGTGATGAACGTGATCGCGGTGCGGGAACGGATGCGCTTCGTCGAGATTCAGGAGCAGCTCGGCAATCTGTCGTCGTCGACCCTCGCCACGCGGCTTCGCGAGCTGGAGGATGTGCGGCTCATCCGTCGCGAGGTCGTCGGCCTCGACCCTCCCGCCGCTGAATATGTGCTGACGTCGCGAGGGAGGGCATTGCGCGAATCGCTCCGGAAACTCTTCCGTGAAAACAATCCATTCGGCTGAACCGGCGAAACGGAAATAGCTCATGCGCCCACGATTTTGAAGAGTGGCGGAAATCGGGATAGAATCCTCGATCTCCCATGCCTCGATCGGATCGTCTGTTCGCGCTGGCGTATCTCCTTGCCGGGCCGAAGCGTCACCGGCTCGATGACCTGGTGTCGCGGCTCGAATCGACCCCGCGTACGATCTATCGCGATCTGGCTGCGCTCGAGTCGCGCGGATTTCCGATCGAGCGCGTCAACGGAACTTACCGTCTGATGGATGGCGCGCCTCCCCCGGCTCTGCCGCTCACGGCGAGGGAACGCTTTCTTCTTCTGCTGGCACTCGGGAACCCGTCCGTGGAGCACCAGCCGGGGTTGCGCGGAGATTTGCGCCGGTTGCGATCGAAGCTCGCCGGTCAGATCGGAGACGGAGCTCGAGTCGCGGTTCTGACCGGTCCCGATCGCACGGGCACGATTTCTCCGGAGGTGTTCGA
>CALMZP010000151.1 GCA_937870635.1 uncultured Acidobacteriota bacterium | reverse complement strand
CCTCCGCGGCCGCGGACCGCGCGCGCGCCACTTCCGAGCCGGCGCGCGCGACGTCGAGGTTCTGATAGTCGGTTTCCAGACGCAGGAGCGGTTGCCCGCGGCGGACAATGTCGCCGGTGTCGGCCATGATGGAGGCCACTCTCCCGGAGACCCGCGGCACCACCTCGGAACTCAGAGGTGCCGCGATCTCTCCGGAGACGGACAGGGACGCGGCTGGTGCCGCCGGCGCCGCGGTCGAATTCGTGCCGGTCTGAATACCGGCATTCCTCAACTCTTCCGCCATGCGCTCGACTTCGGCCTTGTTCTGTGCCGTGCCTGTCGCTGCGACGGCGTGATCCTCTTTGGAACCACATGCCGCCACGAGCAGAATGGAGGTTGCGGCCAGCAGTGTTGCAATCCATCTCATGAACCTATCTCCTGTTCGGAAGCGGCCGGCATGGCGACCTGCTTGAGTTGACCGGTCAGATACCAGACACGCAGCTCGGCCGACTGCACCGCCACGCCCGCGCTGACGACGCGGCGCTGCGCCTGGGCCAGCGCGGTCTCGGCCGTTTCGAGATCGAGAGCCGTCGCCTCCTGAGCGCGGTACAGCTCGAACGTTTCCGCATGTTCCTGTTCGGCGGCATTCAGTTCCTCGCGCGCCAGGCCGAGCAGGGTGCGGGCCGTCTTGACGTCGAGCAGCGCGCGGCGGACTTCTTCCTGGATCCCGCGCTGAGCATCTTCCGCGCGCAGACGGGCCTGTGCGACCAGCCGCTCCGCCTCGCGGACGCGCGCTCTCGTCTCGCCGCCCGTGAAAAGCGGCACGTCGAGATTGAGGGCGAGGAATCCATAGTTGTCGCTGGGGAAGCTGCTTTTCTGGCGAAGCCAGGCGCCGTCGAGAAACAGCGTGGGCATGTAGGCACCGCGCTGCTTTTTCACCTCCAGCTCCGCGATCTGCACACCCAGCCGCGCCTGACGCACGAGCGGCGAGCCGTCAGCAGCACGGCGCAGCAGCTCCGCTTCGGCCGGCAGGGATGGCAGGAACTCGCCCGGCGGGACGCCGCGGATCTCCTCGTCGAGCGCCAGCTCCGTGCGAAGCCGGCTGCCGGCGGCATCGCGCGCCGCCTGCGCGATGACGAGCTGTCTCTCGGCGGCTTTGATGCCCGCCTCGGCGCGGAGAACATCGACGCGCGTGACCTCGCCCACCTCGTAGAAGTCGGTAGCCTGCCGCATCCTCCGGCGAGCCAGTTCGAGGTTGCGCTGCTCGACGGTGATCAGAGCCTCCGCCTCGCTCAGAGCCAGATAGTCAGCGCCGACCTGCAGCAGCGTCACGTTTTCGGTATCGACAACGCCTTCGCGTTCCGCCGTGATTGCGAGCCGCGCCTGTTCGTACGCGCGCAGATCTCTGAGCCCCGCAAACAACGGCTGCCGCAAGGTCAATCGATAGCCCCAGTCATTTCTGGGAAGGAGCACCCGTGCGTCGGGTCCGCTGCCGAACGCGGCCTGTTCGCTGTTGCGTGTGAAGTCGCCGCCGGCCGAGATGCGAGGAAGGATGAACGAACGGGTCAAAGCTCGCCGTGCTTCGGCGATCTCCACATCCGCTCGCGCGATTCCGACCGATGGATTCGCTGACAGGGCGCGCGCAAAGGCTTCGTTGAGAGTGAGCACCCGGGTCGGGCGCTCCTGCGCATGGATGGCAGAACACCCGAATAACAAGACCGCAAAAAGTCGCTTCAAATCTTCCCCTTCTTTGGCATCAGCCCGTCGAGAAACAGAGAGGCGAGCCATTCCGTATCAGCGTCCACCGGTGGCGGCGCGTCGAGCTGCCGCCGCTGGATGACGGCGCCGAGCGACTCGGACAGGACGAGAGCGACGCGGTCGACGTCGAGGCGGCGGACTTCGTCCGCTTCCATCGCCCGCTTCACCCAGGCGCGGATCCGCTTGAAGTATTCAGTGTAGCGACGCGACCGGCATTCCTCCTCCTTGCACGCCGCCTGGTAGAGTCGGAAGAAGTCCCTGTGCTCGTCGAAGTAGGCCAGGACGGTCCTGAAAAAGCGCCGGAGCTGCACGTCGAACGGCTCGTTCGATTCGAGCACGCCGGCTACCTGCGCCATGAGCTCGGTAACCGCATGGTCCGCGGCACTCTCGAGAAGCTCTTCCCGGCTCTTGAAGTAGAGGTAGATCGTCCCCTTCGCAATGCCCGCCTCGGCGGCGATCGCATCGATGGTCGCGCCGCCGACACCATGCTGGCTCACGACACGGCTGGCAGCGTCCCGGATCGATTGCATCCGGAACGCCTGGACGACCTGCTGTTTGGTCATGGTCATCGATGAACTGGTCGCTTAGCCTGCTGACCGGCCATTCTATACAATGAATGAGCAGTCCGTATTCCGGCACAGCGCGTAGAAGCGGCTCCGAATGAGCCGCGCTCGACCGTGGTCAGGACAAACGGCCAGACGAACGTTGGCAGGGTGATGTTCTCGGGCGGATCGAATTCGACCGGGATCGGAACCGGCTCATTCGCACGGCGAAGGTGTTCATCGAGCCGGCAGACATGCGTTTGCCGGAGAGTAGTCCCCGATCCCGCGGTCTGCCGGCTCGTGAAGGTTCAGGATCAGTGCAAATCGGGGAATCTCATTTCTTCACGGTTAGTATCGTTCGGCGTTGACTGCCCTACCCTACTTGTCGTTGTACAGCTCGACGAACTCATAGACGTAGTTGCCGGTTCCGAGCGCGTCCGAAAATTCGCTGATGTAGACGCCCTTGCCGCAATCCGCCGGCGCCCCGCTGCCCGGGTTTGCCGAGCTCGCGGACGTGCGCGACCAGCTCGCCGACTTGCTGGCGTTCCCGCAACCATTGGTCCGTTTGAGGCTCTGTCCGGCGGATGCCTCCATATTGACAGTTCTGCCGTCGATTCTGGAGCCGGACGCACTGTAGAGGGTGTAGTTCTCGTCGCCGTTGATCTGCGGCATCCGGTCGCCGCTGTTGACGTAGACCACATCCGAGCCGAGAGTGACACCCCAGAACGTTTCGAACTGCGCTCTCGTCGCATCGCGTCCGATGACGACATAGCCCTTGGACGGGATCGTCGTTCCCGCCGGGATGCCATAGCTCAGCGAGGCGTTCTGCTGTTTGAGCGTATGGCCCGAAATGTCGGTTCCGGCCGCCGGCGATGGGGCGTTGTTCACGGTGACGGAAACCGCCGCGGACGTGCCGGTATTGTTCGCGGCGTCATACGCCTTCGAAGTCAACGAATGCGATGCATTGGTCGCCGTCGTCGAATCCCAATGCCATTCGTACGGAGACGTCGTATCGGTGCTCGCCATGGCGCCGTCCAGGTAGAACTCGACCTTGGTCACGCCGACGTTGTCGGACGCGCTGGCCGTGACGATGGTCGCCCCGCTCACGGTCGCACCGCTGGCCGGAGCGGTGATCGACGTCGATGGCGCCTCCGTGTCGGAGGTCGGAGCGGCGTCGTCGAGCGTGAAGCTCTGCGGCAGTGCCGCCGCTGAAACCTCGTTCGGTCCCTGAGTCACTTCTCCATTCGCGCTGACGGTGAAGAGGTTCGCCCCGTCGGTGCTGATCTTGATATCACCGACGCAATAGCCGGAAAAGCTCGTCAACGATCCAGTCGGGGACCCCTCCTCCGATTGAAGGACGAGCGCGGGGGCGGCCGTCACGCAGGCGGCCTGGCCGAGAAGAACATTGTCGACCACGTCGATCCGTGGGAAGTTCCAATCCGAGTTCTGCCCGGCACCGGTGGAGATGATCGCCACTGCCGGAACCGAATAGTCCATCAGATCGTTGTTGGTGCTGCTCTCGCTTCCGTGATGCGAGACGTGAAGCACGTCGATCCCGCCGCTGCTGATGAGTGGATTCGCCCCTCCCGGCGAAATCGCCCGCATGACGGGCGTTTCGACGTTGAGCTGATTGGTCGAGCGGCCGGTACAGTCGCCGTCGTCCGCGCCCCCACCAAGGTCACTGGCCCAGAAGTAATCGAATCCGCCATACTCGAGAAGGAGCGCGATCGAGAGGTCGTTCTCGTTGGATACATCGACCGACCCGCCGCCGATGATCTTTCCTTTGGCCGCGACACAGGTGAGCGTGGCGCCGTCTCCAAGGTCGATCACCGTTCCGGGCGTCATGGTGACCGGAGCTCCCGCCGTCGTGCCGGCGGACGCGGAATTCCATCCATCCACACAGCTCGAGCTGTACGTGCTGCCGTTGAAGTACTGTCGGAGACGGACGTCATAACCGGCGTTGATGACCTCGTCGAGCCCTCC
>CALMZP010000150.1 GCA_937870635.1 uncultured Acidobacteriota bacterium | reverse complement strand
CGGAACCCAGCGAACTCGATCCGCCCAAGGCCGCGGCCGATGCCCAGGATCGTCCGGCCGTTGGAGAGGTGGTCCAGCACGGTCACTTCTTCGGCGAGCCGCACCGGATCGTGCCAGGGCAACACCATCACCATCGAGCCCAGCCCCACCTTGCTGGTGCGCCCGGCCATGTAGGTCAGGAACTGAGCAACGTTGGGACACATCGTGTATTCGTCGAAGTGGTGTTCGGCTGCCCAAATGGAGTCGAACCCGAGCGGTTCGGCCATGTCCGCCATTGCGACCTCATGGGCGTAGGCCTCGCGGTCGGTGCGGTCGCCAGCCAGGTTCTGGAAGAACGTGCTCATTCCCACGTGCATGTCAGGCTCCTTGTGGCGTCGCGGGGCTCAGGCGCCCTGGCCGACGGCGTCGGGGATGGAACGATGGAAATGGGCGAGCGCGGGCTCGTTGGCCCCAAAGGTGATCGTGGCCTGGGCCCCGGAGTGGAAATCCCGCTGGATGTTCCGCGCGAGCGGGAAGTCCTCGTTCGTGACCGTCGCCATGAGCAGGTCCATGTTCCGGTCCCAGTGGGCTTTAGCCTTCTCGGTCACAGTGGGTTCAGGCGTGTACAGCGAGACGTGCATCACCGCCTCGTCGACGCTCTTGCCCGGATACACGCGCCACGTCTCGAGGTGGTCGCCCTGCATGATGAAGACGGTGTTGGGGAAGAGGACATAGACGAGCGCCGAGTGGCGAACCAAGTCCCAGTCGTGCTCGGGCAGGCCCCGCAGCGCACCGACCGTCTTGCGGACGCCGATCATCCGCAGATTGCGACCCATACCGTCAAAGGCGGTCAGGTTGCTGTGCAGAATCGGGGCGATCGTCGTCTTGTGCAGAACGCTGAGATGGTAGGTTTCCAGGAAGGTATCGATCACGAGCTTCCAGTTGAGCTCTGTTCGAAGGATCCGGGTTTCGTAGTGGCTGTAGTCCTCCAGACCGAACGCCTCCAGATCCTCGGCCATCTGCGCCAGATGCGTGTAGATCTCGGTGGTCGCCGCAGCATTAACGAGGGCCGTCGCTCCAACCGTCTCCAGCTTCACATCCGGCCGCAAGGGCTCCTCGTACGGATCGTCGATCCCCGTGAAGTTGTGCACATCACCCCGCCGCGCGGCCGCGTACATGCCCTTCGTGTCGCGGGTCTCGCAGACCTCGATCGGCGTGTCCATGAACGCCTCGATCGTGCAGGCCGCCCACATCGAACAGCTCCGCACGGCCGTCGTCGCCGTGGAGTAGGTGGAGCCGCGGGCGATCTCGCCCGCCGGGGTCCCTTCGGTTCTCCGCGGGCGAGATCGCCCGCGGCTCCACTGATTCTCGCGACGCCTGGTGGAGCGCGGGCGACCCCGCCCGCGCCGGTTCACGGTCAACGGCCTGGCTCCCATGGCCCGGACCGGGTGTAAAGTGTACCCATCCAAGAGAGCTGGAGGTCCGGGATGCGTGCTTTGGCGCGTGGCCTTGCAGTGGTCATTTTTTCGGTTTCGGTTGCTGTCGATGTTCACGCGGCGACGCGCGTGACGACCGATCTGATTCCAGCGAAGTTCGGCCGGCAGGGGACCGTCAGTCGCGGCAAGATCCTCTTCATGTCCGACAACGACGTCTATCTGCACGACGGCACCAACAGCAATCTGGTGCAGCCCCTCGGCGCTCTCACCGGTCTTGCCGACAACGTGTTTGCCCTCGGCAGCGGCAGCGCGCCCGGCCAGGTCGTGGCCGGATGGCGTCGCGATACGGATTTCGCCTGGGTGAGCGTTGACGGCGGAACGCCAGTCGAAGTCGACTACACCAATCCCTTCAACGCCGCCAACCCGATGAATCCCGAAGAGGTAGCGATCGCGGATGGATGCGTGTTTTTTGGACTGCAGGCACCTGTCACCGATCCCGACAACAACGCGCTCATGGCTCAGACGGTCGCCCGAATCGATCTGGCGACCGGGGCCGCGACGATCCTGACGGGCTCGGCTCCGGTCGCCGGGCGTTTCAGCCGGATTTCGACGTCCCAATGCAAAGCGGTCTGGATCTGGTGGAACGCGCAATACGCGAACGACGATCCCGATATCGCGACGATGGACGTGCATTACTACAACGGCAGCGCGCTCTCGACGATCGACAGCGGCGTCGGTCTTGGACGCCCGGTAATCGCCCAGGGACGCATCTTCTACACGAAGAAAGACGGAAACGGCATCGGGCAGCTCTTCATGTACGACACGACGGCGCCTTCGCCATCCGTCGTGCAACTGACCGCGTACACGTCGGGATCCATCGGCCCGGTCGTCAGCGACGGCCGCTTCGTCGTGTGGAATCGCGGGACGCCCGGCGGGAACGCACGTCACCTTTACTTTTATCCCGGAGTGCGCCTCACCGATGCGACGAATCGTCCTGGCGAGGAGCTCCAGATGCATCGCGGGCATCTCTTCTGGATGTCGACCACCGGCGGGTACTGGGTCAACAGCGAGGCAGGCACAGTATCGGTTTCGACCTCGCCTTCAACGAGCCCGGCGACGCCGAAGCTCGGCGACGGCGTCGTGGCGTGGACCGGACTCGCAAATGACGGCGGTACCGACGGCGAGATCTTCAAGCACGACATCGGCACGCCATCCGCGCTTCCGCCGCCGCGGCTGGTGCGCGCGACCCCGACGCTCGGCCGGACAGTGACGCTCACGTTTGCGCAGATCATCGGCGCCACACACAACGTTTACATGGCCCAGCAGGCGGGCGTGACTCGTTCCAACTATGGCAGTCTCACCGGCGGCCGGGCGTTCCTCGGCGTCACGAGTGGTTTCACGACACCCGTTCTCGCGAACGGCACGTACTACTTCGTCGTCACGGCCGTGGAGAACGGCGTCGAGGGAACGGAATCCTCAGAAGTGACGGCGAGTCTCAACGACGGGCAGTGGGTCCCTTCAGCCGGCTCCTGGGATCTCGAGTTCTGGGATGTGAAGGCGGACCGGCAGAACGGATCGATCCTTTATGGCGCCGCCGCCACATCGGGGCTCTGGAAGAGCACTGATGGAGGGTCGACTTGGACCGGGCCGCTCCCGATCGATCGCCCCGGCAACGACGTCCTTCTGAATCTCGACATCCGCGCGGTGGCAGCTGACGGCAACACGGTCGTCGCGGTCTCGAAAGACGGCGATCTCTATCGCAGTACAGACGCGGGAGGAACCTGGACGCGCGTATTCGACGGGGACGACATTGGCGAGTCGCAGAAGGTCCTGGTCATCGACCCCGCCAATCCAGCCGTCATGTTTGCCGGCGATACGAAGGCGGCCGGCGCAGTCGGGATCTCGAACTACATCGTCAAGTCGCTCGACGGCGGCGCGACCTGGACGCAGCTTCCGAACAGCGCCGCCGGTGAAATTCGTGCCTACGCGCTCGCCGGCGATCCCGCCGTGGCCAACCGGTACCTGGCAGCGGGAACGGCCCTGCCCGTCGTCGTCTCCGCCGATGGCGGTGCGACCTGGGCAGAACGCACGCCTGCGCCGGGGCTCTATCAGGCTGGCACCGTGGCGGCGACGAGTCCGAGCTCCATGTATGTGTCGGGCACCACGTTCAGCAACGGCGACTTCGACGGTCTCGGGGTCTACAAGAGCGTCGACGCAGGCCTCAACTGGACATTGAAAAACACGGGGTTGCCGGTCCCGATCCCCAGGGTTTACACCCTCTTCGCCGATCCGGCGGCGCCCGCGTCGATCCATGCCGGTTCGGTGGGCGGCTACTATCGTTCGACCAACGGCGGCGACAACTGGTCCCTCGGTCCTTCGGCGGGCCAGCATCCGAGCGCGTCGCTGACCTCGATTCGCTCTTTCGCGACCACCGCCAGCCGGCGCCTGATCGCCGCCGCGTCGACGGGCATCTACGTTTCGCCGCTGCTCGCAGGCCCGACGCTGACGTCCGTGAGTCCGCCATCGGGTTCCACCGCTGGCGGGACGACCGTCACGCTGACGGGAACAGGATTTCAGGCCGGAGCGACGGTGCTGTTCGATTCGACGCCGGCAACGGCCGTCATGGTGTCGGGAGCGACGAGCATCCAGGCCAATACGCCCGCGCATGCATCGGGAACGGTCGCCGTCCATGTCATCAATCCGGACGGGCAGACGGCCACTCTGGCGGCCGCATTCACGTATACGGCGACTGCGCCGGCCCCCCCGACGGGTGTCGTAGCTACGGCCCAGACCACGACCTCGGTGCTTGTTACGTGGTTGGCCGCGGAGTCGGCCACCTCGTACGAGATCTGGCGGAAGAGCGGACCCGGATTGTTCCAGTTCGTCGGTCCGTCGTCCGGCACTTCGTTTACGGATTCGACGGTCTCGCCGTCAACGGCTTACCTTTACGCCGTCAAGGCCGTGAACGAGGTGGGCACTTCTTCTCAGAGTGTGGCCAATATCGCAACGACGGTGATCTTTACCAACGAACCGCTGGGGGCGGGCGTCGTCATTCAGGCGGCTCATCTCTCGCAGCTTCGCGGTGCGATCGACGCCGTCCGATTCCTGGCCGGCTACACCGTTCCGTACACCTTCACGGACGCCGCGTCGGCAGGAGTACCGATCCGCGCCGTCCACGTCACGGAGCTGCGTTCCGCCCTCGACGAGGCTCTTTCTCTCCTCGGGTTTTCGGCGGGCGGATACACCGACGCGACCCTCTCCGGCGTGCCCGTGAAGGCGATCCATCACCAGGAGCTGCGCGACCGGATCAAGTAGGAGTGTGGTGGTGGTGGAGCCGCGGCCGATCTCGCCCGCGGGTTCTTTGGCGGGCGGGATCGCCCGCGGCTCCATCGTGTACACTGCGCGCCGCCATGGCCGTTCCTCTACTCGACCTCAAAGCTCAATACCGCACCATCAAAGACGAAGTGCTCCGTGTGACCGAGGAGATCTATGAGTCGCAGATCTTCATCCTCGGCAAACGAGTGGAGGAGTTCGAGCGGGACTTTGCCGCGTACTGTCACAGCAAACACGCGATCGGTGTCTCGTCGGGAACCGACGCGCTGCTGATCGCTCTCATGGTCGCCGACATCGGCAGGGATCATGACGTGATCGTGCCGGCGTACTCGTTCTTCGCGACGGCAGGCGTCGTCGATCGCGTCGGCGCGACGCCGGTCTTCGTCGATATTGACCTCGCCGACTACTGCATCGACGTCAGGAAGATCGAGCAGAAGATCACGTCGCGGACGCGGGCCATCATGCCCGTGCATCTGTATGGTCAGGCCGCGGCGATGGATGAGATCAACCGAATCGCGAAGAAGCACAATCTCCTCGTCATCGAAGACGCGGCCCAGGCGGTCGGCGCGGAGTACGACGGCAAGCGTACCGGTTCACTCTCACCTTTCGGCTGCTTCTCGTTTTTCCCGTCGAAGAACCTCGGCGCCTTCGGCGATGCCGGCGCTGTCACGACGAACGATGATGCCCTGGCATCGAAGCTCGTCGACTATCGCGTCCACGGGATGCGCCCGAAGTATTACCACCATTACGTCGGCGGCAACTTCCGCATCGACGCGCTGCAGGCGGCGATCCTCCACATCAAGCTGAAGCACCTCGACCAGTGGGCCGAAGGCCGGCGGCGCAACGCGGCGGCATACATAGATATGTTCGCCGAGGCGAAGGCGGGGGAGAGGATCGTGCTTCCGACCGAGATGCCGAAGCGGCATCACGTCTACAACCAGTACGTCATCCGCTTCCCCGAAGGCCGCGAGACGCGCGATCGTGTGATGAATCATCTGAAGAGCGCGGGTGTCGGCTGCGAGGTGTACTACCCCCTGACACTGCCGCAGCAGGCCTGCTTCAAGGACAACCTCAGCGCGAGCGACAGCTTCCCGAGCTCCGACGCCGCGTCCGAGCAGACGCTGGCCATCCCGGTCTATCCCGAGATGACCCGCGACCAGATGGCCGAGGTGGTGCGTGAAATCATGAGGGGGCTGGGATGAAAATCTATTTTGGATTTTGGATTTTCGATTTTGGATTGCACGCAGGCCGTGCGGGCACGGATTCCAATCCAAAATCCAAAATCCAAAATCCAAAATCCCAATGATTCCCATCCGCCACACGCAGCCGAGGCATCAGGCGCCGGTCGTCACGCGGATTCTCGTCGGCGCGAACTTCGTCATCTTCGTCTTTCAGCTGCTGGTGAGCGCGCCTCTCATCGAGAGGATCATCGCCACGTTCGGCTACATCCCCTCGCGGCTCACGTCGCCGGAAGCGTGGGGCTACACGATCTGGGAAGTGTCGATCACGCTCGTGACGTCGCTCTTCCTGCACGGCGGGTTCGTCCATCTCTTCGGCAACATGATTTACCTCTGGACGTTCGGCGACGCGGTCGAGGACATCTTGGGCCATGCGCGGTACTTCCTCTTTTTCGTCGCCTGCGGAGTGGCCGGAAGTCTCGCGCATACCGTCGTCTTCCCGCTCTCCACGATCCCATCCATTGGTGCTTCCGGCAGTATCGCCGGCATCCTCGGAGCCTTTCTCGTTCTGAGACCACGGGCGCGGATCGTCACGCTCTTTCCGCTGATCGTCTACTGGGCGATGGCGGAGATCCCCGCCGCGCTCTTTCTGCCGGTGTGGTTCCTGATGCAGTTCTTCAACGGCGCGGCGTCACTCGCCGCCGCGCGCGGAACCGAGGAGGTGGCGGGTGTGGCGTGGTGGGCGCACGTGGGGGGATTTCTCTTCGGCGCGGCGGTGGCGGCGGTAGTGAAGTGGCGTTCGCGCGTGCCCACGTCAGGGTGACGCGAACGCGTTCGTCTACCACATCGCGAGAGTCGCGGACCGCACTTGCGTGATCTGCGCCGCGGTGATGACTGTCGTCCCGCCGACGACCGTCGCCGGGCTCCACGCTGGCGTTGCGAGTGCTGCGGCCGTGTAGACGTCCGCCAGTGCCGAACGCAGTTCCGTGAGATGCGCCGCCTGGACGACTGTGCCGGACGTGATGTCGCCGGACGGCCAGGTCGCCGCCGATAAGGCATAACGGGCGCGGATCGTGTTGATCGCTGCCCGCAACTCAGTGATGTGAATCGCTCTGATCGGCGTGATCTGAGCCTGCAGCGGGTTATCCGTGAAGGTCAGGGGCGGGATCGTGACATACGTGAACCCTCCGGCGAGAGTGGCCATCTGGCCGTCGAGGTTCGTCACGACGACGTTGACGGCGCCAGCCGCGTGAGGCGGCCGCACCGCGGTGATGGTCGTCGTGCTCACGACGGACACGGAGGTTGCCGCGACGCCGCCGAATGTCGCCGAGGCGCCGGCCATGAACCCTGTGCCCGTCAGCCTGACTGGCCCCCCCGACGTTCCTCCGGAAGCCGGTATCACCGCCGTCAGCGAAAGTGCCTCGCCAATCTTCACGATGAAGGCGTCGAAGAGCCCGGAACCGTGTGTGGTCTGAATGGCGCCCGGTTTCACTGGGAAGTCGGCCGAGTCGGTCTGTCCCACCATCCATACGTCAGCTGCGGCGTCGAGTGCGATGCCGAACGCGCGGTCGCCGCCCGAAACGGTCGCAGTGCCGCCGAGGTAGCTCGAGTAGGCGAGCGTGGTTCCGGTCGGGTCGATCACCGATACGAAGGCGTCGGTGGTCGAGCCAGCCTGGGCCGGCTGGATCGCGCCGGCAGTGACCGGAAAGTCGGCTGAGGTCGTGAAACCGGCTACGTGCGCGTAGCCGCCGCTGTCCACCGCTACGGCTCGCGCGGAATCGATCGACCCTCCGCCGAGGAGTGCGAAGTAGTCGAAGGCCGATCCGTTCGGGGAGAGCTTCAGTGTGAAGGCATCGTCTCCCAGGTCGCCGGCCACGAAAGCGTTGCCGGACGCATCGATCGCGATGCCGTACCCGCTGTCGGCGGCGGTCTCGCCCGCGAACGTGGAGTAGAGGAGCGCGCTTCCCGCGGCGTTGAATTTTGACACGAAGGCGTCGGTCGAACCTCCGAAGCTCGCCTGGGCGGCGTTGACGACAGGGAAGTTGGATGAGCTGGTGTCGCCGGTGACGTACGCTTCGCCCGCGGTGTTCACCGCGACCGCGTATGCGTAGTTCCGGTCCGAGCCGCCGAAGCGCGTAGCCCATGTGAGCGACGCCAGCCCGGCGGCGCTCGTGTTGATCTTCATGATGAACGCCTGATAGAGCCCGCCGCCCACACCCAGAAAGCCGCTGAACGTGCCCGACGTCGGACTCAGCGGGAACGAATCGTTCGGGACGGTCATGCCGGCCACATACGCGTTGGTTCCCTCGACGGCGACGCCGTAGCCGGCGGCACCACTGCCGCTCCGAATGAGCGTGGAGTAGAGGAGGCTGCTTCCGGTGGAATTGAGCTTGAACAGGAACGCGCCGGCGCCGACGTCGATCGTGAATCCGTTGACGACCGGGAATGCGGGGCCGGTGCCTGAATAGGATGTCTCGCCGGTCACGTAGGCGTTGCCGGCCGAGTCGACCGCAATGCCATGTCCCCTGTCGTCCGTGTTGCCGGCGCTGCCGACGTAGGTCGAGTACACGTGGACGCCGGTCGCGCTGATTTTAGTGACGAAGACATCGCCGAAGGTGGACGTGCAGGTGGGGCATGACGTGCCGTAGACACCGGGCGTGGTCGGGAAATTCGTTGCCGCCGTGTATCCCGTGACGTATGCATTCCCCGCGGAATCGACCGCTACCCCCTTCGCGTAGGTGTTCGCGTTTCCGCCCGCGAACGATGAGAAGGAGAGCACCGGGTCGATGTAGAGAGTGCTCGAGCGATCGTACTCGGCAACGTCGAACCCGTATTCATGCCGGCTCACCTTGACGTATTGCCCGGCGACCTGTCGCCTGGCGCCGTCCTGCTCCTGGTAGATCAACGGCGCGCGCTGGATGAGGTCCGTGGCGCCCATCCGAACGACCAGGTTGCCATGGGCGTCGATGCGCACGGCGTCCTCGCCGCGGAAACGCAGGCGGATGTCTCGCGGGTCGCCGCCGGGGTGGACGACGAAGTCGTACTCGAGCTGTTCCTGATTCCCGTAGAAAACGAGGTCGATTGCCGGGTAGAGATTGCGGTAACGCACTTTGCCGAACGACGGCACGTTGCGCCGCCACAGGGATGGATCGTTCCCGATGAGATAGTTGGTCGCGCCGGCCGCGCGCTCCTCGCCAGCGGGTTTCACGCGCAGGTCGGCGCCGGGCCACGTCATCCGAAGCATGGTGGCCGAGCCGCTGACCGAGACCTCGGCCGAGCCAGTATTCAGCATCATCGCGTAGCCGCTGCCTCGCGCGAGCAGGCCGCGATCGAGTGATTCGAAGCGCAGGGGCAGCTGGGCGACCGCCGTGACAGCCTGCAACGTTGTGTTTCTTTCAACTGCGGCGTGTCCGAGTGCGGGAATGGCGAGCGCAAGAAGCGAAAGGACCGGCAGGGTCAGCCGATGTGAGGTTCTCATGATTGCTCCTCCACGCGTGTACACATAGACAGCAGCGCGGCACGGGGGGCGTGCAATCGTGCGCTCAACTCGGGATGGTTTTAGCGGTCGTTCGTATTCTACTTCCTTTCCGACGGTGGAGCCGCGGGCGATCCCGCCCGCGTGCAGACAGTGGAGCCGCGGGCGATCCCGCCCGCGGGCAGCCGATTCAGTGGAGCGCGGGCGACCTCGCCCGCGTGGTTCGTTTAGCGCGTCACCCGCGGGCGATCTCGCCCGCGGCTCCACTCACTTCGCGGCAGCGCGAAGCTCCCCGACGTGCGCCGCCTTTGCGGCGGTAACGCCTGGGATCAGGGTCTCGTCGGTCCAGGAGAGAGTGGGGAGTCCGAGCGCGGTGCGCGCCTCGGTCAGCGCCGTTCGCACCTCCTGAACGTGAATCGCTTTCAGCGTCGAACCTGGCGCGAGCTCCGGGTCAGTGAAGACTGCCGCGCTCAGGCCGGCCGTCGTACGCATCGCCGCCGTAGCCTGCCGGAGCTGTGTGATGTGGACGGCCTTGATGGCGGTCGTCATCGCGATGACCGGATCGTCGGTGAAGAGCATCGCCGTCGCTGCATCGGGAGCGCTGAATGGAGAGGGGCGCGCGAACGCATCGACCGCGCGAACTTTGTACACATAGGCCGCCCCTGGCGTCACGGGCGAATCCGAGAAGGTGGTTCCGCCGGTCGTCGTGAGGGCGACGAACCCGCCGCCTGCCGCGCGCCGCTGAATCTCGTACTGGCTGGCGCCGGCGACCGGGTTCCATGAGAGTTCAATGGCCGAGGGGCTCGTCGCGGTCGCGGCGAAGTTCGCCGGTGTCGCAGGGCCGACGACGACGCTCCGCGAGCCGGTGATCGTCGCATTCGCCGCGTCGGTTGCGGTGACCACCTGGTGACCGGACGTCCGCAGAATCACCGCTGAGGGGAACGTGTGCGATCCGTTGTCGCC
>CALMZP010000149.1 GCA_937870635.1 uncultured Acidobacteriota bacterium | reverse complement strand
CACCATCTGCGCCTTCATGAGGCCCAGGACCTCGGTGCGGAAGTCCTCGGGCCGGTCGGACCAGCGCAGCCCGCCGCGGGCTACCTTGCCGCCGCGCAGGTGCACGCCTTCCATGAACGGCGAGTACACGAAGATCTCGAACATCGGCCGCGGAAGCGGCAGCTCACGAATCGACGACGAGTCGAGTTTGAAAGAGAGATACGGCTTCCGTTCGCCCGCGGCGTCACGCTGGAAGAAGTTCGTGCGAAGCGTCGCCTCGATCAGCGTCACATACAGACGGAGAATGCGATCCTCGTCGGGGTTCGAGACGTTCTCGAGCGCGTCGTAGATCTGGGAGTGCAGCGACATCGCAGCGAGCTGGCGTCCGCTGACCCGCGGCGACGCCGGAGAGTGACCGTGCATCGCGGGCGCACCGAGTTTCGGATCGAACTGCGTGACGAAGAGCTGGATGATCTGCCGGACGATCCCCGGGTTGTTCGCCAGGGTCTGCTGGATGTAAGCCTCACTGAGGTTCACACCCATCTGGCGCATGTACTTCGCGTAGGCACGGAGGATGACGATCTCCTGCCACTCGAGCTCCGCGCCGAGAACGAGACGGTTGAAGCCGTCGTTTTCCGCTTCGCGCCGCCATACGCGGACGAACGTCTCCTGAAACTTCTCCTTCACCGCGCGAAGGTCGTCCTGCATCCCTTCGGCATCGAGGCTGAAGTCGCGGATGCGCACCGGATGCGCCGCTCCATGCGGCTGCACCTCGTACGGCACCTCCGACTGGACCTTCACGCCCATGTTCTCGAGGCGCGGCATCAGTTCCGAAAGCGGAACCGGGGCGCCGGAGTGGATGATCTTCACGTGGAACTGCCGCTGATCGGTGCGGTGACGGTACAGGTCGACCACGAGGCGGTCGGTCCTGATGACGTCTTCGATGTGATCGATGTCGTACAGCGCCGCCTGCGCGGTGAACCGCTCCTGATACGCGAGAGGAAACGCCTTCTTGTAGCGGCGGTGCATCTCGATGCCCGCGTCCTCTCCCCTCGACTGGATCAGGGCCTCGAGCAGCTGGTCGTTCCACGTGCGAGCCGCTTCCGCCAGATAGGCCTCGACCCGGCGCAGGTCGACCTGCGGAATTCTCCCCGGGGTCGTACGAACGACGAACAGTCCCCGAGCGAGCGACGACGTGTTCGTGACATGGTCGTAAACAGTCGTCTCCCGCCCGTCGAACGCTTCTTCGAGGATCGCTCGTGCGCGCTCCTTGAACTCCACCGTGTAACGGTCGCGAGGAACGAAGACGAAGCAGGATACAAAGCGCTCGAACAGATCGCGCCGCGTGAACAACGCGACGCGCTGGCGATCTTGAAGCAGCAGGATGCCGCGCGCGATGTCGAAGAGATCGCTGTCGGTGATCTGGAAGAACTCGTCACGGGGGAACGTCTCCAGGATCTCGACCAGAGCTTTGCCGTTGTGGCTGTGCGGATCGAGGCCGGCGCGGTCGAGCGTCCGCTTCGCCTTGAGACGAAGCATCGGGATGTCGCGCACGCTCTTGCTGTATGCAGCCGACGTGAAGAGGCCGAGGAAGCGATCCTCACCGATGAGGTTACCGTTCGCGTCGTAACGCTTGATGCCGATGCGATCCATCGGTACCGCGCGATGAACGGAGCTCTTGTTGTTGGCCTTGGTGATGATGAGCAGATCTTTCTTGCGCGCGTATTCGCTGAACTCGCGGCTCATCGGCTCATGGCCGCGCTTCTCCGACTCCGGCCGCATCTGGCGCAGGATGCCGAGGCTGCTGGAAGCATCGGGCGGGAGGAAGTCCTTTCCATCGTGCGACTCGAACCCATACCTGCGGAATCCGAGGAACACGAAGTGGCCGCGGTCGAGCCAGCGCAGGAACTCCTTCGCTTCCTCGACCTCCTCGGGAGGCATGGGAAGCTTCGCGCCTTCGAGCTCCGCGAGAAGCGTGTGAAGGTGCTCGCGCATCGGGCGCCAGTCCGTCACTGCCAGCCGCACCTGGAGGAGGATGTTCTCGATGCTTGCGCGGATCGATTCGAGCTCGGCCGGATCGGTTTCCTGGTCGATCTCGATGTGCATGTACGACTCGACGCCGGTGTCGTCCTTCCCTCCCCCGGTCGGATCGGCAACTTCCAGGCGTTTCCCGGCCGCGTCGCGCCGCACGCGGACCGTTGGATGAAGCATCAGGTGGATCTTGCGATCACGCCGGCCGACCTCGGCGCTCACCGAGTCGACCAGGAACGGCATGTCATCGTTGACGATCTCGATGACGGTGTGCTCGAGGCCCCAGCCGTTCTTGTCGACCGAGGGGCTGAAGAGACGGACATTCGGGACGCCAGGTTTCCGCTGCTGACCGAACTCCCACAGCGAGAGCACGCTGCCGATGAGCGTGTCCACGGAGGTGTAAATGATGTCGTCTGGTGCGACGAGGGCGAAATACCGCCGAAGAAAGAGCTCTACGTCGTCAGCGCTTTTCGCTCCGACGCGGTTCCGAGCTTCCGCAGCGAGGCGGTCGACGAGCTCCGCTTTTCGCTGCTCTGCTGTGACTGACATTGATCTCTCCTGAGGGTTTGCACTGCGGGCCGCTATCATATCGCTCCCGGCCACGAGCGGCCTGCCGGCGTCCGTACTATCGCCGTCCAAACCTTTCTCCGAAGAAATTTCCCGGCTTCCAGGCCGGACGAGCGTCGGCATTTGCCACCTCGAGTCCAATAAGGAAATCGAACCGGGCCAGAGCCGCCGGTACTGAGAAATCCATCTTCTGCCCGAGGTCGTCGGAAGGCGTGTGATAGCGGCTCTTGATCCACGCCATCTGATTCTGCTTGGCATCCACGCCCGGGGCCACCGCCTTGTACCCGGGATCGATGTAGAGGGCGGGGATTCCCCGCTTCACGAATGGATACTGATCGCTGCGCACGAACACGACCTCTTCGGGAAAGGGGTCGTCGCTGATGCCGATCGAGTGCTTCGCGGCCACGCGGCGGGCGACGTCGCCCAGAGTCGAGGCGTCGATCCCGTGAACGATGACATCGGAGACGGCGTCGATCATCATGACCTGATCGATGTTGATGTTGCCGACGAGCTGCGTGCGCGGGACGGTGGGATTGCTGGCGAAGTAGTCGGCTCCGCGGAGGCCTTTTTCTTCCGCCGTCGTCGCCAGGAAGAGAACCGAGCGCCGCGGCGCAGGCTTCTGAGAAGCCATGGCTTTTGCGATCTCGATCAGCGCGGCAATGCCCGACGCGTTGTCGAAGGCGCCGTTGTTGATCGCGTCGCCGTTGACGGGCTCAGTGATCCCGACGTGGTCGAGGTGCGAGGAATACACGAGATATTCGTCACGAAGCTTCGGGTCAGAACCGCGGACCACGCCGACGACGGTCACGCGCCCTTCCACGGTCCGGTCCGGATGAAGAGGATCGCCGGCCGTGGCGAATCCGTCGCCGTAGCGCAGCAGCATCGACGGGCGGCCATCCGGCGTGATCGTCACGGTGGAGCGGTCATCCGGAATCGTTTTCCTGAACGGAATCACCTGGAAGTAGCTGCCGCCAGCTCCCGGCGCCACTCCTGCCGCCTCGAACTGCGCAGCGACGTAATTCGCGGCAATGTCGTAACCGCGAGTCCCCGCGCCGCGCCCCTCGAGGAGATCGCTGGCCAGAAACTTCATGTGAGCGCGAATCGGCTCGGAGCGGAAGTCGAAGGCTTGAGCGGAGAGGGCGATCGTGAATAAAGCAGTGAACAAGAGTCGAATGATCATCATTTGTCCTTTTCGATCCGAAGGCCGGATGAAGGGGCGCCTGAAGCCAGCGGGAATGTTGACTGTTCAATGTTGAATGTTGAATGTTGAATGTTGAATGTTGAATGTTGAAACTGAATTCAACATTCACCATTCAACATTGAACATTCAACATTCAACATTGAACATTCACCATTCCCGTTTGGCTTCAGTCGAACTCTTCCCCCCCCCAACTCGTCCCCCTCATCCGCTTCGCGGCACCTTGATGTTTCCTCATCGCGTCGCTCCCCAGCCGAGATATCGCATCTTGAGCCCCACCATCCGTCCCTCTTCCTCGGCGGTGCGATCGACGGCCAGATCCAGGCGATTCGGGATGCCGTTCGGCGCCGGATCGACGTCCCACGAGAGCGCCGCGTTGCTGCCGTCGAGCGGTACACGCGCGATGACCTTGTCGTTCAAAGTAACAGTGAGCGTGCCGCCGGCAACAGCGGATGGAACGGTGAACTCGATCCGGAGCTCGCGGCGATCTGACGACGGTTGCAACAAGGTGCTGGATCGCGCGCCCATCCATCGCCATTCGTCGGCGCCGCGGCGCCGCGGTTCATACCAACCCTCACCGAACCGAGCGGTGTTGGTCAGCGGTGTCAGCATGACCTCGAAGTAGTGGCGGCGCGCGATGTTCCAGAGTCTCCCCCGCTCGCGTCTGAACACCTCCCCTTCCGGCGCACCTCTTCCCACTTCAGCCAGAAGGAACGGTTGTTTCGCAGGAGTCAGAGGGACGGCCGATACGCCAATCACACGGATGAAAGGCAGATTCGGAGCGAGATACTCGACGAACGGTCCCATCGAATAGCCGACGAAAAGTGTGTCCGCCGCCGGATCGATCGCGCGCTTCGCGGCCTCGACGGCGCGGACCGTCGGGCTGACCTCGTTGCGCACGGGAGCAAGGGCGGGGAACGTCCAGATCGCAAACGCCGCGATGAGGAGGGTAGCGAGAACGGCTTCGGCACGCGGGCGAGGTCGCCCGCGCTCCACAACTCTTCGAATGCCGTCCGCCGCGAAGATCGCGAACATCGGCGCGTAACCGATCGAGAAGCGGCTGATGCTGTACCGGTCGAGCATCAGCCACGCCGCGAGCGCAAACGGCGCGAACGTGAGGAAGTTGTACAGCATCGACCGATCGCGATTCCGGATCGCGCCGGCGACGGAAACGATCACGAACAGCGACGTGATGATGCTCAGCGCAGCCGACTGATATTGCTTCAGGAAGAACCGGTCGAAGATCCGCCACAGTGGCGGACGGTTCGGGCTGCGGAAGGAATCGACCTGGGCGATGTACTCGCTGTGCCCGCGGACAGTCGTCAGAAACGCATCGAGCGACCCTGTGGCATAAACCGCTCCACCGAAGGCGACGCCAACGACAACGATTCCCAACACCAGCGCCGCGAGGACGTCGCGGAGCGGCCTGCGCAGCGTCGCGAGGATCCCCGGGAAGAGGCCGACGAGCAGGTTCTGCGGCCGGATGCCGATCGCAAGTGCCAGAAGAAACGTGCCGATGAAGTAGTCGCGGCGCGATTCCGTGCCCCGAAACAGAAACACGGCGGCGAAGACCGCGATCACGATCGAAGGTAGGTCGCTGAACGCGGTCCCGCCGAAAAACCACACATTGGGAAAGAACGCGAAGAGGACGCCCGCGACGATGGACGTTTCGAAGCGGAGACCGATCTGCCTTGCCAGAAGGAACACGGCCGGAAAGACGAGCATCCCGGCGATTAGGTTCAGGCTCTGAAAAGCGCGGAAGTCATCGTTCGTGACGAAGCGCGCGAGCTTCGCCATCGCGATGTAAACCGGAAAGCCGGGCGGGTGCGGATGGTGGCTCGTGACGTCGTACTCGATCATTCCGAGACAGAAGAGCGCCTCGTCCCAGTCCCAGAGTGAGCGGGCGCGCGCGGCGAAGCGGCTGATGGCGCAAAGGAGAGCGACGGACCAGAAAATCCCGTGATTTCCCCACGTCACCGTGAGGCGGCGCAGCGCGCCGAAGGGCCTCAAGATGCGCGATCTTCGCATGTTGAGGTCCTTCGCCGTCTTCGCGGCTCAGGATGACGTGAGAGGAAGCTCAACGCGAATAGGCCTGATAGAAGGTCGAGCCGCTCTCAGCGAGTTTCTTCAGCGGGGCATTCGGCGCGAAGCGCGATCCGTGCTTTTTCTCGAGTTCTTTGAGGCGTGCCACGACGTTGGCAAGGCCCATCGAATCGGCGTGGCGGAGAAGTCCGCCGCGGAATGGCGGGAACCCCGTGCCCATGATCATGGCGAGGTCGAGCTCACCCGCTGACCGCACGATCTTCTCGTCGATGATGAGCGACGCTTCGTTGACCATCGCCATCACCATGCGGTCGACGACTTCCTTCTCGCTCGCCGCACGCGGGCTGGAGACTCCGAACAACCGATAGACTTCGGCGTCCGGGCCTTTGCGCCTGCCCTGTTCGTAGACGTAGAGGCCCTTGCTGTTCTTCTTGCCGTAGCGCTGCTTCTCGTAAAGCGCGTCGACGACCTTCGACTTCGGCATCCGATCCTTGAACGCCGCGGACAGGATCCCGGCAACCTTGGCCGCGACGTCGATGCCGACCTCGTCGAGGAGCGCCACCGGGCCGACCGGCATCCCGAAATCGACCATGGCCTTGTCGATCGACTCGATCGAGTTGCCTTCTTCGAGGAGAAAGCCGGCTTCGTTCATGTACGGCGCGAGGATGCGGTTCACGACGAAACCGGGACCGTCGTTGCAGTACACGACGGTCTTGCCCAGCTTGCGGGCGAAGCTCGCCACTGTCACCAGCGCGACATCCGAGGTCTTCTGTCCGCGGATGACCTCGACCAGAGGCATCCGGTCGACGGGGTTGAAGAAGTGCATGCCGGCGACGTTTTCCGGGCGTTTCGCCCGCGCGGCGATGTCGGTGATGGGAATCGTGGAGGTGTTGGTGGCGAAAATCGCATCAGGCTTGGACAGGCCTTCGAACTCGGCGAGTACCCTCTGCTTGATGTCGAGCTTCTCGATGACGGCTTCGATCACCATGTCGGCGCGCGCGAAGCCGGTCCAGTCCGTCGTGCCGGTGATCCGCGCGAGATTGCGCTGCATCTCACCGCGCGTGATGCGGCGCCGCTCAACCTTCTTCTTCCAGATCTTCGCGGCAGCCTTCATGCCGCCGGAGATCGCGTTCCAGTTGATGTCGCGCATGCGCACCGACACCGGCGTCTTGTCGGCCACGATCTGCGCGATCCCGCCGCCCATCACGCCCGCGCCGAGCACACCGACGTCGCGAATCTCCCTCGGCTTCGCGGACACGGGGTCCTTCTTCGACTCTTCCATGAGGAAGAAGAGCTTGACGAGATTCTGTGCGACGTCGCCGAGGATGAGCGGCGCCACGGTGTCGACTTCCTTCGCGAGGCCGGCGTCAACGCCGGAGGAAAGACCGTGGTCGATGACGTCGAGCACGGCGAGCGGCGCGGGATAATGCCCGCCCGTCTGCTTCATGACGGCCTGCTTCGCCTTCCGGAAGATCAGTTTGCGGGCGAGAGGATTACCCTCGATGTAGAACTTCGTGCGGCCGGGAATGTTGCGTGGCCCGCGCGCTGCAAAGCGCCGGGCAACGTCGAGGAGGATTCCCGGCTCCACGACCTCATCGACGAGCCCGACTTTCTTCGCGCGGCGGCCATCGAGAGTTTTGCCGTTGAGAATGATATCGAGCGCGGCGGGCAGGCCGATCAGCCGCGGCAGCTTCGTCGCGCCGCCCCAGGCGGGGAAGATCCCGAGCTTCACTTCCGGCAGGCCGATCGAGGCTTTCGGCGAATCGGAGATGACGCGCCAGTCGCAGCTCAGCGCGAGCTCGCAGCCGCCGCCCACGCAGGCGCCATTGATCGCGGCCACTTTCACCTGAGGAAGCTTCGAAAAGCGGTGCAGCACCTGTTGCCCGAAGCGTGTGTACTCGCGGGCCAGCTCCTGCGACGTCGCCTTCGTGAACTCGCTCACGTCGGCGCCGGCGATGAAGATGCCCGGCTTCGCGGAGGCGACGATGATCTTCCGGACATCGGTCGCTTTCGCCATCTGATCGACGACGCCGGAAAACTCCTGCATCACGGTCGACGAGAACTTGTTCACCTTTTCGCCGGGAAGGTCGAACCAGATGATTGCGAGATCGCCGTCCCGCTCGATGCGAAACGCGCCGGTTGCGGCCGGGGCTTCTGCGATGGTCATGCTGTCTTCATCTCTCTTTCGACGGCGTCCTCGTCGGCGTACATCTGGTCGATGAGGTGCTTGTACTTCGTATCGATGGCTTTCCGCTTCACCTTGAGTGACGGCGTGATCTCGTCGTCGTCGATCGTGAAGTCGCGCGGCAGGAGCGTGAACCGGCGGATCTTCTCCTGCCGGTCGAGGTTCTGATTGAAGCGGTCGATCTCGTCCTGGATGATCGCGCGCACACGGGGATCTTTCACGTACTTCTCGCGATCGCTGACGTCGATGCCACGCTCCGCGGCATCGCGCTCCAGCTTCTCGAAGTTCGGGACGAGCAGCGCGGTCAGGTACTTCCTGCGGTCGCCGATGAGAACCGGCGTACCGATGTAGGGAGAGCTCTTGAGGAGCGCCTCGAGCGGCTGCGGAGCGATGTTCTTACCGTACGCGTTGATGATGATGTCTTTCTTGCGGTCGGTGATCTTGAGGCATTTGTCCTTGTCGAACTCCCCGATGTCACCGGTGTGGAACCAGCCTTCCGAATCGATCGCCTGTGCCGTCGCTTCGGGATTGTTCCAGTAGCCCTTCATGACGTGCGGTCCGCGAGTGAGGATCTCGCCGTCCGAGGCGATCTTGACCTCGACGCCGGGGATGACGGGACCGACCGTGCCGATCCGCCGCAGCTTCGGAGTATTCACCGCGATGACGGGCGACGTCTCGGTCAGACCGTAACCCTCGAGAATTTCGACTCCGGCGCCGATGAAGAACGCGGCGAGCTCCGACGAGAGCGGCGCGCCGCCTGACACGACGTATTTGACGCGGCCGCCGAGGCGCTCGAGGATCTTGCTGAAGACGAGCTTGTCGGCGATCGCGGACTGCACGGCGAGCATCGGCGGCATCTTCCGGCCTTCCACGCGATAGGGAAGGCGTTTCTCCGCCACACGCAGCGCCCAGTGAAAAATCTTCCGCCGCGCCTTGGGAGCGGCGGCGACGCTGTCCATGATGCGGGTCCGCATCTTTTCAAAGAGGCGCGGCACCGCGGCGAAGAAGTGCGGCTTGATCTCCCCCAGATTCTGCGCGACCTTCGTCACATCCTCGGCATACGCGATGGTCCCGCCCTGCACGAGATAGAAGTAGTCGACCATCCGCTCGAGGATGTGGGACAGCGGAAGGATCGACAGCGCGATGTCCCCGGTCTCGAACGGCACCGTGCCCGCGGTCGTCATCACGTTGCTGGCGATGTTCCCGTGCGTCAGCATGGCGCCCTTCGGGTTGCCCGTCGTACCCGACGTGTAGACGAGCGTGGCGAGGTCATCGGGCCTGACGCTCTTCCGGATTTCGTCGAACCGCGCACGGCCGTTCTTCTCCTCTTCGGAGCGGCCGCTCTTCACGACCTGCTCGAACGTATACACGTTCGTCAGCGTGGTCGTCGGCGGATCACACACGATGATGTGATGAAGAGCCGGACAGTGGCTCCTGACTTCCAGGACCTTGTGCAGCTGCTCCTCGGTCGAACAGATGACGGCGACCGAGCCGGAATCGTTGAGGATGTACTGGATCTGCCAGGGGAGCAGCGTCGGGTACACCGGCACGCTCACCGCGGCGTTGGTGAGGATGGCAAAATCGGAGATCGTCCACTCGGGGCGATTCTCGGACAGGATGGCCACCCGGTCACCCTTCTTCACGCCGAGGACGCGGAGACCGGTGGCGAAGTGCCGAACCCTGTCGCGGAATTCGGGGACGGTGATGTCTAACCACCGCTCGCCCTTCTTGTACTTCATGATGGCGGGACGGTCGGTCTCGGACGTGACGGCGTAGATGTCGTTCAGCGTCTGAATTCGCATCGCGGAATCATATTCCACCCACCCATTCCGCCGTGACGCCGCCCTCCATCCCACCGTGACGCCGGCCGCCCGCCCAACCGTGACGCCGCCCTCCCACGCGGCCGTGGGGATTACGAGCAACGAGTAGCGAGTGACGAGTAGCGAGTGACGAGTGCCGCGTCACGCGCAATCAACGCGACCCGTTATTCGCCGTTACGGGCGGAGGGGCGGCCGGCGTCACGGTGGCGGGGTGGGCGGTGGCGTCACGGGTGGAAGGGTGGGCTAAGCCACCTTGATCCACCGCCACAGCTCCGGAATCGTGGGACGTTTGCCGTACGAGAGGATTCCCACCCGGAAGATTTTCGCCGTCGCCCAGAAAAACACGGCGATCGTTGCGATCGAGATCAGGATCGTCAGGACGATGTGCCACATCGGAGGTTCGGCGACGAGGATGCGCACGTACATCGTCATCGGGCCGAACACCGGCGAGAGCGAGAACGCGACCGAGAGCGTCGAATCGGGATTCGTGATGATGGCCACGAGCAGGAACCATGGCAGCATCATGATCATCGTGATCGGCGCGATGAGCTGCTGCGCCTCTTTTTCCGAGTTGCTCACGGCACCGCCGATCGCGTAGATGCAGACGTATGTCAGGTACGCGAGCACGAAGAAGATGAAGAAGTAGACGAAGGTGGACGGGCGCAGGAGCTGCAGCACGTTCTCCCCCGCCATCGCCGCGGTGGCGAGGCCAAAGGCGCCCACGGCGCCGAACATGATGAACCACACACCGATCTGCGTGAGTCCGACCAGCGCGACCCCGAGGATCTTGCCGATGAGGAGCTGCTGGGTGCTCATCGAGGACACCAGGACTTCGACCACCCGGTCGGTCTTTTCCTGGATGATGCCGCGCATGATCTCCAGGCCGTACATGAACGAAGGGACGATGAGCAGGCCGGTCATCATGAAACCGACGAAGAAGTTGGCGATGCCGCCTTTCTTCTCTTCACCGCTCTTCGACAGCTGTACCGCATCGACGGACAGCGTGCGCAGAACCTTGTCGACGTCGTCGGACGAAAGACCGCGCGCGGCCAGGCGGTCGCGCTGCACCGCGCCGTTGGCGATGGAGGAAAGCCGTTCCTGTGACATGAAGTCCGCGGCGGCACGGCTGTAGTACCTCAGAGTCGCGTCGGTATTGGTGATCGCGTCGGCGGGAACGACGAACACGCCATCGATACGTGTTTCTTTCGCGCCGCTCATCCGTGTGAGGAAGGGTTTGGCGGCTTCGTCCGCGTCCTTTCCTGCCGCGTCAACATACTCGACGCGCATGTTCTCCGGCAGGCGCCTCCGGCCGGGACGCGTCGACGGCTCCGGCTTTCCTTCCGTTGCCACGGGAGCCTTCGTGAAGGCCTCGCGCAGTTTCCCTGTGCCGTCTACGACAGCGATCTTCTTCTCCCCCATGCCGCGGGCCATGATCAGGCTCGGCAGGACCAGTACGGCGCCCATGAGCACCGGCATGAGGAACGTCATCACGATGAACATCTTCTTCCGGACGGTCTGGAGGTATTCGCGCTTCAGGACTGCCAGCAGTTTCTTCATCGCACCACCTCGGTCAGCGTCTCGGTTCCGACTTTCTCGATGAAGATCTCTTCGAGCGACGGCATGGCCAGCTCGAACTTCCGGATGCGCAGCCGGCCCATCGCCGCTTCCAGGATCTTCTGCGGATCCGACCCGTCGAGGAGACTCAGCTCCGCGGCGTTGTTGACGATCGAAGCGCGTTTGACGTTGGGAAGCTCGCTCAGGAAGGCGCCGTCGCCGTCGTATTCCACGTGCAGGGTGTTCTTTCCGAACGACCCGCGGACCTCGTTGATGTTCCCCTCCAGCACGACGCTGCCGCGATGGATGAGCACGATGTCGTCGGCCATACGTTCGGCCTCGCCCATCATGTGCGTCGAGAGAAGGATCGTCTTTCCCTCGTTCTTGAGATCGCGCAGCAGGTTGCGGACGAGGACCATGTTGACGGGGTCCAGGCCGGACTGCGGCTCGTCGAGGATGATCAGATCGGGATCGTGCAGCAGCGTGCCGATCAGCTGCACCTTTTGCTGATTGCCCTTCGAGAGCTCCTCGATCTTGGCGTTGCGTTTGTCGGTCAGCTCGAACCTCTCCAGCCAGCGGTCGATCGCGGGACGGACGTCGGCCGGCCGCTTTCCCTTGATCTCGGCGAGAAAGAGAAGGAGCTCGACGATCTTCATCTGCCGGTAGAGTCCGCGTTCTTCGGGCAGGTAACCGATGCGATCACGGAATTCGGCAGCGGTGGAGGCCCCGAGCCACTCGATGGAGCCCGAGTCCGGCATGAAGATGCCGGTGATCATCCGGATGGTGGTCGTCTTCCCGGCCCCGTTGCGGCCGAGGAGGCCGGTGATCGTCCCTTCGCGGACGTTGAACGACACGCCATCTACGGCGCGGACACTACCGAACGTCTTGACGACGTTTCGGACAGCGAGGATATGCGACATGACCCGGCAACCCCTCCAGTGAGTTGCCGGGTATTGTACGTGTCGAGATCGAGACGGTTCGGATCGTCAGGGTTTCGGCGGGCCCGGCAGGGCCGTGGTTTCTTCCTGGACCGTGGACGTGAATGGCTTGACGATCTGCTTGACGATCCGGACGACACGTTGCATGAACCCCGGCGTGACATCGCGGTCGCGCTCGCGGGCTGCGAACGCTGCGGGAGCTGCAAGGACGAGGCTCAGCGCAAACAGCGCTGCCACAACACTACGGACACGACGATTCATCTGCACCCTCCTGGCGGTGAATTCTTCTTTTCAGGCTTGGAGGGCGCGCCCTATGAGGGGAGTGACGGGGAGGGGAAAATCCCTACCCCCCCACCTCAAAAAATTTTTTCAGGGTGCCAGCAGTGGCGGCGGTGCAAAGAGGAGCTGGGGCTCCCGCGACAGTCGTTCGAGGTACCGCCGGACCCGGCGAGCGGTCTCAGGCGTGGCGCGACGCTGGGCAGCCGCCTCCCTGAGAAATGACAGGGCGGTCAGCCCCTTTGTCGTCGCGCTCAGACCGGTTTTCTGAAACTGCTCCACCGCGGCGCCGCACAATGCCGCGGCTTCGGCGTGGGCGTTCTCCGCGAGCAGGAGCTCGGCGAGATCGAGGGCGGCTGCGACCGCGCCGTCCGCCATTCCAAGGCGGCGGTATTCCATCCGCACCGATCTGAATCGCGCCTGCGCATCACCGAGCCGCCCCTGGGCCGCGAGCAGGCAGCCGATGTTGTGCCGGACACGGGCTGCTTCGGGTGCGTTGCCGATTTCATCGTAAATCGCCGCGGCGATCGAATACTGATCGAACGCCTCGATCACGGAACCGAGCTCCATGAGACAGACCGCCAGGTTGTTCGCCACGTTCGCGCGCGAGTAGTTGTCGAGGTCTTCGGCATAATCGCGCTCCACCGTCCTGAGAATGGGGAGCGCTTCCTGGTACCGATGCTCGCTGATGAGCGAGTAGGCCTCCGCCACCCTTGCGGAGGCCGCACGGCTGCGATCCCCGAACGCGTCGAACACCGCGGCGGCGTGCTGGACTTCTTCGCGAGCCGCGTCATGCTGCTCCTGCTGGGAGAGAATCAGGCCCCGGATGATGGAGAGCCTGGCAAGGTCGTAGTCGGACACGGCGCAGGCCGCAAAGGCAGCCGCCGACTTCGCGACCGCTTCGGAAGCAGCTGGATATTCACCGACGTAAAAGGCGGCGTAGGCATACTGCCGCCAGGCAGCTCCCACGGCGCGTGAAACGACACTGTCCGGATACTCGTCGCACTTCAGGAGTCGCGCGACGTGTGTCGCGAGCGCCGCGACCGCCAGTGCATCCGACGGATCGCGGTCGATCGCCTTCTCGGAGGCGGCGATGAATGCGTTGACCGCGGCCACCGACTGCAGCTCGAGCGAATGCGAGATTGCCGACACCCAGGCCGTCTTCGGCCGCGCGAGCAATGCCGCAACCGCGCTCCGGGCTTCCTCTTCCTCCGCGGCGAGGACGGATGAGAACATTCGCAGGGCGGAGATCGTCTCCGGCACGGGTTCCTGTCGCAGGTCGCGGAGATCCCAGGCCGCGTCGTGGCCGAGCACTTCGGCGATGGCACGATACGAAGCGAGAGTTTCCGAGCAGCTCGAGCAGACCGCCAGATGCGGGTCTCTTTCCGCATCGAGGCTCGATCCGAGGAGCCCGATCAGGGTCTCGTCGTCATAGTGCCGCTCAACGATCATCGTCACCGCTGCACCGCCGTAATGTTCATGTAGATCTCGCGTACCCTCTTGAGGCAGTTGTGAATGAGCTTTTCCGCGTAGCGGGTCGTCGTATCGAGCTCGGCGGCCACTTCGGAAGCCGACCGGCCGTCGAAATAGTGAAGGCGCAGCGTTTCCCGGCAACGCGGCTGCAGATATCCGAGCGCCTGCTGAATCGTCATTTCCATTGCCCGTTTTTCGGGAAGCGAATCCGAACCGGGATCGGAACGCTCGAGGTAATCCTCGGGCAGCGATTCGGAGCGCCCCTGGCTGCGCCAATAGTGGCGGCTCGCGTTGCAGATGCCGGCCACGAGCCACGACCGGACGTTGTCGATCTGCGCGCCGGTCTGGAGGAACGAAAGGAAGACTTCCTGGAGCAGGCCTTCAGCATCCGCCTCCGGCACGCTGAACTTCCGGCAGGCGACCGAAAGAAGCAGTGTCCGGTGCTGGACGTACAGCGATTCCACGTCGGCGCCCGCAGCGCGCTGCCCCGCCGGCCGCGTCGGCCGCAGGGCGGCCGGAACGGCAGGCCGGATCGCATCTCCTGGCGGAGACGCGACATCGGATGCGGAAAGCTGTTCGAGCATGTCGCGGCTATTGGGTGCTGAAGTATGGACTGTAGCCGGAACGCTAACACGAATTCCAGCGCGGTGCTATCCTCCGCCGCCGTATGAACCCTGAGCAGATCCGCCAAACCATTGACCGGCGTTGGGATGAATCGATCCTCCCCACCCTCCACGAATACATCCGGATCCCGAATCAGTCCCCGCTGTTCGATCCCGCCTGGCGGGAGAACGGGCACATGCACAATGCGGTTGATCTCGCCCGCCGGTGGGCTGAATCGCAGGGTGTGGCGGGGATGAAGCTCGAGGTCCTCGAGGTGGAGGGGCGGACGCCGCTGATCTTCATGGAGATCGAAGGCGACAAGGCATCGACCATCCTGATGTATGGGCACCTCGACAAACAGCCGGCCATGGTCGGCTGGGAAGAGGGTCTGGGACCCTGGACTCCGGTTGTCCGGGACGGAAAGCTGTTCGGCCGCGGCGGCGCCGACGACGGTTACGCGATCTTCTCCACCATCGCGGCCATTCGCGCCGTGCAGGAGTCGAAGGCTCCCCATGCGCGGATCGTCGTCATCATCGAGTGCTGCGAGGAGAGCGGCTCGGTCGATCTGCCGGCATACATCGACCTGCTCTCCGATCGGATCGGCACCCCGCGCCTCATCATCTGTCTCGACAGCGGCTGCGGCAATTACGACCAGCTCTGGATGACCACTTCCCTGCGCGGGTCGATCGTCGGCAACCTGACGGTCCAGGTGCTCAGCGAAGGTGTTCATTCCGGAGATGCCAGCGGCATCGTCCCTTCGAGCTTCCGCATCATGCGGATCCTTCTCGATCGAATCGAAGACGCGGCCACCGGCACCATCAAGCCGGACTGGCTGTGGGTCGACATCCCGAAGAACCGTATCGAGGAGGCGCGGCAGTGTGCCGCCATTCTCGGCACCGACGTGTACGAGAAGTTCCCGTGGATGCCGGGGATGGTTCCCCTCTCAAAGGATCCGCTCGAGCTGCTCCTCAACCGTACTTGGCGTCCGGCGCTCGCTTACACCGGCCAGGAAGGCTTCCCCGATCTCGTGCAGGGCGGCAACGTGCTCCGCCCGAAGACCGCGCTCAAACTCTCTCTCCGGACGCCGCCCACGCTCAATGCGCCGGAAGCTGGCGAGCGCCTCAAGAAGCTGCTCGAGTCGGAACCGCCCTACGGCGCGAAGGTCACCTTCGAATACGAGAAGGGCGGAACGGGATGGGAAGCGCCGAAGACCGCGGCGTGGCTCGAGAAGTCGGTCGAGAAGGCGTCGCGCACGTTTTTCGGAAAAGGTGTCAGCACGTTTGGTGAAGGCGGATCGATCCCGTTCATGGGAATGCTCGGCGAGCGTTACCCGGAGGCGCAGTTCCTCATCACCGGCGTCCTCGGCCCGCACAGCAACGCGCACGGCCCGAACGAGTTCCTGCACATCCCCTACGCGAAGGCGCTCACCGCGGCGATCGCCCAGGTGATCGCGGACGAGCACGCGAGCCGTTGAAACAATTTTGGATTTTGGATTTTGGATTTTGGTTTTGTTTTCTTCCAATCCAAAATCCAAAATCCAAAATCGACCGACGCTTAATGCTTCTCGTACTTCTCCCCCGCCTCGATGCGGATCGGGAGGCGGTTCTGGCGCGGCGGCAGCGGGCAGGTTGCGTAAGGGGTGAATGCGCAGGGTGGGCTGTAGGCCTTGTTGAAGTCGACCACGATCTTTCCGTCGACGCCGGGGCGCGGCACATATAGATAGCGTCCCGCCGGATAGGTCGCATCGCGGCTCGTCGCATCCTTGAAGATCACGAACAACTCCCGCGAACCCTCCTCGGCGATGGCGTCCAGGCGATAGCTCTCGCCATCGACCTCGAACACGAGTGCTCCGGGCACGGCCTGTTTCGAGACCATCCCCGTGATGTCGACGATCGGGATCTGCCTCGCCGGCTGATACGGCTGGAACTGGGCGACGACGCGCCATTTCGGATCGATCGGAAAGTACTCGAGACCCTTGAACTCGACACGCGTCTTCGCGTCGGGATCCTTCACGCGGACCCCATATCGGTCGCCGCGCTTGATGATCTGGAAATTGAGCTTCCCCGCGTAGACGATGGTTGGGCCGCTGTCATCGTTGTCGTCGCGCAGTTCGACTTTGCCGAGGACCGGCTTCTTGTCGATGGTCAGCTTCGCTTCGGGAGCGGGCTCGAGCGTGACGGTTCCGTCTTCGAGCACCAGGGTCCCGAACGGCTCGACCGTGTTTTTGCCCGGCTCGAGCCACTCCAGAGCGACGAGCGTGAGCCAGCCGTCTTCCTTGCTCAGGCGATTCTGGCGATTCTCCTGCCACTTGCGGATCTCTTCCGCGTGGGCGGCAGGGTCGAACGTGGTCTCGGCCGGCCGGCACGCGGCGGCGAGGAAAAGAACGGTCGCGAGACAGCGTTTCACGGGACGTAGCATACTCAGGTTTCGAAACGGCCCCGACATGTGTCCAATCGACATGGCAAGTCTCGCGCGGTTTCCAGCCCCCGAACGGGACGCCGAACCGCCCGGGCGGTGGGCTGACGAAAAGAGCCTGCTCGAGGCGGTGAGGCAGGGAGACCGCGAAGCGGCTGAAGCCATGGTCGAGCGGACGTATTCGGCCGTGTACGCGTCGCTCTTCCGGCTGTGCTCGGACGGGGACCTCGCCGCGGACCTGACCCAGGAGACGTATCAGAAGGCCTGGTCGGCGCTGCGCGGATTCGACGGGCGCTCGCAACTTTTCACGTGGCTGTATCGCATCGCCTATACGACGTTTCTCAATCATGTACGCCGGCCGCGGCGGACGACCTCGCTGGACGAGCCCTATGCGGCCAACATCGCGGACGACGTGCCCGCGGCGGATCAGGTGCTGTCCAGCATCGAAGAATCGGAGCGGCTGCGCGCCGCGGTTCTTCGGCTTCCCGACGATCTGCGTTTCACAGTGACGGCGCATTTCTGGGGAGGACTGCCGGTGAAGGAGATCGCCGAGCTCGAGAGCATCACGACAGTCGCCATCCGTAAGCGGCTGCACAAGGCTTTCTCGATTCTCGAGGCGATGATCGACGAGGAATCGAAATGACACAGAAACGAAAAGCAGAGCTGCAGCGCAAGCTGTCGATGGCTCCGGTGGCCAAACCGCCTTCAGGTCTCGCCGAGCGCATCAAGGCCGACATCCCCGAGTATCTCCGCACCGGGCGCGATCGCGACCGGGTCTCCCTGTCGTGGGCATTCACCCTGCGCGTCGCGGCATCGATCATCCTTCTGGTGACTTCCGTCTTCCTCACCATGCAACTGATCTCGCGCGACGGCGACGTTCTGCGCGTCGACACTCACGAACGCGGCGCGATGAAGTCGGTCGCCGAAGTTCCCCCGCCACCCCCCGCACCGGCCAGTGTGCCGACGGCAGAAACGACCACGATGCTGGTTCCGGATCGAATGGAGCCGCGGGCGATCCCGCCCGCCACGGCGCGGCAGGAAACAAAGGAGGAACGGACCGAACGGTCGCTTCTCGCACAGCCCGAGCTCAAAGTCGCGCAGAAAGCGGAAGCAGGTGCGGCCACGGCCCCAGCACCCACCACCCGGCACTCGGCACCAAGCACCCAAAGGTCTGCACCCAGCACCCGTGACGCAGCACAGATTGGCGGCGTAGTGGAAAACAGGGAAACCGCCGTTGTCGCGGAGGCCATCAGCGTGACCGCGGAAGCCCCGGCTGCTCCAGCGCGACCCGCGTCCCTGGCCGAACCTGGTGCCACTCTCGTGACCGAGACCCAGGCTGACACTGAGCTCGCGACCGCGCAGAACGCACCGCGCGCATCCACCTCACTCGCGGCGGCTCGCCTGCAGCGACCCGTGAGTGCGATCTCCACGCGCCCGTTCGGCATCTCGACCGATCCTTCGGTTGTCGGAAAGTTGAAGGAGAGCATCGAACGTGGCGATCCGCCAAAGCAGATCGACGTGGCGGCCGTCGTGAATCACTTCGCCGGCGCACCGGCCGGCGTCGACGACGTGCGCCTGCAGGTGGAAGCCTCACAGGCGCCGCTGAAGGCCGATGGAACCGCCGTCATCCGGTACACGATCGACACGCCGGCGAAGCTCGCGTCAGCCGAAGTTTCGATCGTCCTGGAGGAAGGTGTGATCGCGACGCATCGAACGATCGCCGGTCCGCGATCGCTCGACGCGGCGACCGGCTCTCTGCGCGCCGGGCAATCGGCGACGGGACTCGTGGAGTTGAAACTTCAGCCGGGAACGCCCGAGGGACAGCGTGTGGCGACTGTGATTTTGAAGTACATCTCGCCGGTCACGAAACGCCCCGTTCGCGTCGCGACCGACATTCGCGCCGATGCATTGAAGCTGACGTGGGCGGCCGCGTCGCGCCGGCACCGGCTGGCCACGCTCAGTGCCGCGTGGGGTGAATCGCTTTCATCGGCACAGGTGGTCGATGAGCTGATCCTCACCGCGGCGCGGCTGGCCGAGGAGGCACCGGCGGATCCGCTGGCGCAGGAGCTGGCGACGGTTACCGCTTCTTCCCGCCGCCGAAGTTCCGGACCGACTGGAAGTGGAGGTTGAAGTAATCGGCCGCCCCTCGCAGGGCGCGCGCCACGATGGAAGGCTCCTTCTGCGGGATCCGCTCGAGGGCCTTGCGCATGTGCTCGGGGAGCTTGGCACGGCACGAACTGCAGAGCGCGCTTCCGATCGTCTTGTTCAGATCGCACCGCGGGCAGTGCCGCCGTCTCGCCAACCCTGTAACTTGCTCTTTCGTCAGATGCATGCGGGCGAATGCATTCTTGCACGTATAAAATCGCCACCGCAATGTTCGTGACACAAGTCACACACGCCGGGAAGGTCAAGGCGCGGGCGAAGTCGCTCGCGCCGAGGCGGGCGGGGTCGCCCGCCCTCCATGGGCGTTGATGCAGACGCTCCGGGCCGCCATCCTCGTCCTCGCTGTCCTCTTCTGCCTCACGCCGTGGGCATCGCCGCCGCTCGCGCTGGCGATCGGCGTCGTGATCGCGCTGACCGTCGGCCATCCATGGCCCGAAGCGAACGCGCGCGTGACACGCATCCTCCTGCAGGTCTGCGTCGTCGGCCTCGGTTTCGGGATGAACCTTCATCAGGTCATCCGCGCCGGCAGCATCGGGATCGTGATCACGATCGTCTCGATCACGGCAACCGTGCTGGCCGGCTACGCGCTGGGACGGGCGCTCCGCGTCGAAAAGACCACGGCTCATCTCATTTCCGCCGGCACCGCCATCTGCGGCGGAAGCGCGATTGCCGCGGTCGGCCCCGTCATCGACGCATCCGACGAACAGATGTCCGTCTCGCTCGGCACGGTCTTCATTCTCAACGCGTTCGCACTGTTTCTCTTCCCGCCGATCGGCGTCGCCCTCGGAATGTCGCAGATGCAGTTCGGCGTCTGGTCCGCGATCGCCATCCACGACACGAGCTCGGTCGTCGGCGCAGCATCGAGGTTCGGTCTCGAGGCGCTGCAGATCGCGACGCCGGTGAAACTGGCCAGAGCGCTCTGGATCGTCCCATTGACGATCGTCACCGCGGCGATGTTCCGGCGCAGAGACGTGCGTCTCGCCGTGCCCTGGTTCATCGTGTTCTTCCTCGTCGCGTCCGTGCTGCGAACATGGGCGCCCGCACCGCCCGCGTTCTTCGAAGCGCTGACATCCATCGCCAGAACCGGACTCACGGTGACGCTGCTGCTGATCGGCGCCGGTCTGTCGCCACGCGCGCTCCGCGCGGTGGGACCGCGCGCGCTCATCCTCGGAGTCATTCTCTGGGCGGCGATCTCGGTGCTCTCGCTCTGGGCCGTCATGGCTGCAATCGTGTGAGGGGTAGAATCTCGATCACCGCCATGACGAACGCCGTTCTCCACGGAAGCCTCGGCTCGTTCAAGCTGGCCGACGTGCTGACGCTTCTCAGCATGGGACGAAAGAGCGGCACGCTGACGCTGTGGAGCGCGGGCGACCTCGCCCGCGAAACCAGCGGCCGGCGGGGAACTTCCGTGGTGTTCGTGAACGGTGCCGTCGTTTACGCGGGCTCGAACCAGGAGAAGCTTCGCCTGAGCGCGATCCTCCTGCGCAAGAAGAAGATCACCCCCGAACAGTTCGAGGCAATCGACGCGCTCGTCCGCGGCGGCCAGCAGTTCGGACAGATCGCGCTGCAGCGAGGCGTGCTCACGGAAGATCAGCTCCGGGACTTCCTGAAGATCCAGGTCGCGGAGGTCCTCTTCGACGCTTTCGTGTGGACCACGGGCGAGTTCAGTTTTTCCGAGGAGCTGGAGCTTCCGGAGTACGCGGTCACGATCACCGTAGACCTGCCGAACCTGATCATGGAAGGTGCGCGGCGTATCGAAGAGTGGGAGCAGTGCCTGCAGCTGCTACCCGACAGTTCGACGGTCTACCGCGTGGTTGCGTCGCCGCGGGACGACAAGATCACACTCACTCAGGATGAATGGAAGCTGCTCTTCATGATCAACGGCCAGCGAACGCTCGACGACCTCGTCCGCGATTCGGATGAAGATCAGTTGAACGTCTACCGCATCATCTACGGCCTCGCAGCGAACCAGTTGATCGAACCCGTCAGGAGCGGCGACGCATCGCGGCTGGCCAGCCGGAGCGGCCCTCCCGATGACACGATGCGCCAGACCGCCCCGGTGTTTCACGCCGAGCCGACCGTGCGCGACGGTGAGGTTGGCGACGACACGAGCCTTCTCATCACCAGCGACGAGAAACAAATGATGGCGCAGCTCGTCATTGCCGACAGCGACACCGACGCGCGGAAGTTCTCGTTGACCGACACCGAGTACCTGGTCGGCCGCCACCGCGACAACAACATCCAGATCACCGACCTGGGCGTCTCCGGATTTCACGCGCGGATCTTTCGTTCAGGGGACGGCTACGCAATCGAGGATCTCAAGAGCCGCAACGGGATCTGGATCAACGGCACGCGTGTCTTTCACGCCACGCTGCGCAACGGCGACCTGCTGCGCCTCGGCGCCACGGATTTGAAATTCGAAGTGATCGAGCCCTCGCCGTCGTCGTGAGGTGTGTGGAGCCGCGGGCGACCTCGCCCGCGGGCGGGGGGTAGAAAATCCGCGGGCGGGATCGCCCGCGGCTCCACTTTGCCCGGTTACCCGATCCGGTCCATGCCGCGCATGTAAGGCCGGAGAACTTCCGGGATCACGACCGACCCGTCGGCCTGCTGATAGTTCTCCAGCACAGCCACCAGTGTCCGCCCCAGCGGCAGTCCCGACCCGTTCAGCGTGTGGACGAAACCGGTCTTCTTGTCGGCGGTCCGATAGCGGATGCCCGCGCGCCGCGCCTGGAAATCGGCGAAGTTCGAGCAGGAAGAGATCTCGCGGTACGTGTCCTGCCCGGGCAGCCAGACTTCGATGTCGTAGGTCTTCGCGGAAGAAAATCCCATGTCGCCGGTCGAGAGTGTCACCACGCGGTAATGAAGGCCGAGGGCCTGAAGGATCGCTTCGGCGTCGCGGGTGAGTTTCTCCAGCTCGTCCCATGACTGGTCGGGCATCGTGAATTTCACGATCTCGATCTTCTCGAACTGATGCTGGCGGATGAGGCCGCGCGTGTCCTTTCCCGCCGCTCCCGCTTCGGCGCGGAAACACGGTGTGTAGGCGGTGTAGAGGAGCGGCAGCCGCGACGCATCGATGAATTCGTCGCGATGAAGATTCGTCACGGGAACTTCCGCCGTGGGGATGAGGTAGTACTCCTTCTCCCCCTGCAGCCGGAAGAGGTCTTCGCCGAACTTCGGCAGCTGGCCCGTGGCGCGCAGCGAGTCGGAGTTCGCGATGAACGGCGGCAGGACCTCCGTGTAGCCCTGGTCGGCGTGGAGGTCGAGCATGAACATCATCAGCGCGCGATTCAGTTTCGCGGCCGCTCCGTAGAGGATCGCGAAGCGCGTGCCGGTGATCTTGGCCGCGCGGTCGAAATCGAGGATGCCGAGGCGTTCGCCGATGTCCCAGTGCGCCCGTGGAGGGAAGGAGAACTTCGGCTTCTCTCCCCACGTGCGTTCCACACGATTGGCCGACTCGTCGGGGCCGACGGGCACGCTGGAGTGAGGCACGTTGGGAAATCCAAGTTCGAGTCCGGAGAGCTCCTCCTCGAGAGCTCCGAGCCGTTCGTCGAGGGTCCTGATCTCATCGCCGACGCGTTTCATCGCTTCGATCTGCGAGGACGCGTCCTGCTTGTTCTTCTTGAGACTGGCGATCTCCTGCGAGGCCACGTTGCGCTGATTCTTGAGCGCCTCGACCTGAACGATGATGCGGCGCCGCTCGGCGTCGACTTCGACAAAGCGCTCGAGATCGACCTTCGAGCCGCGGTTTCTGAGTGCGATCCGGTATTCGTCCGCGCGTTCGCGGAGGTAGTCACGTCCAAGCATGGCCGGCGATGATACTGATCAATCCCGAGCGAAGCGAGGGATCTCCGGTACCACCGAGGCGATGCGGCCCACGAGCGAAAATCCTTGGAGCGCGGGCGACCTCGCCCGCGTCGTCACGCTCGCCTGAAGTGCGCGGGCGGGTCGCCCGCGCTCCACTGATCCTCGGCTGGCGGGATTCATCCTGCCGGTGGTACCGGAGATCCCTCGCTTCGCTCGGGATGCATCAACGACGCACGGCTCTTCGCCTCCGCGAGGGCGTCTCCGCGTCGAAATCGCCCGTCAGCACGAGCGCGTAACCCTGGCGCGGACCCACCGCGATTCGTGGCGCACTCACAGTGACCGTGACCTTGCCGGCCGACGGAGAATCGATCGTGACGCCTTCGACGTTGTTCACGCGGTCCGGCTGGCCGCCGGTCAGGCGCTGATTGCCGACCATCGTCACCGACGGCGAGACGACGCGGAGATCGAGGTCGTTCACGAGCTGCATGCTCGTATCGGTGACGCCGACGGCACGTCCCGGAGGATCCGTCCACACCAGAACGGCCTTGAACGGGGTCCCGGCGCGAACATCGAGAGCGACGGTGAAGTTCTCACCCTGCGCCAGGCCGCGCTCGCGAGCCACGTCGTAAACACGAAGCTTCCGCGTCTCGCCGGGGAATGAGAGTGCGTCGTCGAGAACGGGGAACCCGAAGCCCTGCTCGTACGAAGGAACGGGTTCAGCGTCGAAACGGCTGAATCTCGTGGAGCGGTAGGGAACGGGACGCGCCGCGGCGATGATCGTCGCCTTCAGCAGCGCGGCACTCGGCGTCATGCGTTGACCGAGATAGAAGCCGTCGGTGTAGTACTGCCGCACCAGGGCCGCCGCACCCGCGATGGTGGGCGAGGCCCACGACGTGCCGTTCGCGAAACTGGCCGAGCATTCCTGCTTGCTGTAGACGCGGGCGTCACCAGCGAGCACGAATGCCGGTCCGACGACGTCCGGCTTGATGCGCCCGTCCCGCGTCGGTCCGCTCAGGCTGTAATTCGCAACCTGGTTGTCGCTCTGTCCTTCCCATCCGCGCACACCGCCTGCCTGGATCGTGTTCTTGGCGGCACCGGGCGCCGACAGCGAGCTGGCCGGAGACATCTGCCCCTCCTCGAGGCTTCCGTCGGAGCGGCCGAAGTTGCCGGTGTTGAACACGACGAGCATGTCGGGGTGATCGAATACGAACGCGTCGACGTCGCGCGCTGATTGCGAATAGTTCGCGGTCGGCGCAGGAAGTCCCAGCGGTGTGCCCTGACGGTCGCCCCACGAGTTGGAGTGAATCCGCGCACCCTGCTTGTACGCCTGATCGAGGATCGGATAGAGGTTCACCGGACATCCGAAGCCGGGCCGATGCGAACAGGCGTCGCCCAGCAACCTTCCCGCGCTGTCGAACACGGCGCCGCCGTCCTGCACGACCAGCTTCGCCGCCGGTGCAAGCGAATCTCCTTCGTCGTGCGCGAGCGGCGTCCCTTTGTCGCCGACCGCGGTCGCCGCGGCATGCGTTCCGTGACCTTGATTGTCGTAGGCGTTCGTGATGCTGTTGTAGTCCTGCGGCAACGCGGGGTTGTCACAACCGGTCGCGCTCGGGTACTGATCGCACGAATAGAGAAAGTTGTAGGCGATGATCTTCCGCCGCAACGGGTTGATGTTCTGCCACTGCAGGCCGCCGGACGGCGTTCCCGTGTTCAGGGGCGGGCGCGATCCATCGGGCTCGGCGAAATAGCAGCTCGTCCAGTCCACGCCGGTATCGAGCACCGCCACGATCTGGCCTTCCCCACGGATCCCGCGATCGTGAATGGGGGTGGTCGTCGACCCGGACTGCATCGAGCGCCAGGTGACGTCGTTTGCTGAAGCGGTGGCAGTGATCAGGAGGACAGCGACGAGGATTCGCATCGGGGCGGAGAACAGAGTACGCCCGAGACCTGATTCCATTCTCAATGCACGAACTTACGCCGGTTGCGGATGTAGTCCGCGAGGATGTACTCGCCGAGACGGTCGGGAGAGGAGTAGAAGGCGCGGCCGCGGTTGATCTGCGACAGCTGCTCGACGAAATTCACGAGCATCGGATCCGTCGCCAGCATGAACGTGGTGATGGGGATGCCGGCCCGGCGGCAGCGATCAGCCTCTTCCAGAGTCCGGTTGACGATCTTCATGTCTAGCCCGAACGAATTCGTGTAGAGCTGCCCCCCCTCGGTCAACGCCGAGGGCTTCCCGTCGGTGATCATGAAGATCTGCTTGTTGTTGTGCTTGCGCCGCCGGAGGATCCGCTGCGCCAGCTCCAGGCCCGCCTTCGTGTTCGTGTGGAACGGCCCGACCTTGACGTACGGAATCTCCGAGATCGGAACCTCGACGGCATCGTCGCCGAACAGCAGGACGTCGATGGAATCCTTCGGATACTTCGTGAGGATCAGCTCCGTCAGCGCCAGCGCGACTTTCTTGGCCGGCGTGATTCGATCCTCTCCGTAGAGAATCATCGAGTGCGAGATGTCGATCATGACCACCGTCGCGCAGCTCGAGTTGTGCTCGGTCTCGAAGACTTCGAGATCGTCCTCATGGATCCGGATCGCGTCTGCCGGATCGTTGTGCTTCATGGCGTTCTGGAGCGTCCGGCCGGCATCGAGCGACATCGGGTCGTCGCCGAATTGATACTGGCGCGTCTCCGTGAGACGCTCGCTCCCCTGCCCCGGCTTCGCGACCGAGTGATAACCGGCCGCGGACTTGTCGAGGCCGCCGAAGATCTCGTCGAGCGCGTCGCGCCTGATCTGCCGTTCCCCTCCGGCGGCCATCACGACGTTTCCGTTCGCATCGGTGCCGATGATGTTCTCCGCCATCAGCCGCGCGAAAAACTCATCGAGGTCGACATCCGAGGCGATCAGCCCGCGCTCCTGCAGGGCGCGCATCCACTGCATCGCTTCCTCCACGTCGCCGCCCGCCTGCAGCAGAAGATGATTGAACAGCCGGCGCAGGCCCATCTCGCTCAGGAGCTGTCGAATCAACTCCGGGTCGAGATAGCCGTAGCGGTGGCGCATGGTCGGGGAAATAGGGTTCAGGCTTCGATCTTTTTCAACTTCTGGAGCCACTTGGCGATCGTCGGGTTGTTCGGGAGGCGCTCCTGCGCCTCTTCCAGCGCGGTGATCGCGTCGGGCTCCCGTCCAAGGATGAGCAGGACCTGTACCCGCAGCTCAATGAGCGCCTGATAGAGCGCGAAATCCGTGATCTCGGTGGCGGAGAGCAGCGACAGCGCGCGGTTCACGAACCGCAGCGCCGTCTCCGGCTTGGAATCGTTCATGGCATCGGCGCCGAAGCGGTGCAGCATCCGCGGCGAATCGCCGAGGAACGACTTGGCATCGACGAACTGGCTCAGCGCCTCGCGGACGACCGTCTCCTGATCGGGAAACCATCCATCGCGAATGATCCGGTCGATCTGGCGGGCCAGCTCGCCCGGTATCTCTGCCGCTACCTTGACCATGGAGGGATTGTAGGAGGATTTTGGATTTTGGATTTTGGATTTTGGATTGGATTTCAGATCTGGTGTTCAATCCAAAATCCAAAATCCAAAATCCAAAATCGATGGCACTCCTACCTTACTGCCACTTCAATATCTCGTCGATCGTCTGGACGGACACGCTGTGATAGGTCGGGCGCGCCTTCGCGTAGATCTGTTTCGCGCGCTCCAGCCCCTCGGGCGTGGCCGCGAGCTTCGTGTAGAGCGGCTTGAGGAACTTGCGGCGGCCCTGCGACGTGAGGAACTGTTCGAGCGCCGGATAGGCCGCTTCGTAGCGGTTGTCGACCGCGAGCTCGAGCCACGCGGCGAGGATCTCGTTGTTGCCGCTCTTCGTGAACGCGAACTGCTGGTCGAGCTGCGCCATCTTCTCCGCGCCGATGTCCTTCGGCAGCGAGTGGAGGAAGTGCAGCCATTCCTGAGTGGTCCAGCCTGTCGTCTGCAGCATCGAAGGCGCGGCTCCGGACGCGGCGGCCTTCGCCTGAGCTTCCACCGTCACAAAAGCTTCCGATTTCGGGAGCGGCGCGTTCGGCGGAAGACCGGGACCATGAAGCCACGCGCTCATCTGCAGCGCCGTCTCGTCGATTCTGTTCGGTACCAGCAGCCGCTCGCGCAGCAGCTGGATGAAGCGGTCCGTCGTCATCGTCTGGAACGCGTGATCGTCGAAGTATTTGCGAAGGAACGCGTCGAACTTGTCGCGGCCGGCCGTCTGCTCGATCAGGCGCAGGAACAGCGCGCCCTTCTCGTACGGCACCTGGGTCGCCCCCTCGTCCGGATCGCGGCCATTCAGGTTGAGCACAAGGTGTTCGTCGGCATCCGGCAGCGTCTCGAAATCGTCGCGAAGCTCCTTCAGGCCGAGCGTCCAGAGCATCTCCGCGTGATCCTTCCCGTACAACTTCTCGCTGATACGGCGCTCGATGTACGTCGTGAAGCCTTCGTTGAGCCAGAAGTCGTTCCACGCCGCGTTCGTGACCAGGTTGCCGGACCACGAATGCGCGAGCTCGTGGGCGATCAGTGACACCAGAGAACGGTCGCCGGCGATCATCGTCGGGGTGAGGAACGTGAGCCGGGGATTTTCCATCCCGCCGAAGGGGAAGCTCGGCGGAAGGACGAGCATGTCGTAACGACCCCACCGGTACGGCCCGTACAACTCTTCGGCCGCTGTCACCATCTTCTGCGTGTCCGCGAATTCGCTGGCGGCTCTCTCCACGACCGACGGCTCGGCGTAAACGCCGGTATTGCGTCCCAGAGAGCGGAAAGCGAGATCGCCCACCGAGATCGCCAGGAGGTAGGACGGGATCGGTTGCGGCATCGAGAACTTGTAGACGCCGTCGGTCGACTTCGCGGTGGGATTGCTCGCGCTCATCACCGCCATCAGCTCTTTCGGCACGCGAAGCGTCGCGTCGTATGTGAACCGGACGCTCGGCGTGTCCTGGATCGGAACCCACGTGCGGGCGAGGATCGACTGTGACTGCGAGAGCAGGAAAGGATGCTTCTTCCCGGCCGTCTGTGGCGGCTCGAGCCATTGCAGCGCAGCAGCGTTGGGGCTGGAAACGTATTCGATCGTCACCGACTTCGTCTGCGGCGTGATATCGATCTCGAGCGGCGCGCCGAACGTCCCCTGAACGTCGCCGACCCTGTAGTTGGCGGCGGTGCCGTCGTCCCGCGTGACGCGGCTGATCGTCAGGTCGCGCGTATCGAGAACGAGCTTGTTCGCGCTGCCGCTGTTCCTGATCCGCAGCGTGGCCTTCCCCGCCAGCTGCTTCTTCGTGAAGTCGACGCCGAGGTCGAGGGTGAGGTGCTCGACGGCCGCTTCTTCAGGCCTGGACCACGAGTGGCTCGGCGGAACCGATACCCTCTGCTCGGTGACCGGCGTCGTGGCTGTCGTCGTATCGGTTGTCGTCGGCATTTCTTTCGTCGTCTGCTGGCACGCCAGCGCGAACGCGCAGGCAACCATCAACAGCTTCTTCATTTCACAGTCCTCAATACGTTGAATTTCATCAGCTCCCGGAAGGTGATCGTCGAATCGAGATCCTCCCGCGACAGGCGAAGCGCCTGGTGCAGGCCCTCCAGAATCATCTCCATCCAGAACGCGAGCTCTTCGTCTCGCGATGGCTTCACGTACTTTGCCGCGGTCTCCGCGAGGCGCGGCACGCGCTTGAGCTCGGCAAAATATTCGGCGAACTTCTGCTCGTCCGAGAGCGTGATCTTGTTGCCCTCGACGAACCACGCCAGGATCGAGTCGTAGGCCGGCTCGGTGGGCGGTTCCGGTGTTCCGGACTCGCGCCCCGCGGGCGAGGTCGCCCGCGCTCCACCTTTCTTCCTCTTCCCTGCGAAGGCGTCGTCGAGGTCGTCCATGTCCAGCTCACCGTAACGGCGGTCGCGATCCTGCGACCGTCCGGCGCGCTCGACGGGCGGGAACTTCTGTTCGAACAGCTTCGCCACCGCCGTTCCAATCAGCTTCCGCGCCACGACCTCGGCTCCCTGCTGCTCGCCCTCGTAGACCATCTCCACTTTGCCGGTGATGGCCGGCAGGACCATGGCCAGGTCGGAGAGGCGGGGGAACACCGATCTGTCGCCGGTCAGCGCACCGCGGCGCTCGAGGTTGGACTGCAGAAGCTCCATCGCGGCGATCGTCAGACGGGCGGAGACGCCCGATGACTGGTCGACGAGCTCTGACTCGCGCGCGGCGAAGGCGATGTTCTCCACCAGGTCGCGTACGTACTGAGGGATCTCGGTGGTGATGCCGGCCTCGCGCTGCAGCCACGCTTCCTGGTCGGTGATGCGCCGGGCGATCTCGACCTTCTGCGGATAGTGCGTGAGGATCTGCGAGTCGATGCGGTCCTTGAGCGGCGTGATGATGTTCCCGCGGCTCGTGTAATCCTCGGGGTTCGCGCTGAAGACGAGGACGACGTCCATCGGGATGCGGATCGGAAACCCGCGAATCTGCAGGTCGCGCTCTTCCAGGATATTGAGGAGCGCGACCTGGATGCGCGGCGCGAGATCGGGCAGCTCGTTGATGGCGAAGATGCCGCGGTTCGTTCGGGGAATGATCCCGTAGTGGATCACTTCTTCGTCCGCGTATGTCAGGCGCTGATTGGCGGCCTTGATTGGATCGATGTCGCCGATGAGATCGGCCACGGTGACGTCAGGCGTTGCCAGTTTCTCGCGATAGCGGTCGTCGCGCCGCAGCCAGGCGACCGGCAGATCATCGCCCTGGTCGGCGGCGAGCCGGCGGCAGCGCTTGCACGACGGCGCCAGCGGCGAATCGTTGATCTCGCAGCCGGCGATGATCGGCACGTGCTCGTCGAGCAGCGCCGTCAGCGAGCGGAGAATGCGCGTCTTGGCCTGTCCGCGCAGTCCGAGAAGGATGATGTCGTGACGGGAGAGGACGGCGTTGTGGATCGCGGGGAGGACCGTGCGCTCGTAGCCGTGGATGCCGGGGAAGGTCTCCTCGCCGCGCGCGATCATGGCGAGCAGGTTGGCCCGCATCTCGTCCTTGACGGACTGCACCTTGTAACCGGAGGAACGCAACTCGCCGAGGGTGTGGATCTGAGTCATGGGGGCCGGAGTTTATCCCACCGGCGCGGGCCAACTTGTTGCACACCTGTGAGGGCATGGCTCGCAGAAAAATCCGATACGCCGTCGTGGGACTTGGCCACATCACCCATCTCTTCCGCGATGAGCCGATCGAGGTCCTGGCGATGACCGCCACCAACGGCCAGCGCCGCTTCGAGGAGACCGAGGAGATGACCGGAGCGATGCCGCGCTTTCCGGGCGACCGGCTGGCCACGTTCATCTGCAACTTCGGGGTGTCATTCCTCGCCCGCTATCAGATCGTCGGAACGAAGGGAAACCTCACTCTCGATCCCGCCTACGAATACGCGCTCGAGCTGAAGCGCACCCTGACCATCAACGAGCGTGAGACATCGAAGACGTATCCGAAGCGCGATCACTTCGCGCCGGAGCTTCTGTACTTCTCGGAGTGCATCCAGAAAAACCGGCAGCCCGAACCTTCGGGACTGGAAGGGCTGGCCGACGCGCGGATCGTCTCGGCGCTGTATCGATCGGCGAAATCGGGGAAAGCGGTGAAGATCGCTCCGATCGCTAAGACGACCAGGCCGACCCTCAAGCAGGAAATCCGGCGCCCGGCAGTGAAGAAGCCGAAGCTGGTGAAGGCGAAGGCACCGTCGAAGTAGATTTTGGATTTTGGATTTTGGATTTTGGATTTGAGATTGTCTTCGCGAACCTCAATCCAAAATCCAAAATCCAAAATCCACTAGATCCAGTCGACCAGACGGTTGCGCACGGCGTACATGAACAGGTCCCGGCTGGACTGCAGATTGAGTTTCTTCAGCAGCCTGCCGCGGTGAGTCGCCACCGTCTTATCGCTCATTCCGAGCTCGACGGCGATCTCTTTCGTCCCTTTTCCGGCGAGAATCCGTGAAAGAACTTCCAGTTCACGCCGTGACAAGCGCTTCACAGCCGCCGGCGCGGCGGTCGCAACCTCAGAGGGACCTGGCTCCGGCTCGCCCGCGCGCGCCCTCATGCGCGAAACGATTTCAGAGTTCGCAGCGCGCGCGAGCGAAGCGACGGCATCGATGGCCGCTTCGCTCCATTGACGCGGGCGATGGTCGATCACGCAGAACGCGCCGAGGGCCTGATCGCCGACGGAGAGCGGCACGCCGAGGTAGGCGGCGACGTTCATGGTCTCTACGGTCGGGACGGCGTGGAAGATCGGGTGACTTCTCGTGTCCTCGATCACCAGGGGCCCTTTGGAAACGAGAGCGTAGTGACAGAAGGTCACGCCGTTGACCTCACGACTCGACGCAAGGGCCCCGTCGAATCCGAAACACGACTTGTAGAAGTCGGAGTTCTCTTCGACGAGCGACAGAAAGGCAGCGGGAGCGCTGGCGATTGTCGCCGCCATATAAGTGAGCCTGTCGAAGAACACTTCACTCTGCGAATGCAGCAACTCCGTCATGCGAACTGCGGCGAGTCGAATGGGGTCGCGTACGACGCGGCTCACGGCATCGTAGGGTTTCTCTTCGCCCAGGCCCATTGTTCTCCATGATTTGCATTGCAGGTGCCACTCCGTACGAATTTGCTTCGCTGCGGAAATTCGCACATTCGCGCGGCCTTCTCTGGACACCCGCGTGCAGTGAGCCGCTTCCCGAGAACCGCTCGTCGCCCGAGCGGTCAATATCTGGAGGAAGCAAATGAAAAGGATCCAAGCACTCGCATTCGCAGCATTGTTCGTCCTCACGAGCACGGCGGCGCTCGCTTCGTCACACCGCGAAGCTCCGCTCATCAAGGAAGACCCTACCGCCGACAACACCGACGTTTACGCCTTTCGCAGCCCCGATGCTCCCGACACGGTGACGATCATCGCCAACTTCATCCCTCTCGAAGAGCCGTCCAACGGGCCCAACTTCTACAGCTTCAGCGACTCGGCGCTGTACGAGATCCATATCGACAACAACGGCGACGCCCGTGAAGACATCACCTACCAGTTCCGGTTCCGTACGGACGTGCGGGACAACAGCACGTTCCTCTACAACACCGGGCCAGTCCTCACGCTCGACTCGGCCAACCTCAACGTGCGCCAGTTCTATACGGTCAACCGCGTCACGGGTGACCGGCGCTCGTCGCCGGGCACATCGCTCGGATCGACTTTTCAGGTCGCACCCGCGAACATCGGACCGAAGTCGACGCCCAGCTACCCCGCCCTGGCGAACGCCGCCGTCTTCAACCTGCCGAACAACGGCGGCAAAGTTTTCGCCGGGCCGCGCGATGACTCGTTTTTCGTCGACATCGCCGGAATCGTCGATCTTCTGACGCTCCGTCCGATCCAGCAGCTCCACGCCGTTCCGCCCATGGCCTCGTCCGCGCCGGGTGTCGACGGCCTCCGCGGCTACAACGTGCATACGATCGCCATTCAGGTTCCGATCGCATCGCTCGTCAACGGATCGGTCCCGACCGCACCGACGGCGTCGAACGCAGTGATCGGTGTCTGGTCCACGACCAGCCGTTCGCGCGTCACCGTCCTGAGCGGCGGAAACCTCCTCCGCCAGACGATTGGCGGGACGACGCAGGTCTCGCGTCTCGGCTCCCCTTTGATCAACGAGGTCGTGCTCAGCCTTGCCTTCAAGGACATTTTCAACTCTTCCGAGCCGCGAGGCGATAACGCGCTCTTTACGACCAACGAGGCGTTTCGCAACCGAGTGCTCGACCCCGAGACGGCGAAGCTGATGAAAGCTCTCTACGGCCTCGACGTCCCTCCCGCCCCGCGCAATGACCTGGTTCAGGTCTTCCTCACCGGAGTTCCGGGCGCGACGATGCCTCCCAACGTCACGCCGGCGGAAATGCTCCGCCTCAACGTGGCGGTGCCGGTCACAGCAAGCCCGAACCGGCTCGGCGTGATCGCCGGCGATCTCGGTGGATTCCCCAACGGCCGCCGCCTCGCGGACGACGTCGTCGACATCTCTCTGCGCGTCGTCGCCGGCGTCCTCGTCCAGGGATACAACAAACAGCCCAACAACATGCTCACCGACGGCGTCGACGCCAATGAAGTGCCGTTCCTCTCCACGTTCCCCTATGCGGCGCTTCCGTGGCAGGGATTTGAAAGCCGCCCGCACAACAACGCCGGGACGACCACTCCCTGAACGCCACGAAAGGACCTACTCACATGCGTATCATTCGAACGTCGATCATCGCGATGATCACGGTCTGGGCCTGCACGTCGGCCTACGCCGCTCACTACTCAGATCTTTACGTCATTCCCGTGGTCTCTCACACGGCGGGGCAGTACGGCACCAACTGGATGAGCGACGTCGCCATTCAGAACTTCGCAGCGGCGCCGCTGACCGTGCAGCTCATCTTCATCGCCAGCGGTGAAGGGCGGCTGGACAACGTGACCCCGGTGATCACCGGGACGGTGAACGGCTCTGTCACCGTTCCGGCCGGCGGCAGCGTCCTGCTCAAAGACGTTCTCGCCGGCATGCCGGGCATCGACTCGGCGATCGGATCGCTGATTCTCGGAGGCGATCGTCCCTTCGCCGTCACCAGCCGCGCGTACAGCATGACCCCCGACGGCAACACCATCGGACAGACCGTGCCTCCCTCGGCGAACTTTCTCAACGTGACCGAAGGCTCAACCGATCTTTCCACCGCGGTCGCTTACATCCCCGGCCTCATTCAGAACGACCGCTTCCGCACCAACCTCGGGCTCGTGGTCGCGAACGCAACGGGCTTCAACAGCGTTCTCAATGTGACCGTGACCGTGCGCAATGCGGCCGGCACGACGGTCGGAACGCGACAGATCACTGTCGGACCTGGCGCCGTGACACATCTGCAGTTCCCGGTTCGCTCGCTGAACGGCGCGGGGACGGCTTCCTTCGACATCGGGTCGGCTGAGTTCCGCATTACGCAGGGAAGCGGCTCGGTCGTCTCGTATGCGTCGGTGATCGACAACCAGACTGCCGATGCGGTCTTCATCACCGGCAACTTCCCCGACAACGGCACATCCGCGTTGAGCAAGGGAATGTTCCCGCAGTCGCCTTTCCGCGATCTTCTCCAGCGTTATGGCGTCGGCGCTTCCATTCGATGACGACACTGCGTTTCTTCATCGTTCTTTTCGTTTCGTGCGTCGCGGTGAAAACCGCGGCGCACGATTTCTGGCTGGAGCCGTCGACCTTTCATCCTGCGAATGACCGCCCTGTGGCGATCAGGCTCATGGTCGGCGACCACGGTCGGGGCGAACCGGTCAGGCGGAACAACCGCCGGATCGATCGTTTCATCGTGCGTGACGCCGACGGTGAGAAGGGCGTGGCAGGGCGTCACGGTTCCGATCCAGCCGGATACCTCGACGCGATTTCGGGAGATGCCATGGTTGGCTATCAGACCGAGCCGTTGCGTCACGGCGACCTGTCCGCGGAACGGTTCGAGTCCTATCTCCGCGAGGAGGGATTGGAGCCGATCATCGCGTTGCGCGCGGCCGCCGGCTCATCGCTCGAGCGAGGGAGAGAGATCTACTCGCGAAGCGCAAAAGCGTGGCTCACATCCTCCAAACGGGGAGCGCGGTTCGATGTTCCGTTGGGCTTTCGCTTCGAAATCGTCCCGCTGAACGATCCCGCCATGGCGGAGCGCTTTGAAGCGCAGCTTCTGTTTGCAGGAAAACCGGTCGAGGGAGTTCTGGTCAGGGCGATCGGACTGGGGACCGGCAAGACGATCGCCGGCCGGTCGGACGCCGAAGGTCGCGTGGCGCTCGAGCTCGAGGGAGATGGCCCATGGATGGTCAAAGCCGTCCACATGTTCGCTGCGCCGAAGAGCGCCGGAGCGGACTGGGAGAGCATCTGGGCGAGCCTGACTTTCCACAGAGAAAGGGCAACAGCTGGATTGGCCCGGTGATCGATCCTTCCGGCGTGATTGAGAGTCCTCTCGGTCGAACCAGCGGGACGGTCCGGAATCTGGTGACGAGCTATCATCGCCTTCACGCGAAAGCATGTCCAAGCAACCGCCGGCCGACGAGCCGACCGCCTATCGTTCTCCGGAAGAAACGCCAACCGTGGCGGGCGGCGAGGCAGTCCCGTCCCGGCAATTCACACCGGGGCAGGTTCTCGGTGGGCGGTATCGAATCGTCTCCTTGATCGGACGAGGCGGGATGGGCGAGGTCTATCGGGCCGACGACCTCAAGATCGGCCACAGCGTCGCCCTGAAGTTTCTCTCGCATCGCGAGCACGTACAGCGTCTTTATGAAGAAGTCCGCATTGGACGGGAGGTTTCCCATCCGAACGTCTGCCGCCTCTATGACGCAGCGGAGGTGGACGGGCAAATCTTCATCACGATGGAATTCATCGATGGAGAGGATCTGGCGTCCCTCCTCCGTCGCGTCGGCCGCCTGCCCCCGGAAAAGGGGCTGGCTCTCTCACGGGATATCTGTGCCGGCGTTGCCGCCGCCCATGAGAAAGGGGTGATCCATCGCGACCTCAAACCGGCGAACGTCATGGTCGACGGCCGTGGCCGGGCCCGCGTCACCGACTTCGGTCTGGCGGTAGCGGGGGAAGTCTCCGACCGTTCCGGAACGCCTGCTTACATGGCGCCAGAACAACTTCAAGGGGCAGCGTCGTCCGTCGCCAGCGACGTCTACGCCGTCGGACTCGTTCTCTATGAGATCTTCACGGGCCGACGGGCGTTCGACGCGAGATCTCTCCACGACCTTCTGGCGCGGCAGCAGGCAAGTGAATTCATACGCCCCTCTTCGCTAACCCGCGACGTTCCCCCCGCGGTCGAGCGCGTCATCGTGCGCTGTCTCGACCCCGACCCGACGGCCCGGCCCGTTTCGGTTAAAGACATCTTGCGCGAGTTGCCGGGCGGTGATCCTCTGGCAGCCGCAATCGCCGCCGGCGAGACACCGACTCCAGCAATGGTGGCGGCAGCGGCCCGGACCGGAGACCTGCCCGCGCTGACCGCATGGGTTCTACTCGCTCTTGCGCTCTCCGGGTTGTTGACCTCCGCGTGGATCTCCCGGCGGACGCTGCTCGCCCAGGTTTCCGATCTGAAAGCACCCGATGCGCTCTCGGAACGGGCGCGAGAGATTCTCGCTCTGGCGGGTGTGAAGGAGCGTCCGGCAGATCGTGGTCTCATCGTCCAGCTGGAGCCGTTCACGGGCCGGTTGAGCGCAGTGTATCGGCAGTCCACTCTGCCGATGCGTCCGCGAAACGCCAACGGCACACTGAGAGTGTTCGACCCGCCGCTGGACCGAGGGATGGCGAACGTTCATCTCGACGCCGATGGGAGGCTCAGTCGCTTCATGATCGCTCCGCCGGTCATCGACAGAGCCGTCGATGTCGGCGAGGTGGTCTGGACGCCGTTTCTCAGCGCGGCGGGATACGACCCTCGAACGTTGACTGCGACCGCATCAGAATGGGCCGCGGCAATCGT
>CALMZP010000148.1 GCA_937870635.1 uncultured Acidobacteriota bacterium | reverse complement strand
AGCCGCGGGCGATCTCGCCCGCCGAACTCTGAATGGCGGGGAAGAGGATGACGGCGGCGAGAACGAGGGCGCGGAACATTCGACGCGGCACTAGTGTAGTGCTGCGCCTCAATCAGAAGCTCGCCACCACGCTCGCGATGAAGTATCTCGTTTCTGCCGGGGAGGCGTACAGGTTGCGGGGGCGGTCCTCGCGCATCAGCCCCTCGTTCGTGTGGCCTTCGACCTTCAGCAGCAGCGACGGGTGGAACGCGTAATTGATCGACAGCCCGACGTCGTCGCTGAGCGGCGCATCCAGCGTGTGGCCGTTGATCGGCAGATGGATCCGCGCCACCGCGCCGCGCGCGTGGACGCTCAACCGCGGAGTGAACCGGTAGCCGACCTGCCCGTACCACGCGCGATAGCGCCCGTACTCGGCCAGATCGCCGGTCAGATATTCGGTCGCGAGCAGCACGCGATCGAAATCCGCCTCGATCGAGCCATGCAGCATCAGGTAATCGACCGCGGCTTTGTAGCCGGGTTCCACCGTGCATCGGTAAGCGCCGCCGCCGAACCGGACTCCGGTCCGCGGCGAGTTCGCCCACACCTGTCCGCCCCACGCGTTTCGCGCGTCCGCCGACTGGCCGCTCTCCCACTGATCGAGCGCCCACTGTCCGAAGTAGCCGTCGACGTCGAAACTCCAGCCGCCGGCTTTTCCGAATGAAACCGTCGCGAGCGCTCCGTCGAGCGTCTTGCTCGTGTACTGGCGCTCGTAGAACTCGTTCGGAGGCCGGAAGAACGGCGACGTAGCCGCCGCGCCGCCCGCCTCGTTGAAGATGCCCAGGGGAAGGGGAATGCGGCCGAGCTTGAAGGCAAAGCGGTCGGAGACGTTGCGCTGGTAGAACGCCCAGTCCAGTTCCACGTCTTCGCTCTGCCGCGGGCTCTCGCCAAGCCGCTCCTGGCGAAGCTGAAGGACGAACGCGTTGCGTCGATCCTGGTCGAACCGGAACTGCAGCGCGAGATCGCGGTAATCGGTCGTCCCTTCGGTCGGTATCCCGAAGATCTGATGCTCGTCGCTGACGGCGTACGCCTGGTTCACGTAGCCATGGATCGACACCTTCGAGAACCACTCGGGTGCGTTCTGCGCAGCGGCCGGGGGGCTCAGAAAGAGCACGATCAGGCCGGCAGCGAGCCGGGGGAGGGGCGAAAGGCGAGGCATGCCAGTCGGAATCCTACTGCCTCGCGGCCGCCTCCGTGGGAGGTTCCGCGGAGAGATGACGCCGTGGTTCCCGAATTCTTACAGTGGCTGGTGGAGCGCGGGCGACCCCGCCCGCGCCGGGTTCGACCGTAAGGGGGCGCGGGCGAGGTCGCCCGCGCTCCACCAGACTCGGCATGGTTAACATCTCTCCATGACTCAGCACATCGGAATCGTCGCCTGTTCCGCGGAGGGCGCCGCGCTCTGCTATCGCACCATCTGCATCGAGGGCGCGACACTCCTCGGCCCTCATGATCACCCCGAGGTGTCGATGCACACGCATTCGCTGGGAAAGTACATGAAATACATCGACCGCGACGACTGGCGGGGCGCCGCTCAGCTCATGCTCGACTCGGCGGAAAGATTGGCGTCGATCGGCGCAGACTTTCTGATCTGTCCGGACAACACGATCCATCAGGCGCTGCCCTTCATCAATGACCGGCTCCCTCGGCCCTGGCTGCACATAGCCGAGGTCGTGGCGGGGGAGGCGAAGGAGAGAGGGTTCAGGCGGCTGGCGTTGACCGGGACGCGCTATCTGGTTGAGAGCGATGTGTATCCGAAAGCTCTCGAAGCTCATGGCGTCGATTTCATCAGGCCGGAGGCGGCGGAGCGGGAAGAGATCAACCGGATCATCTTTGATGAGCTCGTATACGGCCTCTTCAAGCCCGAAGCCGTTGGGTACTTCCAGCGAGTCATCACCCGGCTGAAGAACGAAGGCTGCGACGCCGTCATCCTCGGCTGCACCGAGATCCCGCTGATCATGAACGATGCGAATTCGCCGCTGCCGCCGCTCGATTCGACGCGGCTTCTGGCGCGCGCGGCGCTGAAACGAGCCGTCGAAGCGTAAGACGGCGACGCTTCATTCCAAACGAACGGCGGCACTCTGCTTGCTTGATTCCCGGACGAAGGAGTGTTGTCCATGCGTCTCATTCGGCCGTTCTCTGTCTCCCTCTTCATTCTGTTTTTCATCGTGGTCACCGGACGTGCCGCTGAAGTCGTCCGCGTGTACGGACCTGGTGGTCCGGCGCCGGCGATGAAGGATGCGGCGAAGGCCTTCGAGGAGAAGACCGGCGTCCGCGTTGATGTCACCGCGGGGCCGAACGACAAATGGCTGGCGAAGGCAAAGAAGGATGCTGACGTCATCTACAGCGGATCGGAAAACATGATGACGTCCTTCATCCGGGCGATGAAAGGGACGATTCTCGAAGGAACGGTCCGTCCGATCTACATCCGTCCCGCAACGCTCCTCGTACGTCCGGGAAATCCGAAGAACATCACCGGCATCCGCGATCTGATGAAGCCGGGAGCGCGTGTCATGGTGGTGGAGGGCGCCGGCCAGATCGGCCTGTGGGAAGACATCCTCGGCCGCCTCGGCGACGTCAACGCGATCCGCTCGTTCCGGTCGAACATCGTCGAATTCGCTCCGAACAGCGGGGAAGCAAAGGAACGATGGACGAAAGACTCTTCGATCGACGCATGGCTCATCTACAACATCTGGGAAGTGGCGAACCAGTCGATCGCAGACCAGGTGCAGATCGAGCCAGACCTCCGGATCTGGCGCGACTGCGGCGTTGCGTTGACGAAACGCGGGAGCGGCAGCGCGAAGGCAAAGGATTTCGTCGCGTTTCTCGAATCCGCGGAAGGGCGCGCGATTTTCGAAAAATGGGGCTGGAAGTGAAGGGTGAGGCAGCCTGCTGCCTTGTCACCACGCGGCAGCGAGCTGCCGCACTCCAGTAGAATGCCGGAACCGATGAAAACTTTTGCCGTGATCCTTTTGTCGTTCGCCACGTTTGCCGTCCATGCCGCGGACCGCGTGCAGGCCGGACAGTGGGAGACCACTCTCACCATGGCGACCGGCAAGCCGATGGTCTCGAAGTATTGCATCGGTGCGGCCGAGGCGAAGGCGATGAACGGGGATGAGGCTGGGCTGCGGAAGTATCTCGAGGAGTCGACCGCGTCGAACACGAAGGGCCGCTGCCTGGTGAAGAGCGTCAAGCTCGAGGACGTCACGGCGACCGTTGCGCTCGTGTGCGGCAAGACGGAAGTGTCGAGCACGACGAGCTATTTCGGCGACCGGTACGAGTCGAAGAGCTCCAACGGCACGACTGTCGCCGGCAAGCGGCTCGGCAACTGCCCGAAGCCCTGACGTGGAGCCGCGGCGATCTCGCCCGCGTCCTTCTGTGCCCGTAGCAGCGGGCGGGATCGCCCGCGGCTGCACTCGCCGCGCTCGGGATGACTCCACAATTCGTAGAGTCACGGCCCCCGGCCTCGCACGAGCGCGTTTCATGCTTGACCCGTTCGCCGCCTGACTCCATCATCCTTTGATGACAACGATCCTGGCCGCGGTGGTGGCGGTGGGGGCGGGGCTGGTGGTGGGGTGGGTGGCCGCCGGGGCACGAGTCGCGCGGGCGAACGCCGAGCGTGACCTCGCCCAGGGTGAGCGCCGCCGGATCGATGCCGAAGTGGCCGAGATGCGGCGCCGCGTCGAAGCGGCGCAGAGGGCCCAGGCGGTCGCCGAGACCCGCGCCTCCGAAACCGACAAGCTCCTCGCCAACCATAAGCAGATCGAGGAGACCTTCGCCGCGCTCGCTCAGCGCGCGTTCTCGCAGGTCTCTGAAACCCTGGTGCAGATGAACAAGCAGCAGGTGGAGGGCTCGCTCGAGACGAAGAGAGTGGAGATCGAGGCTCTCCTCGCGCCTCTGCGCGTCATGGTCGAGAGCTACCGCGGAGAGCTGATCCACAGCGAGGCCGCTCGCAAGGAGAGCTACGGCGGACTGCAGGAGCAGATCCGTGCTCTCTTCTCCGTCCAGGAATCGGCCCAGCGCGAAACCTCGCGCCTCGCCAACGCGCTCCAGTCGCCGGTCTTCCGCGGCTCGTGGGGCGAGATCTCGCTGCGCCGCTGCGTCGAGCTGGCCGGCATGACCGAGTACTGCGACTTTTCCGTGCAGGAAACGATCGAAGGGGATGATGGCCGCCGTCTTCGCCCGGACATGATCGTCCGCCTCCCGAACAACCGCGTCATCGCCGTCGACTCGAAGGCGCCGACCGGTGATTACGCTGCAGCCGCGCAGGTGACCGACGAAGAACAGCGCAAGACTCTCCTGGCCTCTCACGCCCGCAACATGCGCCGCCACATCGACACTCTGAGCCGCAAGGACTACCAGGGCGCGATCGGTGAGAGCCTCGACTTCATGGTCATGTTCGTGCCCGGCGAGCAGTTCATCCCGAACGACGCCGACCTCTTCGACTACGCCGTCCAGCGCAAGGTCTACGTCGCGACGCCGATGATCCTCATGCCGCTCCTGCGCGCCGTGAACGCCGGATGGCACGCGGAAAAAACCGAAGAGAACGCCCGGAAGATGCACGACGCGGGCGTCGACCTCTTCAACCGCTTCGTGAAGGTGATGGAGTACATCAGCAAGGTCGGCAACGCTCTCGCCACCACGGTCGAGCGCTACAACGAAGCGATCCGCTCCATCGATACTCGCCTCTGGCCGAAAGGCGAGGAGATGCAGCGCATGGCCGGCAGCGGCAAGGAGCTGGCCGTCCCCGCTCAGCTCGAAGCCGTCCCCCTCCAATCCTCCAAGCTCCGGCTGACCATGCAGGGAGAGGAGGAAGGGGTCATCGTGCCCATGGAGCGTTAGAGACGTGGAGCCGCGGGCGATCCCGCCGGCACGTGTCCGGCGCCTGGCAAGTTAGAAGTGAAATGTTGAATGTTGAATGTTCAATGTTGAATGTTGAAATGTCTTCAACATTGAACATTCAACATTGAACATTCAACATTTCGATTTTCGGACAGGTTCACGCTGCTCCCCCGTTTTGGGGTATTCTCCCCATCCCATGAACGCCACTCTCCGGGAGCGTCTTTGGCTCCGTCCCTCATTCGATCGTCGTCGTCGATAATTACGACTCCTTCACCTACAATCTGGTCCAGCAGATCGAGCGGCTCTCCGGCCGTCCGCTCGTGGTCGTCCGCAACGACGCATTCGAGCCGGCTGAGCTGATCGATTCCCGGCCGCGGGCGATCGTGATCTCGCCGGGGCCCGGAACCCCGTCCCGGGCGGGAAGGGTCCTCGACCTCATCCGCTCCAACACATCCATCCCCCTCCTCGGCGTCTGCCTCGGGCATCAGGCGCTGGGCGAAGCGTTCGGCGCGCGGATCGTGCGCGGCGGCATCCCCGTGCACGGCAAGGTCACCGAAGTGCGCCATGAAGGTGAGCGGCTGTTCGCCGGATGCCCGCGGCCGATGCACACCGCGCGCTATCACTCGCTGGTGATCGAGCGCGACTCGATGCCCTCCAATCTCGTCGTCGACGCAGAAACGCCCGATGGCGTCATCATGGCCGTCTCGCATCGGAGCCGGCCGCTTTTCGGCATCCAGTTCCACCCCGAGTCGTACGGCACGTCCTCCGGCGACCGCCTGATCGCGAATTTTCTCGGAGGGTTGTCATGATCGCCGCCGCAATCAAAAGGACGATGTCCGGCCAGAACCTCACGCGAGACGAGATGCATCAGGTATTCTCCGACGTGATGGACGGGCGGGCGACCGACGTCCAGAAGAGCGCGCTCCTCGTGGCACTGCGCATGAAGGGCGAGACGCCGGCGGAGATCACCGGCGCCGCGATGGCCATGCGCGAGCGCGTGACGCCGCTCGATGTCGACCGCGACCGGCTCGTCGACACATGCGGAACCGGCGGCGACGGGCGAGGCACGTTCAACATTTCGACCGTGGCGGCGATCGTCGCGGCAGCGGCCGGTGCGAACGTCGCCAAGCATGGCAATCGCGCGGTGTCGTCGTCATGCGGCAGCGCCGACGTCCTCGCCGAGCTCGGCGTCAACATCGACCTGCAGGTTGAGGCGATGGCAAGGGTGCTGAGGCGTGTGGGGATTTCGTTTCTGTTTGCGCCGAAGCTCCATCCGGCCATGGGTGCCGTCGCCGCGGTGCGCCGCGAGCTCGGCGTCCGAACCATCTTCAACGTCCTCGGTCCGCTCACCAACCCGGCCTTCGCGCGCCGTCAGGTTCTCGGCGTCTACTCCGATGAGCTGGTGGAGGTGGTTGCCGATGTCCTCGTGGCCCTCGGTGCGATCCACGCGATGGTCGTTCACAGCCGCGATGGGATGGACGAGATTTCTGTCAGCGCGAAGACGCATGTCGCCGAGGTGCACGAGGGAAAGGTGAAGTCGTATGAGGTCTCGCCGGATGACTTTGGCGTGGGCACGCACGACGTGAAGACGCTGGCCGGCGGCGATGTCCGAATGAACGCGCAGATTGCGCGGGACATCCTCTCCGGACGACCCGGGGGAGGACAGGATGTCGTGGCCGCGAACGCCGGCGCGGCGCTCTACGTGGCAGGAGAGGCGCGCACGCTTCGGGAAGGCGCAGCGATGGCCCGCGCAGCGATTGTCGACGGGCGCGCGATGGACAAACTGCAGGAGCTGATCGAGGAGACGCGCAGACAGTGATTCTCGACGACATCGTGGAACGCACGCGCGCACGCCTCGCAGCGGCGCCCCTGGATCGCGAGGACCTTCTCGGCCGCGCCACGATCGCGGCACGCCAGCACGAGCCGCACGCATTCTCACGCGCGCTGGCACAGAAAGGGATCAGCGTCATCGCCGAGATCAAGGCCGCATCGCCGTCGGCCGGCACGATCGTGGAGAACCCTGACGTCGAGGCGATCGCAGCCGAGTATCGCCAAGGTGGCGCGCATGCGATCTCCGTCGTGACCGAGCCCGAGTTCTTTCGAGGGAACCGGGAATGGTTGAGAAGGGCGGGGCAGGCGTCGGGGCTTCCGGTCGTGATGAAGGACTTCATCATCGACGAGGCGCAGCTCCTCGAAGGAGTGGTGGCCGGGGCCGATGCCGTACTGCTCCTGGCGTCGTTGCTCGATGCGGGAAAGATCCGGCGCTACATCGATACGCTCGAGCGGTTTGGATGTGACGCTCTCGTGGAGGTGCACGACGAGAAGGAGCTCGCGCGGGCGATCAAAGGTGGCGCGCGCGTGATCGGCGTCAACAACCGCGACCTCCGCAACTTCGCTGTCGATCTGGCGACGTCGGAAAGGCTGGGGGCAAAGATTCCGGAAGGGAAAATCAAGGTTGCGGAGAGCGGCATCCGCGAGCGCGGCGACGTGGAACGCCTGCGGACAGCGGGTTTCGATGCCTTTCTGGTAGGCGAGTCGCTCTTGCGGCAGGATGACCGCTCCGCGGCCGTCCGCCGCCTCACGGGAGGAGACAGATGACCAGGATCAAGATCTGCGGCCTGACGCGCATGGAAGACGCGCTGCTCAGCGCCGACAAGGGAGCCGATTTTCTCGGCTTCATCTTCGTGCCGTCGACACCGCGATTCATCGAGCCGGAAAAGGCGGCGGAGATCACGAGGGTTCTACGCGACCGCCCCAGCCGGCCGAAATTCGTCGGCGTCTTCCGCGATGCCTCGGTCGAATACGTCCGCCAGATTGCGGAGATGGCCGGCCTCGACCTCGTGCAGCTGCATGGATCGGAAACGGACGAAGACATCCGCGCGATCGGGATCCCGGCCATCAAGTCGTTCCGCGTGGGTGACGCGCTCCCTGACACGACGGCGCATCCGTCGGCGGAATGGTTTCTCTTCGACACCTACGAAGAGCGGCGCGCCGGCGGCACGGGGCGGCGGTTCGACTGGTCGCTGCTCACGACGTACGCGCGCTCGAAACCCTTCTTCCTCGCCGGCGGTATGACGCCGGACAGTATCGGCGCGGCGATCAGTCTCGTGCGCCCGAACGGAATCGACATCGCCAGCGGCGTGGAGAGCGAGCCGGGAGTGAAGGACCCGGGGAAAATCGAGGCGCTATTTGATCGGGTCAGGCGGGGATGAGGCGATTTTGGATTTTGGATTTTGGATTTTGGATTGAGATTCAGCCATCTCCAGAATTCAATCCAAAATCCAAAATCCAAAATCCAAAATGAACGAGCCAGAATGACAGAGCAGCCAAGAAAACCAAGAGCGACTTCGAGCAAGTCCCTCCCGGATCGTGCCGGTTACTTCGGTGACTTCGGCGGCCGCTATGTCCCGGAGACGCTGACCGCCGCGCTCGATGAATTCGATGCGGCGTATCGCAAAATGCGCCGCGACCGCGAGTTCCGTCACGAGCTCGATCGCATTCTCGCGGAGTTCGTCGGACGGCCGACGCCGCTCACCGAAGCGCCTCGGTTCGCGGAGCTGTGCGGCCGCTTTCGTCTGTTTCTGAAGCGCGAAGATCTCAATCACACCGGTGCGCACAAGATCAACAACGCCGTCGGCCAGGCTCTCGTCGCGAGGAACATGGGGAAGAAGCGGATCATCGCGGAAACGGGCGCCGGCCAGCACGGCGTCGCAACCGCGACGGCCTGCGCTCTCCTCGGCCTGCAGTGCGTCGTGTACATGGGCGAAGTGGACATGGCCCGGCAGGAGCTCAACGTGTTCCGTATGCGACTCCTGGGTGCCGAGGTGGTGCCGGTGTCGAGCGGAAGCCGGACGCTGAAGGATGCGATCAACGAGGCGATCCGTGACTGGGTCACCAACGTCCGCACCACCCACTACATCCTCGGCTCCGTCCTCGGGCCACATCCTTATCCGATGGTCGTGCGCGACTTTCAATCGGTGATCGGACGGGAGGCGCTCGTGCAGTTGCGCAAGCGGGTGGGAAAGACGCCCGATGTCGCGATCGCGTGCGTCGGCGGCGGATCGAACGCCATCGGGCTGTTCTACGAGATGCTGAAACACGAGTCGATCCGGATGATCGGCGTTGAGGCTGGCGGGCGCGGGCCGAAACTCGGCGACCACGCCGCGCGATTCAGCGGCGGGATGCCCGGCGTTCTTCATGGGACGCACTCGATGGTGCTGCAGGATGAGTTCGGGCAGATCTCTGAGACGCATTCGATCTCGGCCGGCCTCGACTATCCCTCCGTAGGACCGGAGCACGCCTATCTGCAGCAGGTCGGACGGATCGAGTATCACGACTGCAGCGACGAGCTGGCTCTGGAAGCGTTCCATCGACTGAGCGAGAAGGAGGGGATCATCCCTGCGCTCGAGTCGTCGCACGCCCTCGGTTGGCTGATGCGGAACGGGAACGACATCGCCACCGGTTCCGTCGTCGTAGCGAATCTCTCCGGAAGGGGAGACAAGGATGTACCGCAGATCGCAGCGCTGGAGCAGCGACACACATGAACCGCGTCGATGCGATGTTCAAACGCTTGAAGCGCGAGAAGCGGTGCGGTCTGATCGCGTACGTTACGTGCGGCGATCCCGATGTCGATACGACGGTCCGGGTGGTGGAGGAGCTGGAGCGCGCCGGCGCGGATGCAATCGAGCTCGGCGTTCCGTTCTCCGATCCGATCGCCGACGGACCGGTCATTCAGGCTGCGGCGCAACGTGCGCTGGAGGGGGGCACGACGCTGCTGGATGTGTTTCGGGCGGCGCGAGCGATCCGCGAGAAGAGCCAGATTCCGCTGATCGCGTTCTCGTATCTCAATCCGCTTCTCCGGTTCGGCATGGAACGGTTCGGAAAGGATGGCGCCGCGGCGGGCTTCGACGCCGTGCTGCTCACGGACCTGCTGCCGGAAGCGGCGAGGGAGATTCAGCGCTCGCTCCATCATCACGGCCTGGGACTGGTGTTCCTCCTCGCGCCGACGTCGAGCGAGAAGCGCATCACGATGATCGACCGCGCCAGTGACGGCTTTGTCTACTACGTTTCGACGACGGGGGTGACCGGGACGCGCAGCGATCTCGACCCGGCGCTGCTCGGTCGCCTGGATGAGATCCGTCTCCGGCTCAGGAAGCCGCTGGCGGTCGGTTTCGGGATCTCGAAACGCGAGCACTACGATGCACTGCGGGAGCGGTGCGCTTGCGTGGTCGTAGGTAGTGCGATCGTTCGCGCGATCGCGGATGGCGATCCGGTGGGAGCACCACAGCGCGCGGGCGATGTGGTCCGTTCCATCGTGTACCATTCGGGGCAGTGAAACGGCTCCTCATCTGCGTTCTCCTGGCCGCCGGCTGCTCGACGCCACCTCCGCCTGAGCCGGTCGCCGCGCCGGCGCCGCAATCGCAGCGGGAGCTCGGGCCGGCGCATGTGACGGCGACCGCGCTCAACGTCCGCGAGGAGCCTTCATCCGATGCTCCGATCCTGACCACGGTTCGGCGCGGCGCGACGCTGCAACTGCTCGAGGAAAAGGACGGCTGGTATCGCGTGCGCGTGGCATCGGGCGGCGTCGGCTGGGTCTCGTCGAAATACGTGGCCATGGGTGCACCGCCGCCTCGTCGCGGTCGCAGAGGTTGTCCGCCCGATTCCGACTACGCGTTCGAGAAGTCACCGCTGCCGTCGTTCAGCGAAGACGGGCGCCACGGCCTGGTCGTCGTCGACGCGAACGTCAATACGGATGGTGCAGTGACGTCGACGAAGGTCGTGTCGAACAACACCGGCGACGCCGCTCTGGCAGCCATTGCGGAGCGCGAGATCCGCGCGGCGAAGTTCATCGCGCCGGTCCGTAACTGCGTGAAGCGTTCGTTCGTGTTCACGTACAAACGCGCGTTTTAGGGAAACGGAGCCGCGGGCGACCCTGCCCCGATGGGGCGAAAACCGGTCACCTGTAGCCCCGCGAGGGCTTCCGGAGCGGGCTCGACCGTTCCGAGCACGAATGAACCGGGCAGACGCACGCGCCGAAGTCGTTGACCCATCAGGCGTTGCTCCAGCGCCTCCAGATAAGCGGTCACATCGGGAAGTTCCGGCACAGTCTGAGAATTATCCGCCTGTGATGCGTACAACTGTCTCGTTTCTGATCGGCGCCGTTTTCGGGGCGACCGGGGTCCTCATGTGGGTCACCGAGACCCGGGCCAACCCCCGCCTCAAGGACGAGGCCGTGAGCGCATCCGTGCCGGCGCCCGGCGTGACCCCGCCGAGCGTCATGCCCACAGGACTCCCGCCCCTGCAGATCCCGGTAGAGGGAATCCGTCCCGAAAACCTACGCCGCGACTTCGACCAGAAGCGGAGCGGCGGACGCTCCCATCAGGCTCTCGACATCCTCGCGCCGCGAGGTACGCCCGTCGTCGCGGTGGCGGACGGTACGATCCGCAAGCTCTTCAACAGCAGAGCCGGCGGTCTCACCATCTATCAATATGACGAGGCGGAGAAGACCTGTTTCTACTACGCCCACCTCGACCGTTACGCGGCCGGCATCCGCGAAGGGATGCCCGTCAAGTCCGGGACGCTGATCGGATACGTCGGCACGACCGGCAATGCGCCTCCCAGTGCGCCGCACCTTCACTTCGCAGTCACGCGCCTCCCGCCGACGAAGGAGTGGTGGAAGGGTGAGGCGATCGATCCATATCCATTACTGACTGCCAGATGACGTTTTGTACAGATTTTGCTCAAATGCAGAATCTGTATGTCCACAGTCGTCGCCGGGCCTGAGCGGCCCACCATTCCGATTCTCACCGCAGAGGAAGTCAGGACGCGCGCGGACCGCGCTCTGGCCGAAGCCCGCCGGGGCATGGAGCGCATCGAAGCGATCCCGGCCGAAGAGGTCACGTCCGCCAATGTGCTCGACGAATGGGATCGCACGGCGATCATCATCGAAGACGCCTTCGGCGCGATCTCTCTCCTCAACAGTGTCCACCCTGAGAAGGACGTACGCGATGCGGCCGACGTGGCGCTCATCGAGGAATCGAGCTTCCTCACCGAAGTCTTTCAGAACGAGGCGCTGTACGAACGCGTGCGGCGGGTGCATCCGCGGTCGAGCGCGGAAAAGCAGCTGCAGAAGGACCTGCTCGAAGCATTCGAGGACAGCGGCGTGTCGTTGCCGCTCGACCGCCGGCGCCGCTTCAAGGAGATCTCCGACCGGCTGACCGAGCTGGGGCAGGAGTTCGCGCGCAACATCCGCGAAAACGCGGAAATGATCACCTTCACGACGGAAGAATGCGCAGGTGTGCCGCAGGCCTGGCTTGACCGCGCGCAACGCGACGCGAACGGCAACATCGTCGTCGGGTTCGACTATCCCGATTACGTTCCGTTCATGTCCAACTCGCGGCACGCGGACGCCCGCAGGCGCTACTACCTCGCGTACACCAACCGCGGCACGCCGCGGAATCTCGAGGTGATGGACGAGATCACGCGTCTCCGGAAAGAGATCGCCGACCTGTACGAGGTCCCCAGCTATGCGCATTACGTCACCAAGCGCCGGATGGTGGAGAACCCGGAAACGGTCCTGCGCTTCCTCGATGAAGTCCGGAGCGTCGTGACCGAGGCCGAGGTGCGGGACCTGGCGCAGTTGAGTGAAGTGAGGGCGGAGCTCGACGGCATTCCAGTCGAGAAGGCTGACATCAACCGGTGGGACATGCTCTTCTATCGCGAGCGGCTGCGCGAGCAGCGGTTCGCCATCGACCAGGAAGCGCTGCGCAAGTACTTCCCGAGCGGGCCGGCGGTCGAATGGATGCTCGACATCAGCGAGCGTCTCTACGACCTGCGTTTCGAGCGCGCCACTGTCCCCGTCTGGCACGAGGACGTGATCTACCTCGACGTGCTCGACGCGACGACGAGTGAGTTCATCGGCGGCATCTATCTCGACCTCTATCCACGCGAGGGAAAATACAAGCATGCGGCGGCGTGGCCGGTGAGGGGAGTGAGCCGCAAGGCGGGGCGGAAGGCAATCAGCGTGCTCGTCACGAACTTCGATCGCAACGGGCTCACTCACGACGAGCTCGAGACTCTTCTGCACGAATTCGGTCACGTCCTGCACGGCGTGCTGTCGCACACCGAGTACAACCAGCATTCGGGAACCAGCGTGGAGCGCGACTTCGTCGAGGCTCCGTCGCAGATGTACGAGGAATGGGCAAGCCGTCACGAGAGTCTTTCACTCCTGCGCTCACACTGCCCCGATTGCCCCGAGATCGATCGATCGCTCGTCGAGCGTCTGAACGCGGCCGCGAAGTTCGGCGCGGGAATCGACTACGGCCGCCAGCTGCTCTACGCCGAATTCGACATGGCTCTCTCAAGCGAGAACCCCGGCCGTTGCCTGCAGGTATGGCAGCAGATGGAAGGTGCGACGCCGATGGGCTATGTCGAGGGGACGTCGTTCCCCGGCACCTTCGAGCACATCGCCAGCGGATATGCAGCGGGCTACTACGGGTACATGTGGGCGAAAGCGATCGCTCTCGACATGGTGTCGGTGTTCGGCGCGGACATCATGAATCGTGAAGCGGGACGTCGCGTGCGCGAGATGATCCTCAGCCGCGGCGGCGAAGAGCCTGCGCGCGCCCTCGTCGAGAACTTCCTGGGCCGCCCTGTTTCAACCGAAGCATTCTTCGATCGGATCCGCGGCAAGTGACGCGTACAATAGTGTGATCGAAGGAGGGCATCATGGCCAAAGGCAACAACGCCCGTAAGAAGGAAACCAAGAAGCCCAAGAAAGACAAGAAGTAGAAGCTGTACGGAGTGCGGCAGCTTGCTGCCGCTGATTTCCGTGGCCGGGGCAGCTTGCTGCCCCGTTACGCGACGCGGCAGCAACGCTGCCGCACTCCAGCTTCATCTCCCATCTCCGTTCGGTGTGAAGATTTCTTCGATGGGCCGCCCGAACGCCCTCGCGATCGCGAAAGTCCGGTAATGAGAGCCTCCTGTATGTCAAGCGAACTTCACATAAAGCAAGGCTCTCAGGTCAGGATCTCAAGTGTCCTTTACGTAGGGATCCCCACCGACTGACCGACATCGTCCTTCTGGGCCTGGTTCCGGACCTCACTCTTTAACGCGTCGGTAGCTGCGTGAGTGGCGGTCGTGGCGAGGCCGCGCGCGCGATCGACGCCTTCGCGGGCGATGTCCTTCGCCTGGTGGGCGAGGCGGTCGCGCGTCGCTCCCATCAGCTCGTGTTCCTTTTCGGTCTCCGGAATCATTGCGCCGATGAGCGCGCCCATTGCCAGGGCGGCCAGGCCGGTCATCAGAGGATTGTCGGTGAGGACGTCGCGCGACTGTCGTCCGGCGCTGCTCATTCGGGAACGGGCATTCGATCCGAGTGTGCGCGCACGATCGGCGAGATGGCTGGCGCGCTCTCTGGTCGTGTCGGCGAGCTGGGCCGCGCGTTCGCGCGCGGCCTCCGCCACATGAACGGCGCGGTCGCGAGCGTCCGCCATCCGTCCTGCCCCTTCGTATTCGAAGTCCCTATATTCGGCGACCGAGGAGTACTGATTGCCGGCGGCATCCCATCCGCTGTTCGCCGGGATGAACTCGACCTCGTACCCGCCACGATCACTGCCCGAGTCGCGCATGAGAAGCCACATGCCTACACCGACCATTGCGGCCGGAATCGGATTGTCACGTACTTTGTCGATGAAACTCCGCGAAGCGTTCACGCCTGCCTCCCTCATTGAGTCTTTCGTTCGCGGCATCATGTAGTGCGGTGAGAGCCTGTGCTGGATCTCGTCGATCGTGCGGCTCATCTCCCGCTGGGTGCGCTCGATCTCGCGCCTGATCTCGTCGGTGCGGTCGTTGCCGCTCACCGCATCTGTTCTTTCGCCCATGCTCTGGTCTCCTTCAGCTGAGTCTGCGTCTTCACCGGTGCGAGCGGCTCACGCTTGAGCGCGTTGAGCGCTTTCATCGTCGAGATCCTTGCCGTTGAGCGACGAGCCGATCGATTCGAGCTGGTCCGCGGCTTTCGTCAAAAGCGAAGCGCCGATGGATGAACTGCCTTCGTCGCGGAGGTTCTCTTCGCACGACACGTAATTGCAAGCTGGGCACCTATAATTGAAAAATTCAATGAAGCGTCCGGATTTTCTTACGATGTTTTTCATCGCGCTCGGCGTCGTGTTCGTTGCCGCGGTCGCCATGCGCATTCGCTCGTATTCGAGCGATCCAGTCGGCGATACAAGTGATGACGACGTCGCCGTCACGGCGACGAGCCTCGAGCGCGCGACACAGACAGGCGAGCCGCCGCCGTCAGTCAGAAAAGCACCCGCGCCTCCCGACTTCGAGCGTCCTGATCTGCTCGACGAGGAGGCAACCCGCATCGTCGAAGCTCGCCGGACGGCGACATCGCCGCCACCGATCCCGACGGCAACTGCACCGGCAACCGTCGGAAGCTCTGCAACGGCGCCACCGCGATCCGCGGCCCCGCCGCCTCAGCAGCAACAGCGGGATCGCCCGCAACAGGCGCAACCGCGGCAGCAGCAACCGCAGCCGGACGAGGCCAGAGACGACACGTCCGACTCGACGCCGCCTCAGCTCGGCTCCATCGAATTTCAGCCGCCCCAGATCAGCGACGGCGAAGAGACGATGATGATCGTCCAGGCAATCGACGATCTGTCAGGTGTTCGCAGCATCTCCGGAACCATCACCGCGCCGAGCGGCGCCGTGCAGGGATTCGCCTGTCAGCGCGAAGGCGACACGAACCGCTACATCGCCCGCGTGATGGTCCCGAAGGAAGCAGCCGAGGGCGAGTGGATGGTGAGCTATCTCAACCTGATGGATCACGCCAGCAACGCCGCTGCCCTGACCATTGAGCGCGGCGGGTTGCCGCCGACGGCGCGCTTCCGTGTCGTCTCGATGCGTCCTGATTCCGAAGGGCCGTCGCTCGAGGCCGTGTGGCTCGACCGGCGCTCGATGCGAGGAGGGGAGAAGAACCTCATCTTCGTCCGTGCGCAGGATGACAAGGCCGGCGTGAATCTCGTCAGCGGCATTTTTCAAAGCCCCTCGCGCGTGGCGCGCGTCGGCTTCGTCTGCCGTACCAGCGGAGACGGCTTGTGGACTTGCGAGCTCAACGCTCCGTCGTGCGCCGACTGCGGCGAGTGGCACCTCGAGCAGCTGCAGATGCAGGACAAGGCGAACAACATGACAACGCTCCGCGCGGCGCAGAGTCCGATCGTTGCCGCCGTCCGCCTCGACATCGCATCGGAAGCCTGCGATTCGACGCCGCCGTCGCTGCAGTCGATCGCGCTCGACACGCCCGTCGTGTCCAGCGCGCAGCAGAGCACGATCACCGTGACGGTCGCTCTCACCGACGATGCCTGCGGCGTGCTCAGCGTCAGCGGACAGGCGACCGGTCCTCCGAGTGCGGCCGGCGGCGCGCCGCCGAGACTCTATTTCTCCTTCACGCCGTCGAGCGATCCCGCCACGTGGACCGCCAGGCTCGTCGTCCCGCGCCTCGCCGCCAACGGCACGTGGCGCGTCTCGTTCCTCCAGGTCCTCGACCGCGGCCAGAACCTGAAGACCTACACGCCGAACGATCCGGTGCTCGCGGGAATCACGTTCATCGTGGATTGAGTCACCCGTCTGAAAGAAAAAAGGCCCGCGGTCCCTGGTCCCGCGGGCCCGTTCTCGGTCCGTTGACAGCCACCAGAGGGCATCCGAACCGACTTCGCTTCCCGATCCAGCGCATCGTTGAAGCGACGCATCAGTCCGTTTTCAGCGTGCGTGGCGCGTTCGGACTGAAGGCAAGATCCAATCTGTGTTCACGGAACGTTTTCGTCAAGGCCACCGCCAGGATAATTTTCCCGAGGGCGGGCACTCCTCATGCACCCCTCCGAATGGCAAACATTGACGACTTCGTCTAAGATACGCACCCCAACCGTCCTCGCGGACCGAGATCCAATCCTTTGAAAGGTTTCACACCCCATGACGCAATCGAGAGACAACGCTGAGGCGACGTTCGCCGAGGCGTTTGAAGCGAGCCTGAATTTCAAGACTCCGGCGCAGGGCGAACTGCTGAAAGGGCAGATCGTCTCCATCTCCGGCGAAGACGCGTTCGTCTCCTACGGCGGACCCTCTGAAGCCGTGATGGCTGCAGCCGAGCTGGAAGGGCTCGATGTCGGCGACACGGTCGAAGGGACCGTCGTCCGGACATCACCGGAGATCCGAATCTCCAGGAAGCTGCTCAAAGGGAAGGCCTCCCTCGACCAGCTCCGCCAGATGTACGAAAACAACCTGCCCGTCGAGGGCAAAGTCACCGGCCGCAACAAAGGCGGCTTCGACGTGAGTGTCGCCGGCGTCCGCGCGTTCTGCCCTCTTTCGCAGATCGCCCTTGGAAAGATCGAAAACCCCGACATCTTCCTCAACCAGACCTACGATTTCCGCGTGACGGAAATGTCGGACGACGGCCGTCGCGTGGTCGTCTCCCGCGCAGCGCTGATGAAGGAAGAGGCCGCTGCCCGCGCGCAGGAAGCCCGCGTGAAGGTGGTCCCCGGAGCAACGCTGACCGGCCGCGTCAAGACCATCACCCCGTTCGGCGCGTTCGTCGATCTGGGCGGCGTCGATGGTCTGCTCCACGTCTCCGAGATGAGCCGCCGCCGCGTCACTGATCCGAAGGAAGTCGTACAGATCGGCCAGGAGGTGACCGTGAAGGTTATCAAGGTCGACAACGACGGCAAGCGCATCTCCCTCTCCATGAAGGATCAGGAGCCTGACCCGTGGGGCGACGTCGCCGACCGTTATCCCGTCGGGGCGCAGTTCAACGGCAGGATCGTCCGCTCGACGGACTTCGGCTACTTCGTCGAAGTCGAGCCTGGCCTCGACGGTCTCGTCCACCTCTCCCAGCTTCCCCTCGGCGTCAAAGCCGGCGATGCCTCGGTTGCCATCGGCTCGCAGGTCACCGGATGGATCCGCGAAGTGGATCCGGCCAAGAAGCGCCTCTCCCTGTCGCTCCGTGAAGTGGCGACGAACGATCCGTGGGAAACGGCGCAGCAGAAGTACTCGATCGGCCGCGTCGTCGAAGGAACCATCGACCACGTTGCCGCGCCGGGAATCTTCGTGCTGCTCGAGCCGGGCCTTACCGGACTCATTCCGAACTCCGAATCAGGACCGGAAGAAAAGCAGCTCAAGCCGGGCGACAAAGTCGTCGTCCGCGTGATGAGCGTCGACGCGAGCCGCAAGCGGATCTCGCTGAGCTCTGAGGCTGCCAAAGCGGCCGCCGAGCGCGACGAGTACGTGAAGTTCATGGACGAGCGCGGCGACAACGAGGGCGAGAGCGCGATGGCGCTGGCCTTCAAGCGCGCCATGGAAAAGAAGAACTAGGGTTCATTCCAGACGTAGACGAACGCAACCACAGAGGACACAGAGGACACAGAGAAGAATCTGCGAACAACTCTGTGGTTTCTCTTAGCGCTCTGTGTCCTCTGTGGTTAACGCGGCCTGTTCATCCCCGGCTATCGATCTTTGTTGATGGCGTTGATGAGAAGCCCTGCGCCGACGGCGAGGATGGCGACGCCCGCGGCGACCTTGCCGGGATGCTCCTTCGAGTAGACCCTGGCCTTCTCGCTGCCCGTCTTGACCTTGTCGCCCGCGGTCTTCAGGTATTCGCGTGCCGTGTTGAGGTACTCCTCGATGTCGACGTTCTGCATCGAGCTCTTGAGATCGTCGATCATGTCGTTGGTGATGCCGATCTTCGAGAGAAACTGCTCGACGCCGCGGTTGCCCCCGCCGATGGGCTGGCCGCAGTGTGCGCAGGTCTCATGCTCGGCGGCGGTGGTGACGCCTGGATTGGCGGTGTTTCCGGTTGCTGGTGTGAACTGTTCCATCGAATTACTCCTTTTCTCCCGGTTCGTACGTACGGCCGTGGGTTCCGATGCGCGGATCGCCCGACTTGTTCGTATACCGATCTTCGTCGTTCCAGCGATCGTCCGAATAGCCGCGCGCATACTCCTGATCGCTGGAGTGATCGGCGCCGGATGCCCGGAACGGTCCCTTCAGACTCGTCTGATTCGGTGAGTAAGTCTGATCGATCTGAGCGAGAGGGATGTCGGCTTCCCGGCGTATCCGTCGCGGCTGCTTCGACGCGGATCCGTTCCCGTTCCCGGCTTTCGCCTGCGCGGAGCCACTCGATTTCGTTTTACCCCTGCGGGTGAGAGCGTTTGCCAGAGACGAAGCTGCGCGCTGCAGTAGCGAGGTTCGTTTTGCCATTACTGATCAGTCCTTTCATCCGGGGAAGACTGCAAGAATGAGGCTATATTCGCCAGATGCAAATTGCGCGCTTGCTGATCGTTTTTCTCGTCGCATTTCCGCTTTTCGGCCAACGCACGCAGAAACCGCCACTTCACGCCCGTCACTGGATGGCGATCACCGGCAAGCCGCTTGCCGCGACCGCTGGCGCGATGACTTTTCAGAAGGGTGGCAATGCCGTCGATGCCGCCGCCGCCATGCTCGCCGCCACCTGCACGATGTGGGACACCCTCGGATGGGGAGGGGAGACGCAGGCGCTCATCTACAACCCGAATACGAAAAAGATCGTTGGCATCAATGCGCTCGGCGCCGCACCGTCAGGAGCCACGCCGGATTTTTATCGGTCGAAAAACCTCGCCTATCCACCCGAGTACGGACCGCTGGCTGCCGTCACACCCGGCACACCCGGCGGCCTCATGGTCATGGTTGCCGAGTACGGAAAGCTGTCGCTGAAAGATGTTCTGGCGCCGGCGATCGAGATGGCTGACGGCTATCCGATCGAAGCGCAGGCAGCCGATACGATGGAGCGCCAGAAAAACTGGCTGAAGCAGTGGCCGTATTCGCGCGCGTTGTTTCTAAGTGGAGCGCGGGCGGCCTCGCCCGCGCCGTCGTCTACGTCATCCCCATCAACTTCCACCTCCGCGACCCCCGACCACGACCGTGTCGTCACGGGCGCCGTCCCCTCCAGTCGCGAAGCTCCTGAGCCGGGCTCGATCTTCCGGCAGCCCGATCTCGCCGCGACGCTGCGCAAACTGGTCGAGACCGAGCAGCAGGCGCTCAGGCGCGGGCGCAGCCGCAAAGAAGCGATCTACGCCGCATACGATCGCTTCTACAAAGGTGACATCGCGGAGGAGATCGTCCGCTCGACGCGCGAACAGGGCGGCCTCTTCACGATGGAAGATCTGTCGAAATGGCGGGTGAAGACCGAAGAGCCGGTGAAGACGACGTACAAGGGAGTGGACGTCTACAAGCTCACCGTCTGGACGCAGGGTCCGGTGATGCTTCAGGCGCTGAACATTCTCGAGAACTTCGATCTGCGCGCCATGGGCTACAACAGCTCGCGCTACATCCATACGATTTACCAGGCGATGAACCTCGCCTTCGCGGATCGCGACTTCTACTACGGCGACCCATACTTTCCACCCGAAGAGCCGGTGCTGGGACTGCTGTCGAAGGAGTACGCGGCCGAGCGTGCGAAGCAGATCGATCCGAATCGCAACGACGCGAATGCCGGGCCGGGTGATCCCTACCCGTATCAGCGTTCGAAGAATCCATACCTCGATCTTTTGAAGAAGACGGCGAAGAGCGATGGCGGGGGGGAGCGCGATCCCGACATCGGGACGACGTCGGTCGTCGCCGCCGACAAGGAAGGGTGGGTGGTGTCGATGACTCCGAGCGGCGGCTGGATCCCCGCGGTCGTCGCCGGTCGCACCGGCATCGGCCTCAGCCAGCGTGCGCAGAGCTTCACGATCGACCGCAACGAGAATCCCTTCAATGTGATCGAGCCGGGGAAGCGCCCGCACGTCACGCTCACACCGAGTCTGGCCATGAAGGATGGCGCGCCCTATCTCGCGTTCGCGGTGCAGGGTGGGGACACGCAGGACCAGAACCTCCTGCAGTTCTTCCTCAACGTCGTCGAATTCGGGATGACCGTCCAGCAGGCGACCGAGGCGGCGAACATCAACAGCTCGCAGATGAAGACGTGGCTCGGCGATCACAAATCGCGGCCCGGTCAGCTGCTCGTGCACGAGTCGACGCCTCCCTGGGTCCGCGGCGAATTGCAGAAGATGGGCTACACGATCACCGATTCGCCGCGAACCTCAGGCCCGATCAACGCCATCCAGTTCGACTGGAAGCACGGCACATTCTGGGGCGGGTCGTCGAACCATGGGGAGGATTACGGGATCGGGTGGTGAACGCCTCCATCCCGGGGCGGCCGCCGACATCGCCGCGGCGTTCGAACGCCTGCGTGCCACTCTGCCTGCAATTCGCGGGCGAGGTCGCCCGCGGCTCCAGGCGCCACGTCACGTCAGCCGCATGACCGACTCGAGCTCGTCGGGCCGCGCCGATCGCGCTCGCGCATCTTCGATCGTGATCAGACCCTGCTGGACGAACCGCGAGAGTGAATCCTCCAGGGAGATCATCCCGGCGCGCTTGCCGAGCGTGATTTCACTTGCGAGATTCTGCAGTTTGTTGTTGCGCAGGTGATTGCGCACCGCCGGATTCGCGAGCAGCAACTCGACCGCGACGACCTGTCCCTGTCCATCCTTTCGTGGGATGAGGTGCTGCACGACGATGGCGTTGAGCGCGAGCGCGAGCTGGTTGCGGATCTGGGCCTGCTGTTCCGGCGGGAAGACGTCGACGACTCGATTGATGGCGCTCGCGACGTCGCTCGTGTGGAGCGTCGAAAGGATGAGATGTCCCGTCTCGGCCGCGGTCACCGCGGTTGCCATCGTCTCCAGGTCGCGCATCTCGCCGACCAGGATCACGTCCGTATCCTGCCGCAACGCCGCGCGCAGTGCGCCGGCGAACGTCGGCGAGTCGCGTCCGATTTCCACCTGCTCGATCACCGATTTCATATTGCGGTGCTCATATTCGACCGGGTCTTCGATCGTGATGATGTGCCGGGCTTCGTTCTTGTTCATCTCGCCGAGGAGGGCGGCGAGGGTGGTCGATTTGCCGGCACCGGTGGGACCGCAGATGAGGACGAGGCCGCGCGACGGCTTCACCAGCTCAGCGAGGGACTGGGGAAGATTCAGCTGCGCGAGTGTAGGGATCTCGGTCGGAAGGGCGCGGATCGCGGCTGCCAGCGTGCCGCGCTGGCGATGAACGTTGATACGGAAGCGATGCGCACGACGGTTCTCCTCCGACACCTGCGCGCTGAGGCGCAGCGAGAAGTCGATCGCACCTTCGTCGTTCAGGCGAGCATTGAGACGGCCGGTCACGATCGGCGCGAAGAGCGAGTGGATCTCGTCATTGGAAAGGGGTGCGCTCGTGCTGCGCGTCAGGACGCCACCCAGGCGGAAGACCGGCGGCGAGCCCGCGGTCAGGAGAAGGTCGCTGGCGCCGCGCCGGAGCATCTCGCCGAGGAGCGGCTCCAGGTCGTTTCCGGCAGGGACATCACCGGGCGGCGGTTCGCCGGCAGGCGTCTCCGTCCGGTCGTCTGCGAATCTCTCGGTCCGACCGCCGGTCTGGTTGAGCTCCCGCACGAGGTCGTCGAGCTGTGGATCGCGGATCAGCTTCTTGGTCACCCCGGTAGTTTCTCCTGAGGCGGATGCCGTGTCCAACTTCCAGGAGGCACTGCCATGTTCGACACTTCGCTCGTTCGTTCCCGCAGCATCGCCGCTCCCCGCCGTTTCGGTCTCCTTACCGCTTCTGTGGCCATCCACACCGCCGTCGCCCTCGGCGCCGTGGCGATGAGCATCGCCGCGGTCGAGTTTCCCGAGCAGTCGCCCGATCAGATGGAGATCTATCGGCCAATGACACCGGTAGCTCTCCCTGCGGAATTCGGGCCGGGCGGTCCGCCGCCGAAAGCGCAGCCGAAACCGGAGCCGCGGGTAACGCCGCCGCCCCGAGAGCCACAACCGCAGGAAGTGACCGCGCCGGCCGAAATCCCGGACGAGACGCCGGTGCTGTCGACGCCGGGCGCCGGAACCGACGTGATCCCGGCGGGTGGTGACACGGGAACGGGTGAGGGCGGAGGGGGCCATCCGCTGGGTCAGCCGGGGGGCATCGGCGATGATCCGGGCGTCGGAACGGGTACTCCGGGAGATGGCGGGCCGCTCGTTCCGGGAGGCGAGGTGCGCGCCGCGAAGGTCCTTCGCCGCGTCGAGCCGCGCTACCCATCAGCGTTTGTGCCGGCTCGCAAGACGGCCGTCGTCACGGTTCGTTGTGTGATCGACCGGACAGGCCGGATCCGCGATCCGCAGGTGATCACGAGCTCGTGGGCTCCCTTCAACCAGTCCGTGATCGACGCCGTGCAGCAGTGGACATTCGCGCCCGGGACGCTGCGCGGACAGCCTGTCGACACGTGGTTTGAGCTGACGGTGAGGTTCGAGGTGCGATAATCGCAGCAAGAAGCTTGGACTTTCTTCCCAAATCCATCGTCTGCTTCCGCGAGGGGTATACCCGCGACGGCGTCACGCGCGACGTCATCGCCGGTGTCGTCGTCGGAGTCGTGGCGTTGCCGCTCGCGCTCGCGTTCGCGATCGCTTCGGGTGTGCCGCCCGAGCGCGGCCTCTACACCGCGATCGTCGCCGGCTTCCTGATCTCGCTCCTCGGCGGCAGCCGCGTGCAGATCGGCGGGCCGACGGGTGCCTTCGTGGTCATCGTCTACGGGATCGTCCACAAGTACGGCTACGAGGGGCTGGTCATCATCAGCGTTCTCGCGGGCGCGTTCCTCGTCATCCTCGGGCTCGCGAAGCTCGGCGGCCTCATCAAGTTCATCCCGTATCCAGTCGTGACAGGCTTCACCTCCGGCATCGCGGTGATCATCTTCTCGTCGCAGATCAAGGACTTCTTCGGCCTGAAGATGGGAGAGGTTCCTCCGGAGTTCATGGACAAGTGGGTCGCGTACGCCGAGAAGATCGGCACGATCCATCTGCCGACGACGCTCATCGCCACCGGCACGCTGATCGTTCTCCTGGTATGGCCACGATTCTCGAAGATGGTTCCCAGTCCTTTCGTGGCGATGCTACTGGCGACGGCTGTCGTGCAACTCTTCGACCTGCCGGTCGAGACCATCGGCTCGCGCTTCGGAGGCGTGCCGTCATCGCTCCCGATGCCGCGCTGGCCCGACATTCCGTGGCATCAGTGGAAACAGTTCATCTCACCGGCGCTGACCGTCGCGCTGCTCGCGGCGATCGAGTCGCTGCTGTCCGCCGTCGTCGCAGACGGCATGATCGGGACGCGTCATAAGTCGAACATGGAGCTGGTCGCCCAGGGAGTGGCGAACATCTTTTCCCCGATCTTCGGCGGCATTCCCGCGACGGGGGCGATCGCGCGGACGGCGACGAACATCCGCTCCGGCGGTCGAACGCCCCTGGCCGGGATGGTTCATGCCGTGACGCTGCTGCTGATCCTCCTCATGCTCGGACGCTGGGCGGCGATGGTGCCGCTCGCGGCGCTGGCCGCTATCCTCGTGGTCGTCGCATTTCACATGAGCGAATGGCAGTCGTTCGCCGGACTGCTTCGGGCTCCGCGCAGCGACCTGGTGGTGCTGCTGCTCACATTCGGATTGACGATCTTCGTGGACCTCACCGTCGCGGTGCAGGTGGGAATCGTGGCCGCGGCTCTGCTCTTCATGCGCCGCATGGCGGAAATCACCAATATCGAAGGCCTCACCGCCGAAGTGACGGACCGGACCGCGGAAGACCCGGACGAGATCACGCAGGTGAGGAAGAAGAAGCGCATGCTGCACGGCCGCGAGATCCCGCCGGGCATCGATGTCTATGAAGTGAACGGGCCGTTCTTCTTTGGCGTGGCCGACAAGCTGAAGGACGTGATGTCGGAGCTGGGCCGGCCGCCGCGGGTCTTCATCCTGCGCATGCGCAACGTCCCGGCAATCGATGCCACCGGCATCCACGCTCTCGATCAGCTGGTGAAGAAATCGCGGCACGAAGGAACGATCGTCTTCTTCACCGAAGTGCGCGAGCAGCCGGCGCGAGCCCTCGAGCGCTCCGGGAAGGCCGGTTTCGAGATCTTCGGCACGTTCGAGGAAGCCCTCGACCGCGGCATCGAGGCCATGGGCGGAAAAAGCGTGTCATCCCGAGCGTGAGCGAGGGACCTGGGGGATGGGCGGCACGAGGCATGATGTTGGCGCCACCCGGCCCCCGGATCCCTCGCTCACGCCGGGATGACAGTGGACCGCGCCGCTTCACGCCTCCGGAACCACTTGCTCCGCCGCGGCCTTCGGCTTCGTCAGCGACGTAATGTAGACCACGCCGACGACGCCGCTGATCGTCAGGAGTGACCCCAGCGCCTCCATTCCCGTGATCACTTCGTTGAGGAACATCGCGCCGAGGGCCATTGACATGAGGACGGCGAACTGGGAGATGACGCCGACCGTCATCGCGTCCACCCATCGCAGGCTGAACGTCATCGTGAGCTGCGCGCCGATCGCCAGCAGCGACGCCAGCGCCAGCGCCAGCCATTCGTGGCCGACGGGATGTTTCCACGTGAAGATGCCGAGCGGCATCGTCACGAGAAGCCCGAGCAGGCAGAAGCTTCCGTATACCGACCACGAGTTCTCCCCGCGCCGCGCCGCGCGCATCGCCGTAACGGCGGCGCCGGAGGCGACTGCCGACAGCGCCGCGCAGAGTTCCCATGGGCCGAAGCCGAGGACATCGCCCGGGCGAGCGTTGGCATTGACGACGAGGAGCACGCCGGTGAATGCGACCGGAAGGGCGATCAGCACCTTCGGACTGAACTTTTCGCCGATGAACACCATCGAGAAGATCCCTGACCACACGGGTGCCGTGTAATTGAGCAGTGTGGCCACGCCGACGCTCGTGTGCGCGATGGCGATGAAATAGAGGAGTACCGCCGTTCCGCCGAACAGGCCCCGGTAGAGAAGGAGGTCGACCCGCTCGAACTTCGTCGCCAGACGCCGCGCGTGCGGAATCAGCAGAACGGGTAGGAGTCCTACGGCGAAGCGGATCATCGCCACCTGCGGTCCGGACAGTCGGGCCGAGGCGAGCTTGGCCGCAAAGGCCATGGCTCCGAACATCGCCGCCGACGCGAACATGAGGAGGAGGGCCCGATGGGTGGCGCGGCGTTCGGTCAAGCGCCCCGAAGCGTATTCGATTTTCGGGATATCGTCTGCGCTGTATGGCAGACATCCTCTACCGCGACGCCAACCGCCGGGACGCCCTCGACATCGTCGATTTCCAGATCGCCATGGCGAAGGAAACCGAGAACATGACGCTCAACCGCCACGTCTGCACCCGTGGCGTGGAGGCGGTCTTCGAAGACCGCAACCTGGGCCGTTACTTCGTGGCTGAGTCAGGGCCCGACCTCATCGCGTCGCTGATGATCACGTTCGAGTGGAGCGACTGGCGCAATGGCATGGTCTGGTGGATCCAGAGCGTGTACGTGCGTCCCGAGGACCGCCGCAAAGGGGTCTACGCCGGCCTGTACGAACACGTGAAGCGGATCGCCGAGAGCAACGAATCGGTGAAAGGTATCCGTCTCTACGTCGACCGCACCAACACCGCCGCCCAGGACGTGTATCGCCGCCTCGGAATGAACGGCGATCACTACATGACGTTCGAGTGGATGAAGTGAAGGATGAAGGATGAAGGCGGAAGGATGAAGGAAATGCGACGACTCATCACTCTGGCGGTAATGTTTCTCTGCGCGCTGAGCGCCGTTGCCCAGCTCCCCCCGAATGTCGAGGAGGTGGAGACGTTCCGCGGCATCACTCAGTACCGGCTGAAGTCGAACGGGATGACGATCCTCCTCGTTCCGAACCATTCGAGCCCGGTCTTCACGTTCATGGTGGTCTACCACGTCGGCTCTCGGAACGGCTATTCGACGCTGCCGGCGGACAATCTCGAGCTGGCGAATGAAGATCGAAGCGGACCGCCTCGGACGTGGCCTCATCCTCGATAAGGATGAAGGATGAAGGATGACAGCGGTTGAGGTCCCTTCATCCTTCATCCTTCATCCTTCGTCTATGATGTCGCTTCATGTCCCTTACCGGCGCATTTCGCTACGTCTGGAAGACCCTCACGGGAGGTGCATCGATGCTCACGCCTGGTGATCCTGCCCCTGATTTCGAAGCAACCGCCCACGATGGCAGCCGGGTGAAGCTCTCCGACCTTCGCGGGAAGAAAGTCGTCCTCTGGTTTTATCCGAAGGCCGGCACATCCGGCTGAACGACCGAAGGTGCCGGGTTCCGGGACCTCTCGCCGAAGTACAAGGAAAAAAACGCCGAGATCCTCGGCGTCAGCTTTGATTCTCTCGAAGAGAACAGGATTTTCGCTGACCGGGGCCGCTTCCCGTTCAAGCTTCTCTCGGACACCGACCGGAAGATCGGGATGCACTACGGCGCCTGTGACAGTCCGAAGGACGAGTACGCGCGCCGCGTCGCATACCTGATCGACGAGCAGGGGAAGGTCAAAGAAGCGCACCCGAAGGTAGACCCGAAGGCCTACCCGCGGGAGCAGCTCGCTACGCTTTGAACGATTTGATGTCGCCCGGCTTGCGGAGCATCTTGTCGACTTCGAACGCGTGCATCTCTTCCTGCATGACCATGCTGCGCGCGTACTCCTCGAGCCACACGGACTTGCCCTCGACCGCGGCGAGCAGGTCCTTGTAGAGCTGGATGCCGGCGCGCTCGTTGTCGAGTGCCTCGCGAAGGATGTCGCCGACATCGTGTTTGTGCGTCTCCAGCAGCGGGCCGATGCCGAGGGAGGGATGCTCGCCGAGGGCGGTGATGATCTCGCCGGCCTGCTGGGCGTGGCCCATGGATTCGGTGGCCTGCTCGCGCAGCCAGGAGACGATGGGAATGCGGTTGTATCCGAAGACCATGAACGAATAGTGGGTGTAGCGGACGACGCCCGCCAGCTCCATCTCCACGATCTTGTTGAGAAGGGAAACGACGTTTTTCTGATCGAAGCTCATGCTCGCACTCCTTACACGCGCCGTGCCGTATCCCGCAGGCGCTCCACCAGCAGCTCGCTCATGGCCACCGCGAACTTTGCCAGCAGCTGCGGCTCGAAGGCCAGCGCTTCGGACAGCGTTCGCTTATCCCACGCGCGGACGGTCACGTTCTCTTCGCCGGCGCGCACGGAGACCGAGCGCGGCGAGTCGTCGATGAAAGCCACTTCGCCCAGGACATCGCCCGGACCGACCGTGGCGACCACGGTCTCTTTGCCGTCACGGATGGCGAGGATGTCGAGATGTCCGTTCTCGACCGTGAACAGCCTCGAGTCGTAATCGGCGGCCCGGATCAGGAAGCGCCCCTCGGGTACTTCTTTCAACTCACTGATGCGCTCGATGCGCTGCCTCTCTTCGTCCGTGAAATAGCGGAACAGAGGGTGATCGGAATGCATCGGAAAAAGTTTGTTCATCTCGTTCTCATTTCCACGTGATCGTCCACTCACAGTGCTTGTCGCCCTTGCTGAAGCACTTGACCTGTTCCACTTTGATATCCTTCGCGCCGGTCAATTCCGCCATGCGGTCGATCCAGCCTGTGAACCGCAGGCATCCCGCGAGCTCGGACGGAAAATCGACCAGTGCGATGCGGGCGCTGTTCGCCGTCTGGTCTGAGACCTTCAGCTGCCCGCGGTTGTAAATCGAGCTCCACATCTGTCCGGCCTTCGAAAGGAGTGCGGGAGGCGTGAGGACCAGCGCGAAGAACCGGTAGATTCCCTTCACGGCGTCGTTCGCGCCCTCGCGTCCGGCGCGCCGTGCAAACTTCTCGAGCGGCTCGCCCTTCACCCGTGCCGCTTCCTCGGTCACCTTGTTGAGAAGATGAACCGGGATGGTCTCGGTTGGGAGGATGGCCGATTTGAATCGCGCGGCCGGCTCCGGCGGCAGCGCTTGAAACAGTTTCTCCCTCTGCTCCGGCGTCAGGTCCGCTTCGATGAATTTCTGAAGGCTGCGGACCGGCGTCCCCTTGACGGTGACCACTTCGTCAGTCGGCATTCGCTCTCCCGCGCACGCTGGTTGGAAATTTCCGCCGAGTATAATCCACCGCCCTGCGCGGTCTTCGTCCGAAGGCCAGCATTTACGGAGGAACCGATGGGTCAGGACATTCCCGAGAGCGCCCGCGAGGGCGCCACCGCGATTGCCGTCGCGGAAGAGAGCAACCAGCCGCGGATGGGCACCAAAGACAAGCTCGAGGAGCAGTGCGTCAACACCATCCGGTTCCTCGCCGTCGACGCGGTGGAAAAGGCCCACTCGGGACATCCAGGAACACCCATGGGCATGGCCGACATGGCCTTCGTGCTGTGGACCGAGTTCCTCCGTCACGACCCGCTGCACCCCGGCTGGAAAAATCGCGACCGGTTCATCCTCTCGGCCGGTCACGCCTCGATGCTTCTGTACTCGCTCCTGCACCTCACCGGCTATCCGGAGATGACGACCGAGGAGCTCGAGGATTTCCGGCAGTGGGGATCGCGGACGGCGGGTCATCCCGAATACGGCCACGCTGCCGGCATCGAAGTCACCACCGGACCCCTGGGACAGGGTTTCGCACACGGCGTCGGGATGGCGCTGGCGGCGAAGATGATGGCCGCCCGCTTCAACACGGATACGGCTTTCTCGCCAGTCGATCACTACATCTATTCGATCTGTTCCGACGGCGACCTCATGGAAGGCATCAGCTCCGAGGCGGCGTCACTCGCCGGTCACCTCGGCCTTGGCAACCTCATCTACTTCTACGACGACAACAACATCTCCATCGAAGGCGAGACGCGCCTGGCGTTCTCTGAAGATGTGAAGAAGCGCTTCGAGTCCGCCGGCTGGCACACGCAGACGATCGACGGTCACGACCGCAATGCGATCCGCAAAGCGATCAAAAAGGCGCAGAAGGTGGCCGACAGGCCCTCTCTGATCATCGCGAAGACGATCATCGGATGGGGAAGCCCGAAGTTTCACGGAACGGCGCGCGCGCACGGTGAGCCTCTCGGATCAGACGAGGTGAAGGCGACGAAGGCCGCTCTGGGCTGGCCGGCCGAGCCGGCGTTCTACGTCTCGGACGAAGTGCGTGCCGAGTTTGCGCGGAAGACGAAGAAGCAGGCGCGCGAGCGGAAGAAATGGGAGAAATCATTCTCCGAGTGGCGATCGCGGAATGCGGAGCTGGCCGAGGAATGGGATCGGTACTGGTCGCAGCATGTGCCGGACGGATTCGAGGCGACGCTGCTCGCTGCCGGGAAATCGGACAAGGCCGCGGCAACGCGCGCTCTGTCAGGGCAGGTGATCCAGAAACTCGCCACGGTAGCGCCGTTCGTCGTCGGCGGTTCCGCCGACCTGGCACCGTCGACGTCGACGCTCATCAAAGAGGCGGGAAGCATCGAGCGAGGCAAGGGTACCGAAGGGAAGCATCCAGCGCTCGACGTATTCAGGGGTCGCAATCTTCACTTCGGGATTCGCGAGCACGCGATGGGAGCGATCGTCAACGGCATGACCCTGTACGGATCGTTCCGCTGCTACGGCGCGACGTTCCTCATCTTCTCCGATTACATGCGGCCGGCGGTGCGGCTCGCCGCACTGATGAACATCCCCTCGATCTTCGTCTACACGCACGACTCGGTGTTTCTGGGCGAAGACGGCCCGACGCACCAGCCGGTCGAGCACCTGTGGGCGCTGCGGCTGATCCCGAACCTCACCGTGTGGCGCCCGGCTGATGGCGCCGAGGTGGCGATGGCGTGGGCATGGGCGGTGAAGCACGCCGAGGGACCGGGAGCGATCGTGCTGACGAGACAGAAGATCGATCCGATTCCGCGCGACGAGTCATTCGACCCGCAGGACGTGATGCGCGGCGCGTATCTTCTCAATGGATACCGCGAGGGCGACATCACCCTCGTCGCGACGGGATCCGAGGTGCCGCTGGCCGTCAAGACGGCGGACCTGCTCAGGAAAGAGGGGACGAGCGTGCGCGTCGTGTCGGCACCGAGCCTGAACCTCTTTGATCGTCAAGATCTTGACTACCAGAACTCCGTCCTCGGTAACCGCAGCCGGGTCGTGGCGATCGAGGCCGGGCGCTCCGATGGCTGGTACAAGTATGTGAGTCACGACGCGCTGGTGATCGGGATCGACCGCTTCGGAGCCTCTGCGCCGTACGAGCGCATCGCGGAGGAGCTGGGATTCACGCCGGAGAAGATGGCGGAGCGGATCCGGGCGTGGAAGTGAATCGATTTTGGATTTGCGATTTTCGATTTTGGATTGAAAGCCAATCCAGATGAACTCGCAATCCAAAATCCAAAATCCAAAATCCAAAATGAGAACGATGCGCCGTCTATCCGTATCCTTGCTGCTCCTCCTCGCCGCGGTTTCCGTCAGCGCCGACTATCGCGAGTTCCGCGGATGGCCTGTGGACGCGGCACTCGAACAGAAGCTGCGCGCCGCGGCTGAGCAGACGTTTGCTGAATTTCCGAAGCTCGAGCGGGAAGACCTGGCCATCAGTCTCATCGACTTGAACGGTGGCCGCGCCGACTTCAATGGCGACGTCCCGTTCTATCCGGCGTCGGTGATCAAGATTTTCTTCATGGCCGACATCTACCTGCAGAAACAGCAGAGCCTCGGCGACGTGGATCGAGCACTGAAGGAGATGATCGTCGTGTCGGACAACGATGCGACGGCGTATCTGGTCGACATCCTCGCGGACACCTGCCCAGGAGAAGAATTGCAGGGACGGTCGCTGCGCCGCTTCACGGAACGGCGCCGCAACATCAATCGCCACTTCTCAAAGCTAGGCTACGACATCAGCGCCATGATGAAGCCCTGGAGCTTCGGTCCCTACGGACGCGAGCTCCAGCTCCTCGGCGAGAAGCGCGTGAACCGCAACCGGCTCACCGCCAACGACACCGCCGCGCTGATGTTGTGGATCGCGCGTGGCCGCGCTCCGGGATCCACTGCGATGATGGAGCTTCTCCATCGTCAGCTCGATCCGGTTCGTGAGGACGAAAACCAGGTGAAGGAATTCATCGGTGAGGCGCTCCCGGCCGGCTCGAAGCTGTGGTCGAAGGCGGGATGGACCAGCGAAGTGAGACACGATGCGGCATACGTCGAACTGCCCGGCGGGCAGAAATTCGTTCTGGTGATTTTCACCCGCGGGCAGGCGCGGGACTTGACGCTCGTACCGAAAATCACACGGAACATCCTCGAAATCACGTATCGCTGACGCTCCAGCAACGCCGGGACGACGCCACCCGATCGAACCTAGGGTCGTGAAGGCCCTGGATTTCATCATCGAGCGAAAACTCATCGTGGACGAGAACGGCGACGACGTCATCGGAGCACACTCGACGCGTCACCGCGTGCGGGCCACGAACGCGATCGAAGCGCTGGCCGCCTTCGCCACCTCCGTTCACGGCGAGGTCCTCGGCTCCATCAAACCGCGCGGGCCGGGCGCCGCCGCGATCATCGAGGCGGATCACAAGGTTTACCGGCTAATCGTGGTTCCCGTCCCGAAGGTGTAGAGGGTCCCACTGCAGGGCTTGGGGTCGCATCTGACTGTATAAACTCCAGGCGATCGTGTGCCGCCTTGTTCGGGGATCAATCCTCGCCTGAAGTTTACGGCCCCTGAGTAACCCTGTTCAGTGGATTCAGATAGGATCCACTCGGTTGGCGTGCTTGGCAAACCGGGTGATCGGCCATGTTTCTCGATTTCGAGACATTTCGGATCGACTTTGATCGGCGCCAGCTTTTTCGGGGCGGCGAGGAAGTGCGTCTTTCTCCGAAGGCCCTGCAACTCCTACAGCTGCTGATCGAGGCGGGTCCGAACGCGCTGTCGAAATCCCAGATCCTCGACCGCGTGTGGCCCTCGACTTTTGTCGCTGACTCGAACCTTGCCAGCGTCGTGAACGAGCTGCGGCGAGCGCTGGATGATGATGCGAACGCACCCAGGTACATTCGAACCGTCGACGCATTCGGTTACGCGTTCTGCGGCACGCCGCTGTCCAAGCCGCCAGCGAGTCAGGCAGGGACGGTCGCACGGCTCGTCTGGGACAACGGGGAGGCATGTCTGTTTGCCGGACGTAACATCATCGGCCGCGATGTCACCGCCGCCGTCCGCATCGACGACAGAACGATCTCGCCCCATCACGCCGTCGTCGTGATCACGGAGTCACGAGCGACGATCGAGGACATGCAAAGCAAGAACGGCACGTTCCACGAGGGTGTGCGGGTGGAAGGCACCGTCGATCTGGCCGACGGCGACGTCATGGAGGTAGGGTCCGTCCGCATCGTCTATCACGAGATCTCCACGCTCTCGACGGCGACGCTGTACCGGAGATGACGTCATCGTTTCCCCTACCACTCCCACCACTTCTTCTCCCGAACGGGCTTGATCGGCTTCCTGTCGCGCCATCCCGTCAGTTCGGCGAGATTCGCCCTTTCTTCGGACTGCCGAGTGGCGACCATACGGGCGTACTCGGCCGCCGCCGCGCATTTCGATTCGCCGGCCCAGACATGGTGCAGGACGTATCGCGCCTGGAAGTTGGACCGGTCGCCGGTCTCCTGGAACACGAGATCATCGGGAAAGTGCTCCGCGTCATAGCGGACGTGCAGACGTGTGACGAAGACCTCGGCGGCCTGGCCGCGGCCCTTTGAAGCCTGAATCCAGAAGACCCCCAGGCCGCGCAGCTCGTCGGCGGTGAGCGGATCCGCGGCGCAGGGGTCGCACCAGTTCATGTCCCACGCATACTCGAGGAAGACGGTGCTCATGCGATGTTTCCGCACCTGCTCGCTGAACATCGCCCGGTAGAAGTCGCCGAAGCGCTCGCGAATTGAGACCGGCAGGTTCATGTCGGAGGGGAGCTTCACGGTGCGGTAATTCGTCGACTCCACGCGGCCCTTTCGCGTGAGGGCGTAAATGAACAGCTCCTGAGCGCCATCGGCGTTCACGGTGCCGAGGCGGATGGGCAGCATGAACTTCGGTGATTCGAAGGCGATCTGCAGAGGGCGGAGGTAGTTGAAGCCGAGGCGCGACTGTTCCTTGAGGTTGACCTTGGCGACGAAAAACTTGAGGTTCTGGCCGATGTACGAGCCGAGGACGTCACGCGCTCCGGGCGGGAGGCGATAGCCGTTCTCGGTGAGCCAGGTCGTCAGGCCTCTCGACTCTTTCGCCGACAGGATGAGGATGTCGTACTCGCCGACTGTGTAGCGCGCTTCGATCGTCACGCCCAGCGACCTTTCCCGCCGGCTTGACACGGACGAAGCCCGCGGCGCGGCCACTCCGCTCATCTTCATGGCTTCGAGCACGCGCGGGCGGCAGGGATCGTCGTCGTGATACTCGACGAGGCGCGGCGCCGAGTAGGCGTCGAGGTGATCGATCAGTGCTTTGTCCGTCACGCGGATCTGGCTGCGCTCGAGCACAGCCGGGACAGGAATGACGACGGCAAATTCGTTCGGGTCCCCCCTGTAATCGTTGGCCATCGTCATGACCGTTCGGTCGCCATCGCGGACGAGAACGACCTGAGAAGCTTTGTTGAACAGCCTCGCGTCGCCCTTGGCGACGTAGAAGCCGCAGAACGCCGACGCGGACGGTGCGAGAGCCAGCGAGAAGACGAGGACGAGGGAAATGGCTGCGCGTTGCATGGAAATCTCCTTGAAATGCGGCCGCCAGTCGAAGCGTGCCGACGGCAGGTAACGGTCGATGAGTGGAACGAGCGGCGAGGCCGCGGCGAGAGACCAGAGCAGGCCGTTCGTCCGGAAGAGACGGAACTGGACGAACCACGCCCCGATGGCTACGAGCAATGCGAACAGGATGCGTCCCGTGCGCGAGTTGGGAGTGGTCCTGGGATCCGAGATCATGAAGAAGGCGAAGATCAGGAGCGTGCCGTTCTCGAGGCGATGGAGTGGCACGGCCAGGGGGTCGCCGAGGATCAGGCTGCGGCCGAGGACGATGGAGGCCCAGAACGCTAGAAAGGCGATCGTCACATCGCTGCGGGCGGAGCGGTAGACCACGAGCCCTCCCGCGCACAGCACGAAGAACGCGATGAATGCCGTCGAGCCCCACTGGCCAGGCGAGACCCAGACTCGATCGGTCAGGAGCATCATCAGGACCATCGCGCCGTTCGTCGGGTTGAAGACGTGCTTTCCGTCCCATCGCACGATGAACTTGCTGGCCACGGCGATGACGATCGCCGCGATCAGGAGCCACGGCGCGTTGCTGCGAAGCAGGAAGGAGATGCCGAGGCCGGAGATGACGGCGCTCTTCCACTCGAAGGCGATGCCCGCGATCCGCGATGCCGTCCACTGCGTGGCAAGCGCCGCGGCGAGGATCGCGGCGACCCGCGCCGGCGTCACGTCGAAGTGGAGGACGAGCATTCCCCAGGTGAGGAGCGATGCCAGGGATCCGATCTGCCACCACCGCGGATCAATTCGCATGGTGGTTGGATGCGGGAGGGAGAAGAAAAGAAACCGAGGGCGCGGCACTCGGAAAACGTGTCATCCCAAGCGTAGCGAGGGACCTGGGGGTTCGGGTGGCGCGAACCTCATGCCTGGTGCCGCCCGCTCCCCAGGTCCCCTCGCTCACGCTCGGGATGACAGAGGGGTCACGCCGCGAGCTTGATCGTGGCCAGAACCTCATTGCCACGGCCCCGGTACTCCACGGTTGAGAAGCTCAGCGCTCGCGCCATGATGATTCCGCGGCCGTGCGCATCGAACACGCGCTCCGGGCCGATCTCGAAGAAGCGCTTCCAGTCGAAGCCGCTCCCGGCATCGCGGATCACGAAACGGATCTCGTCAACGGTGCGCTGGTAGTGCAGCTCGACCCTCTTCACCGAGTTCTCCGGCAACGCCAGACGCCGTTCCACCTCGGCATACCACTCTTCCTTCGTCGTCATCTTCGACTTCTCGTCGTAGGTGATGCCGAGGTTGCCATGCTCGATGGCGTTGAGGAGCAGTTCGGTCAGGCCGATCACGGCGGTCGGCGGATCGGGGCAGGTGTTGGCCATGATCGCCGCGATGTCCTTGGCCTGTGCGATGGTCTGCAGCGTGAACACGGCTTCGCGCAGCAGCCGAAGGCTCTTGAGGCCTTTGCGCAGCTGATCCTGCAGCTCACGGATCTCGACGTAATCCGCCGCCGCGGTCCGCACCACGGCGATGAGGACGTCGGGGTCCCACGGCTTCGTGAGGTAGTAGTAAGCCCCGGCCCGCAATCCTTCGAGAATGTCTTCCTGCGCAGCGGAGGAGGTTTGCAGGATGACCGGGACGAGACGCAGCTTCGGGTGCGCCTTCATCTTGCCGAGGAGCTCGAGGCCGCCCATGCGCGGCATGGAACGGTCCAGGAGAACGACGTCGACGGAATCGGGTGCGTGGTCGAGGATGTCCCACGCCTCCACGCCGTCCGTCACGATCCTCGGCTGATAGCCATGGGCCGTGAGATGAACGTTGAGCAGTTTCCGGTCGAGCGCATTGTCCTCGACGACGAGGACCCGCGTTTCGTCAGGCGAAAGCATGGGTGATGGATGGCATGATAAACGGTCGGGCGGGAACCCGTTAACCGTTAACCGTTAACCGTTAACCGTTAACCGTTAACCGAGGTTCGCGCTGGCGAGGATCGTGCCGACGTCACCCTGAGCCGCGAAGACGACGAAGGGTCTCAAACTACGGCAATCGCATCTTGAGATCCTTCGGCGTCTTCGCGCCTCAGGATGACGTGGCGGCTTGACGCGTTGGACGGACCGGTTACGCTCTCTAACGGTTAACGGTTAACGGTTAACGGTTAACGGTTAACGGTTAACGGTTAACGGTTAACGGTTAACGGTTAACGGT